>CAXUMX010000070.1:0-15319 GCA_964252395.1 uncultured Acidobacteriaceae bacterium | reverse complement strand
CTCCTGCCGCGCTGCCTCGCGCACCGCGGCCGTGCCGTGGCGCCGGGCATGCCGCAGGGCACGCGCCGTGCGCGGGCGGGCATGGTGCTCGCCGCGGGTGCGCCGCGCGTGGACATGGATCAGCCGCGCCCCCGTGGAGCGAACGCGATGGACCGGAACGTGCACCGCATGGCGACGTGACGCGACGCCCGCATCCGGCAGCAAACACACCAGGCAGAACAGGAGCAGGGAAATCAATGGAAAGCGGCGCATGCTCGAGAGCAGGTACGCGAAGAAGGCCAGAGAGCTTCATGCTATCGGGCGGCAGCGCCGGCGCGAAGTGCTGAGGAGGGTACGCCGCTTCCTCCAAGTCCCACGCACTGCTTCGCTGATGTAGGCACTAAGCAAAAAGGGGCGCTCCGGCAGGAGCACCCCCTCGCAGGCCACCACCTCAGTTACGATCCGAACGCAGCTGCCCCCGCCTCGGCTACGCTGTGGTCCTGCTCGCCCGATCCGCCGCTCACTCCGATGGCCCCCACCACGCGGCCACTCTTCTTCAGCGGAATGCCGCCGGCGAAGATCATCACCTTACCGTCGTTTGAAGCATGAATGCCGAAAAACTGTCCGCCCGACTGCGACGGACCGCTCAGATCCTTCGTCGTGATGTCGAAGGCACGCGACGTCCATGCCTTCTTGATCGATATGTCGATCGACCCCATCCACGCCCCGTCCATGCGTACATGCGCCACCAGGTTGCCACCCTCGTCCGCAACTGCGATGTTCATTGGCTGGCCAATCTCCTTGGCCTTCTTCTCTGCCGCCGCAATCACGCGGCGTGCGTCTTCGAGGGTCACTTCGCTAGGCATCTGCTGTTCCTTTCGGTTTCTGCTGCATAAAGCTTACGTGGGCGCGTTCGAGGGCAGTACGAAGGAAGTGAGGCCCCCAACTCCAGGCAACCGGTGCTGCTACCGGTTGCGATAGATGGCGACTTCCTCCTGGCTTGAGCCCACGCGGTCTGCCAGCCTGTCTTCCGCCTCCATGGACAGCGTACCTTCCCAGATCAGTTCGAGGAAGGGCGCGCGGTCCAGCACCGGCCTGGTCTCAGGATTGATGTAGATCAGCAGCAGTGGACGCGGGTGTGCCGCCAGCGAAGCGCCCAGGTTCTTGAGCACCTGCTCGAGTACCGGACGACAGAACGGGTGATTCAAGTACAGAACCATTGGCGTCTCCGGCAGCGCAAAGGCGGTCGCATCCGCCCGGACAGTCCGCGCAGTGGTGCATATTCGCTCTGCCGGCGCATACCGCGCCAGGTTTGCCGTCGCGATCTCATGCAGCTCCGGAGAGAGCTCTACGCCGACGACCTCGGCGAACGGATAGTGCGTGGCCAACATCAAGGCGCGGCCCTTCCCGGAGCCAAAGTCGAGGAACGTGTAGCCGCGCAGGTCCGCCGGTAACAGACGCATGGTGCGGTGAAAGACCGAGGGCGCAATGCCGTAGTACCCGGTGATCCACGCGTCGTTGCGGCTGCCACTGGGCAGATCCTCGCCCCAGATCAGGCCGCTGGTATCCGTACCGTGCTGCTGGTCGAATGGGTGGATACTGTGTGGCTGCCAAGTCTCCCCATATCCCGGCGGCAGGGCGGCTGGCCGAAAGCGGAGCGCCACCCGCTCTCCGGCGGTCCGCAGCGTCGGGCCCCAGCCCTGGTTGGCCAGCATCTGCCGCCATCCCCGTACAGCGCGTCGGTTCCACATGCCCTTTTCTACCGCTTTCGCTCCTTGATTTCTATTGCACGGCGGTCCGGAGCGCCCGCCTGCGGCCCTGGATTGCGTTGCAAATACGTTCGAAACCGCGGTTCAGGTAACCAGGTAACACCTTCCATGTAGAGAACTATAACGGTGGCAGATAAGGTGCCCTAATTGAGTTACATACCGCATTGGCAATTCTTTGAGTGACATATTTACATTACCCTCGTACTATTTGCTCGAGCTTACACACACGGCAAAGTTCAACCCGGCGTAAGGGGGTAATTACCTGGTTTCGAGCAGATTTGCTTGGTGAAATCTCGCAGCCATGGGAATCTCCATTCACGCGAAGTAGCAGTACTGAAGCAAAGCTTGTCTGGGAGGCACTCCAATGAAGCACTTGATCGTTTCGCTCGCAATCGCGGCCGCATCCGCATCCTGCCTCGGCCAATGCCAGGCGTCCCGCATCTCCATCAACCAGGAGCTGCGCGATGCAGGCACCACCATGGTCGGTACCGTAGAAGCAGCTATGCCGGTACCGGACTCCTCCTTTCATCTGGATGGGATCCAGTACCTCGTTCACGTGGATCGGGTTATCAAAGGTCGCCTGATCACCAACCAGGTCGTTGATATCTTCAGCGAGAACAGTCCGAGCAAGTTCCCCATGCAGACCGGCAAGCAGTATCTGCTCTTCGTCCACAAGAACTACAACACGTATGAAGTGGACAACTGCGGCAACTCTGGACTGCTGCAGGCATCCAATATTGACAGCGTTGCCAAGTTGAAGGAATACGCGAAGAAGTAACCCCTTCTCCCGCGTACTTGAAACACTGCAGTGCATTGGTTCCTCTGGTGTCCTCTGGAAGGCTGGAAACGGTTCCGTCGTAAACGGAAAAAGGCGCCCTACGCGGGGCGCCTTTTCTGTTGTATCTGCCCGCGTCAGTGCACGCGCTCATGCCGGTAGCCGGCTGCCGTCAGCGCCTCCGCGATCACCGCGATATGCGCAATCCCTCGCGTCTCCAGCGTGATCTCGATGACCGTATCGCCCAGGTTGACGCCGTAGTAGGACCGGTTGTGGCTGGTCTGCACGATATTCGCCTCGCACTCGGTCAGAATGCGAGTCAACTGGTGCAGCGATCCGGGCCGGTCGAGCAGGAAGACACGGATGCGCAACAGCCTGCCGTCTTTCGCCAATCCGCGCTCGATGATGCGCGACAGCAGCGTGACGTCGATATTGCCGCCACATACCAGAGCCACCGTCTTCTCCGTCCGCAGACTTGTCTTACCGTGCAGTAGCGCCGCCAACGCCGCCGCACCCGCGCCCTCAGCCAGCGTCTTCTCCTTCTCCAGCAGAACCAGGATCGCGCTGGAGATCTCTTCCTCGTCGACCGTCACCATCTCGTCCACGTACCGCTGCACCAGCGGCAGGGTGCGGTCACCGGCGCGGCGCACCGCAATGCCATCGGCGATGGTGGCCTGCGCCGGCAGCGTGACCGGGGAGCCATGCTCCACCGCGCGCACCATCGACGCCAGCCGCTCCGTCTGCACTCCGATGATTCGCACATCCGGCCGCGCCTCCTTCACCGCGCAGGCCACGCCGCCTATCAACCCGCCCCCGCCCACCGGCACCACAATCGCCTCCACCTGCGGCACCTGCTCCATCACCTCCAGGCCCAGGGTTCCCTGGCCGGCAATCACTTCCTCATCATCGAAGGGGTGGATGAAAACCAGGTTCATCTCCGCGCACAGCCGCGTCGCCTCCGCAAAGGCGTCATCGTAATTGGCGCCGTGCAGCATCACATCGGCGCCGAAGCCCCGCGTGGCAGAGATCTTTACCAGCGGCGTCGGCTGCGGCATCACGATGCGCGCGCGAATGCCCAGCCGTGCCGCGTGGAATGCAACACCCTGCGCATGATTGCCTGCACTGGCCGCGATCACGCCGCGCGCCCGCTCCGCCTCGCTCAGCAGCAGCAGCCGGTTCAGCGCGCCACGCTCCTTGAAGGCGCCGGTACGCTGCAGGTTCTCAAGCTTCAGGTAAATGGGGTGGCCTGCGGCCTCCGACAGATCATGCGAGACCTGGCAGGGCGAGTAATACAATTCTTCGCGGATACGCTCGCGAGCCGCCGCAATACGCGCAGAGGTCAGCATGGGTGACTCATTATAGGGGCCTACCCAGACCAGGTAGACGAGCGACATCTGTTCCGCATTCGTGTTCACTTCCCCCGGGGCAGCAGGCCTTTAGGAGAGAAGAACGATGAAGAAGCTGTTCATAGCTGCATTGCTTGGGGCCGCGCTCGCTGCCGGGCCCGCACAGGCGCAGGTGTATGCAAGGGTCGGGCCACCCCCGCCAGTCGTGGAGCGTGTCGGCCCGTCTCGCATCGGGTATGTCTGGATCCCCGGCCATCACCGCTGGAATGGGCGCCGCTACGTCTGGGTCTCCGGGCACTACGCGCGGCCCCCGCGCCGCACCGCTGGTTGGATACCGGGCCGCGGGGTGCAGCGCCGGCGAGGCGGGATATACGTCAACGGTCCCTGGCGCTAACCGGTTCAACAGCAGGAAGGCCTCCCGTTGAGGAGGCCTCCTGGCGTGAAGCACAGTGCGGATTACTGCAGTAGCGTGCCGTT
Source organism: uncultured Acidobacteriaceae bacterium (assembly GCA_964252395.1). GTDB lineage: Bacteria > Acidobacteriota > Terriglobia > Terriglobales > Acidobacteriaceae > KBS-83. The sequence goes on along the minus strand of CAXUMX010000070.1, from coordinate 10,973 downwards.
CTCCGGTTCGATCTTCGCTTCTTCCGGCGGAATGACGACCGCGGCTGCAACCTTGTCGTCCTCTTCTAGGTTCAGCAGCTTTACCCCCTGGGTAGAGCGCCCTGCTGCGCGGATCGTCTTGGTATCGATGCGGATGATCTTGCCATACTGGCTGATCACCATCAGCTCCGAGGACTCGTCCACCAGCAGGATGGCATTTACCTTGCCGTTGCGCGCAGTCGTCTTCAGGTTGATCACGCCCTTGCCGCCGCGTGTCTGCAGACGGTACTCATCCACGTCGGTGCGCTTGCCGAAGCCCTGCGAAGTGACAGAGAGGATCAGGCAGGCGCAGTTGCCGCCGTCTCCATTCGTCTTCCGCTCCTTCGGCGTCACTGCCAGGCCCACCACGTAGTCGTTCTTGCCCAGGTCGATGCCGCGGACGCCGTAAGCGGGCCGGCCCATGGAGCGCACATCCGTCTCCGCGAAGCGGATCGCCATGCCGTCATGCGTGGCGAGGAAGACGATCTCGTCGCCGGAGGTGATGCGGGCGCCGATTAGCTCATCATCCGCGTCGATGCCGATCGCGATGATGCCGCGCGCCATCACATTCGAGAAATCCTTGAGCGGCGTCCGCTTCACCACACCCTTGCGGGTGGCGAAGAAGATGAACTTGCCCTCTTCCTCCAGGTTGCGCTGCGCCAGGATCGTGCGGACTGTCTCTCCCGGCTGCAGGTTCAGCAGGCTTGCCATGGACTTGCCCTTGCCTGCCGCACCCACGTCCGGAATCTCATACACCTTCAGCCAGTACACGCGTCCCGTGTTGGTGAAGCAGAGCAGGTATGCGTGGGTCGAATCCACGATTAGCTGGGAGACGAAGTCTTCCTCACGCGTCTTCATGCCAAGCCGCCCGGTTCCGCCGCGCCGCTGCTGCCGGTAGGTGGAGATCGGGGTGCGCTTCAGGTAGCTGGAATGCGACACCGTGACCGCAACCTGTTCATCGGCGATCAGATCTTCCAGTTGCAGCTCGGCGGTCTCGTCCAGGATCTGCGTCCGCCGCTCGTCGCCGAAGTCTTTGCGGATCTGCTCCAGCTCCTTGACGATGACGCCGCGCAGCTTCTTCTCGGAGGCCAGAATGGATTCGTACTCCGCAATGTTGTCCCGTACCTGGCGAAGCTCGTTCAGCAGTTCGTCGATCGACAACTGGGTCAGGCGATACAGCTGCAATTCGAGAATCGCGTCGATTTGCCGGTAGCTCAGGACCAGCGTGGCCGCCGTCTGGGTTGCCATGTCGACCCCATAATTGGCTGGATCGAGTGTGACCCCGGCCAGCTCCGCCCCACGCAGCTGAATCTTCGCTCCGCTGAAGAACTGGAACAAATTCTGCCGCGCGTCCGGCCGCGAAGACGAGTTGCGGATGATGCGGATGACCGAATCCAGATGATCGAGCGCAATCTGGTAGCCAAGCAGGATGTGCTCCCGCTCCCGCGCCTTCCGTAGTAGGTATGCAGTGCGGCGGCGCACCACATCAACACGATGGTCGATGAAGTGGCGAATCGCGTCGGGCAGCGGCAGCTCCCGCGGCTGGCCGTTGACCACCGCGAGGAAGATCATCGAGAAGCTCTCCTGCATCTGCGTGTGCTTGTAGAGCTGATTCAGCACAATCTGCGCCTCGGAGCCGCGCTTCAGCCCGATCACGATGCGCATGCCGTCTCGGTCACTCTCATCGCGGAATTCATCGCGCGCAATGTCGGTGATCACGCCATCGTTCACCAGCTCGGCGATGCGCTCAATCAGCTTCATCTTGTTCACCTGATATGGGATCTCAGTGACCACGATGGCCTGGCGTCCGCCGGAGATATTCTCGATCGCGCACTTCGCCCGCATCAGGAAGCGGCCGCGCCCGGTGCGATAGGCCTCCGGAATCCCGCTGCGCCCGTAGATGAAGCCGCCCGTGGGGAAGTCCGGCCCATGCACGTGCTTCAGTACCTCTTCCAGACCCGCATGCGGATCATTCACCAGCGCGATGGTGGCGTTGATGATCTCCGTCAGATTGTGCGGCGGGATATTCGTCGCCATGCCGACGGCGATACCGTTCGATCCGTTCACGATCAGGTTTGGCACCCGCGCCGGCAGCACGGAGGGCTCCATCGTGCTCTCGTCGTAGTTGGGCACCATGTCGACCGTCTCCTGGTCGATGTCCGCCAGCATGTCGCCGGCGATGCGCATCATGCGTGCCTCGGTATAACGCATGGCCGCCGGCGGGTCGCCATCCACAGAGCCGAAGTTTCCCTGGCCATCGATCATGGGATAGCGCAGGCTGAAGGGCTGCGCCATACGCACCATGGTGTCGTAGATGGCCGAGTCGCCATGCGGGTGGAACTGGCCCATGGCCTGGCCTACGACCTTGGCGCACTTGGTGTACTTCTTGTTGTACTGCAGCCCCATCTCGTGCATCGTGTACAGGATGCGCCGGTGCACTGGCTTGAAGCCGTCGCGCACATCCGGCAGCGCCCGGCCGATGATGACCGACATGGAGTAGTCGAGATACGACCGCCGCATCTCGTCTTCGATATTGATCGGCACCAGGTTTGCGGCACCCCGGCCTGGGGGAGTGGTGCCATCGCCGCCGTTACCGCCTGCACTGCCAAGGGGAAGCTGAGGGTTCTGATCGTCTGCCATAGATAGGACGAACGCAGCCGGAGCGGGCGGAAGACAAGGCTCACTGGGCTGAGGTCTACCCCAATTTTACCAACAATTTGCCTCCGATGCCGCGCGCAATGATGACCCTCCGGATCGCGTCTGGTGCGCCGCTGGAACAAGGCTCGGGCGTGGCCCGGCCTGATCTCAGGGTTGTGAGGCGACCATAGAGTCCGACCCAATCGCCGGACGGAAGACCGCCACTACCGCGGGCGGTTTCGCCCTTTTTCTTCTCCCTCTAGCGATACAGGAGTACAGTGGCATCATCGATTTCGTCCGGTCGAGCCCTCGTTGCCTCGATTGCATCGCGCCGACCCAGTTCCCCGCCGGCCCGGCAATGTTCACGAGTTCAGCCCTGGAGGATCACCCCGATGTCTGCCGACCCCTCGTCTTCCGTCTCCCGCCGTTCCTTCCTTCGTATGGCCTCTGCCGCCGCGGCCGCCGGCCCCATCCTGTCGGAGGCGCATCTCGCTTGGGCGGCGCAGAACTCCGGTCTGGGCAAAGCCAGCCGCTTTCATGGCGGCGCGCACAGAAATGTGCCGGCCGGGGCCGTGCTGATCAACGCCAATGAGAATCCGCTGGGACCCTGCAAGGCCGCCTGTGAGGCCTGTACCAGCGTGACCCCGCTGGGCGGCCGCTATGACTTCGCGCAGACTGCGGCGCTGACCAAGGCGATCATGGAAGTCGAGCAGTTGAAGGAAGACTCGATCGCCGTCTACGCCGGCTCCAGCGAGCCCCTGCACTACTCCGTACTCGCCTTCACCAGCCCGTCGCGCCCCTACGTCACCGCAGATCCCGGCTACGAGGCCGGCATGCGTGCAGCCGAGTACGCCGGGGCCAATGTGTTGAAGGTGCCGCTCTCCCGCGACACCCACGCGCACGACGTGAAGGCCATGGTTGCGGCCAGCCCGAATGCCGGCGTGCTCTACATCGCCAACCCCAACAACCCCACCGGCACCGTCACCCCTGCAGACGACATCCGCTGGGCACTCAAAAACAAGCCCAAGGGATCGATCCTGCTGATCGACGAGGCTTACATCCACTTCTCCGATGTGCCCAGCTCGATGGACATGGTGCGCAACGGCGAGGACGTCATCGTGCTGCGTACCTTTTCCAAGATCTATGGCATGGCGGGGCTGCGTTGCGGCTACGCCGCTGCCCGACCGGACCTGCTTGCCAAGCTGCAGAACTACGGAATGAATGCCATGCCGGTTACCGCGGCAGCGGCGGCAGCCGCCAGCCTGCGCTACGCGCCCCTGGTCGCGGAGCGCAAGCAGATCAACAGCGGCATCCGGCAGAACACCTTCGCCTGGCTCGACCAGCAAGGCTATAGCTATACCAAATCACAGAGCAACTGCTTCATGCTGGATACCCGTCGCCCAGCCAAAGAGGTTATCGCCGCCATGCAGGCGAAGAATGTCTACATCGGCCGCGAGTGGCCGGCATGGCCCACGCACGTGCGCATCACCGTGGGCACGGAGCAGGATATGCAGGCCTTCCGCACTGCCTTCGCTGAAGTCATGAAGACACCGGCGCAGACTGCATTGCGAAGCGAGGTCCCCCTGTTGACCACACCTTTGTCGCACGCCGGATAAGTGCGTCGCGAGCCGGGGAAACCCGCAGCCTGTGTTACGATCCGCGCGTGTCGTCGCGATTGCTGCATACCCACGGAGTGGATCGTTCGATCGGTGCGCGGAATTCCAGGAATCTCGGAACGCTGCTGCTCTGGATCGCGACGCTCGCTCTCCTGGCCCTGATGTACATACCGCTGTTGCGTGTCCATCAAGGTTGGGAGGACGAGATTTTCTGGTTCTCCACCTGCATCAGCCTGCTGCAGCACCACAACGCGGTCCCTTCCGTGCTGGCCGACTTCCCTGGCACGCAGAGCCCGCTCTCCTTCTATGGCCCGACGCTCTTCTGGATGGGGGCGGCTGCCCTGCATCTGTTCGGGGCGACGGAGCGAGTCTGGCGGACCTTCACCTTCGCCGGAAACGTGGCTTTGCTTGCCGTCGTCGCGCTGCTCTTTCATCGCCTGCGACGCTCCTGGTTCCTGGTCTCGGCCGCGGTCTTTCTGTACTCGCTCTCTCTCACCATCACCCTCGGCTTCTCGCTCCCCGGCCGTGTGGACGCCTGGACTCTGGCACTGATCGTGTCTGCGTTCGTCGTCGTGGCGCGCACGGACGGCGCGGCGTCCACCTCCGAGCACGTTACCCGCTTCTCGGCCGTCGGCATGCTCTTCGCGGCCGCGGCCAGCACAACTCCACGCTGCTGGCCTCTCCTGCTCCTGCTCTTCTGCGGTCTGCCACTGCTCGATCGGGCTCACTGGCTGCGCGCACAGATCGTCGTCGCCCTCAGCGGGCTGGCCACGCTCACGCTGCTGCTCCTGCCGCTGCACACCACACCGCTCGCGCATCTACGGTTCGTGCAGCAGGCAAGCAGCCACGACAAGATCAACATCTCTCCGTTGATGGGCGGCGCGTGGCGCTTTGGCCACTCGCAGACGCAGCTTCTCTACGCACTCGCACTGGTGGCCATCAATGCCATCCTGTATCTGCCGCAGTGGCGTAAGGTCGACAGCTTCACTCGATGGCTGGTCTGCGCCGGCGTCTGCAATCTCGCAGCCATGCTGCTTCTGGTTGCGGGTGCGTTGAACGCGCCAACCTACTGGGCCTTTCCCCTGGAAATCGGCGCCCTGCTGGGCTGCCTGCAGCCGCTCACATCCCGCCGCCTGAAGCTCGCGACTGGCCTGGGCCTGGCTCTCGCCGTCCTGCTCGCCATGGTGCGCCTCGCCAGAGAAGTCCCGGCATTTGCGCAATGGAGACGACGGGATCCGGACGTGAGAGCGCGCATCTTTGGTCGGACCATCCCGGCCGGCAGCATCGTCTACGGGCCCGTGGGTCAGTACTTCTATCCGGTCCTGCAGAACGGCTCTGAATACCGCTACGTGGTCGAACGCACAACCGGGGGACTGCTCAGCGCTGCGGGGGAACTGGACCGGCCGTCCTCTCTGATCGCCGCCTGCCAGCACCCGGCCTATCTGGCGTGGCCGGTAGACGAGCCGGGGCAGCCCCTCCCGGAACGCTCGAACATCTCTCTACGTCCGCTCGCCCAACACCTGGAACCGGCTCACCGCGAGAGTAAACTCGAGCAGCTTACACTGCGTTTTCCGGCTGGCAGGCCGGAGCCAGACGTCGAGGATTTCACGATCTACCGGCTGCTCCCAGATCCGCAGTTCTGTTCTTAGAATGTGCGACCTCAATGAACGAAGCACTCATTCGCCGGAGGTCCCCATCGCTACTCCCCCCGCAACACAAGTGAGTCACGGCTCTGCGAGCGCTCCGCGCGAGGCGACTACTCGGCGCATTCTTGAGCTGGACGGCTTGCGTTGCTTCGCCATCCTCGCCGTCATCGGCGTCCACTACCGGCCGCCGCACCTGGGCCTCGTCAACCAGCTTCTGGCAATGGGCTGGTCCGGCGTCGATCTGTTCTTCGCGATCTCCGGCTTTCTCATCACTTCCATCCTGCTGGGCATGCGCCACGCCCCGCATCCACTCCGCTCGTTCTACGCCAGGCGCTCTGCCCGCATCTTTCCACCCTACTATCTGGTGCTTTCCATCATCTGCCTGGTGACGCTTGCGCAGCACCTGTTCCTGCCGCGTTGGCTCAGTATCGGTGGCTTCATCTTCGCGCCATCCCTCTCTTCACAGCCGATCGTTCACGCCGCGCGAACAGCATTCCTCACCCACACGCTCGACCACGCCACCTCCAGTATCGACCTGCATCAACTGCACGAGGTCACAGAAGGTCTCTTCGTTCTCTGGTCGCTCTCGGTTGAGGAGGTCTTCTACCTGGTCTGGGCGCCTGTCGTTCTGCGCGGCAGCCGCCGCTTGATTGTGGCCTGTGCCGTGGTTCCCATCCTGCTCTGCCCGGTCCTGCGTGTGCTCGCGCACACGTCCAGCTTTCCGGAGTACACCGCGTTCATCTTCCGTGCGGACAGCCTCAGCACCGGCGCCTGCCTCGCACTCTTGATGGCTGCGACGCGCGACCACTCTGGCCGCAGGAGCCGCCTTCGTCAGGCTCTGCCGGCGGTGCTTGCCATATCTGCAGCGGTGTTGGCGCTGATTCTATGGCGGACGCACGCGATCGCTGGGGTGGAGACGCGGTCCACGCTCCTGTTCTCATTTGCCGGATACACCGCACTCGCGCTCTTCTCTTCCTCTGCGGTTGGACTCTGTGCCCTGCACGCCGGCGGACGACATCCTGTGCTCCGCATGCTGCGTTGGAAGCCCATCCTCTTCGTCGGCACCATCAGCTACACCATCTACCTGATTCACATCCCGATGTACGTGGCCACTCGCGGAACGCTGCTGCGGCTGCACCTGCCGGTAGATTCCGCAGTAGCCGTCTCGACGCTTGCGCTGGCGACCACCATCGCCGTCGCCGCGCTCTCATGGCGCTACTTGGAGCGCCCAATCCTGGCCTGGAAGGATCGCCGTTTCTAGCTGAGCAGCAAATGCTAGAGCGTCGCTTGGATCAGCGTCGTCAGCACCGCCTGCAGCGCCACCATGCCCACGATGGCCCAGCGGAATATACGCCCCTGGGGTGTTTCAAGCGCGTCCGCGAAGACTCCACCCACGAACGTCAGCAGGAACGGCAACGCCCACAGCCAGGTCTGGCCGAAGACGCCGACCGTGATCAGCGGCAACAGGCAGAGCGCAATCAGCAGGGGCGCCGTATTGCCGAAGTAGCGCGACCGCCGCGTCGCCATGTACAACAGCGCGGCTGAGCACAGCGCGATCGCGAGTCCGAGTGACGGAAGTGTGAACAAATGCATGCGTGCTGCCATCAGGCTAAGCCCCATCCGCGCCGCGCCGGAGCGGAAATAGTAGCTGAACGCATCCGGGCGAAAACCGTACGCCGCAAACAGCAGCAGCAGTGCGCCCACACTGCTGGATAGCAGGACCATCGGCACTGCGGTACGGCCACGCTCTGCCAGGTACACCATGAAGATGGCGGCCAGCGGCAGCGTGATCAGCAGCGCCGCAGAGTGGGACGCAGCCACCAGCGCCAGGCCCGCAGCCAGCAGCACAATGCGGGGACGCCACTTTCGCCGCGGTCCCTGCATTGCGTGCGCTACTCCGATCGCTGTGTAAAGAGTCGCGAAGATGCCCAGCGCCGTCGTGATCTCGGCATTGGGTCGCGAGCCTGCCGCCACCACACCCGGCGACACAGCGTAAAGCGCCAGCGCCACGTACCCGCCACCGTTGCCGAACAGGCGCCGCGTCACCCACCACAGCGCTCCGCCCAGCAGCACAGCAGCGAACGCGAAGGGCAGACGCAGCAGCAGACGCACGAAGTTCAGCTCATGCCGCATCTCCCAGGTGCTGGTGTCCGCACCCTGTCCTGCCAGGACGCGTTGCACGCTCAGCGGCAAGCCGGCCATGCGGTACGCCAGCACCCCATCATGGATATTCCCGCAACTGGTGTAGTAGCCGGAGATGGGCGACGGCCGCTCCCACATCTCCCGGCCGCAGCGGGCGTACTGGTAGTCCGTGTCGGTCAGCGGCGCGCGCGCAATGCGCCACACACACTGGCTCAGCAGCAGAAGAAGCAAAAGGACTGCGTATTGCTGTGGACGATCAAAGCGGAAGCGCCGCACGCGATGCGCAGAGCGTGCCTGCGAGCGGGTAGCCGGCTCTTCCGGCATCACCACAGAGCGCATCGCGGCTGATTCGGAAAGGTCTCCAGACATGGACGGTTACTGCCCTCAGTGTACCGGAGCGCCACCTCACCCCATCCCGCTCTCTGCCCCGCTTGTGCCCGTCTTACCGCCGGGTCAAACCCCGCCGCCGCGCTCCGCCGCAGCCTTGTTCATGGCCTGACGCAGGTGCCCGTGAGTCGACGCAAGCAGCTCTTCGGCGTGTGCCCGGCTCACCCCATGCGAGTGCATCAGCATCGCTGCCTTAATGGAGCCCGCACTCTCCAGCAAGGCTGCTGCATGCCCCTGCGCCAGCCCGGTTAGGCTCATCACGATGCGCTCCGCCCGGTCCACCAGCTTGGCATTGGTCGGCTGCACGTTCACCATCAGGTTGCCGTACACCATCCCCAGCCGGATCATCGCGCCGGTCGACAGCATATTCAGCACCAGCTTGGTCGCCGTGCCTGCGCGCATCCGCGTCGACCCGGTGATCACCTCCGGACCCACCGCGGGCGTAATGCCGAAATCTGCGGCTCGCTCCACCGGCGAGCCAGGCACGCAACTAATGCCCACTGTCACCGCGCCCAGCGTTCGCGCATACTCCATCGCGCCCAGCACGTACGGGGTCCGTCCGCTCGCGGCGACGCCGGCCAGCACGTCCGCGGCGCGAAAACCGTGTGCCTTCAGGTCGCTCGCTCCCAATTCGGCGGAGTCCTCCGCCCCTTCCACGGCATGACGCAGCGCGTAGTCTCCGCCCGCGATCAAGCCCTGCACCAGCGACTCCGGAACATTAAACGTGGGTGGACACTCCGACGCGTCCAGCACACCCAGCCTTCCGGAGGTGCCCGCCCCGATGTAGAACAGTCTCCCGCCCTGCTCTGGTGCAAGCGCCGCCGCGATCGCGTCGACTGCCCGGGTGATCGCCGGGATGGTTCGCCGCACCGCCTCCGGCACCTCGCAATCCGCCGTGCTGATCACCGTCAGCATCTCCGCGGTGGAGAGCTCATCGATATGCTCGCTGGGCGCGTAGCGCGCCTCGGTCAGCAGAGTGGCCAGCGTGGCATCGCGTTCTGGTTTCTCTGCGGGCATGGGCACGCTGATGGTACTCCAGCCCGCTTCTTCCGTTGCGCAAGCGGAACAGGGAACCAGAGTGTGTACTGCTTTGCAACGGTATGTCCTTGACCGGGGTATCGCATCCGCGATGTTCTTCTAGTAACCGCGAAACACTGCCCGAGAGGACTGCCGCACATGAACTCCGCATCCGCCGCTCCTGAGAAGTATCTGGTCGCCTTCGTCATCCAGGGCGACACTATGTTTAAGATCACGGCCGACAGCATCATCCAGGCCACCGGCGGCGCCGCGGGTCTGGCTTCCTTTGACGGTGTGGCCAAGCTGAAGGCCGCTGCTGCCCTGGTCGAACTCACCAATCAGCACAATGAGCGTCCTGAGGAGCTACGCCAGATGGCCGCCGAGATGGCTGGCGAAGGCATGCGCCTGCTGGCCCGCGCCGGAGCCGGCGGACGCGTCGTCGCGACCACGACCACCAGCACGTTCGCCAACGAGCACGTGCCTGCATCCATGGTCCCGGTCGAAGTCTAAGCAGCCACCAGCCGCCGAATGGCGAGGCAGTCCGCTCGCCCTCTGCCCCGCCCACGCCTGCGGCCGTTCTACGCCCTGCCTCCCGGAGCGTCCCGCAGGCCGCGAAAAATCCTTCCATCTCGCGTAGACTCACCAGAAGAAGAGGCAGTGCACCGGGCGCAGTCAGTACGCGCGACCCGTTAGCTGCTGCTCGCCGGACATCGCCTTCGGCTGTGCTGCCGCGTGCTCGTTGCGAGCTCCCGGTCGCGCGCCGCTTTCCTCCTGCCTGCGTTCCGCCATTTGCACAATTCGCCACAGTTGGGGACGACTCACCATGCCGTTATGGAATGAAATTGAAGGACGCGAGCTGGCCGATGGAATGATCCTGGGCAGCCTGCTGCGCAGCGAAGGACGCATCGCCTGGTTCTCCTCGACCGATCTGGAGGGACGGCCCGTAGTCGTCAGCGTCTTCGAAGCACTCAACGATGAGGACGCGGTCGAAGCGCGCCTCAAGGCTGCCGCCCAGGTCACGCATCCCAATCTCCTCACCATTCGCGGCGTGGGCGTTGCCCGGCTCAGCGATGAGTCGCTGGTGTACGCCGTCATGGAACCCTTTGACCAGACGCTGGCTGAGGTGCTGCAGGACCGGCCGCTGACAACCGACGAAGCGAAGGAGGTGGCGGAGAACCTGCTCAGCGCGCTTGAAGCCGTCGAACGCGCCGGCATGCGGCATGGTCACGTTGAGGCCGCCGGAGTGCTCGCTGTGGGCGACGCCATCAAGCTTCGCAGTGACTGCCTCTCCTCTTCGCGCACTGAGAGCGATGCGCCCGCGCTGGCCGCGCTGCTCTACAACGCGCTCACCACGCGCCGATTCTCTGGCGAGCGGGACGCAATGCAGCTGCCCGCGCCCTTCTCATCGCTCGTCCGCGCCGGAGCCGGCAGTGGTGGCTCGCTGGCCGCCATGCGTCGCGTGCTCACCGGCCCAGTCCTCGCGACTGCGAGCTCTGCCGCCGCCCCGCCC
>CAXUMX010000069.1:0-15323 GCA_964252395.1 uncultured Acidobacteriaceae bacterium | reverse complement strand
GGTGGCGGGGGCGCGGACCACGGGCGCGGATCTGGTGCTGCTATCACCGGTGTTTCCGACGGCCAGTCATCCCAAGGCGCCGGCGCTGGGTCTGGAAGAGCTGGCCTTGGCGGCGAAGACGGCGGCTCCGCTGCCGGTGTTCGCGCTGGGCGGAGTGGACGCGGAGAATGCGCAGCAGTGCATCGAAGCGGGGGCTGCCGGTGTCGCCGGGATTCGAAGCTTCCTGCGTGAGCCGTGGGGGGCGTGGCGGTGAAGTCCGAGGCAGACGATCGCGTCGGCTGAGCCGGACGTCAGGCGGCTTGTTCTCTGGAGTAGGGGTTAGCGAAGGGCAGCAGGATGTTGACCCGGGTGCCGTGTGCGCGCGGGTCGGTGCTGCTGTGCAGCTCGATGCGGCCGTCGTGCCCCTCGACAAACTGCTTGACGACCCAGAGGCCGATGCCGGTGCCGGTGGTGTTGCGGGTGGTGTAGAAGGGGTCGAAGACCCGCTGCAGATGCTCCTCCGGTATGCCGACGCCGCTGTCCTCAACGGAGAGCAGCAGTGCGTCCTTGCCATCGAGCGAGGTGTTCTCAACGGAGGCGGCCAGAGTGCCCCCGGAGGGCATTGCGTGCGCGGCATTGGTGATGATGTTGGAGATCACCTGCATGATCTCTCCCTTCTTCACCTTGATCTGCCGGGTGGAGGCGAAGCGGGTGACGGCCTGTATGCCGGCGGCCCTGAGCTTGGGCTCATAGAGCCGGAGCGCTTCGCCGACCAGGCTGGAGAGCGAGACGTTGACCGCAGAGGTCTGCTCCCGGTAGAAGCCAAGTGTCTGCTTAGCGATGTCGGCCAGCCGGGAAAGCTCTGTCTCAGCGGCCTCCAGGTAGGTGCGCGTGGCCGGTTCGCGGGAGTTCGAACGCGCGAGATAGATGAGGTTCAGCACGGCCTCGAGCGGGTTGTTGATCTCATGCGCAATGGTGGCGGCCATGCGTCCGCCAGCGGCCAGCTTCTCCGCACTGGCCAGGGTGGCTTCGAGATGCTTTTGATCCGTGATGTCGCGCAGGATCTTCGAGGCGCCGACGACGCGTCCAGAGGAGTCGCGGAGCGGGGAGATGGTGATGGAGGCGGAGACGCGCCGCCCGTCCTTGGCTACGCGGGTGGTTTCATAGTGGTCGATCTTCTCGCCGGCGCGCAGCTTGGCGAGGATGATCTGCTCCTCCGGGTGCAGCTCCGGCGGAATGATCTTGAGGATCGACTGACCGATCATCTCGGCTTCGGTGTAGCCGAAGATGCGTTCGGCGGCGCCATTCCAACTGGTCACGGTGCCGTTCAGGTCCTTGCTGAGAATGGCGTCGTCCGCAGACTCGACGATGGCGGCGAGCCAGAATCGTGCCAGATCGAGTTGCTTTTGCCCGGTGATGTCGCGCGCGATCTTCGAGATGCCGACCACTTTGCCCGAGGAATCGCGCACCGGGGAGATGGTGAGCGAGACGATGACCTGGACGCCGTCCTTGCGATCCCGGACGGTCTCGTAGTGCGCGATCTGCTCACCGGCTCGCAGGCGGCGCAGGATCTCTCTCTCTTCGTGGTGCAGGTTCGGCGGGATGAGCTTAAGGATGGACTGGCCGACCATCTCCTCGGCTGCGTAGCCAAAGATGCGTGCGGCCGCCGGATTCCAGCTCATGATGATGCCGTTCAGGTCTTTGGCAATGATGGCGTCGTCGGAGGATTGGACAATCGCTTCCAGCAGAGAGCTCGAGCCCTCGTACCAGGACGGCGGTGGGATAGCGTTTGCCTTGGCGTTGCCCGGAGAGTCCATGCAGCACGGAAGTGTAACATTCGCCATGTCAATGTGCCGCCTGCGATCGAACCATGGCGACCGGCGAACAGCCGGAAAGTGAGAAGGCCTGCCGGCCGGGCTGGGCTGCCGAGTGCCGCCAGTATTCGTAGACGCCGGGAGTCGTAGAATAGAGAGGCGATGTTGATTACGGTGGCAGACCTACGGATCGAACCGATCGAGTTCGATGAGCATTACCCAGCCGAAACGATTGATTACGGGCCGGACATCCGGCAGATCGGCGTCCTTGATACGACCGGGATCGCGGACCTGTTGGAGGAGCACCGCGGGCCCAAGTTGATTGTTCCGGACATCCGGGTGCGGGGCAGCTATGCGGGACGGTTCGAGACGCTATGCTCGCGCTGCGTAGATCCGGTCGAGCATCCGCAGCAGGGCAGCTTCGACCTGCTGTACCGGCCGGTCGGGGTCGACGTGGACGTGGCCGAGCATGCCATCTCGACCTCTGAGACCGAGATCGGCTACTATAATGGCAACAGTCTTGCGCTAGAAGACGTCTTGCGGGAGCAGGTGTTGTTGTCCCTGCCGGAAAAGACGCTCTGTCGCGCGGACTGTAAAGGGCTTTGCCCGAGCTGTGGCCGGAACCTGAACAACGAGAGCTGCTCCTGCGAAGAGGCGTCTGCCGATACGCGCTGGAATGCCCTTGCAGATCTGCGCAGCAAGATCAAGACTTAGCGGAAGTGATCAGGCAGTGTTTGCCGTGCGGCACGCGGATGGCGTGGCGGAGGGCGCAGGCCGGGATCGAAAGGAATCTGTCATGCCCAATCCGAAGCGGCGCCACTCCAAGGCGCGCACCTCCAAGCGCCGCGCGCACGATGCGCTGACGGCCACCGGCCTGTCCGAGTGCCCCAACTGCCACGAGCGCAAGCTGCCCCACCATGCCTGCGCCAAGTGCGGCACCTACAAGGGCCGCGAAGTGCTTGAGGTGAAGCAAGCCTAAGCTGCCGCCGCTTCAACCAGCGGCGACGCACAGGTCTCCCGGTCCTTCATGGCGGTTCCTTTTATGGCTCAGATCGGTCAGACACCCGGCATGAAGGCCCAAGCTTGACACAACTTACCGACATCGCCCTGGACGCCATGGGTTCGGACCAGTCCCCTGGTCCGGAGATCCGCGGCGCCCTGCTGGCGTGCCGTGCCTACCCGGTCCGGGTCCACCTGTTTGGGCCTGAGGACCAGCTGCGCGCCGGCCTTGGCGCGTTCGGCAGGCGCCGGCCGATCGTGATCCACCATACAGACGAGTGGATCGCCATGGACGACAAGGCGGCCAAAGCTGTCCGCGAGAAGCGGAACAGCAGCATGCGGCTGGGCTTGAAGATGGTGAAGGAGCGAGGCGCGGCGGCCTTTCTGACTGCCGGCAATACCGGTGCGGCGATGGCCAGCGCGAAGATGGTGCTGGGTGCGCTGCCCGGGGTGGATCGCCCGGCGCTGGCGATGCCGCTGCCCACGTCAACCGGGTCGCCCTGCGTGCTGCTGGACGTGGGCGCGAACGTGGACTGCAAGGTGCAGAACCTGGAGCAGTTCGCCATTATGGGCGAGATGTATTCCCGCAGCGTGCTGAAGGTGGAGCGGCCGCGGGTGGGCCTGCTCTCGATCGGCGAAGAAGAGACCAAGGGCAACGAGCTGACGCGCGAGGCGCTGCAGGCGCTGAAGCAGCTGCCCATTCACTTCATCGGCAATGTGGAAGGCCGCGATCTGTACAACGGCCACGCGGACGTGATCGTGTGCGACGGCTTTGTGGGCAATGTAGCGCTCAAGACCTCCGAGGGATTGGCCCGGATGGTGCGGGAGATGCTGCGTGCCTCGCTAGGGTCCACTGCATCCGGCCGGGCCGGTGCCCTGCTGGCGCGCCGCGGCTTGAAAGAGTTCAAGAAGCGCTTCGATCAGTCCGAGTACGGCGGCGCTCCGCTGCTGGGGGTGCGGGGGCCCTGCATCATCACCCACGGCTCCTCGGACGATCGCGCGATCCTGAACGGCATCCGCGTTGCCGCGGAGTTTGCCGCAGCCGGCGTGACGGAGCGCATCGAGCGCGAGTTTACGGCGCGTCCGGTCTCCTAGACGACGCCAGCCCTTGCAGTGTTGTGCCGCCGGGCCGGTCAGTAGTTCTGATATTCCGTCACAAAGGACTCGAGCGGACGCTGGTGCTTCCAGTGCACCGTGCAGACCGTGCCTTCCAGCTGTGCGGCCTTGGCCAGGATCTGTTCGCGGGGCAGGTCGGCGCGGGAGGGCAGCCAGACCCAGCGCATATAGAGGTGGCCCTGCGCGGTGTAGCTGACCAGGATGTCGGCTTGCAGCAGTGCACCGGAGGGCGGCTGCGCGGCTCCGCGGGCGGGGCCGGCGGGGATCCGGCTGGTGTGGGTGCGGATGGCCAGAATGCGTCCCTGCGACACGGGCCATTGCTGGACGCCGTGCCCGTCCCGCCACTCCAGCCCGAGATAGACCAGCGCGATGGAGGCCACGATGGCGGCCATCAGCAGCGCCAGACTGCGCGGGCTCCAGTAGGCTGGCTTCCAGGCAGCAGAGAGTGAGGCGTCCGAGGCCGAAGCCCTGGGGGTGGGGACGCGCGACAGGCTCTGCGGCACGGGATGGGCTGCTTCGATCACCAAGCACAGGATAGTTCTTGCCAACCTGGCGGGGTAGATTACCTCGGGTTGGCGGTTTCCGGCTGCCCCGGGAGTCCCTTGGGTGGTGTGCTGCCGGGAGCATTCGCTAGGATCATCTGGCGATGAAGAACAACGTTTGTCTAGAAGGCAATCGCCGGATTGCGGGGGTACTGGCGGGGCTGCTCCTGCTGCTGGCGGCGGCGCAGTTGTTCCACGTGGCACACTCCACCTCGGCTACCTGGGATGAGCCGCATCACCTGCTGGACGGGTATGTTACCTGGACCGAGCACGCCTTCCGGCTGAACCCGGAGGTGCCGCCCCTGGTCAAGCTGACGGCGGCCTTGCCACTACTTCCGCGGCGGCTGTGGGTGCCGCCCGACCAGGGCCGGACGGTGCCGACCGAGGCGTTCTCAGATGGCCATGCGTTTGTCTTCCGCAACGGGGTAGAGCGGACGCTGGAGCCGGCGCGGCTGGCCTGTACAGTCTTTACGCTCGGACTTGGGCTGCTGCTCTACCTGTGGACGACGGAGCTGTTTGGGCCGTGGGCGGGCCTGGTGGCGCTGACGCTCTATGCCTTCGACCCTAACTTTCTGGCGCATGGCGCCCTGGTAACCACCGACGTGGGGTGTGCCTGCTTCTTCTTCGCGGCGCTTTACGCGTTCTATCGCTACTGCCGGCAGCCATCGTGGCTGCGGCTGCTGCTGGCCGGCTTCGTGGCCGGGCTGTTGCTGGCAACCAAGTTCACCGGCATCTTTCTACTGCCCATGCTGTGCCTGCTGGTGCTGCTGGAGTGGCTGCGCACGCGCAGCACGAAACTGCTGTTGCAGCGAGTGCGCGCCGTCGCCGTCCTGAGTCTGTGCGGGTGGGTGGTGCTGTGGGGCTTCTATGGCTTCCGTTACCACGCGACGCCGCCAGGCCACGACATCAACCCGCCGCTCGCTGCTTACCTGAAGAAGATGTATGACCAGCGCAACGCCGCTCGACTGGCAGTGCTGGCGCGCTACCGCGTGCTCCCGGAGCCGTACACCTGGGGGCTGGAGAACACCAAGAACACGGAGGCGGAGTACACCAGCTACTTCTGGGGCCGGGTGACGCCGCATGGGCACTGGCAGTACTTCCCGGTCGCCTTCCTGATCAAGTCCACACTGCCGGTGCTGATCCTGCTGGCGCTCTTTCTGCCGGCGTGGAGGTTCGGACTGCGGCGCAACGGGCGGGAGCTCGCTTTCCTGCTGGTGCCGGTGGCGGTGTACTTCGCGCTCTCCATGCACTCGGACTTCAATATCGGGGCGCGACACCTGCTGCCCATCTATCCCTTCCTGTATGTCGTATGCGGCGGCGTTGCCGCTACGCTGCTCAGCCGAGATCGCCGCTCGGCGGTGGCGCTGGGCTTGCTGCTGTGCTGGCATGTGGCGGAGGCGGTGCGGATTGCGCCGGCATACATGGCGTATGGCAACGAGGCGTGGGGTGGCCCGTCCGAGGTGCATCGGTATCTGAGCGATGCGAACACGGACTGGGGCCAGCAGCTCTACGACGTGAAGGCGTACCTGGCTCGCAACCGGATCACGGACTGCTGGTTCGTCTACTTCCCTGACGGCGCCATTGAGGCCAAGGATTACGGGGTGAACTGCAAGCGGCTGCCGACCACCGGCTCGCTGTGGTGGATGGATCTGCCGATGAGCGTACCGCCGGAGATCGACGGCACGGTGCTGATCAGCGATAGCAACCTGGAAGGTATCGAGTTCGGCGACGGCCCGCTGAATCCGTATGAGAGCTTCCGCGCGATGCGACCAGTCGCGACGATTGACTATGGGATTGATGTGTACACCGGGCACTTTGCGGTGCCGCTTGCCTCCGCGTTGGTGGCGGCGCATGAGGCACAGAAGCTGGCGGCTGCAGGAAGGGTAACGGAGGCGGTGGCGAGGGCGGATGCGGCGATAAAGCTGGCGCCGGATTCAGCGCGGGTGCTGGCTGCGGACGGAGATGTGCTGCTGGCGGCGGGCAACCGGGCCGCAGCGCGTGCGCAGTACCAGTCCGCATTGCACCAGGCGCGTACGGTGCGGGCGGAGTTGCAGACCGGGCTGGCGACAGAGCTCGAGGGAAAGATCGCCGCGCTGGGTGGCTGAGCCGGAGGATGCGTCCTCAGGTTCGTCTAGGCAGGCTGGGGGTCATGTGGAAGTGCTCGCTGCCCCAGGCGCACAGGCTTTCGAGCATGGGCACCAGGTTCGATCCTGCGGGGCTGAGCGAGTAGGTGACCTGGGGCGGGATGGACGACGACGCCTCACGCGCGACGACGCCATCCTCCTCAAGCTGGCGGAGCTGGTCTGCCAGAACCTTCTCTGAGATGCCGCGCAGCTTGCGGCGCAGTTCGGCGAAGCGCTGCGGCCCGAAGGAGAGGTGCCACAGTATCTGCACCTTCCACTTGCCGGAGAGCACGTTGATGGTGGCCTGCACCGGGCAGCCGTTGTGGCGTTTCATACTTCGCCGCCCCCAGATTGATGGGATACCGCTTACAAAATTGTGCGTACTTCTCCGCTAGAGCACTTGCCACCTAGCATGGCCGCAGGAATGAGCTGCCAGCGCGCACGCGTGCCGCGAACAGTGTAAGCCTGCGGGAGAACAGAGGAGGAAGGCAACGATGATTTTGGTTACCGGTGGGTCCGGAACAGTGGGAGCAGCCGTCGTGAGCGAGTTGACCCGGCGCGGCAGCAGCTTCAAGGCGATGTACAGAGATGCGCAGCAGGCAGCGGCTGCGCCGGCCGGAGTCGCCGCCGTGGTTGCGGACTTCGCGGACAAGGCGACGCTTCGCCCGGCACTGGCGGGGATCGAACGGGTCTACCTGGTCTGCTCGCCGATACCACAGCTGGTGGAGCTGGAGAGCAATGTGATCGCGGCCAGTGTCGAGGCAGGGGTGCGCCATATCGTGCTCAACTCCGCGCTGGGTGCAGGGGACTATGACAAGTCCTTCCCGCTGTGGCATCGGAAGGTGGAGGAGTTGTTGAAGTCCTCCGGGCTGGGTTACACCATTCTGCGACCCAACGGCTTCATGCAGAACATCCTGGCCTACCAGGCACCGAGCATACGCAAGGAGGGCGCGTTCTATGCCGCAATGGGCGAAGCCCGCACCAGCTTCCTGGATGTCGCGGACATTGCTGCAGTCGCTGCCTTGACGTTATCGGAGCCGGAGCGCCACCGCGGGCAGGTCTACGAGCTGAATGGACCGGAGGCGGTTACGAATTCTGAGCTGGCCGAGCGCATCAGCCGGGTGGCTGGGAGGCCGGTGAAGTACGTCGATATTCCAGAGACTGAGCAGCGCAAGGCCATGCTGGGAATGGGCATGCCCGAGTGGCAGGTAAATGCGCTGCTGGACCTGCAGCGCTATTACGTCGGCGGCCAGGGCGGGAAGGTGACGCCGGTGCTGGCGGATCTTCTGGGTCGCAGCCCGAAGTCGCTGGACCAGTTCCTCAAAGAGAACAAGGAAGCATTTCGCCCGTCGGCGTAAGCCGCGAAAGGAGAGAAGCCTATGCCGAGCCAAGACACTGCAGTGGACCAGGGCGCTGCGATCCACGCGAAGACTGGGATGACACACCAGCAGATGCGGCAGTTTTTTCGGGACCACTTCGAGGAGTTCGTCAATCGCAAGAACATCGACATTGCGGACATCAACTTCGCGCCGGAGTTCGTCGACCATGGAGCGGATGTGCCGCCGGGCCTGCCGCCCGGGCCGCTCGGCGCGAAGCAATACGTGGGCGGAGCGCTCAAGAAGCTCCCAGATCTGCGTGTAGAGATCCTTGACCTGATTGCGGAGCACGATCGCGTGGTGGTGCGCAACCACTGGACGGCGACGGAGGCGGCTACGTCGGTCCGATATGAATTCGCCGGGATTGTCATCTGGCGCATTGCCCACCGGCAACTGGTGGAGCGGTGGGCTTACCTGACCCCGCCGAAGGCGATGACATAACCGACAGTGCGGTGAGAGATCGCTGCCGGCGAGCCCCGGGAGGCGAAGGCAGGGCCGTGCGAGAATAGCGCGTTGTCCGAAAACCAAACACTATGAGCGACCAGAAGATTGCCTTCCTTTTTCCGGGGCAGGGCTCGCAGGCTGTGGGGATGGGCCGCGATCTTGCAGAGCACTTCACCGTAGCGCGAGACACCTTTGCCGAGGCCGATGCGGCACTGGGCTACTCGCTGTCGAAGCTGTGCTTCGAGGGTCCGGCGGAGCAACTGAAGCAGACCGAGTTTACGCAGCCGGCGATCTTCGCACTGTCGATTGCTGCGTACCGTGTGTTGGCTGGCCGCGGCATCCGGCCGCAGATGGCGGCGGGCCACTCCCTGGGCGAGTATGCGGCGTGCGTCGCGGCCGGGATGCTGGAGTTTGGCGATGCGATTCGCGCGCTGCGGTCGCGCGGACAGTTTATGCAGGAGGCGGTGCCGGAGGGGCAGGGCGCGATGGCGGCCATCCTGGGGATGGATGCGGATACGGTGCGTGAACTGTGCGCGGCGGCCGCGAAGGAATCTGGCGAGGTGGTGTCGCCGGCGAACCTGAACTCGCCGGAGCAGGTAGTGATCTCCGGGTCTGCGGCGGGCGTGGCGCGGGCGGGCGAGCTGGCCAAGGAGCGGGGCGCGAAGAAGGTGGTGCCGCTGCAGGTGTCCGCACCCTTCCACTGCGCGCTGATGCAGCCGGCGCAGGACCGCCTGGCCGAGGTGCTGAAGGCGATCAAGTTCCAGGACGGGCACTTCCCGATCGTCGCAAATGTAACAGCAGATGGCACGAAGAGCGGCGACCGCGAGCGCGACCAGTTGATCCGGCAGGTGACTGCGCCGGTGCGCTGGGTAGAGTGTGTGCGGCGCATGATCGACGATGGCGCCAGCTTCTTTGTGGAGGTGGGCCCGGGCAAGGTGCTGACCGGGCTGCTGCGGCAGATCGACCGGGCGCAGAAGTGCGTCAATGTCGAGGATGCGGCGAGCCTAGAGAAGGCGCTGGCGGGCTGACCCGCTGGCGCTGCCGGTCTGCTACTTGTAGCTGACCTGCCAGTAGGTCATGCCGAAGGTGCCGGTCTGCGGCGTCAGGTCAAAGGGTGTGAAGCTGAAGGCGTGCGTCTTCTTCTCAATGCCCAGGGTCAGCGGGGTTTTACGCCCGTTGACTTCGATGGCCATGAGGGTGCTGTTGCCGAGGCTTGAGGTGGCGTAGAGGATCTTGTGGCTGGTGATCTTGCCGTACTCGCCGGTCTCGCTCCAGTCGTTGACGAAGCGGCCGTAGGGGTAGCCGGTGCTGGCGTACCGGTCGGGATGCTGCTGCCAGTCGGGATCGTTGTTCCAGATGCCGAAGGCCTTGGGGTAGTCGCGCGCCTCAACTGCGGCAAAGAATCGGTTCATGCGGTGCTCCGCGGGCACGTTCCAGAAGAAGAAGACGAGGATGCCGAGCACGATGAGGCCGGCGATGCCGCCGATGATGAGGTTGCGCATGCGCCGGGCGCGCGCTGCGTCGTAAGAGGGTGCGTCGAGCAGGGTCATCGTGTCACTCTCCAGCAAAGTGTACGCCGGGCCGGGCCGGGAGCGGATGCGCCACTAGCCGTCTGAAGCTGCGTGCGACCGGTCATCGCGTGTACTGGGTATGGTCGCGGTCGGCGCGACGCTCCAGCGCGAGCTGGATGAGGCGGTCGATCAGCTCCGCGTAGCTGATGCCGGAGGCTTCCCACAGCTTGGGGTACATGCTGATGGAGGTGAAGCCGGGGAGCGTATTGATCTCGTTGAGATAGAGCCGGCCGGGTTTGCCGCCTTTCACGGAGGGCTCGAGCAGGAAGTCGACGCGGGCCAGGCCGGAGCAGTCGCAGGCCTCAAACGCTGCGAGCGCCATGGCCCGCACCTGCCTGGCCAGCGGCTTGGGCAGTTTGGCCGGGATGATGGGGATGGAGCCGTCGCTCTCGTACTTGGCCTCGTAGTCGTAGAACTCCTTGGCGGGCACGATCTCGCCGACGACGGAGGCCTGCGGTGTGTCGTTGCCCAACACGGCGACTTCGAGCTCGCGCGCGCGGGCGGCTGGTTTGCCCTTGGCTGCCTTACCGCCGACGCCCTGCTCAATGACGATCTTGCGGTCGTAGCTGGCGGCGAGCACGATGGCGGGCGCCAGCTCGGAGCGGTCATGGACCTTCGAGATGCCTACCGAGGAGCCAAGGTTCGCAGGCTTGACGAAGAGCGGATAGCGCAGGGCGGCCTCGATTTGCGCGATGACTTTGCGCGGAGAGCTGTGCCACACACCGCGCAGAATAGTCAGGTGCTTGACGATGGGCAGGCCGGCAGCGACAAAGAGCCGCTTCATCACGTCCTTGTCCATGCCGGCTGCGGAGCCCAGAACGCCGGAGCCGACGTAGGCCTTGCCGGCGAGTTCGAAGAGGCCCTGCATGGTGCCGTCCTCGCCGAAGGTGCCGTGCAGCACGGGGAACAGCACGTCGACACCGAGTGCCTCCGACTGTCCGCGGGAGGCAATCTGCAGGGTGCCGTTGGCGGCGGAGCTGGGGACCAGCGCGCTCTGCGCTGCGGCGCTGCGCTTGCCATTCGAGGAGGGCGTGAGGCTGCCGGAGAGCAGGCGCTTCGCATCGTCGCCCAGCAGCCAGCGGCCGCTCTTCTCAATGCCGACGGGCACGACCTCGTACTTCTTCTTATCGATCGCCTGCATCACGGAGGCGGCAGAGCGGAGCGAGACTTCATGCTCGCCGGAGCGTCCGCCAAAGACAATGCCAACTCGGAGCTTCTTCCTGGCCATAGATCGCCAGTCTACCGTTGCGCGCGCGCTGTTTGCTTGCAGCGAGCCTGCCCGGTATATGCAATGGCAACGGTGAGGAGCTAGGGGACGAAGCGCTTGAGCGGATGGGCCTCGGTGTTAAAGACGAACTTCTGCCAGTCCACGGTGTCGCGCGGCGCGTAGATACTTGAGCGTCCGGCTTCACCGTCCGAAGTAGCTAACGCAACGCTTGGCACATTCAGACGCGAGGCACTTCCGATCGCGTCTTTCGCTTCCCTTTAGTGTAGGCAACGATTATACCGCCCGGGATGCTGAAGATCAGCAATTCGATTACACCAACGACGCCAATTCCCAGGTATCCGTCCCACATGGCGACCGGCGACAATAGCCACATAATCAACACATGGAATACGCAGATTGCGCTAAACGCGAGTACCGTCCTAAGATCGCGAACATATGGTAATACGTAAGGACTATAGATACCGAAGACGATAATGGTCCACTCAGCCATTTTGAAAAGCCGTTGATAACGCGTATCCGGAATTGCCAATACTGCACCAAGAATAATTAAGATCCACAACCACTTTGGGATTGTGGCATCAGGCTCATTATCGAGATTCCTGTCATTCTGGTCCTCTTCGAGGTCATTTCCCAGCATTCGTGTAACCCTTCATGGGTGATAGTCACTTCGGCAACTCGAAGCGATCGGCACGCCTCTACCAACTGCATACGCGATCTGAAATGCAGTTATAACGGGGACCGCTTTACCGACGGTTCCTTGCACAAGCCGTTCTAGCTGCGATGTTAAGGGACGAAGCGCTTGAGGGGATGGGCTTCGGTGTTGAAGACGAACTTCTGCCAGTCGACGGTGTCGCGCGGCGCGTAGAGCAGGTAGAGGTACTTGAGCGTCTCGGCGAAGAAGAAGCTCTCCATCTCATCCTTCTGCTGTTTGGTGCGGACATCGCTGAGTGCAGCGTAGGCCACCGGGGTGCGGCACCACTTTACCAGCGAGTCGTAGTAGACCTGGCCCATGTGCAGGTAGACGGGGTCGCCGGTCTGGTGGTGGAGGTAGTAGGTGGACTCGATGATCTCCGGGCGCAGCGGGTAGCCGGCGCTGGGGACGGCGAGCGAGGGGTAGCGCAGCGTCTCCGGCTCAATACCGTGGAGCGTCCACATCTGCAGGCTGGAGCGCTGCAGCGCTTCGGCGCGAGGCAGGTCGCCGGCAAGGGCGAGCAGCGCGGGAAAAAATGCGTCGAGCGCGCCGTACTCATGCGTGGTACGCGCGCCGGTGCGCATGTCCGCCTGGCCGTACCAGAGGCCGAGTCGTGTCTCCTCGGCCAGGTACTTGTTGACGGCGACGATGCTCTTCTGCCACATCTCGAGGCAGTCGCGATCGCCGAAGAGGAGATAGCTCTTGAGCAGGTACTCGTCGAAGGAGTCGATGCCGCCGGAGATAGTGGCGGTGGAGTCGGTCCACTCGCCGGACTCGACGTTGATGCCGAGGCCGACCAGGTCGAGAGACGAGCGGCGCTTCCACATCTCGGTCATGGCGCGCTTCGCGGTGTCGTAGTAAACGGGGTCACCGGTGAGCTTTGAGAGAGTGCCGAACTCCGGCAGGAGTGCGACCTCGGCCGGATTGGTCTCTGCGCCGCGCACCTGGCCGGTGTGCAGGTTGACGAACTGGTAGGGCATGCCGGTGGGTGAGTGGAAGGCCGGCAGGAGGCGCCGTCCCAGGTCCGTGGCCAGCTTCAGCAGTTGCGGATCGTTGGTGGCCTCGTACTCACTGAGCAGCCCGCCGAGGCAGCGGATGGTGATCTCGAAGTTCTTGACGTAGATGTCCTGATCGAAGGAGAGGTGCTTGTCGATGTCCTGCTCCGCCTCCGAGGCCTGCGGCTCCAGACCCATGAGCAGCATGGTGTCGAGGCCATCGATCTGGGTCATGTGCAGGGAGACGCCATACCAGTCGTGCGGCTGCTTTGACAGCGGCATGAGCGCATCGTGGCCCCAAGCGTAGGTGTGGTAGCCCTGCCAGGCGTGGAGGTACTCGGCCTTGACCCGCTCCGCCATGGCATTGCTGTCCGCGGCGGTACCCAGGGTCGGCGCAGCGGGAGTCTGGGCGGTACCGATGATGCGGGCAGCAGCGGCGAGCGCGACAGCGGCGAGAGCAACACGGAAGGACTGCAGGGGCATGAACGACTCTCCAGATCGGCGGGGCGCATCAGGTCGCCCTCCAAGTTTAGAGCGACAGCTGCTTCAGCATGGAGATCGCGCGCTACGGCGTGCGACTGGACTGCGGCCTTCCGATAGACTCTATTTTGATGGCAGACTCCTCCCCCGTCCTCATCGCGCGGCCAGCTTTCATCGCAGAAGAGCTCGCCGGTCCCCCTTTGCCGGTGCAGCTTCAGGAGCGCATCTCGTCGCTCGACGTGCTGCGCGGCGTCGCCGTCATGGGCATCCTGTTGTCGAACATTCAAGAGCTTTTCGGCGGTATCAGCGTCGGCATAGGCACCTCTTTAAAGCCGATCTTCAGCGGTCCATACGCGACACTGAACACTGTCCTCTATCTCTTTCAACAGGTCTTCTGCGCTGCCAAGACTCGTAGTCTTCTGGAGTTTATTTTTGGCGCCGGTGCCTTTCTGCTGCTGACCCGCATCGAGCAGCGCAACGGACGTCGGCGGGCCGCGGCAATCTTCTTTCGTCGTTACGGCTGGATGGCCGTGCTCGGACTATGCCACTCATACTTCCTTTGGTATGGCGACTTCCTATTTCCTTATGCCGTCTCAGCTCTGGTATTTCTTTACTGGGTATCTCGCTTCAACAATCGCACCCTCATCGCGCTCGGGCTCTTCTTCGCAATCGTTCCGGGCACGATCGCGTTGATCGCCCTCCATCATGGCTATGCTGACACAGCCCGTGGAGGACGCGTCGCTCTGGCTACTGCGGAAAGATTCGCCGGCATACCGCCCGGCCCCTTGCTCATCCGGGCGGAGGGCGAATGGGCTCAGAAGCTTGTGCCTCCTACTAAAAGCCGCACCGCGCTGGAGAAGGCCGCCAAGGCAGGTCAGTCGCCCTACGGCGCACGCCTTCACCAGCCGCTTGCCCATTTTCTTAAGCAAGAGCTGTTCTTCGCCTGGACCGGGCCGGCCGACATCATCGGCATGATGATGCTGGGTATAGTCCTGCTGCGCAACGGCTTTCTGACGGGCGCACTCCGGACGCGAATCTACATCCGTACCGCAGTTGCCGGCCTGTTCACCGGTATCCCCATCAGTCTGTACTGCACCTGGCAGATCATCCGAGACCACTTCGCTACTGAAGCGATGAACTGCTGGTACTACCTGCCCATCTCGACCACTCGTATCCCCATGGTGCTGGGCCTGACGGCACTCCTGATGCTCTGGATACGCTCCGGTCGAGCCCGATTTCTCTCTCGTGCCTTCTCCGCCGTGGGCCAGACGGCACTCTCCAATTACCTGATGACCAGCATCATCTGTCAGTGGATCTTCGCCTGGGGCCCTTTCCATCTCTATGGTGAGATGGCGTACTACCAGCTATACCTCGTTGTGCTTGGCGTCTGGTTGTGCAACTTGATCTTCAGCACGCTCTGGACGCGCCACTTCGCCTTCGGTCCAGTGGAGTGGGTCTGGCGCTCGCTCACCTATGGTCAGCCGCAACCGATCCGGCGGCAGGTCATCGCCTAGCTGGTGGCCGGTGTGTTTGCTGGGACAGCGCCCGGCGCACACCTCTTTGCAAGAGCGCATGTCTGCAACGACGATTGTGGCGACTGACGTAACCGAGTTTGTATCGCAGCGTCTGGCTCCCGCTTAGAGGATCTTCTTGCCGAAGGCGGAGGTGATGAGCTCGACGGCGAGGTGAGCGGTGCGGTTGTGCTCGTCGATGACGGGGTTGACCTCGACGATCTCGAAGCTGAGCATGCGACCGTGGTCGGCGAGGATCTCCATGGCCAGGTGGGCTTCGCGGTAGGTGGCGCCGCCGCGCACCGGGGTGCCGACGCCGGGAGCGTCCTCGGGGTCAATCCAGTCCATGTCGAGCGAGACGTGATAGCCGGCGGTGCCGCGGCCGGCGGAGCGCAGCGCCTCCTCCATAACGGTGCGCATGCCGCGCTCGTCGATGTCGCGCATGGTGTAGACC
>CAXUMX010000068.1:2304-15348 GCA_964252395.1 uncultured Acidobacteriaceae bacterium | reverse complement strand
TCACGTAACTGTCGCGAAGCAGGCAAGCAGGGCGCCGTTCGCGGACGCCCTGCTTGCTTCAGTGCTTGCCCAGCAGTCCCCCGAGCGCGTTGCCCAGCGGATTGTTCTGCGGCAACTGCTTGCCCAGCCGGTTCTGCAGCAGGGCGCCCGGATTGATGGCGTTGCCCGCCAGCCCCTTCACATCGGGAGTAAAGACCGGGTTTGACGCGGTTCCGGTGATGGAGACAGGGATGCCGTTGCGCAGTGCACTGCCGGCTGCGCCGCCTACGCCGCCGCCGATCATGGAGATTGCCTGGGTGGCCATACCGCCCGCGCCGCTCTGGTCCAGCTTCGCAAGCAGCTTGAAATTCAAGGCGTCAGACGGGCTGACTGTACCGTTGCCCGTGGCAGATCCTATGCCGGGCACCACGGCGACGATGCTCTGCGCATCCAGACCGCCACCTGCGCTGCGGATATTCGTGCTCAGTACCTGGATGGTGGTGGTATTGCCGGTGCTGCGCGTGCCTGTAAGCGCGTTCAGCGCGGAGAGTTTGGAGCCCAGATCGAAGCCTGCAAGCTGCGTGTTGTTCAGCCGGACCGGCCCGCTGATCACCGGAGCTTGCGAGGAGCCGGTGACATCGAGCGACGTAGTCAGCGTGCCGCCCTGCAGCCGCGAGCCCGCCGGAATCTGCACGCCGAGCGATGGCAGGAAGGCCTCCAGGTCATTGAGCGGCACACCGTTGCCGGTGATGTGCAGGTTCAGATTGGTGACGGTGCCGCGCGTGGTGTAGGAGCCAGCGATGGCGAACGCAGCTTTGTCAAAGGCCACCGTGGTATTTCGCACCTGACCGGAGAGGGCGCGCAGATCCTGATCCAGGGTGAAGTTGACGTGCACAGGGCGCGGGGCCGGACTCCCCTTCTGCGCGAGCTTGAGCTGCGATGCTTCAAGCGTCCCCCGGGCATGGAGCGCCTGGCCACTCGACGTCGCGTCGGCGTTCAGATTTGCGAAGCCGGAGATGCCCGCAGCGGGCGGCACCAGCGCCGTCGCAACCAGATCTGCGTGCTGTACATCCACCTTCGCCGTAAACGGGGTTGCCGAGGCGTCGTTCTGGTTGAAGGGCCCGGCTTTGCCGGAGACAGAGAGGCTGCCACTGCCCGGCAGCTGTGCCGAGAGCGAGTAGGTGAACGGTGTCGTTAGGGAGAAGTCGCCGATGTCCGCCTGCACGTTGGAGAAGGTGCGCGCCGGTATGTTGCCGCCGATCGTCGAGACCGTGACCTGCCCATCTTTCACCTGCAGCCGTGCGATGGAGAGGTTGGGCATGGTGCTCTGCGTCTCTTGGGCATGGGTGCGCTTGCTGGCATTGCCCAGACTGGCGTAATTCCATACACCGGCCTGGTTGCTGATCAGCGCGATGTGGGGGGAAGCAATGGCGATGCTGCGGATCTTCACCTCGCGGCTGGTCAGCAGCGGCATCACCTCTACGCCAATGTTGATCTGCTGCGAGGTCAGAAAAGGCTGCTGGCTGAAGGCTGGATCATCCGCGATTGTGAGCTGCTGGGCGGTGAGGCTGCCGTTGAACAGGGAGAAGGCAAGATGGCCCAGCGTGACCCGGCGTCCTGTCGCGTCGGAGAGGGCGTGCTCGATTCGCGGACGGTAGGTATCCGCGTTGAGGAAGTAAGGAATGACCAGAACCAGAACCAGCACGAGCAGCAGTAAGACCACTACTCCCGCGACGACAATCCGTGTACGCCGATGAGCCATGACGTGGAACCCTATCTCTTTCCCGAGCCGCTGTGTCCGCAATCCCTGAGGTTCGCCGTGTTATCGAAAGCCTGCATCCGGAGTCTGTTACGGCAGCAAGTATCGGCCGGCGCTGTGATCTCTCCCGCCTTCGTAGGAACCGCCTGGCGCGTCTTTGGTTAGCTGCCGCACGCTCCTTGTGGAGCCGGTTACGCGACAGCAGGTGATTGCGTCCAACCTGATACGATAAATGAGGCAGCATCTACCCGAAAGCACGGGATGGGTGCTGATGCAGGTGGGGGCGGCCATGAGTGCAGAGATCCGGATCAGCCCGCGCGAGCGGATGATACTGACTGCCATTCTGGAGATGTATATCGCGACCGGCGAGCCGGTTGCGTCTCAGGCTGTGGCCCGGATCTATGCGGATAAGGAAGGGATGAGCCCGGCCACTATTCGCAATG
The DNA here is from genome assembly GCA_964252395.1 of uncultured Acidobacteriaceae bacterium. Classification (GTDB taxonomy): domain Bacteria; phylum Acidobacteriota; class Terriglobia; order Terriglobales; family Acidobacteriaceae; genus KBS-83. The sequence goes on along the minus strand of CAXUMX010000068.1, from coordinate 13,167 downwards.
TCATGGCCTCGCTGAGCGAACTGGGACTGCTGGATCAGCCGCACACCTCCGCCGGCCGGATTCCGACCGCCAAGGCCTTTCGCTTCTATGTCGAACACCTTGCAGGCGCGGCCCGTGCCGCGGGTGGCGGCCATGCGCCGGCTCAGCTCTCTTTGGAGCAGCGGGAACAGATCGACGCCTCGTTTGAGGGCGTGAACAGCCGCCAGCACTTCCTGGAGCGCACCTCGCATGTGCTTGCGCTGATATCGAGCGGTGTGGGCATGGCTGCCGGCGGAGCGCAGGTGACAGAGTCGCTGGAGCACATTCACTTTTCACGGCTGGCAGTGCAGCGGGTGCTGGCCGTCGTGGTCACGCGCGGCGGGACAGTTCTGGATCGGGTGCTGCAGCTGGATCGCGACCTCTCCCAGGGTGAGCTTGAGGTCGCGGCAAACTTTCTGAACGGGAACTTCCGCGGCTGGCTGATCGACCGCATACGGGGGGAGATCGCGACCCGTATCGAACAGGAGCGCAGCGAGTACGACCGGTTGATGCAGTCCGTCGGTGAGCTGTTCCGCAAGGGTGCGCTGGCGGAAGGTCCGTCATCGCAGGTGATCTTTGTTGAAGGCGTGGCCAACCTGGTGAATCGCAACGTGGACCAAGAGCGGCTGCGGACCCTGCTGGGCGCGCTTGAGGCAAAGCAACAGTTGATCGAGCTGCTGAGCGCGTATGTGGATGCACGTCAGCAGGCGGTGCGCGTGGTGGTAGGCCTGGAGGACGCGATGCCGGAGATGGAGAACATGGTGCTGATCGGCGCTGGCACCCGGCTGGGCGCGGACAGTGTCGGGACCGTAGCAGTGCTGGCCCCGACACGCATCCGCTACAACGAGACCATCCAGGCGGTCTCCTATATCGCACAACTTTCGGAGCGGCTGCTGCAAAATCCCCGAGGCTAGCTCGCAGGGCTCCTCAGGTCCCGCCAGCGAATAAGTCGCGTGCGGCCCTGACGCAAGCAGCGAAGCAGCAAATCACCTGGACTATGGCTATGAGAACTACAGACAACACGACGGACGAGAGAATCGACATGCAGAACGGTACGGAACAGAAGATCGACGAGCAGGATGCCGCCCAGCAGAACGGTGTGACGGAGGGCGGGGCAGCGGAGGCTCAGCCGAATACGGCAGCACCCGCCGGAGGAACGGAGACTGCTCTGGATGAAGAGATTGAACGCCTGCGTGCGGAGCGCGACGGCCTGTTTGAGCGCCTGGCGCGTCTGCAGGCGGAGTTCGACAACGCCCGCAAGCGCGAGGCCAGGGAGCGCACCGATTATCGTGCCTTCGCCATCTCGGATGCAGTGGAGCAGTTCCTTCCTGTGCTCGATAACTTCCGTCTGGCACTCGGCTCCGCCGGTACGGCAGAGCAGTTGCGCACCGGTGTGGAGCTGATCGCGAAGCAGATGGAAGAGGTGCTGCGTTCGCTCCAGGTCACGCCGGTCGAGACGGTCGGGGTGCCGTTTGATCCGCGCGTGCATGAGGCGCTCGAAAGTGTGGAGCGTGCCGACGTTCCCGATCATCAAGTGGTTGAAGAGGTCCGCCGCGGCTACCGCATCAAGGACCGGCTGCTGCGCCCGGCACTGGTGCGCATCGCCAGCAATCCGCAACAGGCAGAGGCATAAGACTGCAGGGCGCGGAGAGTGCCGCGCCGGCTAAGGACGGCTGCTATACAGGCCGCGCCGTGCAGGGAGATACCCGGCGCACCAAGCAATACGAGATTGAGTAAGGGAAAATGCCAAACGTGACCAAGATCGACTACTACGAGGTCCTGGGAGTCACACGGGAGTGTGGCGAGCAGGAGCTGAAGACCGCCTACCGGAAGCTGGCGATGCAGTACCATCCTGACCGCAATCCCGGGAATCCGGAGGCGGAGGAGCGTTTCAAGCAGGCCAGTGAGGCCTATCAGGTACTGAGCGATCCGCAGAAGCGCGCCTCCTACGACCGCTTCGGCCACGCCGGTGTGGGTGGTGCGGGCGGGTTTGAGGGGGGCTTTCCGCAGGGCGTCGATTTGGGCGATATCTTCGGCGACTTCTTCGGCGAGATGTTCAATGTCTCGAGTGGCCGCGGCGGACGCGCATCCCGCGCGCAGCGCGGACGGGATATTCGCTTTGACCTGACCATCGACTTCGAAGAGGCCGTTTTCGGCCGGGAGACGTCGGTCAGCATCAAGCGCATGGAGGTCTGCGGAGACTGCCGCGGCAGCGGCGGAGCGAACGGAAAGGGCGCCAGCACCTGCCAACAGTGCGGCGGGCGTGGACAGGTCCGCTTCCAGCAGGGCTTCTTTTCGATCGCACGCACATGCCCCGTATGCAGCGGCACCGGCCAGGTCGTCACCGAGCCATGCCCCACGTGCAAGGGCGAAGCGCGGGTGGAGCGAGAGCGCACCATTCAGGTGAAGATCCCCGCGGGCGTGGAAGACGGGACGCGCATCCGGTACCAGGGCGAGGGCGATGCAGGGCGCTATGGCGGCAACGCAGGCGACCTTTACGTCGTACTGACGGTTCGGCCGCACGCGTACTTTGAGCGCGAAGGCCATGACCTGCACTTCGCTGTGATGGTCTCCTTCCCGCAGGCGGCGCTTGGGTCCGAGATCACCATTCAGACGCTCGAGGGTGAGACGACCCTCAAGGTTCCTGAGGGAACGCAGAGCGGACGCGAGTTTCGTCTGCGCGGCAAGGGCGTTCCATTCCTGAATGAACGCGGACGTGGCGACCTGATTGTCGAGATTGTGGTGGAGACTCCGAAGAAGTTGACCAAAGCGCAGCGTGAGCTGATCCAGCAGTTGGGCAGCACGCTCACCACGGAAAACCGCGCCACCTCACGCAGCCTGATGGACAAGATGAAAGAGCTGTTCAGCTAGGCTTCTTTACTCTGTGCCTGGGCCTGCGCTCTCTCGTTCTGGCAGGCGGCAGCGATCGCCAATGCGGCAATCGCCGCCGTCTCCACCCGCAGAATCGTCGGCCCCAGGCTCGCGCTCTGCCAGCCTGCCCCGGTAAACATCGTCACTTCCTGGTCGGTCCATCCGCCTTCGGGACCGAAGGCCAGGAGCGTTTCAGCCGCCTGTTTTCCGGCATCCTCTGAACAGGCGCGGCCGTTAGGGGCACTGTTCCTGGTGCTAAGCATCTGTAACAGCGAGCGATCCTGTTCTGTCTCAGCCAGCAGGATGCGCTGCGAGGATGCCGGCTCCGACGCAGCGGCGGGCAGGCTTGCCAGCCATGCCGCCGGCTTCACCGGTTCGGCGATCTCCGGCAGATCGGCGCGGCGGGACTGCTGCGCAGCTTCACGCGCGATCCGGCGCCATCGCTCTACCCGCTTTTGAGCCGCCATGGCCAGGTGCTTCTCTGTCCGTTGCGCCAGCAGGGGGACGACGCGGGTGCATCCCAATTCGACCACCTTCTCGATGGCCCACTCCATCCGGTCGAACTTGAAGATGCTGAGTCCGATGATGAGCGGTATCTCGGCGGAGGTCTGCAGCTCCTCCATCAACGTGAACCGGACCGCATCGTCTTCGACGGTATCGATCCGCGCGCTCCATACAAAGCCGCCAGCCACTACGTCGAACAGCATCCCGGGCTGCGCGCGCAGCACGCGTGCCAGGTGCTGAGCCTGGTCTCCGTGTAGGGTGGCGGTGCGGTCGGTCCAGGTATCGGCGATCCAGCGGCGGCGTGTCATGCAGTTGAATGTATCGCGGGGGCGGGAACAAAGAGCTTGTCCAAAAACACTTCGGGGGACGCTTGCCTGCGTCCCCCGAGGGTCCTGCTGTTTGGGTTGAACTACTTCTTCTTGGTTGCCTTCTTGGCCGCCTTCTTGGTGGCCGTCTTCTTGGCTGCCTTCTTCGTTGCCATGGTTTCTATTCTCCCTTTTGCTGCAACGCCGTTGTTGCAGTTACGGAATGTATAGAGTGAGTGAAAAAGAGTGTCAAGAAAAAAATCAATCTTTCGCGTGCTTCTCGCACATCGGCATGCTTGTTCTCGCGAACTCTGCAACTACTGTGGGAGACGATGCAGCACGTGGACGAGCAGGAACAAAGCAACACCGCTTGATGCGTCCTGCCATGCGTGCGCGAGTATGCCCGCGCGCAGACTGCGCCGTTGATGCGCGAGCACGCTGAAGAACACGCCATACAGCGTGATCAGCAGGACACCGCTCAATCCCTGATAGCCATGTGCCAGTCCGAAGACGACAGCGGAGATGGTCGCGCCCAACCACATACGGCGGGTGAGAGCGCTGAATTGCTGATGCAGATACCCGCGAAAGATCATCTCCTCACAAAAACCGGCAGAGATGCTGAGTGCGATCCACATGGCCAGCTGCAGCGCCGAAGCAGGTGCAAGCCGGATCAGCGCGGCGCGCATCGTGCCCGGGTCCACGTGTACCCGGCGCAGAGCCAAACTGCATGCGGCCAATGTCAAGGCCGAAGCAAACCAGAATCCGGAGGCGATGCCGGCATCGGTCCACCACTCGATTGCGCCGCGGCGCCGCAACCCCAGCAGCCGCCGCACTGGAACGCGTCGCATGCGCAATCCCCAGAGAACGAACCCTAGCAGCAGCCACTCCCAGGCAAGCGTGACGAGGTAGGTCAGCGTGCGGGCATGCTGGGCGAGAACACCCTGAGCTGGAACGGCGCCCTGTCGCGCAACACCGGGAGCGGCTGAGCCTCCATGGTGTGCAATGGCAACTTGCGCCAGCTGCGCAGCCCAGCGCGTGTTTGCAAACGAAACGCCGAGCACCAGCATCAGCAAGGCAACGGTGTGCCAGTACGGCGCCACCGGAGCAAGCTCCGGTTCGCGCGGCGGCGGCTCAAGTATCAGGTGAGGGTCTTGGGAAGTTGCGGGTGTCTGGTCCATGGGCGCTGTGCGTGGCGAGTCTTGTGCACCATCGTATGCGCACTGGTTTGGGGAGGTTGGTCTTGCTGTCCTGTTGGCCGATCTTCCGGGTAGCCGGTACGGGCGCAGGCATGACGTCGCCTGGCTTTGCGGCCTGCATTCCCGGCCTGCTATGTTCAAAGGTCGGCCCGGGCGCTGGTGTCGGTCAGAGGGGCCTGCAGGAAGCAGAGGATCTTCAGATGGAAGAGGTAGTGATCGTCTCCGCAGTGCGCACGCCGATCGGGCGCTTCCAGGGTTCGCTTGCCAGCTACAGTGCAACGGAGCTCGGCGCGTTGACTGTGCGTGAGGCGTTGCGCCGCGCAGGGATAGACGCCGATTCAGTCGATGAATGCATTATGGGTAACGTCGTGTCGGCGGGGTTAGGACAGAACCCGGCGCGGCAGGCAGCGCTGTATGGCGGGCTGCCGCCTACAGTCAGCGCCATGACTATCAACAAAGTGTGCGGCTCCGGCCTGAAAACGGTGGGGCTCGCGGCGCAGGCCGTCCAGACCGGCAATGCCGAGGTGGTGATCGCGGGTGGCATGGAGTGCATGTCGAACGCGCCGTACCTGCTGCCGCAGGCGCGCAATGGATTTCGCATGGGCGATGGCAAAGTTGTCGACTCCATGATTCGGGATGGTCTGTGGGATGTTTTCAACGACTACCACATGGGCGTGACCGGGGAGAACGTTGCGGAGAAGCACTCCATCACGCGGGAGCAGCAGGACGCGTACGCGTTGTGCTCGCATCAGAAGGCAGTGGCGGCAGAGCGCTCTGGCGCGTTCAAGGACGAGATTCTTCCGGTCGAGATCCCGCCCAAGAAAAAGGGTGAAGCGCCAGGACTGCTGACCCGTGACGAGAGCGTGCGGGAAGATGCGTCGATCGAAGGCCTGCGTGCGCTGAAGCCCGCCTTCCGCAAGGACGGAACCGTGACCGCAGGCAACGCGCCGGGAGTGAACGACGGCGCGGCGGCAGTGGTGGTGATGTCCGCCAAGCGCGCAGCAGAGCTGAAGCTGAAGCCGCTGGTGCGCATTGTTGGCCAGGCCACCAGTGGAGTCGATCCCAAGTGGGTGATGCTTGCCCCAGTCATCGGCGTGCAGCGCGTGCTCGCCAAGACAGGCTGGAAGAAGGAAGACGTTGACCTGTACGAGTTGAACGAAGCCTTCGCGGTGCAGGCGCTCGGTGTCATGAAGGAGCTCGGGCTGGATACGGATCTTTCTTCGCGGGTGAACGTGAATGGCGGCTCGGTGGCGATGGGACACCCCATCGGTGCCAGCGGCGCGCGCGTGCTCACCACGCTGATCTACGCGATGCTGCATCGCAACAAGCGTCGCGGGGTCGCAACCCTGTGCCTGGGTGGCGGTAACTCCGTCGCCATGGCCGTGGAGTTGGCGTAGCAACGGCGGCGCGCACGATCTCTGCCGCAGGTTCCGAAGTGTGGCGGCGGCGATTGCGCCACTTTCAGACGCGGCATGCAGGCTACAATGGAGTCGCTGGCCCAGCCTCGGTCCGGCGGGCTGCGCCGCGCTCTGGCAGCTGTCCCTCCATCCGAGCGCGAACACGGGACGTTCGATCCCAGGGCGCTGAATCTGATCTGTGCATCGCCTGCCGCTTGCGGTACTGCCTCTGGGACCTCCTTATGAAGGGACAGCACGTCGCATGACGCTCCTGCTGCTGCAGATGTCGGTGGTACTACTGGTCACGCTGGCCTGTGGCTGGCTGGCCCGCAAGGTCGGTCAACCGAGGGTGATCGGAGAGATTGTCGGCGGCATTCTGCTAGGGCCCTCGGTATTGGGACGAATGGCGCCCGGGGTGGCGCATTCCTTCACGCCGCACTCGTTCGCAAACTTCGAGAACCTGAGCACCATCGGCCTGATTCTGTTCCTGTTCCTCATCGGCATGGAATTGGATTATGCGCAGCTCTACCGGCAGCGCGCCACAGCCGTCGTCGCCAGCGGGATGAGCATCCTGTTCCCTTTTGCGATGGCTGCGGTGCTGGCGCATTCGCTGCGCATCCGGTTTGCGCCGCATGGCATTGGCAGCATGCCTTTCGTGCTCTTCCTGGGCATCGCAATGAGCATCACAGCTTTCCCGGTGCTAGCCCGTATTCTTGAAGAACGGCGTCTGCAGGGTACGTCGTTGGGAACCACCGCCATTCTGTGCGCGGCCGTTGACGATGTGGTGGCCTGGCTTCTGCTCGCTTTCGCGCTGGCCATCATCGGCAAGGATGGCGAGGGTGCGCCGCTGTGGGTGCGCATGGCTGGGCTCGCCGGGTACCTGCTCTTCATGCTGGCCGTGGTGCGGCCGCTGGCCAACATGGCCGTGAAGCGGGTGAAGGCGACCGGGCTCTCACTGGAGCTGCTGGGTGTCGTCGTAGCCTGCGTCCTGCTCTCGGCCGCGGCAACGGATGTGTTGGGTATTCATCCACTCTTCGGTGCCTTCCTGGCCGGAGTCTGCTTCCCGCGTATTCCGCGCTGGCAGGAGGAGATACGCGGCCGTCTGGATATGTTGGTCTCCGTGCTGCTGCTGCCGCTGTTCTTCGCCCTGACCGGCATGCGCACGCGGCTGGACCTGCTGGACGACGCGAACATGTGGCTGTGGGCGGGCATCGTGCTGCTCGCCGCAGTGATAGGTAAGGTCGGAGGAGCGGTGCTGGCGGCGCGCTGGAGTGGGCATAGCTGGCGGGAAGCTGGAGCACTGGGCGCCCTGCTGAACACCCGCGGGCTGGTGGAGTTGATCGTGCTGAACATCGCCTACAACGCCGGAGTCTTCTCGCCGACCCTGTTTACCATGCTGGTAGTCATGGCCCTGGTGACCACGATGCTGACGGCGCCTATGCTGACCCTGCTGAAGGTGAAGGATGGCGGTGAGGCGAATGGCGAGGCGTTTGAAACCGCAGAGGCAAATCACTCGGCCGCGTGATCGCGCCGAAGAAGAGCATCCGCACTAGAAAAACGCGTTGCTGACGCCAAAGTTTCTTCAGCACTCGATAACGTTCAGGGCCAGCCCGGCGAGCGACGTCTCCTTGTAGCGCGACTGCATGTCCAAGCCGGTCTCATACATGGTGCGGATCACCTGGTCGAGGGAGACCTTGTGTTCGTCCTCCTCGGCCAGCGCCATCCGGCAGGCATGAATCGACTTCACCGCACCCATGGCGTTGCGCTCGATGCAGGGAATCTGCACCAGGCCTCCAATCGGATCGCACGTCATCCCCAGGTTGTGCTCCATGCCGATCTCGGCCGCATGCTCCACCTGCGCGTTGGAGCCGCCCATGGCTGCTGCTAATCCGCCTGCTGCCATGGAGCAGGCCACGCCGACTTCGCCCTGACAGCCCACCTCCGCGCCGGAGATCGAGGCGTTTTCCTTGTACAAAATGCCGATGGCTGCCGAGGCGAGGAAGTAGCGCAGCATACCCGCCTCGTCCGCGCCTGCGATGTAGTTGCGGTAGTAGTGCGCGACAGCGGGCACCACGCCGGCCGCACCATTGGTTGGCGCTGTCACCACCCGGCCACCGGCGGCATTCTCTTCGTTCACGGCCATCGCGTAGATGGTGACCCAATCGAGCGAAGCCAGCGGATCCGTGACCTGGCCTGCCGCCGCCTTCTGCTTCAGCCGCTCCGCAAGACGCTTCGCCCGGCGCCGCACATGCAGGCCGCCGGGAAGAATGCCGTCCATCGTGAGCCCGCGAGCGACGCAGTCCTGCATCACCTGCCAGAGGTGGAGAATGCCATGGCGCACCTGCCCGGCTGCATCCGGCGCCCCGCCGAGTCGCGCGCACTCGTTGCGCAGCATCAACTCGTCGATGCGCAGCCCTGCCGCTTCGGCCATCTCCAGCAGCTCTGCCGCACTGCGGAAGGGGTAGGGCAGCGTCGAGCTTCCTATCTCCGGCACCGCGTCGACATCGATGCCGTCCTCGACGATGAAGCCGCCGCCGATCGAGAAGTAGGTTGCGACCGAAAGGGTGATGCCCTCTGCATCAAGCGCGGTGAAACGCACGCCATTCGGGTGCTGTGTGATGGCGCCAGGCGGCGTCATCTGGTCACGATGGAAGAGAATGTGCTGCTCTGCCTGAAACGAAACAGGATGGCTGCCGAGCAATGCGAGCCTACCCGTGCTGCGTACCTGCTCCAGCTTGGTTTCGACGGTATCCGGATCGAGAGTGCTCGCCTCCTCTCCGAGCAGCCCCAGCATCACCGCGCGATCTGTGCCGTGGCCCCTGCCCGTGAGCGCAAGTGATCCGTAGAGCTCCGTGCGAACCTCTGCGGTCCGTTTGAGCAGGTCCTCCGCGTCGAGCGCGAGCAGGAAGGTGCGCGCGGCACGCATCGGTCCCATGGTGTGGGAGCTAGAGGGCCCAATGCCCACTTTGTATAGATCGAATAGGGAGGTCTTCACAACTGGCTATGGTACCAGTCGGTCGATCAGCTGACCCGCAGCGTCGCTTCAGCCTATGTACCTCTGCAACCTTCGTGGGCTCGTATTGCAAGGCGGGGGGTCGCTAGACTCGTTCTTCTATGCGAACAGGCGGCTCTCTATGCACTTCAAGGCGCTGAGTGCGGCAGTCTACGGCATCGATGCGCACATCATCGATGTTGAGGTGGACTTCTCCGGCATTCAGACACAGGAGGACCGCTTCTCCACGGTGGGGCTGCCGGACGCAGCGGTGCGGGAGAGCCGCGATCGTGTGCGCGCTGCCATTCGCAACTCCGGCTTCACGCTGCCCCCGACGCACATCACCATCAATCTGGCTCCGGCGGATCTGAAGAAGGAAGGATCCGGCTTCGACCTGCCTATCGCGGTGGGCATCCTGGGCGCGCATGGTGCGCTCACCAGCAAGGACATCAGCCAGTTCCTCAGCATCGGGGAGTTGGGCCTGGACGGCAGTGTGCGCGGCGTCCCGGGCATGCTGCCAATCGCGGTAGCGGCGAAGGAGCGGGGCATCCTGAACCTGATTGTGCCCCGCGAGAACGCAGCCGAAGCCGCCGTAGTCGAAGGGCTGAATGTATATCCGGTCGCCTCTCTGCCGGAGGCGCGCGAGCTGCTGAACGCCGCAGCCAACGGTGGCATCCACACCGAGCCTTACCGTGTCCGTCCCAACGAGATGCTGGATGCGCAGGTCTCGTTTCCGTTCGACTTCCGCGACGTCCGCGGGCAGATCATGGCCAAGCGGGCGCTGGAGGTGGCAGCCGCCGGTGGACACAACATCCTGATGATCGGGCCGCCTGGCTCGGGTAAGACCATGCTGGCGAAGCGGCTGCCCTCGATTCTGGCGCCGTTGCGCTTTGCCGAAGCGCTGGAGACCACCAAGATTCACTCTGTAGCCGGAGTTCTGGACGCGGATGCCGGGCTGGTGACGCAGCGTCCCTTCCGTTCGCCGCACCACACCATCTCTGACGCCGGGCTGATTGGCGGGGGCGCCATCCCACGCCCAGGCGAGGTCTCCCTGGCGCACAATGGCGTGCTCTTTCTGGATGAGCTGCCAGAGTTCCCGCGCAACGTGCTTGAGGTGATGCGCCAGCCGCTCGAAGACGGCACAGTCACGATTGCGCGTGCTTCCATGTCGCTGAACTTTCCGGCCCGCTTCATGCTGGCGGCAGCTATGAACCCCTGCCCCTGCGGGTACTTCAACGACAAATCACGGGAGTGCCAGTGCACGCCGCCCATGATGCAGCGGTACGTCTCCCGGGTGTCAGGCCCGCTGCTCGATCGCATCGATATCCATATAGAAGTGCCGGCGGTTCAATATAAGGAGCTGCGCGGCGGACAGGCGAATGAGGGCTCAGTCGAAATTCGCACCCGTGTGCTGGCGGCGCGGGCACGGCAACAGGAGCGCTTCCAGGAGGAGGCCATCTTTGCCAACGCGCAGATGACGACCCGGCAGATTCGCCAGTACTGCGAGTTACCGCCCGAGGCGGAACGTTTGTTGGAGCGCGCCATGCAGCAACAGGGGTTAAGCGCCCGCGCCCACGACC
>CAXUMX010000068.1:0-2294 GCA_964252395.1 uncultured Acidobacteriaceae bacterium | reverse complement strand
TGAAGGTCGCGCGGACAATCGCCGATCTTGAAGGCGCGGTCGCGCTGACGGTCGGTCATCTGGCCGAGGCGATTCAGTACCGAACTCTCGATAGAAACTACTGGAGCTGACTCGGCAATGGCCCTGATCTCTCGCTGTAAGGGTATGATTTTGTGTAGATTACCCGGGTTCGCTGCGGAAAACTGGTGCGCAAAGAGGACTATCAGCACCTAAATTACTTCTATAACTTCAACGATCGAGGGCGTTTGCTGGCCGCATCCCAGAATCAGGATGCATATTGATTCTACCTATGAGAAAAATGTTGACCTGTCGGCTTCCAAACGATAATGTTTCTCTTGCCGGCGAGGGATGAGCTTCCACCATCCCTCCAGCGTGGTTTCTCCACTCCTGATCGAACGTTGCAGGCTGCACTCGTGTGCCTCTAAGTTCAGGCGCGTGGTCCTAACTTCGCGAAGATTCAAAAAATCCGCGGCATTGTACATAAATATGTAATTGCGGGCGCAGTTCTGCATCCTTTGAGTTGTGACTGCGTCTTGAATGCGTCAGGAAAAATAAGGTCGGGCGGTATTCGAGGGTAAAGCCACGGGTAACTGCACCAAGACCGTCAAAAGAAGGAGATTCAATGCGTTCCGATCTGATCTACGGGGCTTTGACCCACATCACTAACCGCTATCAGCTGTGTCAGTTGGCGTCGAAGGCCACCCGCAAGCTGCATAAGCCCAACACCCGCCTGCAGGACACCACGAACGAGGTTCTGGAGCGCTTCCACGAGGCCAGCCCGCTGGCCTCTGGCCCTCAGATGAGCACCATCGCCGAGCAGTCGATCCCCCAGCAGCGCCGCGCAGCCTAAGCGCGGCCGCTCGCTGCGGTCCCCTGCCTGTTGCGGTACAGTAGTGAGCAGACGAAACTCGTATCATCCCTCCTGAACGACCCTCTTCCTTCCTAAAGATCCTCCTTCCAACCTCCTACCGCAGGTGAATTGTGACCATCGCAGAACTGAAAGAAAAAAACATCACCGAGCTGAGCCGCATCGCGCGCACGCTCGAAATCCCTGGAGCCAGCGGGCTCCGCAAGCAAGATCTCATCTTCAAAATTCTCCAGGCGCAGAGCGAAAAAGAGGGCCACATCTTCGCGGAAGGTGTGCTCGAAATCCTGCCGGACGGCTACGGCTTTCTCCGCTCTCCTGACTACAACTATCTGCCGGGGCCCGACGACATCTATGTTTCGCCGTCGCAGATCCGCAAGTTTGATTTGAAGACAGGTGACACCATCAGCGGCAATGTGCGGCCGCCGCACGAGGGCGAGAAGTACTTTGCGCTGGTGAAGATCGAAGCCATCAACTTCGAATCGCCCGAAGAGACGCGCAACAAGATCCTGTTCGACAACCTGACGCCGCTGTATCCGGAAGAGCGGATCCGCATGGAGACGGTGCACGAGAACACCAGTGGCCGCGTCATGGATCTGCTGACGCCGATCGGGAAAGGCCAGCGTGGACTGATTGTTGCTCCCCCGCGTACTGGTAAGACCATGCTGCTGCAGTCCATCGCCAACTCCATCACCACCAATCATCCGGAGGTCGCGCTCATCGTCCTGCTAATCGACGAGCGTCCGGAAGAGGTCACGGATATGCAGCGCTCGGTCAAGGGAGAGGTCATCAGCTCCACCTTTGACGAGCCCGCCGCCCGACACGTGCAGGTGGCGGAGATGGTCATTGAGAAGGCCAAGCGGCTGGTGGAACACAAGCGGGATGTCGTCATCCTGCTGGATTCGATCACGCGTCTGGCACGCGCCTACAACACCATCGTTCCGCCCTCGGGCAAGGTGCTCTCCGGCGGTGTCGATTCGAACGCGCTGCAGCGGCCGAAGCGCTTCTTCGGTGCCGCGCGCAACATCGAAGAGGGAGGCTCGCTCACTATCATCGCTACGGCGCTGGTTGATACCGGATCGCGCATGGACGAGGTGATCTTCGAAGAGTTCAAGGGCACGGGCAACATGGAAGTGATCCTGGATCGCAAGCTGGTCGACAAGCGTGTCTTCCCGGCGATTGATATTCAGCGCTCCGGCCCCCGCAAGGAAGAGCTGCTAATCCCCAAGGAAGACCTGCAACGCATCTGGATTCTGCGCAAGGTGCTGAACCCGCTATCTCCGGTGGAAGCGATGGAGCTGCTGGTGGATCGTCAGTTCAAGACGCGGAACAATGCGGAGTTCCTGCAGAAGATGAACCAGTTGTGATGGTGCGGCATGCATCGGAGAGCCCCGCCGGGGGTCTGGGGGGGGGGTTTACTAGAAAGGCG
>CAXUMX010000067.1:0-15649 GCA_964252395.1 uncultured Acidobacteriaceae bacterium | reverse complement strand
TGACAGGGCTGGCGGGCAGATTCAGCGTCAACGGGTGCCAGTGGTCGCCATCGTCAAAGGAGGCGTACACCGTGGTCTCGGTTCCAGCGAAGAGCAGCCCACGGCGCACTGGGTCCTCACGTACGACGCGGATTCCCTCCTTTGCCGGCAAGCCCTGGATGATGGACTGCCAGGTGGCGCCGAAGTCGCGAGTGCGCAGAACCTGCGGCGGCAGCGACTGGCGGCTGGTACCGACGGTGAGATAGGCGGTGCCAGCGTCATGGTGCGATGCCTCGACGTACAGGAGTTCGTAGGGCGCTTCCAGCCCGGGTGGGGTGACCTTCTGCCAGTGTGCGCCGCCATCGCGGGTGAGCTGCACCAGCCGGTTGCCGGTGGTCGCCCACATCTCACCTGCTGCTACCGGCGACTCGGTCAACGCCTCGAGTGCAGGAGGATGCTTGTCGGATTCGTCCGCCTTCGCTTCGTCGCTCTTCTTCCATTCAGTCAGGTCGGGGCTGATGGGCTGCCACGTCCTACCCTGGTCTGCGGTCTTCAGCACGGATTGCGTGCCGAGATAGAGCGTATGCGGGTCGTGCGGCGAGAAGAACAGCGGCGGCATCTGCGAGACGCGGTAGGACTCGCCCTTCTCAAAGAGGGTGGCTAACTGGCCCGATTTACGGTCAAAGCGGACGACAGTGCCGTACCATCCGCCGGAGTAGACGAAGTCCGGGTTGAGCGGATCAGGCGCGATGTGACAGTACTCGAAGCCGCCGACCGAGGTGACGTCCTGCGGCGTGATCTGGCCGTTGTCGCTGCGGCTTGGCACGGACTGTGTGCCGCTATCCTGCTGCGCGGCGTAGGTGCGGTACGGGAAGGCGTTATCTGTGGTGACGTGGTAGAACTGCCCGGTCGGCTGGTTGTACCAGGAGCTCCAGCTGGCGCCGCCGTCGACGCTGAGGATCGCGCCCTGATCCACGCCGAGGAAGAGCCGTCGCGGGTTCTTGGGATCGATCCAGAGCACGTGGAAGTCATCGCCGGAGGGTGCGCCCACATAAGCCGAAAAGGTGTGGCCTCCGTCGAGCGAACGATAGAGCGAGGTCTGGGCTACGTAGAGGATGTCGGGATTTTTCGTGTCGACGAAGATCCGGCTGAAGTAGGCGTTGCCGATGACGCGCGGGTCCGTGGTCGACTTTGTCCACGTGGCACCTGCGTCGTCTGAACGAAAGAAGCCCTGCTGAACGATGGCGTAGAGACGCTTCCCGCCCGTTTCCGGCGCTACGCTGATGCCGAGCCGGTCGCGACCCGTGGCGGGCAGCCCGGCACAGGGGAGCAGAGTCCACGTCGAGCCCTGATCTGTGGAGCGGTAGAGCAGCGAGTCCGACTGAGCGCTGCCTTCCTGATCCGCTGACTTGGCTTGCGGCGACGAGGGCACGTACACCGACGCGTAGAGAATATGAGGATCGTCCGGATCAACTTCCAGGTCGAAGACGCCGGCACTTTGATCATTCTTGAGTGTCTGGGTCCAGGACTTTCCGCCATCAGTGGACTTGAAGACACCACGCGGCGTAGTGAACGTGGCCAGCGGATAAGGTTTGGAGAAGATGTAGACGCCGATGGAGTTCGCACCAGCGATCAGAGTGTTGGGATCGTGAGGATCGACGATGACGGCCTGGATGAATCGGGTGTCCTCAAGACCAGCAGCGGTCCAGGTATCACCACCGTCCGACGACTTATAGACGCCCTTGCCAGGAGTCTGCTCTCCGGTTCCGGCGTAGATGATCTTCGAGTCTGACGGTGCGATGGCGAGCGCGCCGATGGAGGCGACATGCTGCGCATCGAAGATAGGCCTCCAGACATGACCAGCATCGGTCGTTTTCCAGATGCCGCCGCCGGGCGTTCCGAAGTAGTAGACATTGGGATCATCCGGTACGCCAACCACAGAGGTCACCCGGCCACCCCGAAAGGAACCGATCAGCCGCCAATGCAGAAAGCTGAGTGGCGCGGTGTCCAGGTCCTGGCCGCAGGCGCAGGCCGCAGACGACAAGAGCAGGAGAGTAAGTGCAATCCGCCGATGCGAGCTCTTCGATCCATGCATAGTTGGAGTGTTGCCTTCCAGAAATTCCCGCCGGATAAGTAGCTACACTTTATATCTCACTCTCCGGATGCGACGTGGCATATTCCTGCCGCGCAGAGACAGGGGTGCATTCGCCTTCCAGCAGCCTCGGTGACTCTGGGTCAGGCCGCAGTGCGGCACGCCATCCACATCTCCGGCGGGTGCAGTACGCTTTCAGCAACCAGTGGGTAGGGGCTTCCGCGGAACCGGCCCAGCGCGGTAGGAACTCCATTGATCCGGCTACGGCCGCTGTTGTCGGCAGTCGTGATGGTGAAGATCTTCACCCGATGGTAGGTAGTCTCCCCGGACTGAATGGGTGCAGCGGGTCGCACATGCCATTGACGTAGTCGAACAGCTCGCCCAGAACGCAGCCCCACGTCTCCGCTTTGGCGAAGGTGTAGTTCGCAGTCAGGCTCAGGTGTTCGCTCAGTTCGGCGCACGGCTGACCTTCTGATGTAGCAGTGCTCGCGGGCAAGGTGAGGTTCCACCTCAGCTGGATGACCCTTGCCCTGCTGCGGTGACTCAGCCTCCGTGGCACGCGCTTTCCTGCAGCGCACACATCCGAGACCCGCGAGGCCGTCTGCTCATAGGCATCAGCCTTAAGAGGGCGCGGGGTGTGCGGAGAGGAGAAGCTCCCGGGCCAGCTGCAACTCCTCTGGAGTGACGGTGTGGGGCCGCCCCGGATGACGCTTCGCAGTGACGGACGCACCCATGCTCCGCAGGATCGCTGCGGACTCCTCCACGCGCGCCCACGGCACGTGCGGGTCGGGATCGCCGCTGGAGAAGAGCACAGGAGTGCCTGCGAGCTCGCTTGTTTCAGGCTGCCGCAGCAGCTGCTGCAGTGAGCCGGGCGGCCCAATCAGTCCGCCGGTGAATGCGACCAGTCCGCTGTAGCGGGAGGGATGGCTGGCGACAAATTCTGTTGCCAGACACGAGCCCTGCGAGAAGCCGGCAATCGCGATGCGGCTGCGTTCGAATCCGGCCTGCTCGGCAGAGCGAACGACGGATGCTACCTTGGCCAGCGCTGAGCTGAGGTACGGCTCATTCGCCGATCGTGGCGCCAGGAAGGACTGCGGGTACCAGGTGCTGCCAGCAGCCTGTGGGGCGAGGTACGCAACCCTGGGCAGGCGCAGCGCGGAGCCCAGCTGAAGAATGTCTTCAGCCGAGCCGCCACGACCGTGCAGCAGCACGATCACCGTGGCGGCTTCGGCCAGCGGTACGCCCGCCTGAAGGACAGCACCCGCGGCGTGGGGATCGCTGGTCATGCCCGCACCTCCTCGGTGGCCTTGTGCAGGGTGACACTTGGCAGGTTGCGCGTTAGCTGTGCCAACTTCGCCCCCATCCACTGAGGCACTCGCAGCTCCTCACCCAAGGACTCAAGCGGCTCATCCACCGCAAAGCCGGGGATGTCAGTGGCCAGCTCAAACAGCACTCCGCCGGGCTCGCGGAAGTAGATGGAGCGGAAGTAGTCGCGTTCCATTACTGGCGAGACACCCAGATGCTGACTGATGACCGCAAGCCACGCCTTCTGGTCCTCATAGTCTGCGGAACGGAAGGCGATGTGGTGCACGGTGCCGGCACCGGAGCGGCCGTGGCGAGCAGCGGGGTCAACGACCACATCCAGGTGATTACCGAGAGCGTTGCCGGCCGCCGAGAAGCGCAGGCGATTCCCTTCCTCCGCTACCTTGCGGAAGCCCAGCAGGGCCAGAGCAGCCTCCGTCTGGACTGCATCCCGCTCGAGCATGGTGACGCCGAAGAAGCCCCGGATTGCGTGTTCGGCCGGAACATCGGCGAAGCGCGGGACCTTCAGCTCACCCGGCTCAGCGTGCGCGACGAGTTCAATCTTCATGCCATCGGGATCGCTGAAGATGAGGACCGTTTCGCCCATACGCTCCTCTTTCGCCTCGACCGCGACCTTCCTGGAGCGCAGCCGCTCTTCCCAATAGCCCACCGAGACGGGAGGGATGCTGAAGGCTGTATGCGTGACTTCGCCGGACCCGATGGTGCCGCGGCTGGCATGCGGCCAGGGGAAGAACGTAAGGATGGTGCCCGGCGTGCCGGCATCGTCGCCGAAGTAGAAGTGGTATGTGCCTGGATCGTCGAAGTTTATGGTCTTTTTGACGAATCGCAACCCGAGCACATCGGTGTAGAAGTCAAGGTTGCGCTGCGGATCGCTCGCGATGGCGGTGACGTGGTGCAGGCCCACGATAGGTTTGGTACTGGTTTCGACTGGCATCTCGGAACTCCTTCGGTACTATATGATTCGATATCGAAGTAAAAGATTCAGGATGCTGAGGGACCACGGGGCAGCCCCTACGCAGCCCAGTGCACCGACCTGGCTGCATCTTTCTTCGATAGCGAACCATCCGTAGCCTATGCCACGATCCAAACAAATCGAGACATCCACGACTGGCCCGAAGCTGTGGGTGGTCCTTGCCCGAGCCTATGGAGCGCTGGCCGCGTTTGTGGAGAGTTCCATAGCCGCGGAGGGTCTGTGTCTCAGCGACTTCATGGTGCTGGAGGTGCTGCTGCACAAGGGGCCGCTGACGATATCCACCATTGGGGAGAAGGTGCTGCTGGCCAACGCTTCCATGACGGCGGCTGTTGACCGGCTGGAGGAGCGAGCCTTTGTTGTCCGCCAGAGCTCGGAGGCGGACCGCCGCAGCAAAATCGTGGCGCTGACCCCGCGTGGCCGCACGTTCACGACGCAGTTGTATGCGCGTCATGCGCGGGAGATCGAAGCGGTGGCGTCTCCGCTATCACGAGCGGAGCGGGACCAGCTGCGCGCGCTGTTGAAGAAGCTGGGGCTATCGGCCAAATCGGCTGTTCAGGAGCGGCCCGCAGGCAACGGAGCGGCCCCTGCCAAAGGGCCGGTGCGCCGCAGCAGATAACTTGATCGGTGATCGCGACGAGTGCCATGGCGAGCACGGGGCAGGCGCGCACGGACTACCCAGGGCTTTCTATAATCGCCTGAGACACAGGAGTGAATGGAATGGCTCGAACCATCCTGAAGTGCAGCGCTGCCGCCGTCACCGCCGTCTCGATCGGTACATCTTTGTTTGTCATTCACGCGCGCGGCGCCCAGACGGTCGCGGCTGCGCAGCGTGAGGTGCTACTGCAGGCGAACGAAGCCTGGAACGGCAAACCGTATACCGCCTACCCCAGCGGCCAGCCTCAACTCACGATGCTGAAGCTGACGATTGCGCCGCATACCGCACTGCCGTGGCACACGCATCCGGTGCCGAACGCCGCATATGTGGTGTCCGGAACGCTGACGGTGCATGATCGCGAGAGCGGCAAGAGTCACGTCTACCACGCCGGAGACGCCTTCGCGGAATCGATGAATGACGTGCACCGTGGCGAGTCCGGCGATGAACCCGCCGTCCTCCTGATCACGTATGCCGGCAGTCCGGGCGTTCCCACGTCGATTCCGGCGAAGGGCGAGGAAGCAGAGTACTGATCCGGGAGCCGAATTTCGTTCTACTGCGCATCGCCGCGACGCGTGCTGCTTGACCCAGTCCGGCACCGCGGCTATTGTGGAGCTACTTTGGTGCAGGGAAGGCGGTGCAAGTCCGCCACTACCCCGTAACTGTAAGCGCTGAGAACTCGAACTCTCCTGAGGACGCCACTGGAGCGACTGCTCTGGGAAGGCGGTTCGAGTTTCGCAGAGGCGCAAGTCAGGATACCGGCCAAAGTAATTTGGGCTAGTTTCGCTTCGTGGGGAGCGGAAGAGCACTGCAGCCAACGTCATTCAGGCGGCTCGGCGCTTTCCGAACACATAAGAATTCGTTCCCGGCGCGGAGCAACTCCGCGCGCGGGAGCGACGAAACCAGGCTGACTGGCTCGCCCTGCGTCGCACTTGACTGCGCAGCGGTATGCCGCATGCCTTGCGATCAGCTTGTTCACCGGGGGAAGCGAAGATGACGATCTCAACCAAACGGGGCGACGGCGGCCAGACCGGCCTTGCCGGCGGTGTACGCGTCTCCAAAGCAGACGTTCGCGTAGAGGCCTACGGCACGGTGGACGAGCTGAATACTGTGCTCGGCTTCGCGCGCAGCATCTGCGAGGACGCCGAGATAGCGAGTTGGACGGAAACCATACAGCGCACGCTCTTCCGATTGGGATCGGCGCTCGCGACTCCGCCTGACAGCAAGAAGCAGCCGCCGGTCATTGCGGCCGAAGATGTCGACTTCCTGACCGATCTTGTGCACAAGACCGAGGCAATCGAAGGCATCCTGTCCGATTGGTCGCTCCCCGGCGCTCACACGCAGTCTGCCGCGTATGAAGTTGCACGCACAGTCTGCCGGCGTGCGGAGCGCAACACGGTTCGGCTGATGGAGTCGGGCGAGGAGGTGAAGCCGGAGCTGCTGGCCTACCTCAACCGGCTATCCGACTTGCTGTGGCTGTTCGGCAGGCGCATTGAACATAGCGCGGGCATCGATGCACGCCTGCGTGACACGTCGAAGGTGGGCCCGAAGTGGTCGCGGGCGTGGTGAAACGGCCGTGACCACGCCGGCGATCATGGTGCTCGGAACCGGCTCTCATGTCGGTAAGTCACTGCTGACAGCTGCGCTTTGCCGCATCTTCGCGCAGCATGGCGTACGGGTCGCCCCATTCAAGTCGCAGAACATGTCGCTGAATTCGGCAGCCACGCCGGAGGGACTGGAGATTGGACGGGCGCAGGCCCTGCAGGCCGAGGCTGCGGGTGTGCCTGCCTCTGTCCACATGAACCCGATCCTGATGAAGCCTGCCGGCAATCGCACGTCGCAGGTGGTCGTCCGGGGTCGCATCTGGGCCACACTCTCCGCCGCGGACTATTACCAACGACGCGTGACGGAGCTGCTGCCCTTAGTGCGCGAGAGTTACGACCTGCTGGCAGCGACCCATAACCTGATCCTGATTGAAGGTGCGGGATCGCCTGCTGAGATCAATCTGAAGCAGAACGACATCGTGAATATGCGGATAGCCGAGATGGCCGATGCTCGGTGCATCCTGGTGGGTGACATTGACCGAGGTGGCGTCTTCGCGTCACTCCTAGGCACACTTGAGTTGCTGGATGCGGAGGAGCGCAGCCGCATCGGCGGATTTGTGATCAACAAGTTTCGCGGAGATCTGCAGCTGCTGGCACCGGGGGTGGAGGCGATCGTCACGCGCGTCGCAAAGCCGTGCCTGGGCGTGGTGCCTTATCTTTCTTCCATCAACCTGGAGGAAGAAGACAGCCTTGGACTGCCAGCGGTCGACGACGGAGACCCGTGGTCCCACGATAGATCCGACAGTGCGGAACGTCCTCTGAGGATCGCAGTGATCGCTTTGCCATCCATTTCCAACTTCACGGACCTCGACTCATTGCGCGCAGAACCAACGATCGACCTTCGGCTCTGCCGCGGTGCGGCCGCGGTCGCGCAGGCCGACGTGGTGATTCTGCCCGGGAGCAAGCAGACCGTCCATGATCTGTCTTGGATGCGCAGCCACGGGCTGGATCGCGCAGTCCGCGACTACGCAGCCCGCGGCCTGGTGGTTGGGATATGCGGCGGCATGCAGATGCTTGGCCGCGGAATCCAGGATCCCGAAGGAGTCGAGGCAGAAGGAAGCAGCGAAGGGCTGGGACTGCTGCCGATTCGCACGGTAATGCGGCGGCAGAAGACCACCCTCGTCGCGTCCGGCGTTCTCGCCTGCCGCCAGCTCTTCGATCAGCAGATAGCACCACTCAGCGTACGCGGATACGAGATCCATGTCGGGGAGACTATCTATGACGACCACGCCACTCACTTTGTGTCGCTTGCGTCAGGACGGCGCGATGGATGTGTCGACGAAACATCTCGGATGTTCGGAACCTATCTTCACGGCATCTTCGACGATGACGCGTTTCGTCACGCTTTCGTCGAGGCCGGTCGCGCCTTCCATCGGCTTGCTCCGGCATCGCAATGGACACAATGGAAGCAGCTGAGAGAGGCTTCGTTCGACGTGCTCGCGAGGCACGTGGAGCAGTCGCTGGATATGCGACAGATCTTTCGGTGGGCGGGGTTGGAGTATACGAGCCCCCAAGCGCCGCTAGACGTCACTACCGTGGGCGTTCCGTGAAGCGTGCGCTGCTGGTTCAGGCCAGCGCAGTCGACTGGCTGTTGGGTGACCCGGAGTGGCTGCCGCATCCGGTGCGGCTGATGGGACGTGCGATTGCGGCGGGCGAGCGCACTCTGCTGAAGACGGAACAGCTCCCCAGTGTGAAGCTTGCTGGAGGAGCCGTGCTCGCTGCGGGTATGGTTGCGCTCTCTTACGGGATGACATGGTTGGTGGTGCGAGCCGCGCACTGTGCGCATCCATGGCTGGGCACAATTGTGGAGACGTGGCTTGCTGCCTCCTGCCTGGCATCGCGCAATCTGCGGGATGAAGGCGCTTCCGTACTGTCGGCTCTGCATGATGACGACCTGCCGCTTGCGCGGCGCCGACTCGCGCGGATAGTGGGTCGCGATACGCATGATCTTGCGGCGAACGAGATCCACCGTGCGTTGATCGAGACGCTTGCCGAGAGCACCTGTGATGCCATCGTTGCTCCTCTGTTCTACCTAGCGATCGGAGGCGCTCCACTGGCGATGGCCTTCAAAGCCGTCAGCACGATGGATTCCATGATCGGCCATCGCTCCCCTCCTTATCTGTACTTTGGGCGATCCGCAGCGCGCCTGGACGATGCCGCGAACTTTGTGCCGGCTCGCCTCTCCGCACTTGGCATCGTGATTGCGGCCGCTCTGTTGCCGCAGACAAGAGCGGTACAGTCGGCACGCACCTGGTGGCGCGATGGACGCAAGCACGCTAGCCCCAACGCAGGGCAGCCGGAGGCAGCGATGGCCGGGGCTCTCCGCGTGCGGCTCGGGGGGATGAATCACTATAGCGGCGAGACTGTAGTTACCCCGGAGATGGGGGGGAGCTTCCCTGCTCCGTCGCGCCCCTCGGCACGCACTGCACTTCACTTGGTAGTGCTCACGTCGCTTGCTGCTACTGCGGCCGCGGTCTTACTCACGGGCCGGAGATCGCGAGCGTGACCGAGAACCCTTCGTCGCGCCCGCCCGTGCCCGCGCATGGTGGGCAGCTTCGCGCGATTGCCCGGCAGTTCGGTGCGCCGGCAGAAAAGCTTTTGGACTTCAGCGTTAATATCAACCCAGACGGGCCGCCGCCGTCCGTCATCAACGTACTCCGGGGTGCTCTCAGCGACGCCGAATCTCTGACCGCATATCCAGACGCGGACTATGAACTGCTGAAGCAGGCGATTGGCGCGCGGCTGCAAGTGCCAACAAAATGCGTCCTGGTGGCAAATGGCTTCGTTCCGCTGCTGCAGGCCGCGCTTAAGGTTCTCGGCGCGCAGTGTTGCGTGCTGCCCGTGCCTGCGTTCAGTGAGTATCGGCGTTCGCTGGAGCAGGCTGGCATGGAAGTGATCTCGTGCCCGCTTGAGCCGCTCGGTTTTCAATACGCTCCCGACGTGCTGCTTACGCAGCTTCGCCAGCAGGGCGCTGTTCACAGACATTGTCTGCTTCTGATTGCAAACCCACAGAACCCATCGGGCGCGCTGGCCTCCGCAGACCTGCTCCTGCACCTGGTGGACGATGCGGCGCGCTACGGTGTAACTGTCCTGTTGGACGAGGCGTTCATCGATTACGCGCCGGCGCAGTCTCTTGGCCAACACGCGGCTTCCCTGCCGAATCTGATCGTCTTCCGTTCGCTCACGAAGTTCTTTAGCATTCCCGCGCTGCGTGTGGCCTACGCCATCAGCGCTGCAGAGCTCGCTGGTCAGATTGCGTCTGCACTCCCACCCTGGCCTGTCGGGACGCTTGCAGCCGAGGCCGGGACGGCGGCGATTGCGGAACTTAGCTTTGCAACGCAGTCGCAAGAAGCCAATGCGCGAAGGCAACACGAACTCGCCTGCGCACTCGCGAAGCTTGGGCTCTCGACCTATCCGTCGCACACGAACTTCCTGCTGCTAAAGCTGCCACAGAACCTGGACGCTGGCGCGGTCTGGCGAGATCTTATCGTCGAGCATCACGTACTGACTCGATCCTGCAGCAACTTCGAGTCGCTCTCTGCGCCCCACCTTAGGGTTGCAGTGCGGACGAGCGAGGAAAACGACCGGCTGGTTGCTGCCCTCGCGCAGGTGCTGAGCCAAGCCGCTCACTAGCTTGTATTTCCGTTAGTCTCCGCGAAGTCTTGCACAAGTATTTAGACATCATGTTGCCGTTACAGATTCTTGGCCTATACTGATCCTGCTCACGGTTGTCTGCTCCTGAAAGGAACAGACTGAAAAAGGGAATCCGGTGAGAATCCGGAGCTGCCCCGCAGCGGTAAGCAGGAACGAAAGCTCTCCAAAGCACTGGTCCACACGGACTGGGAAGCTGAGCAAGTAGGCAGCCTGCAAGTCCGAAGACCTGCCGAGAGTGCGTCTGCATAGGACGAAAGATCGGACACTCCGAGGGGAGGGTCGGACGATTGCATCTGCACCAGCGGAGCTGCGCCTTGCAGCCTTCTGCGCACTTGCTTCCATCCTTCACCATCCTTCGTTAGCTGGCTGTGCTACTGTCTCGCGATATCGCGAGCCGAAGAAGGATGCGCGATGAGATTTGGAGAGAGCTTCTGCCCGGGCATCCTGAATGCCGTCGCTGCGAAAGACGGTCTTCTGATGCGCATCCGATTCCCCGGCGGCTTGATCGCGTCTGCGCAGCTTCTCACCATTGCGAATATCTGTGCAGAACGCGCGACCGGTCAGCTTGAGATCACCTCGCGCGCGAACATCCAGATACGGGGGCTCACGCCTCAGGACCTTCCTATCGTCGTAGAGCACTTGGCAGATGCCGGATTGCTTCCCTCCCCAGAGCATGATCGAGTGCGCAACATCGTGGCGAGTCCGCTGGCGGGGTTGGACCCAGAAGAGCTTTGCGATCCACGGGAGCTGGTGCGCTCGCTGGACGCGCAGCTTAGGGCCGAACCTGCCTTCGCCAAGCTTCCTTCGAAGTTCAGCATGGCACTGGACGGTGGCGGACGATGGTTCAGCGATGAGACGGACGACCTCCAGTTGCGTGCGGTTCGGCTTGCGGAGTGTGACGCGTGGCACCTCAGCGTCGGAGACACCTCCACCGGATTGCTTGTATCGACCGACCGCGCTGTTGACTTCCTGCTGCAGGCAGCCAAGGTGTGCCTGAACGCAGCCGAGCGGTTTGGTGTTGCCACGCGAGCCAGAACCTTACTCAAAGCTCCGAGCGCGATGGCTCGCGTGCTTGAAGAACTGGCACGCTCCACTCTTCCCTTCCATGTCTCGGCGTTGATGAACGACTCGGAGAGGCCGATCTCGGATCCGCCGGTCGGTATCGGTCCAGGCGCGCACGACGGGAAGGTGAACATCGTTCCATCGCTTCCGCTAGGAAGGCTGACATCGGCGCAGGCACGCGCAGTGGCGGATCTCAGTACGCGGTTGCAACTGGACCTGCGGTTGGCGCCGTGGCGCGGCATCGTGCTGGGATCTGTTCCGAAGACCGCGTCGTGCGAAGTGCTCGAAGCGCTGGCGTCGATGAAACTACCAATCGATGTGGCCGACGGCTTTGTAGGCCTCTCAGCATGCGCGGGTGTGGCGGGTTGCGATGCGGCCCTGGCTGACGTTCGCGCCCATGCAGTCGTGGTCGCCCACGTACTGGCAGGCCGGGTGCGCCAACCGCACTGGCGAGTCACGTTTGCCGGCTGTGACAAACAGTGCGCGATGCGGACACCGGCAACCGTAAAGCTGGTGGCGGAGCAGGATGGCTACAGCATGCGCTACCAGGGCGCGACGCTGCTCTCTGGCCTCTCTGCAGAGCACGTCACCGCCGCCGTTACCAGCCTTGCCAGTGGAACGCGGGCAGGGGTGCACCCGTGAGCCACGTCTACCAGCGGGATGGTGCGGCTATCTACCGCGAATCGTTTGCCATCATCCGGGCGGAGGCCGACCTGACACATCTGCCGCCGCCCCTGGAACGAGTCGTCGTTCGCATGATCCATGCCTGCGGCATGGTGGATCTGCCGGCGCAGGTGTCTGCTACTCCAGGGTTCGCGGAGGCGGGCATGCAAGCTCTCCGCGATGGTGCGCCCATCCTCTGCGATTCGGAGATGGTAGCGAATGGGATCACGCGGTCGCGGTTGCCCGCCGACAACGAGGTGATCTGTACCCTGCATGATCCGCGCACGCGTGAGATTGCCGCACGTGTGGGGACGACGCGCAGTGCCGCGGCGCTGGAGCTATGGCGTGACAAGCTGGGCGGTGCCGTCGTGGTGATCGGAAATGCGCCAACTGCCCTCTTTCATCTGCTCGACATATTAGACGGCGGAGCTGCGCGGCCTGCCGTCGTGATCGGCATCCCGGTGGGGTTTGTCGGTGCGGCGGAGTCGAAGGCTGCACTGCAGGAGTACGGTGCGAAGCTGCCGCACCTCACAGTTATTGGGAGGCGGGGCGGCAGCGCGCTCGCTGCGGCCGCCGTAAACGCGCTGGCCAGCGAGGAAGAATGAGCGATCCTCGCAGAACAGGTCGTCTGTTTGGCGTCGGGCTTGGACCCGGCGATCCGGAGCTGGTGACGCTCAAGGCGCTGGGCGTCGTGCGCCAGGCCCAGGTGATCGCCTACCCTACCGCGCGGCACGGACATAGCAATGCACGATCCATCGTGGCTGCGGAGCTGGTCCACGGCCAGATGGAGATAGCGATGGTATATCCGCTGACTACAGAGGCGAGTGCGCATCCCGGTGGATACGACGCGGAGCTCTCCGCGTTCTACGACCAGATGGCAGCGACGATCGCGACACATCTGGAGGCGGGCCGGGATGTCGCCATCCTATGCGAGGGCGACCCATTCTTCTACGGCTCATACATGTATCTCCATGACCGGCTCGCCGCACGCTTTCCGACAGAAGTTATTCCGGGCATCAGTTCCGTAATGGCGGCCGCGGCTCAATTGGGGACCCCGCTGGTCAGGCGCGAGTCTGTCTTGACGATCCTGCCCGGGACGCTTCCGGAGGAGGAACTGGCAGCAAGGCTTCAGACTTCTGGTGCGTTCGCGATCATGAAGCTTGGCCGAACGTTCAGCAAGGTGAAGCGGGCGCTTGAGCGCAGCGGACGCGCAGCCGGCGCACATTACATAGAGCGCGCAACGATGCATAACGAGCGGGTGATTGCACTGGACGATGTAGACCCGGCACGCGCTCCCTACTTCTCCCTGATACTCGTTCCCGACTGCGCAGGCGTCCGCAGGCAATCTGTATCCGCCGCGCAAACCGGTTCGCTGTCACTGGTTGGCTTAGGCCCGGGGCCCTCTGCGTGGATGACACCGGAAGCGCACGAATGCCTGGCCGAAGCCACTGATGTGGTCGGGTACAAGACGTATCTCGATCGTGTTCCGGTACGGGCGGGGCAGCGGCGCCATGGCTCCGACAACAAGGTTGAGGTGGAGAGGGCGCGCCATGCACTGGCGCTGGCGGAGTCGGGAAGTCGCGTATGCGTCGTCTCCTCCGGCGATCCGGGTATCTTCGCGATGGGCTCTGCGCTGCTTGAGGCAGTGGAGCATGGGCCCGCGTCTTGGCGAGCGCTGGACATCCGGGTAGTTCCCGGACTCTCTGCAATGCAGGCTGCTGCGTCGCGCGTAGGCGCGCCACTGGGCCACGACTTCTGCGTGCTCTCCTTGTCGGACAGGCTGAAGCCATGGGAGGCGATCGCCACTCGCCTGCACGCGGTGGGTGCCGGCGACTTTGCCCTGGCCATCTACAACCCTGTCTCATCTGAGCGTCAGTGGCAGCTGAGCGAGGCCCAATCGATCCTCGCGAGGTACCGAAGCCCGGAGACACCCGTGGTGTTGGCGCGCGCCGTGGGCAGGGCGGGTGAGGCGATCCGCATCACCGATCTGGCCTCTCTCGATCCGGCGATGGTCGACATGCAGACGGTGCTACTTATTGGCTCCTCGACGACACGCAGCATGGTGATGGCCGACGGCCGACATGTTCTGTACACGCCGCGTACCTATGGAGGCGCGCCATAGAGACGCCGCAACAACTCGGACCGGATTCTCTGCCTTGGCTGTCGATCGTTGGCATCAACGAGGATGGGTGGGAGGGCCTGAGCGCGAGAGCGCGCAGTGCAGTGGAATCCGCAGAGGTGCTGTACGGAGGGGCCCGGCATCTCGCGATGGTTCCACAGGTCAAGGGTGCGCGGCACTGCTGGCCCTCGCCGATGGCACCGACGATCGAGCGCATCCTTGGCGTGCACCGGCGACAGCAGCGAGTCGCTGTCCTAGCCAGCGGCGATCCCATGCTCTACGGCGTCGGAGTCACACTGACCCGGCATTTGGAGCCGTCGGAGTTTTTTGTTTTCCCGCAGGTCTCTGCGTCGTCACTGGCCTGCGCGCGCCTGGGTTGGGCGATCAGCGACGTTCTGTTGATCTCGGTTGTCTCGCGCCCGATCGAGCGGCTGCATCGGGAGCTAGCGCCGGGACGACGGCTGGTCCTGTACTCCGAGAACGGCGCTACGCCCGCCGCAGTGGCGGCTCTGTTGCAGGAGCGCGGCTTTGGCTTGAGCAAAATGATCGTGTTTGAGCACCTTGGCGGACCCTCCGAGGCGCGTACCGACCGACTTGCAGCCGCCTGGGGAGCGCGGGAGTGCCGCGATCTGAACCTGATTGCAATCGAGTGCGTTGCAGACGCCGGCACAGGCAGCCTCTGCACACTAGCCGGGCTGCCCGATGCAGCGTTCGAGACAGATGGGCAACTGACCAAGCGGGAGGTGCGCGCCGCCACGCTCGCACAACTAGCGCCGTTGCCGGGAGAGACGTTGTGGGACGTCGGGGCCGGTACTGGCTCGATTGCTATCGAGTGGATGCGCACGCATCCATCCTGTTCGGCCATTGCGTTTGAGCAGCGCGGAGGCAGGGCGCGTCGCATCGCGCAGAATGCCCGCACTCTAGGGGTTCCCTCGTTGGAGGTTCGCGAGGGAACTGCACCTGCCATCCTGCGCGATGAAAGGACACCCGACGCAATCTTTGTCGGGGGCGGGCTTACAGCGCCGGGCATGTTCGATGCTTGCTGGAGCCGCCTTCCCCGGGGCGGCCGCTTCGTAGCCAACGCCGTTACACTTGCCAGCGAAGCGATCCTCCTGTCGCTTCATCGGACGCACAGGGGAGAGCTGGTACGGATCTCGATCGATCGGGCAGAAGCGATCGGGGACACGGTGGGTTGGCGCCCGCTGATGCCGGTCCTGCAATGGTCGGCGGTGAAGCCGTGAGCCAGCGGATGGCTATCGGATTCGGCGCGGCCTCGCGCGTCACATGCCAGGACGTGCTCGCGCTGATCCGGCGGACGGTGGCGGAGATCAGCAGCGACACCCTGCTTGCGACTCTGGATCGCCGTGAGGCGATCGCGCGCGAGGTCGCAGAGGCGCTCCAGGTGCAGCTCGTACTGTTCTCTGCCGACGAGCTCAGCCCTGTATGCGGGGTTGCGAATGCCTCCAACCGGGTGCTTCAGGCCGTCGGCTCGGCCAGCGTTGCGGAAGCATCGGCGCTGGACTCACTC
>CAXUMX010000066.1:15027-16294 GCA_964252395.1 uncultured Acidobacteriaceae bacterium | reverse complement strand
GGTTCATCGCCTCCGCCATGTCGCTGGGCTCACTCAGCCCCGAGGCTCACTCCACCATCACTGAAGCGATGAACCTGCTCGGCGCCCGCTCCAACACCGGCGAGGGCGGTGAAGATCCCGCCGTCTACGCGCCTGACCCGGTGACCCAGGGGCGCTCGCTGCGCAACAACAAGATCAAGCAGCTCGCCTCCGGACGATTTGGCGTCACGGCAGAATACCTGGCCAACGCAGAAGAGATCGAGATCAAGATCGCGCAGGGCTCAAAGCCCGGTGAGGGCGGCCAGTTGCCTGCGCACAAGGTCACGGAGCTGATCGCCCGGCTGCGCCATGCACAGCCCGGCGTCATGCTGATCAGCCCGCCGCCGCACCACGACATCTATTCGATCGAGGATCTGGCGCAACTGATCTACGACCTGAAGCGCGTCAATCCGCGCGCCGCCATCGGCGTGAAGCTGGTCTCCTCCTTCGGCGTGGGCACCATCGCCGCTGGGGTGGCTAAAGCCTTCGCCGACTACATCGTTATCGCGGGCCACAGCGGCGGTACCGGGGCCTCGCCGCTCTCCAGCATCACGCATGCCGGCAATCCCTGGGCGCTGGGGCTGGCTGAGGCGCAGCAGTCCCTGCTTGCAGCGGGGCGGCGCGGCCGCGTGCGTCTGCGCTGCGATGGCGGACTGCAGAACGCACGCGACGTCGTCGTGGCGGCCATGCTGGGCGCCGATGAGTACGCCTTCGGCACCGCCGTGCTCGTGGCCATCGGCTGCGACATGGCGCGCCAGTGCCACCTGAACACCTGCCCCACCGGCATCGCTACGCAGAAACCGGAGCTGCGCGCCAAGTTTCGCGGCAAACCGGAACACATCATCCGCTTCTTTGAATCGCTGGCCGGGGACGTGCGCCACCTGCTCGCTAGCCTCGGACTGGGCAGCCTTGAAGAGGCCATCGGGCGGACCGATCTGCTGGAGCAAGCGCGTCGCGTCGGAGATCTTGACCTGACCCGCATGCTTGCTGCGCCCGTCGATGGCCAGCGCGCCTGGGCCGGGCAGCGGAATCAGCGGCCGCAGGGCGAGCCTCCCATGGACGATGTGTGGGTAGAGCCCGCGCTGCAGGCTGCGCGCGCCGGGCTTCCCTTCTCTGTGCACAGCACGGTAGCCAACTGCGACCGCGCCATCGGTGCGCGGCTGGCGGGCCAGCTTGCGCTGGAACGGCTGCCCCTGCGGGATCCTGCGCCTTCCATCCATATCCAGCTTGAGGGCGTGGCCGGCCAGTC
>CAXUMX010000066.1:14462-15017 GCA_964252395.1 uncultured Acidobacteriaceae bacterium | reverse complement strand
TTGCAGTACACGGCATGCGCCTGGTGTTGGAAGGCGTGGCGAACGACTTTGTCGGCAAGGGCCTGTGCGGAGGTGAGCTTGTCTTGCGCGCGGAGGGCGACGCCGCGCGAGAGAGCGGCCATCACGTTCTGCTGGGCAACGTTGCCTTGTATGGCGCGACCAGTGGCCGGCTGCTTGCAGCGGGACGCGCCGGGGAGCGCTTCGCCGTGCGCAACTCCGGCGCGGTTGCAGTGATCGAGGGCGTCGGCGACCATGGCTGCGAGTACATGACGGGCGGCGCAGTCCTGGTGCTGGGCCGCGCAGGACAAAACTTCGGGGCCGGCATGACGGGTGGCACCGCCTGGGTGCTGGACGAAGACGGAAGCTTCCTCGCTGAGCAGCGCTTCCATCCCGACTTTCTCATCGTCTCGCCGCTCGCAGAGGACCCCGCGTCCGCAGCCGAGGTGCACACGCTGCTGACCCTGCATGCCATGAGCACGAACAGCCGTCGCGCGGCTGCCCTGCTCGCCGGCTGGCCCCGCGTCCAGCAGCAACTGTTGAAGCTGACGCCGCGGC
>CAXUMX010000066.1:0-14452 GCA_964252395.1 uncultured Acidobacteriaceae bacterium | reverse complement strand
GTATCGTGCCGGCCGCGGTGGCTAGTGCTGGAGAACCGCTGTCGGCCGGAGTGCCTGGATAGCCGCCAGCAGGTCCTCCTCGAGCTGACGCTTCAGTGCCGGTTCGAGGGGCCGGTTCGCCGCCGTCAGGTAGAACACGTCTACCGCGAGCTCTCCCTCGGTATCGATCAGCGCCACGCGGATATCGCAGCCGTGCGTTGCAATTACCGAAGCAATGCTGCGCAACAGACCTGGACCATCCTGCGCCACCACCTGCATCACGGTGCTCGCACTGGAGGCAGTGTCGTCGAAGGAGATGCGCGTCTCCACTTGCATCTTTACCGGCGCCAGTGCCACATGCCGGCGCGCTCGCATCAGCTTGTCCACCGAAACGCGACGCGTCACGGCGTCCAGAACATTCTGCGTGAAGCGGCCAAACTCCGACGGGTTCAGCTCCAGCGTGCCGAAAGAATCCGCAAACAGAAAACTGTCCACCACCACGCCCGCATCGTTAGCGAATGCCTCAGCCTTGACGATATTCATGCCCAGCGCAGAGAGGGTCCCAGCAACATCGGCAAACAGCACCGGGCGGTCCTGCGCAATCAATGCGAGCTCGAACAGGTGACGCGTCTTGCGGACGGAGACTTGCACCGGCTGCTGCGGCAGCCGGGCCGCCATGTCCAGGTGGCTGCGGATCTGCTCCGGCGCGCGCGTATGCACGTAGCGCTGCGGCAGGCCCTCCAGAAACCTGCGCATCTCATCGCCGCGGTCCGGCGCCAGTGCAACAATGCGGCGCAGCAGCGCTGGGTCTACCGCAGCGTGGTAGCGCTCCTCATCAACACTGCGGTCCAGCCAGTTCGATGTCGCGATAAATAACTGCCACAGGTTCTCCGCCTTCCAGGGCGTTAGCGCCTCCGGATTCACCGCTCGTACATCGGCATACGTCATCAGGCACAGCATGCGCAGCTGCGTCGGCGTGCCCACCTTCTCTGCCAGTGCACGAAGCGTCTCCGGATCGAAAATGTCTCTGCGCATGGCCGCAGACATGGCCAGGTGATCGCGAATCAGGGCTAGCACAGTGGCCCGCTCTTCCGGTTCCAGCTCCAGCCGCTGCAACACGCTCACCGCCAGCTCTGCGCTCTTGGTCGTATGGTCGCCGCTACGGCTCGCCTTCCCCGTGTCGTGGAGCAGCAGCGCCAGCAACAGCAGCTCCGGCCGGTCGATCTCGTCCAGCAGACCCGCAAAGCGCCGCTCCCAGTCCTGCGCCGCCCCGCGCAGCGCATGCACGTTCTCGATGGTGAGGAAGGTGTGCTCGTCCACCGTGTAGCGATGGTAGGAGTCGCGAATCACCAGGGCATCAATGCCATGGAACTCCGGCACCAGCATCTCCAGCACTCCCAGCGTGTGCATGGTCCGCAGCGCGAGAGCCGCATGCCGGCCCAGCAGAATCCGCTCCAGAGCACTACGCAGATAGGGCCCCTCCGGCAGATGCAGATTCAGCATCGGCAGCGCATTGCTGATCGCGCTCTCCGCGCGCACACTCAGCCGCATCCCCTGCTCCGCCATCTCGGCAAACACGCGCAGCATGGACTCCGGGTCGACGGGCGCGCCGTCCTCCTCCAGATCGATCCGACCGTCCGCCAGCAGGAACGCTGTACCCTCCACCGCCAGCCTGCGCCGCCGTCGCGCAAAAAACGATCGAGGTGTCACCGGCTGATCCAGCATCGGCGCGACGACGCGTGACAGCGTGCGCGCGTGCCGATAGTAGGTGCGCATCCAGTACGCCGGATCTGCTGTGCCCGCCGATTCGAGGCCGATGCTCTGCGCACTCGCCTCGTCCTGTGCATGCCAGCTCAGGATGTTGTCGTCCCGTTGCGCGCGCAGATGCAGGAAGCACCGCGTCGTCGTGAGGAATGCGACAGCCGCCCGCACATCGTCCGCCGGCTGCGGAGAGCTTGCCGGCCATGCGCGCGTCTCGATCACGCGATGCAGCATGGTGTGCCACTGCGCGGTGTGGTAGTCGCGCAGACCGCCCGGCGACTCCTTCACATTCGGCTCCAGATGGAAGATCGTCCCGCCGAAGCGCGCGTAGCGATCCAGCAGCGCGCGCTGCAGCTTCGCAACGATCGCCTCACCCTCCCGCGCTATCATCGCCGGCAACAGCTTCTCTGCCAGCGCAGCAAAGGGATAGGCGTCTCCCGTTACCAGGCGACGGTCTAGCAGCGCCAGCGTGAATTCATAGTTCTCCGGCACGAAGCGGTCGCACTCTTTCACGGTGCGAGTGGTGGTGCTGGCGCGCAGACCAGCGTCCCACAGCGCCTGGCTGCAGGCGCGTATCTTCTCCCGTGCAGCCGCCTCCACCCGCGCGTCTGCGCAGAGAAACAGCAGATCGACATCGGAGTAAGGGAACAGCTCGCGACGGCCGAACCCTCCCGTCGCCACCAGTGCCGTGCCTGCACTGCTCCCACCCAGCAATCCCCACAGCCCTGTCACCAGGCTGTCTACCAGCGCGGAGCGACGGCGCAGACAGGCCATCCCATCGCCGGTCCGCGCGAACGATGCCGACAGTGTCTGCAGCTCGGTGCGGTAATACGTTGCGGCCTCAGCGACAGAGGTGAAGGGTTGGCTCATCCAGTCAGCTTCCTCTCGCGCGCTCCCAGGCAAGTCGCTCTCTTAGAGCGCGGTCTCGCCGCGCTCATCATTGCGGATGCGAATGGCTTCTTCCACCCGCGAGACAAAGATCTTTCCGTCTCCGATGTGGCCGGTACGCGCGGCCGTCGCAATCGCCTGGATCGCCTTCTCCACGACTTCATCGTGCACAACCAGCTCCAGCTTCACCTTGGGCAGCAGGTCGACCGTGTACTCGCGCCCGCGATAGAACTCGGTGTGGCCCTTCTGGCGTCCGTGTCCGCGCGCCTCGAGGATGGTCATCCCCTCCACGCCCACTTCGATCAATGCATCCTTCACAGCGTCCAGCCGGGAGGGCTGAATGATCGCTTCAATCTTCTGCATGCTTGCTCCTCGCGGCCGCGCTCAGGCCCAGTCGTACCCTTCTTCGCCGTGCTGCGTCACGTCCATGCCCTCCGCCTCGTCCTCTGCCGGCATGCGAAGCCCAATCGTTAGGTCAACCAGCTTCAACAGCACCAGGGTGCCGACCACTGATAGCACAATCGCCACCAGGATGCCCATGCCCTGGTTCAGCAGCTGGCCCCAGTGGCCTTCGATCGCACCTACCGGCAGCGTGTTCCCTTGCGCGTCTTTGAACACGGGATTGATTGCGCTCGACGCGAAGATGCCGGTCAGCAGCGCACCCAGCGTCCCACCCACACCGTGCACTCCGAAGGCGTCGAGCGAGTCGTCATAGCCGAAGCGTATCTTCACCACCGCCACCATGCAGTAGCACACCAGCCCCGCCAGCAGCCCGATCACCAGCGAAGCCATGGGCTGCACGAAGCCTGCGGCGGGCGTGATCGCGACCAGTCCCGCGACTGCGCCGGAGATGCCGCCCAGCGCGCTCGGCTTCCCGTTGCGTAGCCACTCCGCCAGCATCCACCCAATAGCCGCCGCTGCCGCACCCAGGTGCGTGTTCACGAATGCGCTCGTGGCAAGCGACCCTGCAGACAGCGCCGAGCCTGCGTTGAAGCCGAACCAGCCCACCCACAGCAGACACGCGCCGATAAAGCTGAGCACCACAGAGTGGGGCGCCATCTTCACCGCGGGGTAGCCAACGCGCTTGCCCAGGTAGAGCGCGCACACCAGTGCTGAGATCCCTGAGGTGACATGCACCACCGTGCCGCCTGCGAAGTCGAGCGAAGGAAAGCGCCCGCCGGAGGAATTGAGCAGCCCGCCCTGTCCCCACACCATGTGCGCCATCGGGTCATACACGACAAATGACCACAGCAGTGTGAACAGCACCATCGCGCTGAACTTCATCCGCTCCGCGAAGGCGCCGCAGATCAGCGCCGGGGTAATGATCGCGAACATCATCTGATAGATCATGAAGGTCGCCGCAGGGATCGATGCCGCGTAGGCCGCGTCCGGCGCTGCGCCTACCCCGCGCAGGAACGAGTGGTGCAGCCCGCCGATGAAGCTGTTGCCGGTGTCGAAGGCCAGGCTGTAGCTCACGACCGCCCACGTCACCGTGATGACCGCCATCATGGCGAAGCTCTGCATCATGGTGCCCAGCACGTTCTTCTTGCGCACCAGCCCGCCGTAGAACAGAGCCAGTCCGGGCCCCGTCATCATCAGCACCAGGGCGGAGCTGACTAGCATCCACGCGTTATCGGCGGAGGACTTTGCATCCGCCACTGCCTGCTTCAGCGCAGCGATATCCGCAGCGCTTGCGCCGCCCTGCGTTTGCGCATGGACCAGCACCGGCAGCGCAGCCAGCAGGGCAACCACACTCCAACTCTTGACTGAAAAACGCATCCAGTTCCCTTTGCACAGAGATTGATACAAGGTCGATACCGGGTCACCGCTCCTGCGCACGGAGTAGCGGTCGGGCAAACCATCACGTCAGTTGCTGCGCTGGCCCTTACCGGGCCAGCTGAGACGAAAAGCGCCTGATGCGACAAGGATCGAGGCGCCCGCTGGGGTGGAACTGTTTTTCTACTCTGTCACACTTCCCGGCGTGCGCAAAGCAATCCCTGCAACCCGCACAGCCGTTCTCGGGCGCAGCCGCGGCTAGCCCCCGGTGCGCGCTTCCGGACCGCTGGCTCCTTGACTTTGTGTGAAGCATTCCCGATCATTTCAGACAGA
This sequence comes from uncultured Acidobacteriaceae bacterium, assembly GCA_964252395.1. Classification (GTDB taxonomy): domain Bacteria; phylum Acidobacteriota; class Terriglobia; order Terriglobales; family Acidobacteriaceae; genus KBS-83. The sequence goes on along the minus strand of CAXUMX010000066.1, from coordinate 9,715 downwards.
TGCAGCGCGTCTCCTCACCCCGGCGAATGCCTATGGCCATGCGATCCCTAGGCGGAATGCTGTCCACGCCAGGAGCCTGAAGCGCTCTCCTCCCGTGCACACGCCGCCTAGGGAATGCGGCAGTCCTTTCCAAGCGATTCCCGTTGTCTGTCACGCCGGAGGATTCCATGTCTCACAAGCCTTTTGACCTTGACGCTCACCTGACCAGTGCGGTCCGCGGCGGGCTCCACGCCGATCCTGCGACCGGCGCTCTGCTGACGCCCATCTATCAGTCCACTACGTATCGCCAGGAGGCTGTGGGCGTACACAAGGGTCATACCTACTCGCGCGCTTCGAACCCCACGGTCTCTGCGCTCGAAGAGGCGCTGGGCGCGCTTGAGGACACGCCGCCCGCCGTCTGTTTCGCAACAGGAATGGCGGCCATCTCTGCCATCTTCCTTGGCCTTCTCAAGGCAGGCGATCACGTCGTGCTCTCCGACGTGGTCTACGGCGGCACAGTACGGTTGTTCAGCCAGGTGCTCACGCACTTCAACCTGACCGCCAGCTTCGTCGATACCGCTGATCCTGCCGCAGTCCAAGCCGCCATCGGGCCGTCGACCCGCATGGTCTTCATCGAGACGCCGGCAAACCCCACGCTGAAGCTCACAGACATCCAGGCAATCGCAGCCATCACCCGTCCAGCGGGCCTGCTGCTGGTTGTCGATAACACCTTCCTCACGCCGCTGCTGCTGCGCCCGCTTGATCTGGGCGCCGACATCACCCTGCTGTCCACCACTAAGTACATCGAGGGGCACAACGCAACAGTGGGCGGCTCCGTCGCCTCGCGGGATCCGCAGACCATCGATCGCCTGCGCCTGGTACGCAAGACTCTCGGCTCCATCCAATCTCCGCACGAGGCCTGGCTGACCGCCCGCGGGATCAAGACTCTGCCGCTGCGCCTCCAGCAACACTCGCGCGGAGCGCAGGTAGTAGCGGAATGGCTGGAGCAGCATCCAGACGTGGAGCGTGTGCACTACCCCGGCCTGCCGAGCTTCCCGCAACACGAGCTGGCCCAGCGCCAGCATGCGCTGCAGGGCGGCATGCTGGCCTTTGAGCTGAAGCAGGGTACAGAGGCAGGCATTGCGCTGATGAATGCAGTGCAGCTCTGCGTACTGGCTGAGAATCTGGGCGCGGCCGAGACCCTGATCACGCACCCGGTCAGCATGACCCACGCTGACGTGCCGCGAGAGGTCCGCGAGCGCACCGGCATCAGCGACGGACTGGTGCGGCTTTCTGTAGGGTTGGAGGATCCGCGGGACATCATCGCCGACCTGGCGCAGGCACTCGATCAGGTGCGCGCGGCGGAGCCGGCCGCCAGCTACTCTTCGGCCAGCTGAGCTGCCGCCGTCTGGAAGCCGGGGCGCTCGTCCGTATCCCCCGGCTCCGGGCAGACGCCCAACTCCACTCGATCGCGGCCGTTCGACTTGGCTAGATACAGCGCCGCGTCAGCGGCAGCAATCAGCTTCTCTCGGGTCAGCCCGCGCACCGGCACCATGGAGCAGACGCCGGCACTGACCGTCAGCTTGCCGAAGGGCGAGCCGTGATTCTCGATGCTCAGCTTGTGGACACGCGTGCGCATGGTATCCGCGGTCAGCATCGCGCCCTCTGCATCGACGTTGGGCAGCACTGCCACAAACTCCTCACCGCCATAGCGGGCCAGCAGCTCGCCGCCGCGGCGCAGGTCCCGTCGCAGCATCTGCGCCACTGCCGTCAGGCACTCATCGCCGCGTTGGTGCCCGTAGCGGTCGTTCAGCGCCTTAAAGTGGTCGACGTCGAGCATCACCAGCGATATGGGCCAGCCAGAGCGCATAGCCCGGTTCCATTCGAGTTCGAGTGTCTGCTCAAAGTGCCGGCGATTGGCCACACCGGTCAACGCATCCGCCAGGCTCTGCTCATGCAACCGGCTGTTCACTGCCTTCAGCTGCCGCTCGCTGGCATTCAACTCCTCCTGCATATGGCGCAGCTGCGCCTGCAGGATCGACGCGCGGAAGGTATAGATCAGCAGAGCGGTCAGTACCGCGGCGAAGCCAAGCTCGGGACGAAGCTGGGCCAGATGCGCCCCCAGCAGCAGCACGCAGATGGTGAAGAAGACCGGGCTGGCGTTGTAGACGATGGTCGAGCTCAGCGTCTGCGCGCGCTCAATCACCGGAGCTGCAACACGCTTCTCCCGTGACAGTGCCAGCACAAACACCGCCAGGAACGGCAGCTGCCACGCCACTTCGATCGCCGTGCCGTCGGTCGCCCGGACATACACGTCCACGTAGTTCACGGGGGTTGATACCAGCAGCATCAGCCAGGCAAAGATGCAGGCCGTGCGATGGAAGAAGCGATCCTCACCCTCGGGCATCGCCAGCAGACGAAGCGTCGCAGTCAACACCAGGGCCAGGTTCTCCGTCAGGTAGAGCGTGAGGATCTGCCAGGCGGGCATGGGCTCCCGCTCGCCATGCGCATTCAGAAACAGGGTGATGTAGATCAGGATGATGGCCAGCGTGGCCTGCGCACTGTCGGCCACCAGGATGGCAGTCGAATCCTGCTCCTCGCCCATCGAGCTGACCGCAAGCAGTACAAAGATGCCGTAGGTCAGGAACCAGAAGTCGGAAGGCAGTGCGGATGTCTGGCCGGGATGGTCAGAGATGATGGTGTAGATGTAGCAGCCCTGCCCGGTCGCCCATACCAGCAGCGCCAGGGACAGCAGGCGCCACTTGTCCATCAGCAAGGCAGATTGGTGACGGCTGCGCCAGAAGCAGGCAAACGCACCGGCGAGCGGCGGCAGGATGAGCAAGAAATTGCTCAGGAGCGTCGAGATCCGCAGTATCGCCAGCACCAGGCTCAGGCCTACCAGAGCAAGCGCGACTAGAACAGCGGGCTTGGATATGCGGAGCATACGCACCAATAGCCAGGGCATCTCGATGGGTCGAGCTTACCGGTGAACAGAGAGTGAATGGAATGATACTCAGGCGTGATTACCGAAAAGGCCAACAAAAAAAATGCCGCTGTTGATTCGGTATTCCTGGAAACGTTCAGGGTCTGCTAAACGGATGTGCATCGGGAATTGAAGAGCGGATCGCAGCAACAATGCTGCACACTGTACCGCAAGCGGCCGCGCGAAGGCACATCGCCGGCTTCGCCTAGCATTGCAGATGCAGTCACTTGCAGGAGGAGAGCTGGTAGCGCTATCGGGAATTGAACCCGAGTTTCAGCCTTGAGAGGGCCGCGTCCTAACCCCTAGACGATAGCGCCACACGGAGTGGACGGGGCATCCACTCCCACTACTTTAACAAACTTTGCTTCGCGTCGGTAGGTCCTCAGACCTCCCGAATCGGGCTAAATGCCAAGCTTCTTGACCTCTTCGTTGTAGTACTTGCGGTAGAGAATGTCCCACTCCATACTGCCCTCCGGAATGATCCGCCGCTGCGATGAGATCTTCAGCCGCGCCGCCTGGTCCACCTTCGTCTCTTCCAGCAGCAGCGCCTCCAGCACCTTGCGCGCCTCCTGGCGGATCGTATTGCGATCCTCCTGGAACTCACACTCGTCCGTGTCCGCCAGGGTATCGGCCACCACGTGTGCCAGCTTGTTCAACTTGTCGCGGGAGATTCTCACAGCACCGCCTTATACTTGCGGGCTAGCTCCATCTTTACCTTCTTGAACATGTCCGGGTAGCTGGCGCCGGTCCGGTGCATGTCTTCCTGGTAGGCCTCCAGGATCATCCGGACCTCTTCGTTGATGCGATCTTCCAGCTTCAGCTCGTCCAGCAGTCCCGCAGCCACCCGCTCACTCAGCAGGCCCGGCTTGGCTGTTTTGATCACCTTTGCTTCGAGCAGTCCGTTGACTGTCTTGCGAGCCAGGTAGCCCACATATTCATTGGAAAAAATCATCGATCGTTCTCCGGAATATAGCATACCCGTGGTAACCACTTCGCACCGTGCGAATGGCATTTCTGCTCGCTCAAACCAGTGTGCCGACTGCTTTGCGCCCGGTGACGTGTTTTCCTCCGGACGGTCCGCAGAGCTGCCGGCTATCTGCGAAAATAGGCGACGGAATGATGCCTCCCGACAACCTCCACTCGCTCAAAGACGACATGATCGCATTCATCGAAGGCCACGGCATGCGGCGGCTGCCCGGTTTCGTTATGGAAGATGTCGCCTCCGTGCTGTGGGAGGATGAGCAGAATCCGGATAGCTGGAAGGACTTCGTCGAGATGGCGAAGACAGCGCAGGCCCCCTTCATCACCATGAGCGACATCACGCTCGAGAAAGAGGACCTGCAGTCGCTGCTCGAAGATCTCCGCGACTTCAACTTCCCCGACGAGGTTCCCGACGCCGACGACGCGGAGTTCCTGGTGAATTACGTCGGCAAGACCGGCTTCGTGCAGCTCGGCTTCGCGCACCAGGGCATCATGTTCCTGCACGAGAGCTCGACCGAGTGGTACGACCGCTACCAGCAGCTACTCGAGTCGCTCGAGAGCGTTGGGGACATCGTCATCGATGAGGATGAGGACGACGAGTGAGCCGGCTTCGGTGAGTCTTCCCGTAAGTATCCCGACGCTCATCCCGGGCCAGCCCCCACCGCCGCCCTCAGCCAGCTCCAACCTGCCCGGCTACACACCCGTCTATGCCCACTGGATCACCCCCGAAGTGGACGCCGCAGAGGCTGCGGCACTGGCACACTCGGTCAACGTTACCCTGCCTGTCGCCGCTCTGCTCGCCGTGCGTGGTGTGACGGACGCAGGCAGCGCCGCGGCCTTTCTGCATCCCGCCATTGAGCAGCTGCACGATCCCTACACCCTGCACGGCATGGCTGCCGCCGTCACCCGCATCCAGGATGCGATCGCCCGGCGGGAGCCGATCCTGATCTACGGCGACTACGATGTCGACGGCACCACGGCCATCGTTCTGCTGAAGACCGCGATTGAGCTGCTGGGCGGCACCGTACGCTTCCACATTCCACACCGCATGCGGGACGGCTACGGCATGCAGGCCGAAGTGCTCACCCGCGCCTCTGTCGAGGGCGTGCGTCTGGTTATCAGCGTCGACACCGGTATCCGCGCCTTCGCTGCTGCTGATGAGGCCGCGCGCTTGTCGCTCGATCTGATCGTGACAGATCATCACCTGCCTGAGGCTGCCCAGGGGCTGCCGCGCGCGCTCGCGGTGCTCAATCCCAATCAGCCGGATTGCACGTACGCCTCCAAGCACCTGTGCGGTGCGGGCGTGGCCTTCAAGCTGGCTCAGGCACTGCTGGAGGCATCCTCCATCCCTCGTGTGCGGGAGCGGCTGCTCCCCTCCTTCCTCAAGATGCTGGTCATTGCCACGGTTGCGGACGCGGTGCCGCTCACTGGCGAGAACCGCGTCATCGCGGCATTGGGCATCGCGGAGCTGCGCCGCCCCGTCAACCCCGGGCTGCGCGCGCTCTTGGCCGTCGCCCAGCTCGATCCCGCGACACGCCCGCTGACTGCCACCGACATCGGCTTCCGCCTGGGCCCGCGCATCAACGCGGCCGGCCGCATGGATGTGGCCTCCGATGTGGTTGAGCTCTTCACCACCCGCGACCCGGCGCGAGCGCAGGAGCTGGCCGCGAAGCTGGACCGCCTCAACACCGACCGGCGCGATGCCGAGGCCGCTGTGCTGGCCAGGATCGATGCCATGCTGGCCGCCGGTTCGCTCGATGCAACCGGATGCCTGGTCATCGATGGAGAGGGCTGGCATCGCGGCGTGCTCGGCATCCTTGCCTCGCGTGTGGTGGAGCGCACCGGGCGCCCCGCGCTCGTGCTCAGTCACGAAGATGGCGAAGCGCATGGCTCCGGCCGTTCCATCCCCGGCTTTCACCTGCTGGACGCGCTCGAAAGCTGCCATGACGTCTTTCTGCGCTTCGGCGGCCACGCGCATGCAGTCGGCTTCTCGCTCACCTCGCCAAGAGTTCCGGAGCTGCGCGAGCGGCTGAGCCAGCACAGCGCCACCGCGCTGACACCCCAGGTGCTCGCACGCAAATTACACATCAGCGCGGAGCTGCCGCTGGAACAGATCACCCCCGCGCTCTACCAGTCGCTGCGCATGCTGGAGCCGTACGGCATGGGCAATGAGGAGCCGGTCTTCGTCGCACGCGGCCTGACCCTCAATGCTGCGCCGCTCCTCATTAAGGACCAGCACGTCCGGCTGCGCCTGCGCCAGCAGCAATGCGGGATGAGTGCCATCGGCTGGCGGTGGGCAGAGCGGGTTCGCCCATTAGCGCTCGAGCCGGGCAGCCAGATTGACCTCGCCTACCGAATTCGGCTGAACGAACACCCAGACTTCGGCGGGCTGGAGTTGGAGATTGTCGACCTGCGCCCGGCTTAGGAACCAAGCCTCTAGAGCTAGTTATGGGGCGTAAAGCGCCTTATAGGTTAAAGCGTCCTGCAGCGTCATAGACACTCCGCCTTCTCAAGCAACGAGACGTCCCGCAGTGACTCCGAAGGCATAGAAGATGGCGAGTTCCGAAAGTAGAAGGCAACGTAGACGTAGACGTGGCTGCAATACCACGGCGCGTTAGTTTCGCCGAGCTTCACTAGATCATATGTTTTTCGAGCAGAGTCGCAGCATTCTCGCGAGAATGTAGCGCCCCTTGCAGCAAGGTATTCCTCTACCTTGTCACGCGGATCCCCAATCGCCAGCGAATCGGCATAACTGTGCATCGCCCGTTGGTAGTTGGCCAGTGCTATCTTCCCCGAGCGCCATCTGAAGGCGTAGAAAAGCGAAACGCCTAGAATGATCAGCAATACGATCCATTTCGCAGCCCTTCGAACAGTCACTTCTTCGCCGCCATCGGCTTCAGTATCTCCGCCAGCACGTCCTTCTGCCCCTTCACCTGCTCCAGGTACGGATAGCGCTGGCCGCCGTGGTAGTCGATCTTCAGCACCTTGAAGTAGGAGGTGTTCGACACGATGAACTCGATCGGACCCTTGTTCTCCGGCAAGCTCTCGTCCTTCGCTCCTCCCTGCTTGGCCTGGTCCAATGCGACGCGCATCAGATCGTCGTCATAAGCCCGCCCGTTGACCGCTACCACCTGCATCCCCGGAGCAAAGCCGGCGCGATCGGCAAGTGAGCCGATCAGCACATCGCTCACCTTGCCGTCGTCATTGATCCTCAGCCCCAGTGACCACCATGCATCCAGGCCGCCTTTTTCCGCCGCGGCTGTATAGCTGGTCTGCTTCTCGCTGTATGCCAGTCGCCAGCCGCTGTTCTCGATGCCGCCCAGCGGCGCGTGATCCTGTTTGCTAGTGATGCGCTCGCGCAGGAGCCCGGCCCAGTCGTACGGAGTCACCGCGTTCAGGTTCTCGACCACATCGTCGAAGGTGTACGGCACCACCTCTGTCACAGGGCGATCGCCTGCAGCCCTGGGCTCCGCTCCATAGAAGCGCGCGCAGAAATCGTTCAGGCTCTTCTTGCCGCCCGTCTGCCTGCGGATGATCGTGTCCACCTCCAGCCAGATCAGTTCGCCCTCCGGGTAGTAGTCCACCCCACGGCGCCAGTTGTCCCACGCGTCACTGGTTGCGTACAGCAGCTGCGCGGAGACGGCCGTGTCTTCGAGGTTGCGCCAGGTGCGGCCCGGCCGCGCATCCTGGGTGGCCGCGCTCAGGGCCAGCGCTTCGCGATACTGGTCCGCCGTCCAGATGCCGCTGCGCGCTGTCAGCACGTTTCCCAGGTACTCCGTCAGGCCCTCGTACACCCACAGCAGATTGCCCTTCATCGGCTCTTGGTAGTTGGCCGTGGCCAGGCCCGCGGGACGGCGGTACTTTCCATTCCAGGAGTGGGTGAACTCATGCGGCAGCAACCCACCGGACAGCAGTTCCAGGTTGGGGTCGAGGAAGTTCTTCTCCGGAACCCGGTCATCGCTCGACTCATGGTGCTCCAGCCCGAAGTGCGCCACCTGATCGCTCAGTGTCAGCAGAAAGTGGTAACTACGATAGTGACGTGAGCGGTAAAGGGGCCCCGTCTCCCGTACCAGGTTGTTGATGCCCGCCAGCAGCTCCGGCCGTATCTGCAGGTCCTCCGGGCCGTCCGCCGCTACATCCAGATAGTGCTTCGGCTCCATCTCCGGGGCCAGCGGCCACTCCCGGAACCAACGCCCGGTCAGCAATGGCGAATCGACCAGCTGCTCCAGTGTGACTGTCTCAAAGCTCGGGTCGGCTGCGCTGCCGCCGGTCCTCGTCAGGGCCGTTCCATACTTCCAGCTCTCCGGCAGCCGTGCCGAAGGCGTGATCATCACTTCACTCGCCTTCGCACCCTCCGGGTACAGCACCACACTGTTCCAGCTGACCATCGCCAGGCTGGCCGTGGTCGAGGCGCCGGCAGAGAAGCCGGAGGCCGCGGCTGTCGCCAGAAAATCGAACTTCAGCTTCAGCTCTGTTGCGCCCGCCGGCACCGTGATGTGGAAGGCATACATGTCCATGTCGTCGCGCCGCCAGGCAAGCTGCTGGCCATTCGCCGTGATCGCCAACCCGGTGAAGTCGCTGACCGGGCCAGTGGGGCCATGCTCCCCGGGAATCCACTTGGGATACACCAGCGTCTGCGCACCCGCGCTGACCGGTATCGTCTCCTCCGCGTGCAGAATGCGTCGTGGGGCATCGGTGGCGTCGACCGTCAGGCGGATCGGCTGCGACGAATTCTGGGCCGGCAGTGCGGCAGCCGCGGCAAACAGACAGGCAGGCAAAAGGCAGCGAAGACGAGCAAGCAACAGGACACACTCCTGGGACACGTGAGCTGGACTGCTCGCCAGTGTACCGATTCGCCCGGTGCTACACTCGCCCCATGCCGCGAGGATTTTTCCTGACCTTTGAGGGACTCGACGGCTCGGGTAAGTCCACACAGCTTCGCCGGCTGCAGGAGTGGCTGCTGAGCCGCCACGCAGATGTGGTTGTGACGCGCCAGCCCGGCGGCACACCACTGGGCGACCGCATTCGCAGTCTGCTGCTGGACTCACGCCGCAACGGGCATGGCGAACAGTCCATCGATCCCCGTGCGGAGCTTGGCCTGATGTTCTCCGACCGCGCCCAGACCGTCGCTCAGGTGATTCGGCCGGCACTCGAACGGGGCGCCATCGTGCTCTGCGATCGCTACACTGATTCGACTGAAGCCTATCAGGGCGGCGGCCGCCAGCTTGGCGCAGCCATCGTCCACGCACTGCACCGCCAGCTCTGCCCGCTCGACCCCGACCTTACGCTCCTGCTGCTGCCCGATTTCAACACTTCGCTGGCCCGCGCGCGCCAGCGCAATGAGCGCGTTGTCGCCCACACCGGCCGGGATGAGAATAGATTCGAGACGCTCGACACCGCCTTCTTTCACCGCGTCTACGACCAGTACCGAACCATTGCCGCGCGAGAGCCGTTGCGTGTGGTCGCAATCGAAAGTGACGCGGGGGTAGAGGATATCCATCGCCGCATCGTATCTATAGTGCAGGGGCGACTGAAGCTGGCCCAAGTAGCCGGCTGACGAGCGTCCGCCCTGCTTGACGCTCACTCCCTATGGCCGCCACCTCCACACCTCCGACGCAGCAGTCCACGCCCGACCCGCGGCAGTGGACGGTGATCGAGCGCGGCGCCTACCGCTTCCCTCCCGGACTGTCCCTCAACCTGCCCTTCTACATCATCCGGCGCTTCTTTGATCCTTTGAACCCCATCCTACTGTTTCAGCACCAGGCGGAGACC
>CAXUMX010000065.1:0-17103 GCA_964252395.1 uncultured Acidobacteriaceae bacterium | reverse complement strand
CCAGAGCCAGCACTCGCTGTCGCAAGCTGGGGGCCGCCGCCCGCACCGCCCATGCCGATACAGACGTCACCCTCGCCAAAGCCGCGCGGTGGGCAGTCACTGGAGAGCCGCGTGGGCTCACAGTGGTTCAACCGGATCGGCATCCTGGCGGTGCTCATCGGGGTGGCATGGTTTCTCAAGTTCGCCTTCGACAATCACTGGGTTGGACCGTCGGGCCGCGTCCTGATCGGACTACTGAGCGGCGCGGCGTTGATCACGTGGTCGGAGCGGTTCCGAGCCAAGGGGTACGCGGGCTTCTCCTACTCCCTCAAGGCCTTGGGCAGCGGCGTGCTGTACCTGTCGCTGTGGGCAGCCTTCTCGCTCTACCAGTTGATACCGCCTGGAGTAGCGTTTGCCGGCATGGTGCTGGTAACAGCCTTCAACGCATTCATCGCATGGCGGCAGAGTGCGGAGCTGCTGGCTGTGTACGCGATCGTGGGCGCGTTCTCGACGCCGCTGCTGCTCTCTACCGGGCGCAATGACGAAGCATTCCTGTTCAGCTACCTGCTGATGATGAACGCCGCCACGCTTGCGCTGTTGCTGGCGAAGGGCTGGAATCGGCTGCTGGTGCTCTCCTTTTTGGGTACAGTGGCCTTCTTCTGGGGCTGGTACGCAGACTTCTACACCCGGGCGGCGGTGATCGAGACCTCCGTGTTCCTAGCGCTGTTCGTTGTGCTGTTTGCGGCGGCTACGGTGTTGGCCCAGCGGCGGAGCGCCTATGCAGAGCAGGGCGATGCAGCACGATTGCTGGTGAGCCTGGCAAACGGAGCCTTCGGCTTCGTGGGCTTCTACGCCATGCTGTCGCAGGAGTTTGGCAGCCGCAGCATGGGCATGGCCTGGTGCGCGACTGCGTTCGGCGCCTTCTACCTCGGAGTACGCCAGGCGATGGAGAGGACGGGACGGCCGCGCCAGCCGACCACCTCGCCGCGTGAAGCGCTCTCCGACGTGCAGTTGTCGATCGCGATCGTCTTCCTCACGCTCGCGATTCCGCTCGCCGTGCACGGCCACTGGGTCACCGTGGGATGGATGATGGAGGGTGCGGTGCTGATGTGGCTGGCCACACGGCAGCGCACCTGGTTGATGCAGGCGCTGGCCGTCGGCGCGATCGTGCTGGGGCTTGGCTCGCTGGCTATCGACGCAACCATCGCGCAGCAGCAGGTGATCTGGAACGTGCGGCTGCTGAGCTTCGTAATCTCTGCAGTGTCGTTGGGCATCTGCGCATGGCTGGCGTGGCGCGTCGCGGGCAAGAGACAAGATCCGTTCTGGGGGCTGATCTCACAAACCGCAGCGGGACTGGCGCAGGCAGTGATAGTGATCGGAGTACTGCTGGAGATTCACACCTTCTGGTGGAGTGGCGGTCCGCATCCAGGCAGTGCCTGGCCACTGCTGAATGCGAACACGTTTCTCACCTACACACTGTGGCTGATGCTGGCGGGTGTTGCCGCGCAATGGGTGAGTGAGCGTATCGCCTCGCGGGTGCTGGCGATCGAAGCCCTGTCACTCTACGGCGCTGGAATCTGCACACTGCTGGGCGGCTTTGCGCCGATGCGTCCGATGGTGCTGCTGAACCTGCGTTTTGTAACCTTCTTGGTATCGATTGCTGCGGTCATCTGGTCTGCATGGCGGTTCTACCGTAGTGGCGACAGGTGGCGGATGACCGCTATGGTCGAGGCGCTGGCGGTTACGGTACTGGCCCTGACCGCGGTGTGCCTGGAGATCTCAGACTACTGGGGCACACAGCCGCTGGCCGCCGCGGTGGGATCGCAGATGTACAGCACGCTGGTACGAGAACGGCACATGGCGGAGCGCTTCAGCTACTCTGCATGGTTTCTGCTTGCCGGGGCAGGGCTGCTGGCCGCCGGATTTCGGCGTCGCTCCGCGTTCCTGCGCTGGCAGGCTCTCGCGTTGCTGGCGGTCACGATCCTGAAGGTGTTTCTGCTGGACACCAGCACCCTGACGCAGGGCTATCGCATCGTCAGCTTCCTTGCCTTGGGCGGATTGTTGCTCGGCGTCAGCTTCGCTTACCAGCGCGACTGGCTGCGGCTGCGCCCGGCGCCGGCGGCAGACGGAGAAGTGCGGTGAAGAGACGCGTGCTGGCGGCCATGCTGCTTGCGACTACGGCAAAGACGGGCTTCCGCTTTGAGCGGGCAGTGTTTCCGGCGCCCGGTGCGCCGGAGACTTGCATTGCGCTCCCGGTGGAAGTACTGGAGCATGCGTCGCCCGGGCTTGGCGACATGCGGCTGATGGCCGGAGAGCACGAGGTGGCATACCGCCTGCGTACATCGAACGAAGCGATCGCCGAGGAGTCAAAGCCTCAGAAGCTGCTCAATCTGGGCGAGCGCGCCGGGCTGGTGAGCTTCGATGTGGAGATGACGGAGCGCCGTTATCACCAGGTCATGCTGCGGCTGGCGCGGTCACACTTCTCGGTGCTGGTGCGCATCTCGGGGATGAACCAGCTGGGCGAGCCCGGCACCGCTCTGCCACAGGCTGTCCTGAGTGCGAATGCAAGCGAAGAGCAGCCGCAGCAGCGGAGAATCTCATTGCCGGAGAGCAGCTTCCGCTATCTGCACTTCGAGGTGCAGACCCTGGCTCTGGATCCGGTAGGGCCAGCAGATATCGCCGGCGTTGCGGTGATCGCGGCAAGTGCAGAGCCGACGCGCTTCACAACCGTGGCAGTCGCCAAGCCGCCGAGGGAGCAGAAGCAGGCCACAGTCTACGAGTTTTCTGTCCCGGCGAACATGCCGCTGGAGCAGCTGCGTTTCCATAGCCGCGATCCGCATGCAGTGTTCTCGCGCATGGCGCGGCTGGAGCGGTACGCATCGGGCGCTGCGCCTGTTCGTGAGCAGACGACGACGCGGTCGCGGGACAGAGCTTCAGAGGTGCCGATCCAGAGCGACGTCGTAGTGCTGTCACAACAAAAGCGGCTGTCATCTTCGGCAGAGGACAGCGCGCACACGGTTGGAGTCGCGCAGATGCGGGCGGTGCCGTCGGCAACAACGGTGCGGCTCACGGTAGAGAACGGCGACGATACTCCGTTGGCGCTCGATGCAGTGGCGCTGGAGATCCGCGAGTGGCAACTCTGCTTCCTCCCGGGCGCGCAGCAGACATTCCTGTTGCGCTACGGCAATCCTGCTTTGGCCAGCCCGCAATATGATCTCTCGCCGATCGAAGCTGCAGAGCCGGACGCTGCCGCGGGAAGTCTTGGACCAGAGTGGGCCCTGGCCGCCGCGCCTGCATCGACTGTCCCGTTTACTGAGCGGCACCCGGTCCTGTTGTGGATCGCGCTGCTCGCCGTTGTCAGCACGCTGGGACTGGTGGCACTGCGCAGCGCGCGACATTCATCGCTCTAGCGCAGGGAGGATTCAATCTCGCTGATCCAGTCCGGGCTCTTCAGGATCTCGCGCGGCTTCGAGCCATCCGCGGGACCAACGAGCCCATCCCGCTCCATCATGTCGATCAGGTGCGCGGCGCGGCCGTAGCCAACGCGAAGGCGACGCTGAATCAGGGACGTCGATGCCTTGCCGAACTCAAACACCAGGCGTACCGCATCGTTGAAGAGCGGGTCGTTGTCGTCTTCGTTCCCGCTCTCATCATTCAGCTCGCGTCCCTTCTCATCCTTGGGCGACTCGAGGAAGGCCTCGACATACTCGGCGCCACCCTGCGCCTTCCAGAAGTCGACGACCGCAGAAATCTCTGCTTCGGTGACGAAGGGCGCGTGGACGCGCTGCAGCCGACTGGTGCCGGGGGGCAGGAAGAGCATGTCGCCGCGCCCCAGCAGCGCCTCTGCGCCGTTGTTGTCCAGGATGGTGCGGGAGTCCACCTTGGTGGCCAGCCGGAAGGAGATGCGGGTCGGCACATTGGCCTTGATCAGGCCAGTGATCACGTCCACCGACGGCCGCTGCGTCGCCAGCACCAAGTGAATGCCGACGGCGCGAGCCATCTGGGCCAGGCGGGTGATCGCCTCCTCTACGTTGGCCCGGTCCAGCATCATCAGGTCGGCCAGCTCATCGATGATGATGATGATGTAGGGCAGCGGCGTCTGCTCCTCCGCATCTTCAAACATGCTCGGGGTGCCATTTTCAAACAGCTTGTTGTACTGGTCGATGTTGCGAACAGAGCGCGAGGCCAGCAGCTTCAGGCGGCGCTCCATCTCGCGCACGGCGTTGCGCAGTGCGTTCGCAGCCAGCTTGGGCTCGGTGATGATCGGAGTGAAGAGGTGCGGCACCCCTTCGTACATACCGAGCTCCACACGCTTCGGGTCAACGAGGATCATGCGCACCTGTTCTGGCGTCGTCTTGAACAGGATCGACATGATCATCGCGTTGATCGCGACTGACTTGCCGCTGCCGGTCGAGCCGGCGATCAGTACGTGCGGCATGGTGGCCAGGTCCGCGGAAACGATGCGGCCGTTGATGTCCTTGCCCATGGCCAGCGGCAGCTTGGATTTGCTCTGCGCAAAGGTCGCGTCCTCGACCACGTCCCGCAGCCAGATCGTCTCGCGCGTGGAGTTAGGCACCTGAATGCCGACCGTACTCTTGCCGGCCATGCGCTCGATCAGGATGCTCTCTGCGGCCATGGCCAGGCAGAGATCGTCGGCAAGGCCGGTGACGCGTGAGTATTTGACGCCAGCCTCGGGACGGAACTCGAAGGTGGTCACGACGGGTCCGGGGTTGATCTGGGTGACCTGCCCGTGCACGTCGAACTCGGCGCACTTCTCGACCAGCACGGTGGCCTCTTCGCGCAGCTCGTCTTCGCGTACGACTTGCTGCGTCTCTGACCGATGCAGCAGCGTGCTGGGGGGCAGGCGGTAGCCAGACACGGCCTTGGGCGTGAGGGTGACCAGATGCGCGTCCGCGTCGGCGCGCTCGCCGATAGAGATGGTCTCCGCCTTTGCCGGCGCAGGCGGCGCTGCAGCGGCCGGCTCCTCCCACCGGTCGATGCCGCGTTTCGCAGCAGGCGCCGCCGGGGCGCGCTCTGGTTCCGGATCGCGCGGCGTGGCGCGCGGAATTTGGGTCCAAAGGGAGGAGGGCGGCGTGGGCTCGTCGAGGTAGGCAGCCTCCTCGTCGCTGACCGGGGCGGCGGTCTCCGCAAAGGCGGCGCGCCGGCTGACCGGCAGGTCGTCCTCCTCGGATTGCTGTGCCGGCCGGTGAAGCACCCGGCTCAGCCAACTGGTCCTCGCTCCGGTCTGCTGTACAGCGTCTGCCGCGGCCTTCTGCTGGGCGCGCACGGCGCGATCCGCCATGCGGGTGGCGCGCTTCTTGGCGCGGCGCAGCTGTGCATTGCGCCAGCGGTCACGCCAGGCATGCAGGAAGGCAAACCGAACCGCGAGCCACTGACGCAGGTTGCCGAAGGAGAAGGCAGTGGTGAGCAGCAGCGCGAACAGCAGCAGCGTGGCAATCAAGACACAGGTGCCCGGGTAGTTGAGCCAGGCGGTCAGCGCGTCGACGATGATGCGGCCGAAGACGCCTTCCACGGGAACCGCGCCCAGCCACTGCAGGTGCCCGGGCAGCAGACCGAACACGGCCGGCGCGACAACCAGCAGCAGGGCAAAGCCCGCGACCTTGGCTCGGGGTGCGCCGATGGCGCGTGAGCGGATCCAGCTGAGCCCAAGCAGCACCAGCACCAACGGCATGCAGAAGGCTGCGAAACCCTCGAACTGGAAGAGCAAATCGCTGAGCGTAGCGCCGAAGATGCCAGCCCAGTTGTGCGCGGCGCCCCCGCCCACCGTATTCAGTGAGGGATCCGTCGGTCGGTACGAGGCAAGCGAGAGCAGCAGCAGTCCGGCCATGCCGATAAGCGCGACGCCGATGAGTTCATTGAGTCTGCGATTCCCGGTGGGCGTGAGCGCGATCCTGAGTGGCTTCATGCGAAGGGGTGCGGAGGGTCGGCTGCCCCGGAAGGACAGGATGGTGCAGCCGACACGCCAGAGCTAACGTCGATTGTCGCAAATCCGGACCACGGGGCCGAAGAAAAGCGGGCTGGGAACCGTTCTCGCCACCCCGGCGAGACCGGTGCGCAAGTTCAAGAGCCTAAGGGTGTTGTGCAAGCTGTTGCCGCAAATTCGGGAGAATCGTCCTTCACAGCGACATGCAATTTGTCTGCCCGGTAGAAAACAGTTATTCGACATCAGCCATCTCGGCGTGAAATGCTCAGTTCGTAGTCATACGCAGAAGCCGGAAGAGCCCACTGGTGCACCCGTACCGGGCTCGGTGCTTGGATCGGGGCGGACTGCCCGGTCTGAAAGGCAAGGACCCCGGCCCGGATAGCGCGCATTTCCTTGCACATCTTCCGCTCGATCGCTTCCGCTCTCGCCTGCGCCCGGAAATCACGCCCTCACGAATCTAGCACCTTCACGCTCGACAACGGAGTTCGCGTTTGCGGACCGGCAGCAACGGGGAAGGCTGGAGCATATGCGGGTTCATCTCATCAATCCGAGCGACAACTCATTTGGAACGGCGGTGATCACGCCGCGCTGGCTGTTCGTGCTGGCGGCTGCAACGCCGGCTGTTGCGGGCGACCCGGTACTGGTGGATGAGTCGCTGGAGCCACTGGAGCCAGAGACGATTTCCGCGGGAGACATCGTCGGCATCAGCGTACATACGGGCAACGCGCTGCGTGGCTATCAGGTGGGGCGCATGGCGCGAGCCCGCGGGGCCTGGGTGATCTACGGCGGTATCCACGCGACGCTGTTCCCGGAGGAGGTCTTCGAGCGCGGCGAGGCGCACGCCGTGGTCAAGGGCGACGGCGACCTGGCGTGGGCGAGGGTTGTGGTGGACTGCATGCACGGCGCGCCGGAACAGGTGTACGAAGGCGGCCGCATTGGCGGCTCGGAGTTCCTGCCCGCGCGCTGGGACCTGATCGACAAGGACAAGTACATGTGGGCCTCCGTCCAGACGCTGCGCGGCTGCCCGAAACACTGCTCCTTCTGCAGCGTGTGGCGCACCGATGGACAGCAGCCGCGGCAACGACCATTCCAGGGTGTGGTGGACGAGATTGTGAATCTGCGCCGACTGGGGTTCCGCTTCATCGCGCTGGCCGACGACAACTTTTACCCGGTGACACTGACCGATTTGCGACTGGCCCGGCAGCATAACAATGCAGCCAAGCTGGCGGAGCTGATGCAGATACGTGCGGAGCGCTTCCAGCTGATGGCGGAGCTGGCCAAGCTGCCCAAGGACATGGTCTTCTTCACCCAGATCACCATGGAGGCAGGCGAAGACGGCGAGTATTTGGATGCCATGCGCAACGCCAATATCAAGGGCGCGCTGGTGGGTGTGGAGGCGGTAACGCCGGAGGGACTGAAAGCTGTCTTCAAGGACTGGAACTATTCCGGCGAGGGCCTGGCGAAGCAGCTGCAAACATTCCGCGAGCATGGCGTGCATGTGCTGGGCTCGTTCATCTTCGGCCTGCCCACGGACAAGCCGGCCACCTTCGACGCAACGGCGGAGATGGCCCTGAAGGCCGGCATCACCTTCGCGCAGTTTGTGATGATGACGCCGTTTCCAGGCACCGTGGACTTTGGTCGCTGGGAGAAGGAGCAGGCCAAGGCGCCCACGCTGGTGGATGGCGTGCCGATTACGCGCTACTGGCTGATTCCCACGGCTGTACGTCCCAAGATGTTTACGCCTCATCCGTCCATGAGTTCGGACGAGATCCGGGAGCGAACCCAGACCGTGTGGGACAAGTTCTACACCTGGTCGGCGATCTGGTCCCGCTCCGCCTGCACGCCGACGCTGAAGTCGCGAGTGGCCTTCGTGCTGCTGTCGAAGCTCTATCGCCAGATGTATGCGGGTACGGGCATATCTACCGATAGCGCGCGGCGACAGAAGGCCAAGTCGAGCGCGCGCTTCATGGCCAGGCACATGCGGAAGCTGTTCGCCGCCAAGCCGATGCCGGAGTTGCAGTCACCGGCCTGGGAGCTGGGCCTCCCTAGCGTGGCCCAGCCAGTGTTCGCCGGCGGCGGTGCGGAGACGGATGCCGGGCCCTTCCGCGTGGTGCGGTAGCTGGTTCCACTGCTCCGGTTGAGCTACCCGGAGCCGCTGCCGACAGCGCCTTTTTGCAGATCAAGCCAGAGGAGTGCCAGGTAGATACTGCAGGACCCGGCAGCATAAGCGGCGACCCATATGCCTAATAAAAATTCCGGCCAAGGCGCTGTGAACATTCGCAATGGCGATTCTCGCAAGAAGAGCGCGAGCAATAGCAATCCCCATGCGACCGAAGCTGTGATGAGTAAATACCAGAAGCGGAGTTGCAACCTCGCCGAGACGCTCGCGGTCAATGGCATAGCAAAGGAGAGAAACGTGAACAGCGCAAAGGCTCCTATCCAGAGCGCAAGGTATTTCGTCTTCCAGCCCGCAATGAGGCACAGGACGACCGACAGCAGCCATGTCGCCAGCATGGAGAGGAACGCCATCGCGACTCGTTTCGCTTGCGTCACGGCCGGATATACCTCAAACGTCGGTGCTTGTCGCTAGTTGCCCAGAAAGCGGGCGCCGACCGACAGTAGCAGCGCAGCCAGTACGATGCGGTAGACGGCGAACAGGACGAACCCGTGGCGGCGCACCCAGGTCAGGAACCACTCCACGACGACCAGGGCGATGACGAAGGAGATGACAAAGCCGATGGCCAGCACGATCCAGCTGTGCGCGGTCATCACCAGCGGGGCGATGCTCTCACTGACGTCCGTGTGCTTGGGGTGCAGCGTCTTCAGCAGGTCGTAGCAGGTGGCCGCGACCATGGTCGGGATGGAGACCAGGAAGCTGAACTCCAGTGCGGCAGGGCGCGTCATGCCGGCAAGCTGCCCGGCAGCGATGGTGGACATGGAGCGCGAGGTGCCGGGGAAGACAGCCGACGCGACCTGGCAGATGCCGATCCAGATGGCCTGGAGCAGCGTCATGTGCTCGACGTCCGGCGTGCTGGCTTCACGGCGCACGCTCCACGCATCAACGGCCCACATGATGATGCCCCCGATCAGCAACGAGAGCGCCATCAGGTGCAGGCTCTCCAGGTGTTTCCCGATCAGCTTGGTCAGCAGGAAGGCCGGAACAGCGGTGAAGACGAAGGCGATCAGGGTAAGCGAGAGTGGGTGGTTTAGCGCAGTACGGTCGCCGGACTCTCCACGCGGGAAGGTGCGCAGGAACTCCACGATGCGGCCGAAGAAGAGCAGGATCAGCGCGAGGATAGCGCCCAGCTGGATGACGATGGTGTACATCTTCCAGTACGGATCGGCGAGGTTGATATGGAGCAACGCCTCGGCGATGCGGAGGTGCGCCGTAGAGCTGACCGGAAGAAACTCTGTCATTCCTTCCACAATGCCGAGCAGGACAGAGACGATGTAGTCGTTCACACACTTCCTTGGGGGAGCGAGCTTACCTACTAGTCGCGCTCTGCGCCGTAGACAGGGATGGACTGCTGCACTTTGTATATCAGAGTGGCAGCACGTGCAGAGAAGTCACTCATGGGGTACTTCTGCGCCAGATGATCGGAGACGGATCGGGCCCGGTCGCGCGCTTCGCCGGCCTTCTTCTGATCGTTGTCGCCGGCATAGATGTCGCCAGCGGCGGCCCATCGATAGACAACTTCGTAGAGTGCCTCGGCGGCCTTGGGTGAGCTGGGATGTTCGTCGGCGTACTTCTGATAGAGCTCCGCTTCCTTCTCCGGGCACTTTGTCGTGCCCTGCCAGTCACCGCACACTTTGTTATCCAGCATGTTCCAGGCGGCGAGGTCGGCCCACTTGGAGCCGGGGAAGCGCTTGATGATCTTCTTCATCTCGCCTTCGTCGATCTGCTGGCGCAGCCAGTTCTCCTTCTCGTGTGCGGAGGGCCGTGAGTACACATCCGCCTTCTCCAGTTGCCAGCGAATGTCAGCCGCACGCCAGTAGGCCTCCCCCGCATGCGGGCCCTGCGGAAACAGCTGTGCGTCGCGCCTATACAGCAGCCGGGCAGCCTGCGCCGCCGCGCGCGCGCCATGCGCTTCGCTGGCCTTCAGCTCTTCGCCCGCTGCCGCCCCGTAGAGTACGTTGTCCGCATTCGCACTCTGGGCCGTCACCACGCCCTTGTTCTCGATCCAGCCGGAGATGGGCGGAGTGGCAGCCTCGCCGCCAAAGACGGGCGCGTCCTCCGCTTGATTTTGCTGCACGTCGGTGTTGGCGAAGACGCGCAGCCACGGGCCGTTCTGGTTGACGATGACCATCTCCCGGCCGGGCGTGATCTGGTCCAGCCGCTGCGAGTGCGTATCGGCTTCCACGTACACCGGTGTTGCGGTGATCACGGTCGCTACGGGCCCGGAGGGCGGCTTATCCGCAGCGGAGAGAAGCGTGCAGGGAAGAGCAAATGCGGCGACGAGGACGGCGGTGAGGAGCGGCTTCACCTGCTCAGGATACGCTGCCCGCGCGCTGCGGGGCGGCCGCCCATCGCTCCCGCGATGTGTACGAGAATGAAGGGATGACGGCAGTCCGGATGGATAAATGGCTGTGGGCGGCGCGCTTCTTCAAGACGCGTGCGCTGGCGGCGCGCGCCTGCGAACTGGGACGCATCGAGTCAAACGGGGTGGAGGCCAAGCCGGCGCGCGACGTGCGGGTGGGCGACAAGCTGCGGGTGAAGAACGATAGTGGCGAGTACGCGATTGAGGTGCTGCTGCTCAGCGAGATGCGCGGCCCGGCATCGGTGGCTCAGACGCTGTACAGCGAAAGCGCGGAAAGCCGGGAGCAGCGTGCCAGGCTGGCTGAGGAACGAAAGGCCGCGCCGCGCTTCGACGCCTTCGGCGACGGCCGCCCGTCCAAGCGCGACCGCCGGGAAATCAACCGCATGCGCGGCCGGTGAGCAGGAGGAGCTCAGGCTGCGGTACGACGGGTCTCGCTGCTGCGATCGGAGCGCTTCTCCATCTCGATCGCTTCCAGGCTCTTGCCTTTGGTCTCCGGCAGCAGAGTCGCGGTGACGATAAGACCCAGGACACTGGCGATCGCGGCAGCGGACTCTGCGCCGAGCAGTCCCTTCCAGTGCAGCAGGTAGGGGAAGAGGAAGACACCCAGGAAGCCGCCCAGCTTGCCCATGGCTGCGGCGATGCCGTGCCCGGTGGTGCGTACCCGGACCGGGAAGATCTCCGACGGATACACAAAGGTGGTCGCGTTGGGTCCAAACTCGGTGAAGAAGTAGGACAGGCCGTAGACGATCAGGAAGGGCACGACCATCTTCTGCAGATTGGGCCACAGTGCCAGCACGGCAAAGGCCACCGCCATCATGCCGAAGCCAAGGCACTGGATCGTCTTACGCCCAAGCCGGTCCATGGTGAGCGCAGCGACGGCATAGCCCGGTGCGGCAAAGACGACGAAGATGCCGAGCTGCGTGAGAGTCTTCTGTAACAGTGTGTGATCGCTGTTGAGTGCCGAAAGCACCAGCGGGCTCGAGACCGTGTTGCCGTAATAGGCGGCGTCCATCAGGAACCACGCCGCGCTGGTGCCAAACAGCCGGCGGGCCAGCGTGCTGTCATTCACCAGGCGATGAAAGCCGTCCCAGAAGGAGACCGAATGCTGCGCGCTGTCGTAATGCTTCGCCTTCGACAGCTTTCCTGACTCGTCTTCTTCCTGCCCGGCAGCCGCCAGGAAGCGTGGCGTCTCCTTGAGGTGCCGCCGTTGCCAGTAAACAGCGAGTGCCGGTACCGCGCCGAAGGCAACCAGGATGCGCCAGATAAGATCGTGCGACATGGAGGTGGAGAGCAGGGCCGAGGCGAAGAGCGGGCCAAGGATGAGGCCAGCAGCCTGCATGGCGAACACCAGTGTAACGAGCATGCCGCGTGACGCCTTGCCTGCGTACTCACTCATGATGGTGGCAGACACGGGGTAGTCGCCGCCGATGCCGACGCCGAGGATGAAGCGCAATCCGATGAGCCACCAGATATTGGGCGAGAAGGCACAACCGATGGCGCCAAAGGCCAGCACCAGCACCTCTACGCCATAAATGCGTTTGCGCCCCAGCATGTCCGCCACGCGGCCGAACAGCAGTGCGCCGAATGCAGAGGCCAGCAGCGCGGTCGATTCGACCAGGCTCTCCTCCAGCTTGCCAACATGCCACATCGGTTTCAGCAGCGACATCACGACGCCGATGATGAACAGATCGTAAGCGTCGGTAAAGAAGCCCATGCCGGAGATGAACATGATCTTCCAGTGCTCCCGGGAGATCTTCGCGTTGTCCAACTCGCTGAAGTCGTGCGTGGCTGCTGCGTTCGCCATGAGCATACCCTCTCTGCTTAGAGATGCCGGGCTCACAGCGCGAGCATGGTTAACGTCAGATGAAATCAATTGGGGGTGCGGCTGGCTAAGCTCTCAGTCGCAGTTACGACAGCCTTAAAGCCAACATCACTGCCGAGTCAGTCACTTGCGAGAATGCGGCGCAGAACGGCAGGCTCTGCATTGCCGCCGCTCAGGATCGCGACCGCCGTGCGATGCGGAGGAAGCTCGTGTGCATGAAAGAGCAGAGCAGCCGTAGTGACGGCGCCACTCGGCTCGGCAACCAGGCGTGCGTTCCACAAGATGAAATGCATCGCCCGTTCAATATCTTCTTCTGTCACCGTCACGATGGCATGTACGTAGCTGCGGATGTGGGCATAGTTGAGCGCGCCCACGCTCTGCGTGCGCAGGCCGTCGGCTAATGTGCGGCTGGTCTGCTCTGCGGTGTACTCGACGATGCGCCCCGCCTGCAGGCTTGCGGCCGCATCTCCGGCCAGCTCCGGCTCCACGCCGACAACGCGGCAGGAAGGCCGCTGCTGACGGATCGCCGCCGCCACACCACTCAGCAGACCACCGCCTCCGACCGGCGCGAGGACAAGGTCCACCTCCGGCAGATCGGCAACGATCTCGAGTCCGCAGGTGCCCTGGCCCGCGATGATGGCCGGGTGATCGTAGGGCGGGATGATGGTGTAGCCATGCTCGGCCGCAAGCGACTCGGCGCGCTCCTTGCGCTCGGAACTGGCCGGGCCGACCGTGATGATGTGGGCTCCGAGAGCGGCAGTGGCGCGCCGCTTCACCTCGGGCGCATTCGACGGCATCACGATGACCGCCGGTATGTCCAGCGCACGTGCTGCGTAGGCCACACCCTGCGCGTGATTGCCGCTGGAGTACGTGATCACGCCGCGGCTGCGCTCCGCCGGACTCAGTGAGGCGATAGCGTTCGCCGCGCCCCGCAGCTTAAAGCTGCCGATGGGCTGCAGGCTCTCCGCCTTCAGGTACGAAACGGTGTTCGTTGCAGAAGGAAGCCGCACCAGCGGCGTGCGAGTGACGGTGCCGCGGATGCGCTGGTGCGCGGCTTCAAACTGCTCGAGAGTGACCAGGCTTCCCGTCATGGTTCTGAAAGAGAAGCCCACCCCGGCGTGGGCCAGCATGGGCTTTCGTAGTTCGCGGTCTGTCGTCGTCAGATTTCCAGAATGATCGGCATGATGAAGGGCCGGCTGGAGGTCTGCTTCTGGATGTAGCGCTTCAGGTCCACACGGATCTTTTCTTTGATCAATACCTGGTCGGCCTTCTCCTCGGCGGAAGATTCTTCCAGCGTGCGGCCGACGATCGCCTTCGCCTGTTCACCGAGTTGCAGGTCACCGGCGACGAAGCCGCGCGTCACCAGCTCCGGAACGCCTTCGACGCGACCGGTGAGTTTATTGATGGTGATGATGGCGATCACCAGGCCGTCCTCACTCAGGTGGCGGCGGTCGCGGATGATCAGATCCTCAACCACATTGCCAGAGGCGCCGGAGTCCAGCAGGACGCGGCCCGCAGCCACCTTGCCGTTCTTCACCGCCGTCCTCTGGTCCAATTCGAGCACATCCCCGTCTTCCAGCAGGTACGCATTCTCCGAGATGCCGATATCCATGGCGAGCCGCGCATGCCGCTGCAGGTGGCGGAAGTCGCCGTGCACCGGAATAAAGAACTTGGGCCGAACAAGGTTGATCATCAGCCGCAGCTCCTCCTGGGAACCGTGACCGCTGACATGGATCAGCCCGGACTGGCCATCGTCGAAGATGACGTTTGCTTCGCGCCGGCAGAGGTGATCGATGACGCGGTAGATGCTCTTCTCGTTGCCCGGAATCACGCGCGAGCTGAGCACGACCGTGTCGCCGCGGTCGATCTTCGCGTGCTTGTGGTTGTCCACCGCCGCGCGGGAGAGCGCAGACATCGGCTCGCCCTGCGTACCGCTGATAAGAATGCACACCTCCTCCGGTGCGAAGTCTTTCACTTGGCCAGGATGGATGAGCAGGGAACCGGGGATGGAGAGATAGCCAAGGTCCTGCGCGATCTCTGACGATTCCAGCATGGATCGGCCGACGATGGCCACCTTGCGGCCATGGCTCTGCGCCAGCTCCAACGCAATGCGCATGCGGTAAATAGAGGAGGAGAAGCAGGAAAAGAACAGACGCCGCTGGGTGCGCGCAAAGATCTCATCCAGTCGGGGCCGGACGGCCCATTCGCTCGGCGTATAGCCGGCACGGTCCACGTTGGTGGAGTCCTGCAGCAGTGCCAGCACGCCACGCTTGCCGTACTCGGCGAAGGCGGCAAGATCGAAGGCGTGATCATCCGGCGGCGAGAGGTCGATCTTGAAGTCGCCGGTGTGGATGATGACCCCCACCGGCGTTTCGATGGCCAGAGCAACGCAATCCACCAGTGAGTGCGTGACGCGCAGCGGCTCAATCGTGAAGGGGCCAATGTGGAACTTCCGCCGCGGCTCAATCTCGATCAGCTCAGCCTGGTCTAGCAACTTGTGCTCTTCCAGCTTGCCTTCAACGTAGGCCAGCGTGAACTCCGTGGCATAGACCGGCACCTGCAGCTCACGCAGCAGCCAGGGCAAGCCGCCGATGTGGTCCTCGTGCCCGTGGGTGAGCACGATGGCGCGCACGTGCGCGCGGTTCTCCATCAGGTAAGTAATGTCGGGAACGACGATATCGACGCCGAGCAGATCGCTCTCCGGGAACATGAGGCCCGCGTCGATGACAAAGATATCTTCATCCCAGCGAATGGCCATACAGTTCATGCCGAATTCGCCGAGTCCCCCGATGGGGATGATTTGCAGCTTGCCTTTAGACATTCAATAGCGATGCTAGCAGGTAGCCGGACGGTGACAAAGCTGGCACGGAGTGAAGCGTGCGCACGGGGCCCCCGGATGAAAAGACTTGTCATCCCAGCCGAACCGGCCGGTCGGCAGCGTACAACCCGATCAGCGGAGTAGATCTTCGAGCGTGGCGCTCAGGTCCGTCTTGTCGTCCCGGTACTTGACGATGACCGGGGCATAGAGGCTCAGGCCCCACTTGGCTGCACCTCCGCGTGTGATGGCCCGGGAACCAGGGACGACCACGGCTCCCGTCGGAATCACCAGTGGCTTCCCCTCATTGCCATCACTCGACGCCTCGGCCTTGTACATCACGCCGTGCACGATGTCGTACACCGGTGTGCCACGGGTCAGGATGGTTCCGGCGGCCAGCACTGCACGCTGGCGCACAATGGTGCCCTCATATACGCCGCAGTTGCCGCCCACCAGCACGTCATCTTCGATGATGACGGGATTAGCGTTGACCGGCTCCAGCACGCCGCCTACTTGTGCAGCAGCGCTCAAGTGAACGCGTTTGCCGATCTGGGCGCAACTGCCCACCAGCGCGTGCGAGTCCACCAGTGTGCCCTCGTCGATGTAGGCGCCGACGTTGACGTACATGGGCGGAACGCAGATGACGCCCCGGGCCAGGTATGCGCCCTCGCGCACAGAGGATCCGCCGACGACGATGCGGATGCCCTGATCCGGAGTGAAGGTCCGGGCCGGAAATGTGTCTTTGTCGACGAAGGAGAGGTCGTGATTCCCCAGTCCAGTCAGCTGGCCGATGCGGAAGCCGAGCAGGATGCCGCGCTTGACCCACGCGTTGACGCGCCAGCCGAACGGGGCGGCGGGGTCAGGCTCCGCTGCCCTCACCTCACCCTGATTCAGCGCCTGACGCAGCGAGATGAAGGCAGCCAGGGCCCCTGGGTCATGCATCGCCTGTGAACCGGCGGCGTAGTGATGATCGATGGCTTGTTGCAGGGGATGATTTGTCGTCGAGGCTGGCGGCATGGATGAGATAAGTTTACGGCTTCACGCGTGGGTAAGGCCCAGCGCGTCCGTCAGCGCATCCAGCCGCTGGGCTACCTGCGACGAAGGAGGCACCATGGGCAGCCGCCACACCGGCGCGATGCGGCCCATACGGGCCAGCACATGCTTCACCGGAGCCGGGCTGGTCTCCCAGAAGTTGGCCAGAAGCAGCGGGTAGTACTTGCGCTGCAGCCTGCGCGCCACGTCCCAATTGTTGACGATGGCGGCGTGCACCATCTGCACCATCTCTGCGGGAATCTCGTTCGAAGCGACGGAGATGAGCCCGCTGGCGCCTACGGCGATAGCAGCGAGGGCGATGTTGTCGTCCCCGGCAAAGACGCGCACTGCGGTGCCGTCGAGCAGGTGCAGCAACTCCGTGATCTGCTGCAGGTTTCCGCTCGACTCCTTGATCGCGCCGATATTGGGGCAGGCGGTCACCAGCCGCGCGATCGTGGCCGGCTCCAGGTTGGCGGCGGAGCGGCCCGGAATGTTGTAGAGCACGACGGGCAGCGTGACCCGCTCCGCGATGGCGCGAAAGTGCTGGAACTGGCCCTCCTGCGTCGGCTTGTTGTAGTAGGGGTTCGCCGTGAGCACACCGGTGACGCCGCGAATCGCCGCGACCGCGCGGGCGCGCTCCACCGCAGCCGCTGTGGAGTTATGCGTGCAGCCTGCAAGCACGGGCACCCGGCCGGCACTTACCTCCGCCACCAGGCGGATGACAGCGAGCGCTTCAGCATCGGTCAGTGCGGGTGTCTCCGCAGTGGTGCCGCAGGCGACCAGGAATTGAATGCCGCTGGCGATCTGCCACTCCACCAAGGCAGCCAGGGCGTCCATATCGATAGTCGTATCGGGGCGAAAAGGGGTGACAAGCGCGGTGCCGCAGCCGAAGAGCTCCATACCGACGCCCAGCATACTACTTGCCGGCACAGCGCCGTGGGCTGGGTCTGTCGGCTACTGTAGCTGCGTGTAG
>CAXUMX010000064.1:0-17723 GCA_964252395.1 uncultured Acidobacteriaceae bacterium | reverse complement strand
CACCAAGACGGCGCACCCTGGTGATACTGTCTACCTGGTCTCGACCTTTCCGGTGATCGTAGGGTCGCACGTGCTGATCCCGGCCGGTGTCTACGTGCAGGGCCAGGTGGATCAGGTGGTGCGGCCCGGTCGGGTGCATGGCCGCGCCCGGCTGCTGATGCACTTCACGACCATGATTTTTCCCAATGGACAGGTGGTGCCCATTCCCGGCAGCGTGAACAATCTGCCCGGATCGAATGGACCCAGTGTGAAGGGCAGCGAAGGCACGATCGAGCAGGCGGGCAACAAGAGACGGGATGCGGCCAACATCGGTTGCGGGGCGGAGATCGGCGCGACCGGAGGAGTGATCGGCGGCGTGGCCAGCGGCGCCCCGGGCACCGGGGCTGCCATCGGCGGGCTGGCTGGCGCCGCCGGAGGTTTGATCTATACACTTCTGACCCGAGGGGACGAAGTGGTGATCCCGGAGGGCACAACGTTGGAGATGGTGATGCAGCGGCCGCTGGTGCTTGAAGAGTCGCAGCTTGCCGGGATCAACGACGTTCGCGGCAATCCGCAGTACACCCCGGCGACGGCGCCCTCACGACTGCCGAAGCCCGGGCACGTGATCTGTCCGCCGGGAAGCCTGGGTTGCGGATGATGAACGGACGCCCGTACAGAGAGCGAAGCAGCCAGCGCGC
Organism: uncultured Acidobacteriaceae bacterium; assembly: GCA_964252395.1. Lineage (GTDB taxonomy): Bacteria > Acidobacteriota > Terriglobia > Terriglobales > Acidobacteriaceae > KBS-83. The sequence continues at coordinate 17,046 of CAXUMX010000064.1, read as the reverse complement.
CATTGCCGTCTGGGCGCGGGATATCGTGATTTCGCTTGCCGTCGCGTTTTTCATCATTACCTTCCTTTACCAGCCTGTTCGGGTGGAGGGCACCAGCATGCTGCCCCGCCTGCAGGACCAGGACCGTATCTTCATCAACAAGTTCGCCTATCACTTTGAGAAGATCAGCCGCGGCGATGTCGTCGTCTTTTACTATCCCCGGGATCCGGAGAAGAGCTACATCAAGCGTGTGATCGCGGTGCCGGGTGACGAGCTGCGCGTGGATGATGGGCGGGTGTACGTGAACGGGAGCCTGGTTCCGGAGCCGTACGTGCCAGTCCGCTTCCGCGATACGCGCTCAGTCTCGTCTATCGTGCTGCCGCCGCACAGCTACTACGTCATGGGTGACCACCGCTCCATCTCAAGCGACAGCCGGGACTTTGGGCCAGTGGATCGCAGCTTCATCTATGGCAAGGCGGCCTTCGTGTACTGGCCGACGACGGAGATTCGAGTCGTCGAATAGCGGGAGCGCCGGTTTTGAAGCCTTCATTCGGCTCACTTCTGCAGCCCCCGCGCGTCCATTCGGTCCTCAAAGCTGCTAACATCGATTGAATCCACCCCATGGAGCAGCGATGCAGGCCATCCTTGCGCTCGAAGACGGGCGCATCTTCCGCGGTGAGAGCCACGGCGCAGCCGTAGAACGCGCGGGAGAGGTTGTTTTTAACACCTCGCTCACCGGCTATCAGGAGATTTTCACTGACCCCTCTTATGCCGGCCAGATCGTTGTTCTGACCAATCCACAGATCGGCAACTACGGCACGAATGGCGGCGACAACGAGGCGCAACGGCCCTATATCGAGGGGCTGATCACGCGCGAGTTTTCCCCCGTCAGCTCAAACTGGCGCTCCGAGCAGGTAGCCGACGAATACCTGGAACGCTACGGCGTTCCGGTCGTCTCCGAGGTCGATACACGCGCGCTGGTGCGTCATCTGCGCAGTCAGGGATCGCTGCGCGGCGTCATCGCTACGGGAGAGAATATCAACGCCGCGGCGATGGTGGCGAAGGCGCGCGCACTGCGCAAGATGGACGGCACAGACCTGGCCAGCGTGGTCTCTACTAAAGAGAGCTATGACTGGGATGGCGCCCATCCCGGCAATGCGGTCGGCGGATTAATGGCAGATGTGCCGCCCTGCGACTTGCATGTGGTTGCCTACGACTACGGCATTAAGCACAACATCCTGCGCATGCTGACCCGCGAAGGCTGCCGCGTCACTGTAGTACCGGCGGCGACCTCGGCTGAAGACGTGCTGGCACTCCAACCGGATGGCATCTTCCTGTCGAACGGCCCGGGTGACCCGGAGCCGCTGCACTATGCGCAGGACAATATCCGCCGGCTTGCCGGAAAGAAGCCCATCTTTGGTATTTGTCTGGGTCACCAATTGATCGGGCTGGCGCTGGGCGGCAAGAGCTACAAGCTAAAGTTCGGCCATCATGGCGGCAACCATCCCGTGCAGCAGACCGGCACAGGCAAGATCGAGATCACTGCACACAATCACAACTTCGCCATTGATCCGGATTCGCTGCGGCAGAGCGAGGTAGAGCTGACGCACGTCGATCTGAACGACAACACGCTCGAAGGCTTGCGACACCGTTCGCTGCCGCTATTCAGCGTGCAGTACCACCCGGAGGCCAGCCCCGGCCCGCACGACTCCCACTATCTGTTTCAGGACTTCCGCCGCATGATGGAGGAGTTCAAGCAGTGATGCTGCCGGCTCGCCGCTCAAGCTCGTCTTCGCCCTGGGCCGCTTTGTTGGTCACATTCTTCATCCCCGCGCTGGCCTGTGCGCAGGTGCGCGGCACCGCCAGTGGCTTACGCTTCGACATGCCCGATAGGCAGGCAATGGCGTATGTGACCTCTTGCCTGGGAAGCGCCCCGCCTCGGCCAGTGGAGTTGTACGCACGCGGCGGCTGGTACCTGACGGACGATCTGCGGGAGCAGATGCTGGAACGCGGCGGCAACATCGAAGGCATTGCGCTGGTGTGGCGGCAGGGAAATCATCCTCGGGCCGTGTACCAGTGGAATCACGATGACGAGTTCAACCGCGACGTCGTCGCCTGCTTGGACCAGAAGGGAAACGTCATCCGGTCCCAGAGCCACTACACGCCCGGCGATTCAGAGCCGAACCAACGTTGGGTGTACATCCACACGCTGGTGTCCAGCCCTCATCAGACTGCGCCGCACAGCTCCGGGCGATTTACTGACGCTAAGGGTCACCCCATGGGGCGGCCGCACCTCAGCACAGAAGACCAGGACTTCATCGCAGGAGAGCGAGTCTTCCGCCAGTGGAAGGATTTTGACTTCGCCAGCCTGGTTGACGCGAAGCATTAGCAAGAGAGAGACATGCCACGCAGAAATGACATACAGAAGATCCTGGTGATCGGCTCCGGGCCGATCGTGATCGGCCAGTCGGCGGAGTTCGATTACTCCGGCACGCAGGCGGTAAAGGCGCTCCGCGCCGACGGCTATGAGGTAGTGCTGGTGAACTCCAACCCGGCGACCATCATGACTGACCCCGAGCTGGCAGACCGCACGTATATCGAGCCGCTGACGCGCGAGTACGTAGAAGAGATTCTGCGTGTTGAATCGGCCATGATGACGGGGCCAGACGGCAGACGCACCGGCAAGTTCGCGCTGCTGCCGACCGTTGGCGGCCAGACTGCGCTGAATCTGGCGGTCGACCTGGCCGACTCCGGCATCCTGGACAAGTACGACGTCGAGCTGATCGGCGCCAAGCTCGAGGCCATCAAGAAGGCGGAAGATAGGCTCCTGTTCAAGGACGCAATGCAGAAGATCGGGCTGGACATGCCTCGCTCTTCACTGCTGAACAACATCCGCGACGGCATGTAATTCTCCGCGAAGATCTGCTTTCCGGTAGTGATCCGGCCCTCCTTCACGCTGGGCGGCTCGGGCGGCGGCATCGCCTACAACCGCGAAGAGCTGATGGAGATTCTGGCGCGCGGTATTGACCTGTCGCCCGTGCATGAGTGCCTGATCGAAGAGTCCGTGCTGGGGTGGAAGGAATACGAGCTTGAGGTGATGCGTGACCTTGCCGACAACGTGATCATCATCTGCTCAATCGAGAACATGGATCCGATGGGCGTGCACACCGGGGATTCTATTACCGTGGCTCCAGCCCAGACTTTGACCGACCGCGAGTACCAGGCGATGCGGGATGCCGCCATCCGCGTGATTCGCGAGATCGGTGTCGAAACCGGCGGTTCCAACGTGCAGTTTGCGGTGAATCCGCAGACCGGCCGCATGACCGTGATCGAGATGAACCCGCGTGTGTCGCGCTCCTCCGCGCTGGCGTCCAAAGCTACCGGGTTTCCAATTGCGAAGATCGCAGCCAAGCTTGCGGTCGGCTACACGCTCGACGAGATTCCAAACGACATCACACGCAAGACGCCCGCATGCTTTGAGCCCACCATCGACTATGTGGTGGTGAAGATTCCCAAGTGGCAGTTCGAGAAGTTTCCGGGTGCGGAGGAGACGCTTGGCCCTCAGATGAAGTCTGTAGGCGAGGTGATGGCCATCGGGCGCACCTTCAAAGAAGCAATAATGAAGGCGCTCCGCTCGCTCGAGACAGGAAAGCGAGTCGGCTCCGAGACCATCGAACCGCGACGATTGATGCAGCGGCTGGTCACGCCTCAGCCGGAGCGGCTGAACTACATCCGATACGCCTTCCGCATGGGCCAGAGCGTGCGCGAAGTGGCGCGTATCACCAGCATGGATCCCTGGTTTCTCTACCAAATCAAAGAGATCACAGACACCATTGGCCAGCTTGCGGAGAGCACCATCGAGAGCGTCGATCCGGCGCTGCTGCGGAAGGCGAAGCGCATGGGCGTGTCCGATGCACGCATCGCCGAGGGCTGGAACCTGCCCGGCGATACAGGCGTCGCGCAGGTGCGCGAGCTGCGCATGACACACGGAGTAAGGCCAGTCTTCAAGCTGGTCGATACCTGCGCAGCCGAGTTCGAGAGTGAGACCCCTTATCTCTATTCGACGTATGACGAAGAGGACGAAGCGCCGCCGACGTCCCGGCGCAAGGTGATCATCCTTGGCTCGGGTCCGAATCGCATCGGACAGGGCATCGAGTTCGACTACTGCTGCTGCCACGCCGCGTTTGCCCTGAAGGAAGACGACTACGAAACCGTGATGGTGAACTGCAACCCGGAGACGGTCTCGACCGATTACGACACTAGCGACCGGCTCTACTTCGAGCCCTTGACGCTGGAAGACGTGCTGGCTATCTACGAGCGGGAACGCGCGGGCGGGGCCGAGGTCGGGATGATCGTGCAGTTTGGTGGACAGACCCCGTTGAACCTAGCCCTGCCGTTGAAGAAGGCCGGAGTCCGCATCCTGGGCACATCGCCGGAGTCGATTGATCTGGCCGAAGATCGCAAGCAGTTTGGCGCGCTACTGGAGAGTCTCCAGATCCCGCAGCCTTCGGGCGCGATGGCCACCAGCGTCGAAGAGGCGCTTGCCGGCGCAGAGCGAGTCACCTATCCGGTGCTGGTGCGGCCCAGCTATGTGCTGGGTGGCCGCGCGATGGTCATCGCCTACGACGCGGACGCGGTGCGCCGTTACATGGCGGAGGCGGTGGAGTACTCGCAGGAAAGACCAGTGCTTATCGACCACTTTCTCGAGGCCGCCGTTGAAGTCGACGTGGATGCGTTGTGCGATGGCAAGGACGTGGTGATCGCCGGAATCATGCAGCACATCGAGGAGGCCGGCATTCACTCCGGCGACTCTTCGTGTGTATTGCCCGCGGTCGACCTGGCTCCTGCGACGCTTGACACCATCCGGAGCTACACCAGAAAGCTGGCCTTGGCGCTGAGTGTACGCGGGCTGGTAAATCTGCAGTTTGCGATCCAGCGCGGGCGGGAGAAGGGCGCGGCGGATCGTGTCTATGTGATTGAAGTCAACCCGCGCGCGTCGCGCACGGTCCCGTATGTCTCAAAGGCCACTGGCATCCCGCTGGCCAAGATCGCCTCACGGCTGATGACGGGGCGAACGCTGGCGGAGCTGCTGCCGCAGCAGGTCGAGAGTGGACGCGACCTGGACACCGGCACGCACTACTACGTGAAGTCGCCTGTATTCCCCTGGAACAAGTTCCCGGGTGTGGATACGGTGCTCGGTCCGGAGATGCGCTCCACCGGCGAGGTGATGGGGGTAGCAGATAATTTCGGCGAGGCGTTTGCAAAGGCGCAACTGAGCGCGGGACAGCGGCTGCCACTGCGCGGAACCGTATTCTTCAGCGTCAACGATCGCGACAAGGAAGGATTGGCGAAGCTGGCGCGCGAGTACGTGGAACTCGGCTTCAAACTGGTGGCCACGCATGGCACAGCGGACGTCCTGGAGCGCGCCGGCCTGGCGGCTGAGCGAGTGTACAAGGTGAAGGAGGGACGGCCAAACGTGGTCGACTTGATCAAGGGAGACGGTGTGCAGCTGATCATCAACACTCCGCACGGTCAGGACACCTTCTTCGATGAGAAGGCGATTCGCCGCGCCGCTGTCACGCAGCGCATTCCCACTATCACGACGATGGCAGCAGCCCGCGCCGCTGCCGAAGGCATTGCCGCTTTGCAGCGTGAACAGACGCACGTGGAGGCGCTGCAGGAGTTGCACGCCGCCACCGCTGCAGAGGTGCGTGCTACCGGTGTGCGGGGCTGAGGAGACACCATGCTGGTTGAAGGCATCTTCGCGGCTATCCCTACGCCCTTCCAGCCGGACGGCAAACCCCACTGGCACCATCTGGAGCGCAGTGTGGAGCGGTACTGCCGCTCTCCGCTGACAGGGCTGGTCGTGCTAGGTTCGACGGGCGAAGCCGTGATGCTGAGCGATGCCGAGACGCACGATTGCCTGCGGGTCGCTGCCAGAGCAGCGGCGACGGATCGGGTGCTGATTGCCGGGGTGGGCCGCGAGAGCCTGAGCGAGACGCTGCGTCTGATCGACATAGCGGCTGGGCTACGCTATGACGTCGCCTTGATCCGCACGCCGCACTTCTACCGGCCGCAGATGCGTCCCACAGAGATGCTGAATTACTACCGAATGGTGGCAGACCACTCGCCGCTGCCCGTGATGCTTTACAGCGTCCCACCCTACACCGCCTACGATCTGCCTGTGGAGCTGATTGCGGAGCTCTCCGCGCACCCGAACATCCTCGGCATCAAGGACTCAAGCGGAAAACCGGAACGCATCGCCGCGATTGTGGCCGCGACGGCCGAAGCGCCCCGTCGAAAGGTGACCGTTACTGCTACATTTGCTGCGGTCACTGGACGCATGCTGGATGCGCAAGCGGAGGCCGCGGGGCTGAACGCTACCCTGCTGCCCACCGACGCTATGCTGACCGGCGCGGGCTATGCCGCCGTGCTGCCCGCCCCGGCGATGAAAATGCGCACGCGCGAGGTAGGGTTCCAGGTACTGTGCGGCTCCGCCCAGACCCTGCTGGCGTCGCTCGACTGGGGTGCGGTGGGCGGAGTGCTGGCCATGGCTGCGTTTGCCCCGCAGGCCTGCGCGGAAATCTACATGGCGTGGAAGGACCGCGATGCCGGGCTGGCCGAAGAAAAGCAGCAGCGCATCGCCGCCGCCGCAACGACCATCTGCGGACGAATGGGTGTGCCGGGCGTGAAGTACGCGTGCGATCTGAACGGATATTACGGCGGCTCGCCGCGGCTGCCACTGCTGGCGCTGACCGGCCCGGAGCGCGCAGAGGTAGAGATGCTGCTGGCAGACATTCGTCAGTAGCCATCCGGTCGGTGCACAGTTTCGCCCTTCGCCGCGCGAACGGACCCGCTTAGCCATGTCCCTGCGCAGTTAACCCGTGGCGATTGATTGGTGTGCGCGGTGCTGCCCTATACTTGGAAGATGGTCCCGGACGCAGTGCCGCCTGTCAGATACGGCCGCATACGCCGGGGCCGAATCAGGTGACTGAAGGGAAGAGGCTCGATGGCGACAGGTGATGTAGCCCTGAGGACAGAGCAGCCGCAGGCGCAAACAGCGGGGAACGCAGGCGAAATCGTCAACGATTTCAGTATCCAGGTGGCCACTGTCAATGGCTCCGGTTCGCAATCCGCGAACAACGTCCTGCTGAAGAGCCTGTTCGCTATGGGCATTCCAGTCAGCGGCAAAAATCTCTTTCCGTCGAACATAGCCGGCCTTCCTACCTGGTACACCATCCGTGCCAGTAAGCATGGCTACGTGGCGCGCAAGAAAGAGATCGATATTGTTGTCGCCATGAACGCGGAGACGGCCAAGGATGACGTTCTGTCTCTTCCGGCTGGCGGCGTCGCGATCCATGAAGAATCCGCCAACCTGGCACAGTACCGCGACGATGTCGTGTTTTATCCGGTGCCGTTCGACAAGATCACGGCGGCCGTTTGTCCTGAAGCCAAGTTGCGCAAACTCGTCAAGAACATGGTCTACGTCGGGGTAGTGGCTCAACTGCTCCAGTTCGATCTGCCCACGGTAGAGGCCGCAGTGCGGCGGCAGTTCGCGAAGAAGCAGAAAGCCGCCGACCTGAACTGGTCCGCGGTGCAGGCTGGACACGAGTACGCAAAGGCATCGCTGACCAAGCACGACCCATTTCGCGTGGAACGCATGCACGCAACGGAAGACAAGATCATCATTGAAGGCAATGCTGCAGCCGCGTTGGGCTGCATGTTCGCTGGCGTCACAGTCGTCACCTGGTATCCCATCACTCCTTCATCTTCGGTGGTGGAGAGCCTGATCGATCTGCTGAAGAAGTATCGGGTGGAGCCGGATGGAAAGGCGACCTTTGCCGTGGTGCAGGCAGAGGATGAGCTGGCAGCCGTCGGCATGGTATTGGGCGCTGCCTGGACGGGCGCGCGTTCCATGACGGCAACTTCCGGCCCGGGGATCTCCCTGATGTCGGAGTTTGCCGGGCTGGGCTACTTCGCAGAGATCCCTGCCGTTATCTTCGACATCCAACGAGTCGGTCCCTCGACCGGCATGCCGACGCGGACGGCGCAAGGCGACATTCTGGCAGTTGCTCATCTTTCGCATGGCGATACGCGCCATGTGATGCTGCTGCCGGGCTCAGTGAAGGAGTGCTTCGAGCTGAGCATTGAGGCGTTCGACCTTGCTGAGCAGTTGCAGACGCCCATCTTCATCCTCTCCGATCTCGACCTCGGCATGAATAACTGGATGACGGAGCCGTTCACCTATCCAGAGAAGCCGATGCGCCGCGGCAAGGTGCTGAGCGCGGAGGATCTCGACCGGTTGGGCGAGTTTGCCCGCTACAAAGACGTGGACGGAGACGCGATTGGCTACCGCACGCTGCCGGGCACAGACCACCCCAAGGCAGCCTTTTTCACCCGGGGCAGCGGACACAATGAGCGTGCGCTCTACACCGAGCGGCCGGACGAGTATCAGCAGCAGATGGAGCGGCTGGCGCGTAAGTATGAAACGGCACGCGGCATGGTGCCTGCTCCGGTTGTAGTGGCAAGCGGGACATCCAAGGTGGGGCTGATCGCCTACGGCACCACGGATTTCGCAGTGGTTGAGAGCCGCGAGCAGCTGCGGGCCGAGTATCAGGTGGAGACGGATTATCTGCGGCTGCGCGCCTATCCATTCACGCGCGAGGTGCACGACTTTGTCGCCGCACACGATCGCGTGTATGTGATCGAGCAGAACCGCGATGCGCAGATGCTGAGCCTGTTGAAGCTGGATATTCCGGCGGCCGACGCAGTCAAGCTGCGCAGCGTGCGTCACTTCAACGGCCTGCCAATCGATGCGCGCACCGTGACCGATGAACTCGTCATGCAGGAAGGAATCTAGAGATGGCAACGACAGCGACGCCTCCGGCACCGAAGGCAAAAGTGAACCGGCTGGGCCTCCAGATATTGGAGTACCGCGGCGGTAAGACGAACCTTTGCGCCGGATGCGGCCACAACGCAATCTCGGAGCGCATCATCGATGCCTTCTACGAGATGGGTGTGCAGCCGGAGCGGGTGATGAAACTCTCCGGGATTGGCTGCTCATCCAAGAGTCCTGCATTCTTCATGAGTCGCTCGCATGGCTTCAACAGTGTGCACGGACGCATGCCTGCGGTCGCTACTGGCGCACTGCTGGGTAACCACACCATGAAGGCAATTGGCGTTTCCGGCGACGGCGATACCGTGTCGATCGGCATGGGGCAGTTTACCCACCTGCTGCGGCGCAACCTGCCGATGATCTACATCGTCGAGAACAACGGCGTCTATGGTCTGACCAAGGGACAGTTCTCCGCGACTGCGGACATCGGGTCGACGTTGAAGACCGGCGTCATCAACGATCTGCCTGCCATCGATGTCTGCACTCTCGCCATCGAACTGGGGGCCACGTTCGTAGGCCGCTCCTTCTCCGGCGACAAAAAGCAGTTGCTGGCCATGATCAAGGCAGCCATTGCTCACAAGGGTACCGTGCTCCTCGATGTGATCTCGCCCTGCGTGACCTTCAACGATCATGAAGGATCAACCAAGAGCTACAAATACATGCAGGAGCATGAAGAGGCAGTCTCCGAAGTCGGGTTCGTGCCTCACTTTGAGGACATCGCGGTCGAATACGATGAGGGCTCGACTTACGATGTAACCATGCACGATGGTTCGCATCTGCGGCTGCGCAAGCTGCACGAAGACTTCAATCCAACAGACCGCATCCACGCCGTTGGTGCGCTTATGGAGGCGCAGGAGAAGGGAGAGGTGTTGACCGGGGTCTTCTATGTCGACACCAAGAAGCCGAGCTTCATCGATCTACTGAACCTGGTCGATGAGCCCCTAGGTACACTGCCGGAAGCTCGTGTGCGGCCGCCAAAGTCGGTGCTAGACGACATCATGATGCGGATGCGTTAGAACGCGTCTGCTGGAGACCGAGAGGCTGCCCGCGGGCAGCCTCTTTTCACCTGCAAGCTGAACTTACCTCGCGGGCGGCGTGGCCAATCGCGCCATGTAGGTGTGGTAGTTGTAGTGGTCCTCGGAGCCAGAGAAATCTCGCAAGTGCTGAAGATTGATACCGCGCTCTGCGATGCGACCCATCTGCTCTGCGGATAGGACTCTGTCGAGAATCAGCAGAAAGGTTGGCGCATGCAGGGTTCGCGCTGCCAGTGAGACACGATCCGACATGTCGCTCATATCCATCCCATCTCTTCGATGTGCGAACTTCATGTAGGTGTCGAGGCAGTTGCAGTTCAGGAAGTAAACAGGCTTCTGTAGTTGTTCGGCAACGCCGGCTAATAAGTAGTCAGAGGCGCCAACCAGAGGCAATGTCTCAAGATGGTTCTGGCGCACCCAATCGGCGACTATGCCGGTCTCTGAAAATGGATGGGTCCACGAGGCAGCCACCGAGGCCACGCCTTTCATTGCACCGACGGCGAGGAATACATAAGCGACACGCGAAAGGCGCTGCGGCGGTGAGCCTTGACTGCGCAGAATCCAGAGCGCCGCCACAAAGCCGGCGACGGTAATGCCCCAATGGCGCGGATAGCCGATATACACCAGATGCGCAAAGCACAACGCAAAGAAGAGAACCGCACCCATCAGCAGAAGAAGACTGTCTCTCCGGCGGAAGATCCAGTAATAGCCGGCCAGCACCAGCGGGATGAAGAGTACCTCTGCATGGACGAAGTCTACGTCGGTGTTCCAGAACTCGCGGGGCCAGCTCTTGAGCACCGGCCACCAGGGTGCAACTGTTACGTCTGCGACGGAGTGGCCAAGACGTGCAGGGCTGGTTGCTTTCGCGAAGAGATGTCCGGTGGTCTCCCAACTGATATCCCGCGCAGGCCACAGCGTCACGATGGAAATCGAAAGCACGGCCACATAAAGTGCGCTAGCCAATACAAGCGTACGGGTCGGGAGCGTGCTCCTCTGTGGCCAGAGATAGACTGCATACTCCAGCAGCAGCGCTGTGGCGAGCATGATACCCGTCAGGTCGGTGTTCGCCAGTGCCCCCAGCAGCAGCGCGTTGCCCAATAGAGCGCGTGGGCGCGATGCGCGGTGCCATGCGTACAGCAAGGTAAGCAGGAGCATGGGTCCGTACGTGCGGCTCAGCACCGTGTATTCAAAGGCAATGAAGTAGCTGAGGAACAGAAGGACCTTCTGCCATCGGCTGAAGGGCGAGACCAGGCCGATGATGAGATACACGCAACTACCGATGCAGGCTGAAACCCACTTCAGTGTGAGCGGATTGTGAGTGAAGTGCGCAGGTATCCAAAGCAGGAAATACCAGAACCAGGGATGACCCTCATAATGCACATTGGCCAGCAGCGAGCGCAGAGTGGGGCTAGCTGCGGATAAGCCCCAGGCGTTCAACTCGTCCAGCCAGAGCTCATGATGAGCCAGGTTGATCCAGAACAACAGAAGGAAGGGAAGTGTGAGAAGCAGATTGGAAGATAGCGTTGATATACGCCAGCCCGCACGCGGCGACGTCTTCCCCGCTCTGGTGTCGGTTATCAGCGAATCGAACATAAACTTTTGACGATTTCTCAAGACTTGGAAATGATGGCCCAAAGAGCCGATCGCGCGATAACGACGCTACGATGACAGTGTTGACGCGGCTCCTGGCACGGGGTAGGTTATGAACCATACGGTACCATGAGACCGTGTCCGGGACTTGTTGCCCGGCCGGCTCTTAAAGCCAGGCCCCTGCCATCTATGCTGAACAACCGAAGAATCGCGGTCGTGCTTCCTGCCTACAATGCGGCCAAGACGCTACAGCGCACGGTTGCAGAAATTCCCCGCGACGTTGTCGACGATATCATCCTGACTGACGATGCCAGCAAGGACAACACCTTCGAGTTGGCGCGCGAACTGGGTCTGCATGTTCTGCGGCACGACCGTAACCGCGGCTACGGCGGGAACCAGAAGACCTGTTACGAATCGGCGCTGTCCCGCGGCGCAGACATTATCGTAATGCTGCACCCGGATTATCAGTACACACCGCTACTGGTCACGGCAATGGCGTCAATGATTGCCTACGATCAGTACGACTGCGTTTTGGCCTCGCGCATTCTTGGCAATGGCGCGCTGCGTGGCGGCATGCCGCTCTATAAGTACGTCTCAAACCGCATACTCACCCTGGTTCAGAATTTGCTGATCGGCCAAAAGCTATCGGAGTATCACACCGGCTACCGTGCCTGGAGTCGCCAGGTGCTGGAACGGCTTCCGCTGCTCAGCTGCTCGGACGACTTCGTGTTCGATAATCAGATGATTGTGCAGGCGGTGTACTTCGGCTTTCGCATCGGCGAGATTTCCTGCCCGACGAAGTACTTCGAGGAGGCTTCTTCAATCAACTTCAGCAGGAGCGTCACCTACGGCCTGGGAGTGCTGAAGACGGCGCTTCAGTTCTTCTTGAAGAAGCGAGGGCTGGCACACCCGGCCGTGCTCTCTGACCGTCAGGAAGATCGCATTCCGATGACCACACTCGTGGCTCCGGGAAGCTGAAAGCAACAGCAACAAGCCGTGTAGCTAGGAGTCGTTTTCCGTATCCGATTCGTCGCCCCGCTCGCCGGAGTGCTCTTCGCGTGCGCCTGGCTCGGGGAAGTCGGAGTCATTGTCCTTGATATCCCGATTGGAGGTGCGATGGCCAAGCTGGCCGCGCATGTAAGGGTGGCTGCCGGTTGCGGTCGGAGACTCTTCTTCAACCGTGCCTTTGGCTGTGTCGCTATCGTGCGGAGGGTTTGTAGGCATAGACCACCATGGATGTCTGCGCGAACCAGCGCGTTGTACTACTGCCGGTAGGCAGTGGGCTTCGTCCCAGGAGCAGCGGGGTTGATACGGATGCCGAGGCCGTTCAGCTTGCTGCGCGCTTCGGCGGCTTCGGGCGTCTGCGGATAGCGTTGAATCAGCGATCGCAATTCCTGCGCGCCGGCCTCGCGCTGCGAACTCGCCAAGAGTGCTTCGCCCTTGCGTAACTGGGCGGCCGGAGCCTTAGGGTTGCCGGCAAACTGCTCCAGCACCGAGTCGTACTGCTTCACTGCCTGGGCGTACTTGCCCTGCCGGTACGCGATCTCGCCCATGTAGAAGTGGGCGTTGCCGCTGAGGTCGTCCTGCGGATAGTACTTCACAACATCTCCAAACTCGGCGTTCGCGACTTCATACTTGGCGGAGTTGTAGTCCCGCAGTCCGCTCTGATAGGTCTGCTGCAGCGGAGGAGTGGTGTTGGTCAACGCGGGCGGCGGCGTGTTCAGGCTAGTGCCGGCAGCGTTGCCAGCCGGGGCCGGTGATGAGGCAGCAGGGCCGCCAGCGGGAAGGGATCCATTAGCGGTCGGGCCAGGCGTCGACTGCGCATTCTGCGCCTGCACACTCTGCAGCTGCGCCTGCATGGCTTGCAGGGTGGAGTCGAGCCGCGCGATGCGGGTCTTCAACTCGTCGACGGAGTCATTAAGCGCCTGCATCTGCCCGGACAGCTGCTGGTTCTCATTCTGAGATGACAGCGCTTGCTGAACGCCGGTGAGCTGCGTTGCCAGTTTGGTCGTGTTATCCGCATTCTGTTGCACCAGGTGCAGCAGCACTCCCATCCGTTCATCGTTGGACTGCTTCATCTGCGTGATCAGGTCCTGCAGTTGGGTGACCTGGGCCTGCAGTTCGACGATCTCCTTCGCGACGGCGTGGGCGCGCGGGGGCAGGGCAGAGACGGCGAACAGAAAGAGCGGTAGGGCGAATAAGAACGGTTTGCGCATGAGCGGAGCCTCAAGAAATGGCAGTAGTGCGATGACGAACCCGGGTTGCGAAGCCGGGCTTAGGACGGTGACAGGCGTGGAGACGGGGTACCCCAACGCTTGGTCACTATTCTAGTCGTTCGGGGCAAAAGAAAGGGGCAGCGGGACCGAGATGGTCACGCTGCCCGTGTGCTGGTTTGAGCCTTTCAGTACTGCCGCTGCGAGTTACCGTGGCCTAGCGGTCGACTGAGAATCCTGCCCGACGGTTCTGCTGATAGCACTGCTCATTGGCCTCGGTGCAGAACTGCTTCTCTTTGCCGTAGGAGACAGTGCGGATGCGGTCCGGGTTGACGCCGGCTGAGACTAGCGCCTGCTTCGCAGCGTTGGCGCGGTTCTCACCCAGGGCCAGGTTGTACTCCGTCGACCCACGGGCGTCGCAGTAGCCGCCGATCACAATCTTCATCTTGGGGTGAGATGCGAGGAACGCCGCGTCCTTGGAGACGACGGTCTGCGACTGTGCGTTGACGTCGTAGCTGTCGTAGTCGTAGAAGATGTCACCCACGGCGGAGTGGAAGGTCGCGTCATCGACGTTGTCGCTGTTCAAGTCGCCGGAGGTAGCCGACCCGGTGACGGCAACATGCGCCGTCGCGTCGGTCGAGCCACCGGCGCCACGGGCGATCAAATGGTAATCGGTGGTCTGCGTCGGGGAGACGGTCTGGGTGCCGGTGGAGGGCACCGCGCCGATGCCGTCGATCGACACATCCGTGGCATCGGTGGTCTTCCAGGTCAGAATCACCTTATCGCCCGGGTTGATGGAGCTGGGCGTCGCGCTAATCTGCGCCGTTGGCGCTGTGCCCGTCTCACTGGAGGGCGGCGGCGGTGGCGGCGGCGGGGCAGCCTTCTTGCCGCAGCCTGTGGCGGCCAGCAAACCAAACACAAACAGGCAGGATGCTGCGCGCCAGCGCAGGTTCCGGGTACGAAGGGTAAGGGAAGTCACTATCTCATCTCCTCAATCACGAGCACTCAATCACGGCATCCTAGCGGTGCGCTCTTGCGACCGCAAAACGAAGCATCCTCAAAGGCTGCTATCTGCTTGAAACGGTTGCGTTGCTATCAGCGTATACGCTGATGCCACTACTTCCAGCTCCAGTTTGGCTGGGTGTTGTTTCCATCATGAGTCAGCGCATGCTGCTGAGTTCCATCGGCCAGCATGGTCCAGATCTCGGAATGACGATTCACCTCGCGCTCGAAGACGATGTGGCGCCCGTCCGGAGCCCAGGAAGGAAAGTCATTGCGGCCCGCGTCATGGGTCAACTGCACCCAGCGGCGGCTCGCAATATCCATCACATAAATGTCCTGGTTGCCGGGCGCTCCCGGGCCATACTTGCGATCCCAGGCGAAGGTCAGGAACTGGCCGTTCGGCGACCAGGCCGGCGATGTTGCATAGCCGCTATCGGTGAGCCGCTGCACGTTCGCGCCGTCCGACTCCATGGTGTAGATCTGCGGCAGGCTGGTGCGTCCGCTGACCCATGCGATCTGGCTGTTCGTGCGAGGATTCCAGCACGGCGAAACATCGGGACCGCGGAAGGTGGTCACGCGGTGCGCGTTGTTGCCGTTCGCATCGGCTACCCAGATTTCAGGGTCGCCGGACTTGTCGGACGAATAGGCGACGTGCGAACCGTCACCGGACCACGAGGGCGAGATCGTCGTGCCGCCCGGAGAAGGGAAGCTGACCAGCCGGCCAAGTACCAGCGAGTACATGCGGATAGTCCAGCCCGTCTTGCCGAGCGAGGCGAAGCTGATGCGGCTGTTGTCGGGCGAGACGCGCGGGGAGAGCGAGACTTCACCCAGATGAGTGATTGGGTGCTGACCCTGCCCGTCGTAGTCCATCGCCCAGATCTCCTTAACACCGGAGCGTGACGAGACATAGTAGATCTTGGTCTCGGCGATGCCATTGATGCCGCCCCCAAGCCGGGTGATGATCTCGTCCGCGAACTTGTGCGCGATCAGCCGTGCATTGTCCTGGGTGGCCACATCTCCGTACTGCTTGCCCAGGATCGGTGGAGCTGCAGCATCCTTCGCATCCACCAGGTATCCGTCCACCTGCAGCCGACCGCCGTTGACGGCCAGCGAGCCGAGCGCGAGCATCGCCGCATTGGCCGGTGCGGCCGACCATTGCGCCACATTCGCCTCTTTCGGTGTGGCCGGAGTGCCGGTCGGCGCCAAACTCTTGGACACCATGTCGAAGATGCCGGCCTCGGACAGGTCGTTGAACAGTGTGTTGTCGAAGGTTGTCTTCAGTCCCGGAGTCTGCGGATCGGAGGAGTTGGGCTTAAAGTCGGCCGCCGCCAGGCGGATCTTCTCGACGCCCAGATTGGTGCCCGTCTTTACCCAATCCTGGGCGCGAATCAGCGGTGCGGAGAGAAGCAGAAGCGTAAGACCGAGGAGGCTTTCGAGGGAGAGAAGCGTGCGTTGTCTCATTCGTCCTTTGCGCGTTCCGACCATTCTTTCTTAACGCCCGTTCTGGTCGTAGGTGAAAGTGTACTGCACCGATAGTGAGGAGCCGTTGTAACCAGCGGGAAGGGCACCAAAGCTCTCAACCCTTTGCACAGCGCGGATTCCGGATGTATCGAGCGTGGAGGAGCCAGAGGATCGGGCGATCTGGAAGTTCGAGGGCGCGCCGTCCCGACCGATATTGAAGGTGACCACCACTTCGCGGCCCTTGGGCGTGCTCGGGTCGACCTCTTGGATGTACCAGTTCTCGCGTACCTTTCGCGTAATCTGGTCAACATACCAGCCGTAGTGAAAGCCTGCGCCACCCGCAACCGCGACCGGGCTGGGCGGCCCCTGCTGCTGCGCCATGGAGCGAGGCAGGCTTGAGGGCTGCTGCTCGCCGAAGTTGGCGCGGTCCTTGGGCGTCGGTTGCTGCTGTGGATGCTTCTGCTCCTGCTGCGGCGGCTGCGGCTTGGGCGGTGGCGGCTTTACTGGCTGCTGCTTCACCGGGATGGGGATCGCCTTCAGATCCGGTGCAGGAAGCGTGGCTTGTTTCTCGATTGCCGGCGCTTCGCTGGGGGTCTCGGTGGCCAACACGTTATCTGTGGGCTTGTGCACCTGAGGTAGCGGAACCGAAGGCGCGTTCGATACGAGCGTCGCCTGGACCGAGCCGACGTCCAGGTTCTGTCCCCATTCGTTGCCGTGGTGGCGCGCATGCAGCCAGACGGAGAGCGCCAGCGAACCGACCAGGACCAGGTGCAGTCCCAGCGATTCCGCCAGGGCGCCGCCCAGGGCATCGCGGCGCTCGTACCGTTCTTCGATGTCGAAAGCGGCCATGCTACTTCGGGTTGGGCAGGGG
>CAXUMX010000063.1:0-17816 GCA_964252395.1 uncultured Acidobacteriaceae bacterium | reverse complement strand
CTGCCCAGGAGAGCTTCGCGTGATCGGCGAGGTAGAGAAACTCTGCGATGGTGAGCGCGTAAAACTCCAGTGAGTCGCCATAGCGGCTGCGGATTGCCGAGAACAGGCTGCAGTAGTAGTCGAGTGGTAGGTGCGGATTGAAGCCGCCATTGAAGGCCGCCAGATCGCCGCCCAGCTGCAGCAGCTCATCCAGCTTCGCGAAGACCGCGTCCTGCGGCAAGACGTAGCCGCCGGGCTGGCCAGGCAGCTTGTAGAAGGCGCAGTAGTCGCACTGCGCAACACAGACGTTGGTGTAGTTGATGATGCGCATCACCATGTAGGTGGCGCTGTCGGCGCGGTGGTAGCGCGCCCGGACCAGGGTTGCCAGCTCGCGCAGCTCTTCGTCGCCAGCATGCAGCCAGAGCTCGCGGGCATCCTGAGGCGTGATGCGCTCACCCACGCGCACCTTCGCGGAAACCGCCGCAAGCGTGGGATGAGCGAGAGTGGCCACTGTTCGATTGTAGCGGGAGGCTGCCCGCGGAGCCCGGACGGCGCGAGCCAGGGCGGACTCCAATACGCGGGGCGGTTCGCGCGATCGAAAATCGATCTAGTGGACTGCGGTCGCCGCCGAAGGTTTAGCGCCGGGCTCGGACGGAGGCGCGACGGGCGCCTTCTTCAGGGCCTGCAACTCCCTTGGAAGCTGCTGCCGCTGCTTCTTGTTCAGGCGCAGCCTGGCATTGTTTGCCGGCGCGAGGAAGTGCTCCACATCGCTGCGGATCGTCGGATCAATGGGCTGCTGCTCGGACTGCCCAGGGGAGGCAGGAAGAGCGGCCTTCGCGCCGGTGCTGGTGAGTGCCTTCTCCGGAGCCGTCGACGCAGAGAGCGGCGCCGGACCGCGGGGCTTTACCAGCAGCGCCAGGAAGCGCGCATAGGTCTGGTCAGCCAAGTCGTACTCTCCCGGCGCCGTCGCAACGCCTGTGTCCAAATCAAGAGCCGCGAGTTGCAGGTGCGGCTGATCCGGCTTCTGTTTGTGGAGGTTGTTCAGCGCTGCGTCGTAGTGATCCACGACACGATCCATACCGGTCAGGAACTCCTTCTGCGTGTCCGCGTCCGGGACCTTCAGCGAGAGATCTTTGAGCGGCCCGACCTTAGGGATGAGGCGCAGAATAAAGGCCAGCATGCGCGCTCCGAAGCCGGGCTTCTGGTAGTCATTGCCCCACTGCTTCTGGTAATCGGCAGCGTTCATGCGGTAGATCAGCTTCTTCGGAACGAAGGTCGGCTCTGCCTGCGCCAGCTTCTTACCGTAATCGGTGTACGCGACCTGCGTCATCTTAGGGAGCAGGATGCTGACCGTCTTGCGATAGGTGCCGATGGCCAGGTCCTCGTTCTTCATCACCTGATTCAGCGGCACGCCGTAGGTGTCCTGAAACGCGCGCTCGAGCACGGGCTTGGCGACTGCGAAGCCGATAAAGTCGTGATAGCCCTCGGGCGCGTAGCGCTGCTGCACGACCTCAAGCACGTCGAAGCCGAACTCGGTCTGCAGATGAGCGCGGGGATCTTCGTGATAGGTGACCACCGGGCCGTAGCGGTTGCGCAGTTTGGGATATTCCCTGGCGGTGGCGCGATTGACTGCCGGGTGCCCGTAGGCATCGGACATGTAGTGGGCAAGCGCGCCCAGCGCGAACGCGTACTCGTTGGCATCATCAGCGTCCGCGATCAGGTTGCTGACGAAGTCGCCGGTGCGGATGTAGTGCAGCATGTCGCTCAGCAGCTTGCTGCCGAAGGGGTAGTAGCCAATATCCTGGATGATCGCCCCGCCATAGGCGTAGGCGTGCGCTTCCTTCAGCTGCTCGTCGGTAAGGTCCGGGTAGCGCTGCTTCAGCAGGGGCACAATGTGCGCCTTCCAGGCCAAGTCCACTACCTGCTCATGGGAGAGGACGGAGTAGGCGCCGGCAGGCGAGGCAGCAAGCAGAACCGAACAGAGCAGCAGCGCGGAGATGGCGCGTGATGGCACGCGTGATGCGAAGAACCGCGAGATCGCTTTGGGCATAGTTTCGAATGCTCCTGCGCAGGCTGCCAACCGGGCCTGGGCTGAGGGGCGGATTGGTCCGCACCCTCATAGACGCGCCGGGCCGCCGCCGGGCGTAACGCTGGAGGTTTGGAGGCCTGTCGCTCAGATGCAGGAACTCAGTTGCCTGTTGGCCCGCTGCCGCCGCGCATTTATTCTGGAGGCAAGCGCCCACGTTGCCGCTGTTACCCCTTACCCATGCAGAGGAGAGCGATTTTGAACGAACAGCGGAATTTTCTGGTCCTTCCTTATGACGAACTGGAAGAGCTGAACCTGAAGGCCAAGGACCAGCGGCGCAACCGGGTGGCCCCGGACAAGCTGCGGGAAGAGCGGCTGAAGTATCTGACGGATGAGAAGCGCATCAAGGCAGTGACTGTCCTGTTCAGCGACCTCGAAGGCCGTCTGCACATGCTGGATTATGACAAGAAGTTTCTGTTGAAGAGCTGGGACAACCTGACCTTCGACGGATCTTCCATCCGCGGCTTCACTGCACAGCGTGAGAGCGACCTCCGCCTCTTTCTGGACTGGAGCGCCTTCTACTGGGTTCCGGAGGACTACTTCGGGGCAGGCAAGGTGCTGGTGTTCGCCGAGGTGATCGACAAGGGCGGCTCGCCCTACTCCGCCGATGTACGGGGCGTGCTGAAGAATTTTGCCCAGCAGAAGTTCGACAGCGATGGCTACACCCTGAACGCAGCGAATGAGATTGAGGGCTTCCTGTTCCGGGGCGTGGACGCGGAGCAGCACTTCCCACAGACGCAGCGGTTTGAATACGTAAACACCGGCGGCTACTATCACTCGCTACCGGGTGATCCGCTGCGTCAGTTCATCGATACGGCGGCCGAGGTGCAGCGCGCGCTTGGGTTTGAAAACGAGAAGGACCACCCGGAGGTGGCGCCCTCCCAGTTCGAGATCAACTACGGCTACGGCGAAGTGGTGGCGGCGGCGGACCAGATCCAGTTGTACAAGCTGATCTGCCGGCAGGTGGCAACCCGGATGGGAATGACCGCCAGCTTTTTGCCCAAGCCAGTAGTAGGTGTCAACGGCAGCGGCATGCATACGAACATCTCCATCAGCAAAGGTGGCAAGAACCTGATGTGGGATCCGCAGGGCGAGGAGAAGCTGAGCGGATTTGCCTGGGGCTTCATCGACAAGGTGCTGACCCACGGCAACGATCTGTGCCTGCTGCTGAATGCTAGCGTGAATGCGTATCGCCGCCTGGACCCGCACTTCGAGGCGCCCAACCAGATCAAGGCTTCGGCGACGGACCGCGGTTCAATGGTGCGTGTTCCGATCGGCAATGAGAAGAGCGCGCGCGTGGAGGTGCGGTCGGTGAGCCCGGATGCGAATCCGTATCTGGTGCTGTACTCGATCTTCCGCACTGGCCTGGAGGGTGAGGTGGCAAAGATCGCGAACCTGCGCCAGGCAGAGCGGTACCTTCCCGACAACGTGTACTCGGCCATTGAAGACTTCCGCAATGCGACGTGGACGACGAAGCTGCTGGGCGAAGATGTGAAGGCGCGTTACGCGGACCTGAAGCAGGCTTCGGCGGATCGCTGCCCTCGGCTGCTGGGTAGCTTCGTGAAGGCCCCCGAGGTCCAGTATCACCACGACGTCTACAACCAGTATCTGTGGGGATTGTTCTAGACTTGTAACAGCAGAGTGATCTGAAGAGAGGGCTGTGAGGCCCTCTCTTCATTTTTGGGTATGTCGCAGCAGTCTCATTCTGGCAACATTTGTAACCGCCACATAAATTCTTCTCTTTTCACGGAAGCCGCGGCTATACTCGCACTGCTTCAACGACACTCCCACCCAAGAGAGAACGCGTTGCATGGGTCCGAGGTGCAAATGAAACGTTTGTTTTGCTGTGCCGCCCTCTCGCTTGTCCTGCCTTTCGCCGTTTCGCACGCACAGAGTACCGGAACCGGCAGCGTGAACGTTTCCGTTCTCTATGGCCTGGGAAATACCGCGCGTCTGACCGCAGCAGTCACACCCGTCGTTGCGGCGGATGCACCGTTGGCTGCTGTCCCAGTGCCCACCGGCTCGGTCGTTTTCATGGACGGGACGACTGTGCTGAATGCCGGTGGTACCCCGTTGATTGCCGGCAGCGGTGTTATCACCCGCACATACCAGGAGGTCTTCGGAACACCCGATGCTGCTGTGGCCGCTGTCGCGCAGGGCGAGTTATCCGGAGATTTCAACGGAGATGGCGAGGCCGATCTGTTGATCTATGGCAGCAACGGTCCCAACTCGCTGCAGTTGCAGGTCTCCCCGGGATTTGGGATTTCTTACGGAGGGCTTGCCCGGGTGAGTGGGCGCACGCTCGCGCCGCAGACGCTGGCGCTTCCCGGATCCGGTGTGCCGGCGGTGATGGACGTGGATGGCGACGGCAAGCTTGATCTGCTAGTGGGCAACAGCGTTGCGTATGGAAACGGCGACGGTACCTTCGGCCGGGTAGCGGTGTTGCCGGCGCTTGCAACGGGCTTCAATCAGACGTACGCCGTCGATGTGAACGGAGACGGGCGGCTGGACATTGTGGCTGTGAACACCCCGCCCGACCCGGCCACGGCAACCGGCACAGTGCAGTTCACCTTCACTGTGTTTCGCAACGATGGGGGTGGAACCTTCACGTCGCTGGGCAGCTTCCCGCTGGGGGCGGCTATCGCCCCGGGCAGCTATTCATCCTTCAATGTGTTCGGGCTGTCGTTTGCTGATTTGAACGGAGACGGCAAGCTGGACGTGATCTCGCAAAGCAACAGCGTAGCGTTTGGCAATGCGGAGTCGGGTAACAACCTGCACACCATCCTGAACAATGGCGATGGCACATTTGCCACACCGCACTTTGTGACGAACAACAGCACGACCAGCCTTACTTACTTGGGCACTGCCTTCGCGGATATGAATGGAGACGGTAAGCAGGACATGGTGCTCGCGTACTCGCCGAACACCGGCGGGAACTACGTGGCGCTCTACCCGGGGCAGGGCGATGGCACCTTCGGCACGCCCGCCCCTGTGCTGCTTGATCTGGCGCGTTCTCCGGGCACGACGCTGCAGGAGGTCACCCTGGAGGACGTGAACGAAGACGGCTACCTGGATGCGGTGACCGGCACTGGCGCGGTTGCGTTGGGGGATGGGCAAGGTGGACTGACCCTTGGAACTCCGCTATTCCCTGAAGTACTAAACAGCAGCGGATCCCCCATTGGCTATGCGCTGCTACAAGCAAGCTATCTCGGGGGACAGCGTCCCACACTCTTCTATCTGAATCTGACCACGGAGGCGAATGCCGTCTTCACTCCCCAGGTCAGCGGCCTCGCCAGCCTGCCGCAGAAGCTTGCGCCGGGCAAGCATGTCCTGACTGCGCAATACTCCGGAGACAACAACTACGCTGCCAATGTCTCTCCGGCCTTTACCTTCAATGTCGGTCTGTCAAATGCTACGGTGACCTTAACGTCTTCTGACAATCCGGCCTTCGTTGGCGAAAATGTCACGTTCACGGCGACGATCAACAGCGAGGCCATCCCGCCCACCGGGAGCATCGTCTTCTCCAGCGGCTCGACGACCCTGGGTACTGTCGCCGTCAGCAACGGCGCCGCCTCCTTCACCACCAGCTTTGCGGCTGCCGGCAATCCGGTCATCACCGCTGCCTACAGTGGGGACGACCTCTATCCCGCTTCTTCAGGCATGTTCATCGAGACGCTGGTTGCGCCAGTCTCATTCGGAAGCGGCGCAAATACATCCCTGACCGTCGCCTCGGGTCAATCCGTCACGGCACCGGTCAGCGTTGCCGGCGGAGCCGGGTTCAGCGGCATGGTGAACTTTTCCTGCACCGGGCTGCCGGCGAATGCCAGTTGCAGCTTCAGCCCGGCGACCGTCTCAGTCTCCGGCAGCGCTGCTGCCAGCACGATGCTGACTGTCTCCACGGCTGCCACAGCGACTGCTTCCGCAGCCGGCGTGCGACCCTTCGACAGGACTGCGGGCTTGACCACGCTGGCCTGCGGCTGTTCCTTCCTGGGGCTGCTTGTGCTGGCGCCGACACGCCGACGAGGCCTCTGGCTCTCCCTGGTCGCCACGCTCTGCCTCACCGGCGCGGGCCTGGCCGGCTGTGGGGGGAACAGCGGCTCTACGCAGGCCAGGAACAAGACCGCCCCGGGCAGCTATACGTTTAGCGTCATCGCCGCTTCGGGCACGAACAGCACCTCGGCGAGCTACACCCTGACCGTGCAGTAGGCCGCACCGCTGCAGTCGAAGGGGCGATGCTCTGCATCGTCCCTTCGCTTTTTGAGTGGGAGCAGCTTGGTCCTCTTCCCCGAGCCTGAGTTGGTAGCGCGCGCGGTCCCTGATACAACAAGAGGCACGCGCCAGGGCTAACGTTCGGACGCGGCGGGGCATACCTCATGCAGAAGCAGGCACCAGAGATGACGCAAGAGCGCGCGGTCGAGGACAGGCCCGCAGGCCGCCGGCTGAAGGTGGCGATAGCGGGCTTCGGCACCGTGGGCTCCGCAGTGGCGCGCATTCTCCTGGAACAATCGGCCAGCCTTCCTGCCTTTGAGCTGGCCTTCATCTTGAACCGGCGCATCCGTGAGAAGCGCGTGGACTGGATACCGGCCACAGTGCGCTGGACCGAGAACGTCGACGAGGTGCTGGACTCGGACGTCGACGTGTTCCTGGAGTTGATGGGCGGGATTGAGCCGGCAGGCGTGTGGGTGCGGCGAGCGCTGACCAGCGGCAAATCGGTCGTGACTGCGAATAAGCAGTTGATTGCTGCCGAAGGCCTTGGGCTGAACGAACTGGCCTGCCGCCATCGCCAGCATCTGGCTTACGGTGCGTCCGTTGCGGGAGGCGTGCCTGTGCTCTCCGGACTGCAGGAAGGGCTGGCGGGCGACCAGATTGTTCGCGTCAGCGGCATCCTGAACGGCACGTGCAACTACATCCTGACGCGCATGGAGCGGGCGGGTATCTCCTTTGACGATGCGCTGGTGGAGGCGCAGCGCGCGGGGTTTGCGGAGGCGGATCCCTCCGCCGATGTCGACGGCTACGATGCGCGCGCGAAGATCACGATCCTGAGCCGGGTGGCGCTGGGGGCGAATGTCGATCCGGAGTCGGTGCCGTGCCGCTCGATCCGGCAGATCACGGCTGTGGACCTGCACTACGCATCGGAGCTGGGCTGCACCATCCGGCAGATCTCACACGCGACGTTGATTCCGGCTCCGGGCGGGGAGCAGCTCTCGATTGCAGTCGAGCCCATGCTGGTCGAGCTCAGCCTGCCACATGCCGCAGTGATGGGCGCACAGAACATCGTCGTCTCCACGGGGCGCTACGGGGGCGAGACGACCTTCTCCGGCAATGGCGCGGGCGGCGGCCCGACCGCAGTGGCGGTGGTGAGCGACCTGGTTGCGCTGGCGCGGCTGGGCTCGCCGCCGGCGGAGACGATGAGCCCCGCACTGCGGCAGTTAACGCCGACGCGCGAGATGACGATGCCGCACTACACGCGCTTCCTGGTGCGCGACCGTCCGGGCATCCTGGCCGCCATCACGCAGGTGCTGGCAACTTACGCGATCAATGTGGATGCAGTGCTGCAGCTGCCCGGGCACACGCGGGAGGCGCTGCCCTTCGCCATCACGCTAGAGCCGTGCAGCCAGCAGGCGCTGGAGGCGGCGCTGGGCGAGATCGCCAAGCTGCACTTCCTGGTGCAGCCACCACTGTGCCTGCCCATCCTGCGGAAGCAGGCATGACCCACCTGCACTGCACGGCCGAGGCCTGTGGAGCCACGCTGGACCTGCATACGCCGGCGATGGCCTGCCCGCGCTGTGGCGAGCTGCTGGAGGTGGCGGTAGACGATCCGCAGGCGGACGCGGCTACGCTGCGCGCCACATGGTCTGAGCGGCGGCGATCCTTTATGGCGGTGGACGCGAGCGGGGTGTGGCGCTTCCGCGAGGCGCTGCCGCAGTACGATGCGGAGCTGGTGGTCACCCTGCGCGAGGGCAACGTGCCGATGGTGCGTGCGCGGCGCTCGGCAGAGTTTGCCGGACTGAGCCACCTGCACTTCAAGCATCTGGGCTGGAACCCGACCGGCTGCTTCAAAGACCTGGGGATGACGACGGGCATGACGGAGGCGCGCTACCTGGGCGCGAAGGTTGTTGCCTGCGCCTCCACCGGCAACACTGCCGCAGCGCTGGCGGCCTATGCGGCGCGCGCCGGAGTAACGGGACGGGTGTACCTGCCGGCGGGGCAGGTCTCGAAGAACAAGCTGGCGCAGGCGCTCGACTTCGGAGCGGAGATTGTCGAGGTGCAGGGCAGCTTCGACGACGCACTGAATCTGCTGCTGGCTCTGCCCCCGGAGGAGGTCTACTTCCTCAACTCAGTGAATCCGTTTCGCATCGAGGGACAGAAGACCTGCATGTTCGAGGTGATGGAGGAGCGCGGCTGGCGTGCGCCCGACTACCTGGTGGTGCCGGGCGGCAACCTGGGCAACAGCGCCTCCTTCGGTAAGGCATTCGATGAGCTGCTGCGGTGGGGGCTGATTGACCGCGCGCCGCGGCTGATTGTGGTGCAGGCCGAGGGGGCCAACCCGTTCGCACGGCTGTGGCGCGAACGCTCGACCGACAGCGAAGCGGTTCTTGCGCCCATGGACCCGGAGACGCGCGCGACAGCGATCCGTATCGGCAATCCCCGCTCCTGGCGGAAGGCGTTGCACGCGGTCGAGTCGACCGGCGGCCTGGTGATGGAAGTGACCGATGCGGAGATCAGCGAAGCCAAGGCGGCGATTGGACGAGACGGTATAGGATGCGAGCCCGCCTCTGCCACGACACTGGCGGGTCTGCGAAAACTGCGCGACTCTGGCAAGGTGGAACGCGACGCCGAGGTGGTTGCCATGCTGACCGGCCACGGACTGAAAGACACCGCCTACATTCTGGAGCAGCATGGTTCACCTGGACAGGGCCAGCAGGAAGGCCACTGAGTGCAAGCAATGACAGAGGAGCCGCTGCCCCTGGGCAATGAGCCGGTGGAGATCCATGTGCCCGGCTCGATCGCAAATCTTGGTCCTGGCTTCGACACGCTCGCGGTTGCGGTGAACCTGTATCTGAGTCTGGTGGTCGAGCGCCGCGAGGGCATGGACGGCGCCACCTTCGACTTCATCGACTGTGCGCCCATGGGCCAGAACCTGATCCAGTCGGCGTACCAGCATCTGCGCCATGAGTACGCGCGCCCGCTGCCCTCCATCCACGTGGAGGTCCGCAGCCAGGTGCCGCCGCGCTCCGGGCTGGGCTCGAGCGCTGCGGCCACAGTGGCGGGCCTGCGGCTCTTTGAGGTGGTCAGCGGTGTCAGCCTGGGGCCCGTACCCTTGCTGGCAGTGGCCGCAGCGCTTGAAGGGCACGCGGACAATGTGGCAGCGGCCATGCTGGGCGGCTTGACTGTGAGCTGCCAGGCAGAAGACGGTACGGTGACGGCGGTCAGCCTGCCCTGGCCGAAGGCGATCCGGCTACTGGTGCTGACGCCGGACTTTGCACTGACCACGGAGCGCGCCCGCGAGGTGCTGCCTGCACAGGTGCCCTTTCGCGATGCGGTCAGTAATATGCAGCGGCTGGCGCTGCTGCTGTGCTCGCTTGAAAGCGAGCACCCGCAGAGCCTGCGCGAAGCGATGATCGACAAACTGCACCAGCCCTACCGCAAGGACATCGTGCCCGGCTTGTCTTCGCTGCTGGCCCTGGAGCATCCGGCGTTGCTGGGGGTATGCCTCAGCGGAGCCGGCCCCTCCCTGCTGGCGTTGACCATGGGGCAGTCTGCCGAGGTGCAAAGCCTCGTTGAGGAGACCTACCGGGCGACTGGCCACGGCTTCACCACCCGCTGGCTTAAGGGCGAGCAGCCCTTCCCGTAAGCTGCCGGCTGGGCGGAATCCCAGGCGCACATGTGCCGTTGGTTCCGGCTTCGAAGATGTCTTCGGATTGTCAAAAGCCTGTGCGGTCTCCTGTTCTCTCTTGATTAGGGGATAGCCGGACAGATAACGTGTCTCGCTATGGCCATACTGAGCGGGCAGAGCAGCTGGTGGCGGGCAGAGCGCGCCCGGCCCATGGCTGCTGCCGCTTCGGATGCCTCGATGGGCACAACCTCTGCAGAACCTGCAGGAAGCCTGACATCGCTACTCCCCGGCGTCGCGGCTCGAAGGCGGCCTCTGGTGGCGTGGTCCAGCTTCGCATTTGCCCTGTTGCAGAGCATCTGCGCAGCCGCTGTCTCGCTGAACGGGGTTCGGCTGGCGATCGGACTTGGGGCGCTCGTCTTCAGCAGCGGGGTGGGCGCGGCGATGGTCCGCTTTCATGCAGACTGGATCCGCACCCGATGATCACCGTTGCCCTGCTGGGCTCATTGCTCAACCTGGCTATTCTTGCTCACATGCAACGTTTGCGGCGGCGCCCCTCCGCGCAATGGCGCATGCGCCCACTGACCCGGCAGCAGCTAGCCGGGAACCGCCTGCAGATCGTTCTGGCGGTGACGACACTGGTCCTGATCGTGATCGAAGAGGGGCTGCACCTGCACTTCCACCACATCCTCTAACGCAAAAGGGGAGTTGAAGCCGGGGCTAGAGGCCGGGCACGGCCGTCTCCATCAACGGTGGCTGCACCGGCAATGCTTCCTGAACGGGGTTGGAGCGGCCTCCCAGGCGAAGGCGGGGCAGGTCTTCGACGGCGCGACGCAAGGTAGACTCCCAGCGCGCGTGCAGGAAGAGCAGTTCTGGATCGTCAGCGGCGAAGCGACGATGCTCCTCGATGTCAAGCGAGCCATTGCGATAGACCAGCAGCTCGAGCGGCGGTCCGACGGTCACGTTGGAGCGAATGGTCGCGTCGAAGGAGAGCATGGCGTAGAGCGCCGCTACTTCCAGCGGCGTCTCGCCGAACACGATACCTCGGTCCAGGATAGGCCGGCCGTACTTGACCTCCCCAATCTGCAGGTACGGTGAGTCCTCCGTGGCACTCAGCGGATTGCCTTGCGGGTAGATGCAGTAGAGCGCTGAGGGACCACTCTTCACCTGGCCACCTAACAGTAGGTGAATATTGAAGGTGTAGTCGTCCCGCTCAAGAGCGGCGCGGTCCAGGTCAGAGACGCGGCGCACGGCATCGCCTACCACGCGTGCCGCTGCATACATCGAGTCCACCTGGGCCAGGCCGTTGCCCTGCTGGAAGTCATCCTGCAGCAGCGTGATGACGGACTGCGTAAGCGAGAGGCTGCCGCTGGTCAGCAGAACGAAGACGCGCTCCCCAGGCAGAACGAAGGTGTGCATCTTGCGGCAGACGTTGACCTGGTCATACCCGGCATTGGTGCGTGAATCCGACGCCATAACCAGACCCTCGCGAGTCATGATGCCCAGACAGTAAGTCATGCCCCATACTCGCGCACCGCAGGGGGAATTGCTACCGGCCAGGTGAGAAAAGCCGCCGAAGCTACCGGCGGTGTGGCATCCTACTCAAGCAAAAGCAGGTCAGGTGGCGGCTGCGCTCTGGTTCGAGGCTTTCTCCCGGAGGAGAGGGCCTCGGCGTACTCCGCGCTGGCAGCCCTTCCCCTGCATCGATGTATCCGGGGCCAAGCCGCTCCGACGATCCCGCTCCGATCCCTGTCGCTCAGAGCGAGCTGAATACCAGCCATGGGAGGCTGCAGCTTCGCTGATGATGATCCGTCTGGGTTACGACATCGCGTTTGACACGCCATCCGAGCTGGCCATGGTGGCCATGCTCTACGTACACCCTTCGCGTGCGGCAGACCTGCGCGAGCCGGACATGCTGGAGACCAGCGCCGGCGTGGTGCAGGACGAGTACATCGATGGTTTCGGCAATCGCTGCGCGCGGCTGCTGGCCCCGGCCGGTGAGCTGCGGCTGCACGGGTGGACGCTGATTGAAGACAGCGGCATGGCCGACGAGCAAGGCTGGGACGCGGCAGAGCAGCCCATCGCTTCCCTGCCCACCCATACGCTGCAGTTCCTGCTGAGCAGCCGCTACTGCGAGGTGGACCTGCTGTCGCCCATCGCGCATGACCTGTTCGGCTATTCACTGCCCGGCTGGCCCAAGGTGCAGGCCATCCTGGATTGGGTAAACAACAAGGTCACATTTGGCTATCCATTTGCGCGGCCCACCAAGACCGCGCTCGATGTGTACACAGAGCGGCGAGGGGTGTGCCGCGACTTCCAGCACCTCGCCATCACCTTCTGCCGGGCCATGAACATCCCGGCACGCTACGCCACCGGCTACCTGGGCGACATTGGTGTTCCGGTGACGGGGCCGATGGACTTCAGTGCGTGGTTCGAGGTGTACCTAGGCGACCGCTGGTGGGCGGTGGATGCCCGGCACAATCGTCCGCGCATTGGCCGCGTCCTGATGGCGATCGGGCGGGATGCATCGGACGTCGCCCTGACCACTGCTTTTGGCGCGGCGCAACTGAAGCACTTCTCCGTCACGACGGATGAGGTGACAGCATGAGCGCCGACATCGTTCCCGGACTGTCACCCGCGGAGCTCGATGGACTGCGCAGCTCCATGCTGGGCAGCTACGAGATGGATCATGTGTATGACGAGATGTTCTCGCCAAGCGGGGAGACTCGGCCACACTACCGCCAGTTGCTGGAGCTGATCGCACGCATGCCGCGGGAGGAGATCGAGCGCTGCAAGAAGGCAGCAGATCTCTCCTTCCTGACGCAAGGGATCACCTTCACTGTCTATGGGCAGGAGCAAGGCACAGAACGCGTCTTTCCCTATGACGTGCTGCCACGCATCCTGCACAGCACGGAGTGGGACCACATCGAGCGCGGGCTGGTGCAGCGCATCACAGCGCTGAACATGTTCCTGCACGACGTCTACAACGAGGGCCGAATACTGGCCGATGGCAAAGTGCCGCGCGAGGTGGTGTACAGCTGCCGTCACTTTCGCCGGGAGATGCGAGGGCTGCAGGTGCCGCGCAATGTCTACGTTGCCGTCAGCGGCACTGACCTGTTGCGCGTGGACTCGGGTGAGTTCGTCGTCCTGGAAGACAACCTGCGTGTGCCCAGCGGCGTGAGCTACATGCTGACCAGCCGCCGCGTCATGAAGCGCATCTTCCCGCAGCTGTTTCGCAACTATGACGTGAGGCCGATTGAGCACTACTCGCAGGCGCTGCTGGCAACATTGCGCTCCCTAGCGCCGGAGGGGCGACCGGAGCCGACCATCGTCGTTCTGACACCGGGCGTCTATAACTCGGCGTACTTCGAGCACACTTACCTGGCGCGCCAGATGGGAGTGGAGCTGGTTGAAGGTCGTGACCTGGTGATCCACAACAATGTGGTGTACATGCGCACCACGGCCGGGCTGCGGCGGGTGGATGTGATCTACCGTCGCGTGGACGACGACTTCATCGACCCGCTCTCTTTCCGCTCGGATTCGATCCTGGGCGCTGCGGGGCTCTTCAATGCCTACCGCGCTGGAAATGTGACTCTCGCCAACGCATTCGGAACAGGACTCGCGGACGATAAAGCGATCTATGCCTATGTGCCGGAGATCATTCGTTACTACCTGAGCGAAGAGCCGCTGCTGAACAACGTCGAGACCTTCCTGATGACCAACCCGGTGCACCGGCAGCATGCGCTGGCCAACCTGGACACACTGGTGGTCAAGGCAGTTGGTGAGTCCGGCGGCTACGGCATGCTGATCGGCCGACAGAGTACGACGGCACAGCGGGAGGATTTTCGCCGGCGCATCGAAGCCGACCCGCGCAACTACATCGCGCAGCCAACGCTTGAATTCTCCCGCGCGCCCTGCCTGATCGATGGCGGCATCCAGGCCAGGCACGTCGATCTGCGCCCCTACACGCTGTTTGGCGACCGCGCCAGAGTCGTACCGGGCGGGCTGACGCGGGTCGCGCTGGAGAAGGGCTCGCTGGTGGTGAACTCCTCCCAGGGCGGCGGCAGCAAAGATACCTGGGTGGTCAACGACAGCCTCTAGGAGCAAGGACGAGCATGCTTTCCCGCGTTGCCGACAGCCTGTACTGGATGAGCCGCTACCTGGAGCGCGCCGAGCACACGGTGCGGCTGCTGGACGTAAACATGAGCCTGATGCTGGACGAGGCCAACACTGCAACCAACAGCGGACAGCACCGCCGATGGCAGCGCGTGCTGTCGTGCCTGGGAAGGCCGAAGGAGGTGGAGTGGCAGGATGACTTCTTCGAGCTGGCACTGACGCTCACCTTCGGCGTGCGCAGCCATGCATCGGTGGTGAACTGCATCGTGCAGGCGCGCGAGAACGCGCGGCAGGTGCGCGATGAGCTTAGCTCGGAGCAGTGGCAGCAGTTGAACCGGCTGTTCCATCAGATGGCGCGGGCGCAGCGCGAGACCGGCACCTACACGGAGCTGACCAGCTTCCTGCCCACGGTGGTGAATGAATTGCATCTGTTCCAGGGGATCACCGACTCCACTATGAGCCATGGCGAAGGCTGGCAGTTCATCCAGCTTGGACGTTATATCGAGCGCGCCGCTGCAACCACCACATTGCTCGATGCCTATCTGCGCGAGTCAGTGGAGCCGAACTCTGGTCCGGCCAGCGGTTACGAGTTCCTGGAAGGCGCGGGCATGCTGCGATGCTGCAGTGCCTTTGAGTCGTACTGCAATCTGTACACTGCCGACTTCAACCAGGAGCGGATCACGGAGTTCCTGCTGCTGAACCCCGACTTCCCGCATTCCGTCCGCTACTCTGTCGACTGCCTGCGCAGCGCGCTTCTGGCGATTGGCGGCAAGAGCGGGATGCATCAGGCAGACGAGCTGGCCCGCATCTCCGGGCGGCTGCAGGCCTCGCTCAGCTTTGTGGACATCAGCGAAGTGCTCTCTCAGGATGTAGGCGCCTACCTCGCGAATATACTCGAGCAGTGCCGGCAGGTGCATGAGCGCGTCTTCCGGCTCTACATCCAGTACTCGATCCAGACCGCGCTCGCGATGAGCTGAGGAGACGATGGCATGAAGTACTACTCAATCCAACACCTCACGCGCTTCGACTATGCCAACCCGGTCTGCGAGAGCGCAATGGAGATCCGCATGCAGCCGCGCAGCGATTCAAACCAGCGCTGCCTCACCTTCTCGCTGTCGGTGAGCCCACGCTGCCGGGTCTTCAGCTATCGCGATCATCTGGGTAATCAGGTGCACCACTTCAACATCCCGGGCGATCACCGGCAGCTGGTGATCGTCGCTCACGCACTAGTGGAGCAGCATTCCCTGGGCACAGTGCCGGAGCGGCTGGACGCTGCCGCGTGGCAGGAGCTGGATGGCTTGCTGTCAAAGGGAGACTTCTGGGAGATGCTGTCGCCCAGCACCTTCGCCGAGCCCACGGAAGCCCTGCGCGCCCTGGCAGCGGAGTGGGAGATCATGCGTCGCGACGATCCATTGTCTTTGCTGCGCGAGATCAATCGCCGCATGTTTGAGAGCTTCGACTATCTGCCGCGCAGCACCACTGTGGATTCGCCCATCGACATCGCGCTCGAACAGAAGACCGGCGTCTGCCAGGACTTCGCTCACATCACAATCGCCCTGGCCCGCCTGGTCGGGATTCCCTGTCGATACGTGAGCGGGTACCTTTGCCACGGCAGCAGCGAAGGCGATGACAGCAACGGCCGCAGCGCACCCAGTGCCACGCACGCCTGGATTGAGGCCTTTCTACCTCAGCTAGGATGGGTGGGCTTCGACCCAACGAACAACGTGCTGGCGACGGAGCGGCATATCCGCACGGCGCTGGGCCGCGACTATGCCGACGTGCCGCCGACCCATGGTGTCTACCGCGGAAAGACGGAGAGTGAGCTTACCGTCGCCGTGCACGTTGAGCCCAGCGAGAGCGCCCCAGCTTTCGATGAGAACTCGCCGGTGCCGGAGGACTGGTCGATTGTGGTGGAGCGCACGCAGGAGCCGCTGCCGCTGGCCTCGCCACTGTTACAGATCCAGCAGATGCAACAGCAGCAATAACCATTGGCTACGGCTTCGCCGCAATCACTTCGATTTCCACCAGTGCTCCAGGAGCGGCGAGAGCGGCAACCTGCATGGCAGAGCGGGCCGGCTTGTTCGGCTGCTCCTTGGTGCCGAAGAACTGCGTGTACCCGCCCATGAAGCCGGCGAAGTCCATTTTGCCGGTCACGGGGTCCGCGGCCAGGTAGACGTGCATCATCACCACATCGCTGAGGGTCAGCTTCTGTGCGGCCAGTGCCTTCTGGATGCTTTCGATCGCGGCGACCGTCTGCGCTTTGGTATCCGTTGCCGGGCCTTTGCCGACGTTTGGGTCAAGCATGCCGCTGAGGTAGAGCGTCTTCCCTACCCACACGCCTTGCGAGATGGGAAAGGTCGCGCCGTTGGGCAGAGGAATGCGGGTCACGCTCTGCCCCTGCAACGATCCGGTAGCGCAGGCTAGCAGCAGGGTCGAGAGAACCGTACGGAGATTAGGCAACAGCGCCTCCAGGTTGAACGCGTTGTCCGATCATATCCATAGCACGCAGGGCGGAGAGCGCCGCCCCCTCCTGCCAGCCGACCAGATGGCTGGTGTGGTCGCCGGCGAAGTAGACACGGCGGTCCGGCTGCGTCATCAGCGCGTAGTCCTGCTCACTCTTTTGGCCGAAGCCGCTGATCCACGCGCCCAGGTTGTAGGGGATCTGTCCCCAGCAGACGTAGACGGGATCTTCGAGCTCCTTACTGCGGCCGGGATGCAGCTTCTCGATGGCTTGACGCGATGCGTCCAGCTTGGCCTGCCGGCTGGGCAGCGCGCCGAAGGGCGTTCCATTCTCAATAGAGTAGCCAGAGACGAGGACCCCACGCGGAGAGAAGAGCTGATAGCTGGGATACCAGACGACGTTGACCGTCTGCTGCAGAAAGGACAAGCCGCCGTAGATGTTGTCATCCTGCTCCCAGAAGCGACGAGACTGCCAGGCGATCTTGTACGCAGCATCGTAGGTTGCGCGCTGGATCAGCGCCGCCACAGCGGGTGAGAAGTCGGCGTCTACCTTGGCCAGTGTGGTAAGCGGCATGGCGCAGATGCAGTAGTCAGCATCGATGTTCTGCGTCTGGCCGCTGCTGCGGTCACGGTAGACGACACGCACAGCCTGCTCCTGCTGACGGATGCGTACCACCTCGGCATTGTGGCGAACGATGCCTCCCAGCCTCTTCTCAAAGGCGCGCGGGATCGCGTCCATGCCGCCAACCGGCTGGAACATGGTCGCCTGCCAGTCGATGATGTCCTCGGACAGCAGCCCGTCCCATAGATTTGCATCCAGAAGGGCGTGCATGGGCAGCGGGTCGCGGGCGAGGGGCGTCTGTGGTCCCGCGCCCGGCAGCACCTTGAAGCCGGAGCGTTCCGTACCGGTGAAGCGCATGTCGGAGGTTAGATCGCCATACTCACGAAGGAAGGCGAGCATGCGCTGGCGGTCATCCGCATCGATCTCCTGATCGAGTGCGCCTTGGCGGATGCATTTGGCCAGCAGCTCCGCGACGTGGCCGCGGGTATCGTTCACCATCTGCCGCTGCTCTACTGGCTTACCGCCATTCAGGCCATCACACTGCATCAGGGTGGAGCGCGACGTGTTGATCTCCACTTCGAGCGGAACTACAAACAGACGGCAGTAGCCCAGCATGTGGGTGTGGATGGAGGGCAGCCGTGCAGGGCCCGCGTTGAAGTAGAGGCCCTCATCGAAGGCGCAGGTCTGCTCCGAGCCGTCGGCGAATGCCACCCGCGTGCCGCGACGGATGGTCCAGTTGCGGCCGCCGACGCGCTCACGCGCTTCCAGCACGGTGCACT
>CAXUMX010000062.1:0-17957 GCA_964252395.1 uncultured Acidobacteriaceae bacterium | reverse complement strand
CGCCCTGCAATCTCATCCATGAGCCGGCTCCGCACCTTCGCCGTTCTCCTGCTCTGCGCCTTTGCCTTGCTCTGTCTGCCCGCAGCGGCGGAACGCCCAACCGTGGTGGTCGTGCGACTACAGGACACCGTGCAGCCCATCAGTGCTGACTATCTCAACCGCGCGCTCGACCGCGCCGCGGCCATCCACGCCAATGCGGTCCTGGTGGAGCTCGACACACCTGGCGGCCTGCTCACCAGCATGCGCGACATGGTGGGGCGCATCGGCGCGTCTCCAGTTCCCGTCATCGTCTACGTCGCGCCGCAAGGTGCGCGTGCCGGCTCAGCCGGCTTCTTTCTGCTGGAGGCAGCCGACATCGCCGCGATGGCGCCTGGCACCAACGCCGGTGCCGCGCATCCAGTGGTGGAGGGTGCAAAGCTCGATGACGTCATGAAGCAGAAGCTTGAGAACGATACGGCCGCATTCCTCCGCTCCTACACCGCGCAGCGCGGGCGCAATCCTCAGGCAGCCGAGGATGCAGTGCGCAATTCGAAATCCTACAGCGCGCAGGAAGCCAAGCAGCTCGGACTGATCGACCTGGTCGCCAGCGACCGCGCCGCCCTGCTACATGAATTGGATGGACGCACGGTCACCCGCATGAACGGGAACAAAGCAGTGCTGCACACCGGGGACGCGGCGCTCGATATGGTGACGCTGTCTACGCGGGAGCAGGTGCTCGACCGGCTGATGGACCCTAACCTGGCTGTGCTCATGCTGGTGCTCGGTGGCCTGCTGATCTATCTCGAATTCAATGTGCCCGGCACCATCATTCCCGGCGCCATCGGCACGTTGCTGGTGCTGCTGTCGCTGTTTGCGCTTAACCTGCTGCCGGTCCACTACACCGCGCTACTGCTCCTGCTGGCTGCGGCCGTGCTCATGGTTTTGGACGTCAAGTTCGCCGGCCACGGCGTGCTCTCTGCAGTCGGCATCCTCTGCCTCATCTTCGGCATGCTTACGCTGGTGGCCGGTCCGGTCCCGGAGCTGCGCGTTCATCGGCTCACCGCCATCGCCGCCGGCTTGGGCTTCGGGCTCATCAGTGCTCTGCTGGTGCGTCTTGCACTGCAGGCACGCCGCAACAAGGTGCTCACCGGAGTCGACGCGCTGCTCGGTCAGGTCGCCACCGTCGTCACGCCGCTCACGCCGCATGGACAGGTGCTGGTGCACGGCGAACTATGGCAGGCGCACTCGCCCGTTCCTGCGCCGCGCGATGCGCAGGTGCGCATCCTCTCAGTCGACGGGCTCACGCTCACCGTTGAACCACTCCGGCCTGCCTAGCCTGTACGCTGCGGTACACTTCTCACGCGAGGCATCCGCCCATGGGCATGTTCGGCGTCATCATCATTGTCATCATCGGTTTTTACCTGCTCAGCTCCATCAAAATCCTGCGGGAGTACGAGCGGGGCGTCATCTTTCGCCTTGGCCGCGCGCTTACCCCGCCCAAGGGCCCTGGCCTGTTCCTCGTCTTTCGTCCCTTGGATCAGATGGTGCGCGTGACGCTGCGGCAGGAGGTCCTGGAGGTTCCGCCGCAGGACATCATCACGCGGGACAACGTGACTCTGAAGGTGAATGCCGTCGTCACCATGCGCGTGGTCGATCCCTCGAAGGCCGTCATCGAGGTAGCCAACTACGTCTACCAGACCTCGCAGTTCGCTCAGACAACGCTCCGGTCCGTGCTGGGCGAAGTGGAACTGGATCAGTTGCTCACTCACCGCGAAGCGCTGAACCTGCGCATTCAGGAGATTCTGGACCAGCACACCGCACCCTGGGGCGTGAAGGTTCCGAGCGTGGAGGTCAAGCAGGTCGATCTGCCTGAATCCATGCTCCGCGCCATGGCCAAGCAGGCCGAGGCAGAGCGCGAGAAACGCTCGAAGATCATCAATGCTGAGGGAGAGTTCGCTGCCTCTCAGAAGCTGGTCGATGCCGCCGCTCTCCTGGCTCAGCAGCCAATCACTCTGCAACTTCGCTACCTGCAGACCCTTACCGATATAGGTACGGAGAAGAACACCACCATCGTCTTCCCCCTACCCATCGAGCTCATATCGTTGTTCAATAAGACCGTGCAGGGTGCAGGCGGCCCGGGCGTCATGCCCACGCCGCCACCGCCTGGCCCGGATGATCACGCATGACGACGCTCTTCAGGGAAGATGACGACCAGCCCTCCAGCTCTGAGTTGACGCTGGGCATTGGCTCGCTGCTCAGCATCTTCTTCGGTGTGGTTCTGGTCTGCGGTATCTTCTTCGGCTTCGGCTACTCCATGGGCCGGCGCAATGTGCAGTCAGCTCCAGCCGCCAGGACAGCCTCACCCGTGCATGTTCCCGAGGTGGCCGCCGATACGGCAGAGACCACTCCTCCGCCATCCCGGCCAGAAGCCAGCACAAGTACGTCCGCTCCGAAGATTGTCTCTGAAGATGGCGTAAACTCCCCCTCCCGGAACACAAGGCAGCCATCGCCAACAGTCGCCGAAGCTGCTCCGGAAACCTCGTCAGATAAACAGTCCAGACCCGCGCCCCCGGCATCCACGCCTACCCTGGCTGCTGTACCCGCTGCGCATCGCCCGCCAACGCCGGCCAAACCTCACGCAGGCATTGCCGCGGTACCGGCCGCCGCGCCGGTTGAAGAGACGCCCACAGCCGGACATCCGCTGATGGTGC
Source organism: uncultured Acidobacteriaceae bacterium (assembly GCA_964252395.1). GTDB lineage: Bacteria > Acidobacteriota > Terriglobia > Terriglobales > Acidobacteriaceae > KBS-83. Next base: position 15,267 of record CAXUMX010000062.1, on the reverse strand, counting down.
AGATCGCTGCTGTAAGCCGGCAGGAAGACGCCGAGGTGCTGGCCGGGGCACTGCGCAAGCGAGGCTTCGTTCCCCAGGTGCACAGCGGCACCACGGATAAGTTCTTCCACGTGCAGGTTGGCCCCTTTGACGACAAGGAAAAAGCGGAAGCGATGAAGCAGCACCTGTTAGCAGATGGCTACAACGCTATCGTGAAGTAGTTGAGGTCTGTTCGTACGCTGCCTACAGTCCCGACTGGATCGCTCCTCGCACTGCATCCATCAACTCTTCCTTGTTCGCATATCCGTGCGGATCGATTGGTGGATGAAAGGTAACCGTTACAGTTCCCGGCTGCAGATTCAGACTTCCCTTGGGCAGCAGCGCCTTTGTTCCGGCAATCGAGACGGGCACCACCGGCGCGCCCGACTCCATCGCCAGGAAGAACGGCCCCTTCTTGAACGGCAATAACGCGCCATCGCGGGACCGCGTTCCCTCGGGGTAGACCACAACGCAACGTTGATCCTCGAGCGCGCGCAACGCCTCGGCGCTGGACGCCTTAGCGCCCTCGATCGTTCCGTCCCGGCGCACCGGGATAAAGCCTGCCATGCGCATCGCCGATCCCAGCACCGGAATGCGCATCAGCGACTCCTTCAAATAGATCACCATGCGGGGCGGCATCAGCGGAATCAGAACCGGCGGGTCCAGGTTCGAGACATGATTCGCCATCACGATCGCGGCGCTCTTCGGCAACAGCTCCCGCCCGCGCACCACGACTCGCACCCCGGCCAGCGGCAGCCCTACGCGCGTAATCCAGAAGCCCACACGGAACAGCAGCGCTGGATTCCGCGTGATCATCGTCCAGGGAAAGACGAACACAGCCGCGGGCACGGCAAGCACCGTCCATACCAGCACCAGAATCAGCCCGCGCATGCCGCCTATCCCCGCACTGCTGAGCTTACCGCCGAAGAGGAGCGGAGCCGCGCCGGCAGCTTCTCATAGATACCGTCGAAGCCGCCGTTGGAGAGGATCGCCACCACGTCACCCGGCTGCGCACCGGCCGCAACAGCCCCCACAAGCGCCCCAACAGCCGCCCCACGCGCCGCCTGCGTGCCCCCCGCCACCCGGGCGCGCACCACTGCCTCCGGGTGCAGTCGCTCCTGTTCCGCAATGCTCTCCTGCTTGAAGACCTGCGCCAACACCACCTCGTCAGCCAGCGCTAGCGCCTCCACCAGCTCCTGCTCGAAGACATTGCGGCGCAAGGTGTTGGAGCGCGGCTCCAGCACCGCCCACAGCCGCGACTTTGGATACGCGGAGCGCAACGCTCGCAGTGTCTCGCGAATGGCCGTGGGATGATGCGCAAAATCATCGATCACCGTCACTCCACGCTCGACCGCCCGGATCTCCAGCCGTCGCTTCACACTCTTAAAGCTGGCCAGCGCCTCCACGATCGCGGCATCCTCTATCCCCTGTCCGGCCGCCAGGGCGGCTGCAGCCGTCGCGTTCAGCGCATTGTGCTCGCCTGCCATCGGCAGGGTCAGCGTCAGCCAGGGCTTGCCGTCACGCAGCACCTGCCATTCCGTCCGGCCGTCGCGGTGACCCAGCCCTTGCACCCTCCAGTAAGAGCCTGGATGCGATCCGTAGCGCTCCACCTTGCAGAAGGCCTTCGCCACACACTCGGTTACATTCGCACTGCCATCGAACGCGACCACACGTCCGCGCCGAGGGACCAGATTTACCAGCCGTTTGAAGGCAATCTTCACCGCATCCAGATCGCGATAGATATCCGCGTGGTCGAACTCAACGTGCGTCAGGATGATGGCGTCCGGAAAGTAGTGCATGAACTTCGGGCCCTTGTCGAAGAAGGCCGTATCGTACTCGTCGCCTTCCAGCAGAAAACTCGCGCTCGGCGATACCTGGAAGCTGCTGCCGAAGTTCTCTGCCACCCCGCCTATCAGGAACGATGGACCCGGTCCGCCGCGCCGACGCGCTGCCGTCTCATAGATCCACGCCAGCATGCTCGTAGTTGTCGTCTTGCCATGTGTGCCGGCAACCACCAGCGATTCGCGCCCGGTCAGGAACTCCCCATAGATGGTCTGCGCCATGGACCGGAAAGGGATCCTCTCGTCCAGCACAGACTCCAGCTCCACGTTTCCGCGCGAGATCGCGTTGCCCACGATCACGAGGTCCGGCCGCGGGGACAGATTGGCCTCCGCGTACGGCTGCTTCACCACGATGCCCATCGCCGCCAGTTGATCAGACATCGGCGGATACGCCGCAGCATCTGATCCCGTTACCGTATGGCCCTGTTGCTGCAGCATCCCGGCCAGCGACGCCATCGCCGTGCCGCAGATACCGATCAGATGAATATGCCGTTGCTCCCGCATCCCTCTCGCGCTCATCGAGCTCCGCGTCCGCCTACCCGCAACTCCGCCGCCCCTGCTTCCACCATCAGCTCCGCCTCCACCCCAAAGGGCAACGTAACATTCGAGCGCGACACATGTCCCGACCGCAGCCCGATTGCCATGGGACCAGGAAACCAGTCCATCACTGCCGCGATCACCTGTTCGATCAGGTCCGGCGCAGCACCCGGCGACACACACTCGAGCATCTCGCCGAACACGATCCCGCGTACGCCTTCAAACATCCCCGCGAGCCGCATCTGCCGCAGCATTCGATCGACCTGATACGGCTTCTCGCCCAGGTCTTCCAGGAAGAGCAGCCTGCCCTGCGTCTGCGCAGCATAGGGCGTGCCTAGCGACGCCACCAGCAGACTCAGGCACCCGCCGTACAGCACACCGCGGCAACTGCCTGTCCGCAACGGTCGCAGACCCCCTGCGCTACTCACTCGATATGGTTCTCCACGGAGCGCAGCCGCAAAGCTCTCCAGATCCACACCGTCCTCACGCGAGAAATCCGCGGCCACCATTGGACCGTGCAGCACCGGAATCCCCGCCCGATCCAGCAGCCACGTCTGGATCGCGGTGTGGTCACTGTAGCCGATCAGCGGTTTCGGGTGGCGGCGAATGAGATCAAGGTCGAGCAGGGGCAGCAGATAGTTGCTACCGTATCCGCCCCGGATACATATCAAGCCGTCGATTGAATCATCGGCAAATGCCGCATGCAGATCCGCCAGACGATCCTCTGGCCTGGCTGAGAAGTAGGGCCACTCCCGCCTCAGCGCATGCGGCATCAGTCTGACGTCATGGCCGATTCCACGCAGCGTCGCAACTCCGCGATGGATCTTCTCCACCACTGCATTACTTGCGGGCGCCACCACGGCCAGCCGGGCAAGTCCGCTCAAGCCTGCACCTCACCCAGCCACTGCCCCGCAGCAATCACCACTGCCGGCCCGGTCAGCAACATCTCTGTTCCTGCGCTCCACTCCACCGTCTGTTCGCCGCCAGGTGCGCGCACCAGGAGTCGCTTCGCCGCCCCATGCAGCGCAATCATCGCCGCAGCGCTCGCACTCGTACCAGTGCCGGACGAGGAGGTCGGTCCGACACCACGCTCGAAGATGCGGATCTCGATCGCGTCCGAAGTCACGCGCCGCACAAACTCCACGTTCGTGTTTCCGGGAAAGTCTGGATGCGTGCAGAGCTCCGCGCCCAGCTCCTGCCAGGGGCGGCCGGCTACAGTAAAGCTCTCTGCCTCAGCCATCACCACGAAGTGCGGATTGCCCGTCGACACAGCGGCTCCCACCACACTGCTACCGTCTGCCAGCCGCACCGTACGCTGTGCCACGGTCGGCACGCCCATCCCGGTGACGATCAGAGACTCGCTGCCGCGCACGCGCTCGAGGCGACACACCCGCATTCCCGCATCGGTCTCGAGATGTATGTCGGAGCCCGCAGCTAGACCTGCCCGTCTGGCCATCCAGGCGGCCACGCAGCGCGTCCCGTTGCCACTGATCTCTGCCACCGACCCGTCGGCGTTGTGCAGCCGGATGCGGCCCTCACGCTCGTTGATCAGAGTCAGGAACTCGACACCGTCCGCACCCACGCCCGTCGTACGCGCACACAGAGCACGCGACAACGGAGCAAGGTTGGTTGCATGAATCTGCTGCCGCTCGACGATGAGAAAGTCATTGCCGCACGCGTGCGCCTTCGCAAACTCGATCAATCATCCTCCCAGCTTTGGAAGGTCAGCACCTTCTGGATAGCGGGCGACTCCACGAGTCGCACCTTGAGGCGTCGATGCCCACGCAGAGTGGCCATCACGTTGAACGACACGCGCGCCACAGCGCCGTAGGAGTCGCGCTCCACTGCTTCCAGACGCCGCTGCTCCTGGTCCATCGCGTCCAGAATGGCCGCCATCATGGCGTCGCCGTCGGGCCCGCGCACCTCGTAGATCTGGTTGTGCAGCTTCAGGTTGGTCAGCGTCTCCAGCGCGCCCACTGCCTCCAGGGCCAGCAGCACCAGTACTGCGGCGAATACCGCCGGCAGGTACAGACCCGCGCCGCAGGTCATCCCCACGGCCGCAACAGCGAAGACGGTCGCCGCGCTGGTCAAGCCACTGATGCGATTACGATTGTGCAGGATCAATCCTGCGCCAAGAAAGCCCACTCCCTGGACGATGTTTGAGGCAATCTGCCCCTTGTTGGCGCTCAGCTCGCCGGCGATCAGCGGAGACAGATATGTAAACAGCGCGGCGCCGAAGCAGATGAGCAGATTCGTGCGTACCCCGGAAGACTTGTGGTGGTACTCGCGATCCAGCCCGATCAGACCACCGAGCAGAGCCGCCAGCACAAGCCGCAGCGTTACGGTGGCGGACAGCCCCCACTGCTGCAGCTGGTCAAAACGCAGCACGTGCCCTGCTCCCTCTATCAGCATCGCCGTCGCTCTTTCTCACTCCTCAAGACACCGCGTGATGCTATCACCCGATGCTTCTTCATTCACTGCTCGACGTTCATCCCCTGCGGCCCCGCAGCCGCGCGCCGTTGTTGAGCCGATAGTCCGCGCTCGGAGACATAGATTCGCGCGCATGGCTGGCCCGTTGAGCAGATCACCTGCAGCAGCCTCAATCCGTCCGGGTGCAGCGCCACTGCGTGCGCTACCGCGTCTCCATCCACGGCGGCGACGTAACGGGCATAGCTCGCAGGGGTGGCAAGCGCGGGCCCCCAGGAGTAGTAGTCGCCCTCGCTGATGACCTGTCGCAGCGGGATGCCAGCCTGTTGCAGCGCGCCGATATGTTCGGACGTCACCATCAGCAGCGTCGCGTCCGATGGCAACGTGGCCAGTCCATGCGCCAGCGCCGCTTCGAACGGAATCCGCGAACGCGAATTCTCCACCGCCTCCTGGAACACCAGCGGCCGCTGGTACAATAGCCCGCCGGCGTTGGCCGCAATCAACCCTCCCGCGACCACTGCGGCTGCTCGCTCCCAGCGAGGCCGCCACGTAATCAGCCCATCCAGCGCAGCCGCCGCAAACAGCGAAAAAGCCGGCAGCATCTCCATTCCGTAGCGCGTGTTGTACCAGGAGTGGGGGAACCACAGTGGGATAAAGATGGGCACGGAGCCATACGCGACCGAGTAGGCATAGAACGGCAGCGGAACCCACAGCAGCATCGCCGCACTCAGGCCATCGCCCTTGCGTCGCCGCAACCAAAGCACCGCTGTGCCGGCCAGCGCCAGCGTCAGCAGCAGGTCTGCGGCGTGTCGTACGGTTGCGCCCAGCTCCGACGCCTTCAGGAAGTAAAGGGCTGCAATGCGCATGTTGTGATACCCCGGATAGTGACCTGCTCCGGGTGGCGTCGTACGTTGCTCGATCGCCCTCGCGGAGTAAGGACCGCGCATGAAGTCCAGCGGATCGTGAAACTGCTTCGCGTTGTAGGCAATCCACACCAGCGGAGCAACCAGGACAATCACCGTTCCCAGCAGCCACACGCCCGTCAGGCGCTCTCGCAAGTTGCGCCGCGCAATCACGGCCCAGGACACAACACACCAGGCGGCCGCCGTGTAGATCCAGCCGTCGTAACGGGTAAACACCGCCGCGGACAGCACCAGGGCCGTCTGTATCAGCAGCCGTCCCAGTCGATGTCCGTCGCCCGCCACTGACCCGCGCACAAACAGCGCAATCAGCAGCGCCGCCCAGACAATCTCTGCCAGAAACAGCGGCTCCGTCATCGCTGTGGTGGAGAGGTACACCAGCCCCGGATTCAGCGCGAAGAATGCGAGCGCCAAAAGGGCGGGAAGCGGCCGCAGCAGCAGCCGCGCCAGCCGGAACAGGCCTGTGGCAGCCGCCGCGTAGCACAGCATGGAAGGCACGGCGCCGGCCACGCCACTCTGCCACCAGCTCATGCGCTGCACAAAAGGCAGCAGCAGCAGGTGAGGCAGCGGCAGCCATACCGAGCCTAGCTGCCGGAACCCCGGCGCTCGCGCATCCAGAATGCGCCGCGCGATGTGCAGGTGCGCCACCGCGTCGCCGTACAGCAGCAGCCAGTGATGCTGCCAGCCATAGATCAGCGCTGCCGTCGACACGGCGATGCAGCCCAGCCACACCCGCCATAGCTCGCTGCGCGAAGCCGGCTTCGGCCCGGGTTGCGGTGCCTCAGTCCAGATGGCTGAGCGCGCGGAACTGCTCGAAGCGCGCATCGATCTCCTCGCGGCTCAGACTCTGGGTGCGCTCGGTGCCAAACTTCTCGACCGCAAACGAGCCCATCACGCCGCCGTAGAACATCGCTCTCCGGTAGTTGGCAGGCGTCAGCGCGCCGCCCTGCGAGGCCAGGTAGCCGAAGAACCCGCCGGCAAAGGAGTCGCCCGCCCCGGTGGGATCAATCACTTCATCCAGCGGCAGCGCCGGTGCACGAAAGGGCGTGGTCATGGCCTGCTGCTTGGCGCCGGGAAAGGAGCGCTCGCTGAAGAAGATGGTCGCGCCGTACTCGCCATGCTTCACTACCAGCGTCTTCACACCCATGCTCTGGATGCCCTTCGCCGCACGCACCAGGTTGGCGTCGCCGGCCAGCAGCTTGGCTTCGCCATCGTTGATCAGCAGCACGTCCAGGTCCTTCAGCACCTCGGCCAGCGCTGCCGTATGGTCCTTGATCCAGTAGTTCATCGTGTCGCCGCAGACCATCTTTACCCGCGGCATCTCACGCCGCACCCGCGCCTGCAGCTTGGGATCGATATTCGCAAGAAACAAGAACTCGCTGTCCGCATACACCGCCGGAATCTTCGGCGCGAAGGTCTCGAACACGTTCAGCTCCGTCGCCAGCGTGTCCGCTTCGTTCAGCGTGCGGTTGTACGAGCCGGTCCAATGGAAGCTCTTCCCCGACACATGCTCGATACCGGTAGTGTCGACCCCGCGCCGCTTCAGCACGCCCTCGTGCTCGGCCGTAAAGTCTTCGCCCACCACCCCGATCACGCGCACCTGGGTGAAGTAGCTGGCAGCAAGGGAGAAGTGGGTCGCCGCGCCGCCCAGAATATGATCGACCCGCCCGCTCGGCGTTTCGATGCTGTCAAACGCAACACTTCCGACTACAACTATGGACATGCAGCTCCTCTTTGTTTCGCAACGGCTGTTGGTGCGACAACTACGGTTCGATCAGGAGACGTATCTGCCGATCAGCAAGGCCAGCTTCTTCTTCGTCGCTGCCGGTATCGCATCGGGGCTGGTCAGGATGGCGTGCTTCAGCGCACTGGCGCAGGCGCAACTGCGGTCGGAAGGCACCGCATGCACCGCCGCCCGCAGCACCTTCGCCGCGTTCGCTGCATTCTCGTTCATCACCGCAACTACCTGGTCGACCGTCACGTCGTCGTGCCCTGCCCGCCAGCAGTCATAGTCGGTCACCATGGCCATGGTCGCGTAGCAGATCTCCGCCTCCCGAGCCAGCTTGGCCTCCTGCAGGTTCGTCATGCCGATCACATCCGCATTCCAGCTGCGATATAGGTTCGACTCCGCGCGGGTAGAGAACTGCGGCCCTTCCATGCATACGTAGGTGCCGCCGCGCTTGCCGGTGACGCCCTCCGCATCGCAGGCCATGGCCAGCGTCGATGCCACCACACTGCACACCGGGTCGCCAAAGGCGACGTGCGCCACGATGCCATCTCCAAAGAAGGTGCCGGTGCGCAGGAAGGTGCGATCGATGAACTGGTCCGGCATCACGAAGTCCGTCGGCTTGTGCTCTTCCTTCAACGAGCCCACGGCGGAGACGGAGATGATGCGGCCCACTCCAAGCATCTTCATCGCGTAGATGTTGGCGCGAAAGTTCAGCTCGCTCGGCAACAGCCGATGACCACGCCCATGACGGGCCAGGAACGCGACCTTCCGTCCCTCAAGCATGCCCAGCACCAGACTGTCTGAGGGAGCGCCGAACGGCGTCTCCAACTGCACTTCGCGTGTTTCTGTAAGGCCGGGCATGGAGTAGAGCCCGCTGCCGCCGATGATTCCGATCTCTGCGTCTTGCAATCCGTTCTCCGCGTTCAGTGTGCTCCCCTCGCCAACTAGCTCAGGGCAGATGGGTCAGTATACCGGGCACCTCATGCGAGGCTGCAACGCGCAGCATGCCGCAACTGTGCAGCCACTTCGCCATGCCCGCGCTTAGCTCGCCCTTGGGGACAATCGCCGGCACGGCCGCCTCTTGCTGTCCACTTTGCGCCAGCACACCGGTCATCGCCAGCTCCAGCTTGCGCGCCAGCGGCAGAGGAAAGCTCTCGCTTACGTACACGCCGCGTCCCACTACATCGATCAACACCGGCCCCTCTTCCGTCGAGTACAGCCGTTCACCCGCTGCGGCGTTCTCATCCGCCGGCTGCTTCTTCGCGTCTTTGTACTTGCGCGTCAGGTCATTGGCGTAAATCGCGGCGAACTGCTCCGCCGCCTCTTCCGTCTTCCATTGCGACAGATACAGCAGGGCGACTGACCCGGTCTTGGCCTTCGCCTCAGCTGTCGTGGCGCTACGGCTCTGTGTGGCATAGTAGATGCCCCCATCCCACTCCGGTGTCAGCACCGCGGCCGCGTCCTTGCCTGCGAACAGCTCCGTGAGTATCCGCACGTCCAGCGCGCCCATTACGCCAATGTCGTACGGCGCATACTCGGCGTCGATCAGCGGATGAATGTCCGGCATGCTCAGCAACGTGGGACGCGCATGCCGCTCCCACGATTTCGGGTGCATGATCTCGTAGCTGGTGGCGGGCGGCTGGTCCAGCGCATCGGCGAACGCACCCTTGACGCCCTGATCTTTCAGCACAATCTGTTCGAAGTTCAGCCCCTCGCGATAGGGAAACAGCAGCGACTCGCGCAGCAGCAGCGGGGCACGCTTCAACACCGGCGATGACTCGTCATCGCTGTCCGCATCGTTCAGCTCCGCGCCAATATCGGGCAGCTTCGCCAGCGACTGGCCCTTCGGAGCCAGACCCCAGTCCAGGAACACCACCATGGCCTGGCCCTCTGCCACTGCCTCGCGCGCTGTGTCTTCCTCGTCGGTCGCCAGGTGCTGGTTATCTTCCTGCACGTTCTTTGCGGTGTCCTGCTTGCTCTGGTCGCCCCACTTCTCCAGGTCCACATGCTGGTCCTGCAGCGCATGGGTCAACTCGTGCGCCAGCACCGGCTTCTGCTCCTCCGGTGTGATCCAGTCCAGCATGTTCACAGTCTTGGTCTTGCTGTCGTAGTAGCCCGCAATCTGCTCCGTCAGCAGGCTCACGATGAAGGGCTTCAACTGGAAGTCGCGATCCAGCAGACCGAACTTTTTGAGCACGATCTCCGAGCTCTCCAGGCGCTGCGTGTCCTTGTCGTCCTTCATCTTGCCCAGTACATAGCTCTCCACCTCACTGCGCGTGGTCAGCCGCCGCTTCACCGGCTGCTTGATGGCCAGCTGCGTATCCCTGCTGGCAAAGGTAAGGATGGTGTCGACGGAGGCGAACAGCTCCTTCGCCTGCGCCGGCGTAATCTTCTGTTCCGGTTTGGCCGGTGCACTCTGCTTTGGCTTGCCGCTCTGCTGCGCCGCCAGCGGCAGAGCGCATAGCAAGCCTGTCACTACAGCCGCCAGCGCCACGCGACCTCGAATCGTCCCCGCCCACTGCTCAACCACGCGTCACCTTCCCCTCGCCATCTGCAGGAAGGCTATAATTTCCTCAGGCCTCCCGCTATGCAGGACACTCCCGCCACAATTCACGAAGTACCGGAGAGCACCGCCGCGGCGGCGTCCCCCGCGGCTCCAACCGCGTTGGCTCAGGCTCTCGCCAAAGCTTCGGATACAGCTCAGGGCACGCTCAGCGAGCTGGCCGGCGCGCTCAGCGTTCCGGTCTTCAGCGACACCTCTGCGGAGTTGCGCGCGCTCGTTCACGGCGCAGGAGCCTTCGACCTCGGCTACCGCGGCCAGATCGCGGTCCGCGGCGCGGATCGCCTCCGCTGGCTCAACGGCATGCTCACCAATAACATCCAAGGCGCGCCCGAGTACACCGGCAGCTACAGCTTCGTGCTGAACGCGCAGGGGCGCATCCAGGGAGACTGCGACGCGTACCGGCTGCCCGATCACCTGCTGGTGATGACGGACCGCAGCCAGCTCCCCGCATTGATGGCGCACTTCGATCACTTCATCATCATGGACGATGTCGTGCTCGAAGATGTCTCGGCGACTCGGACCTGTGTTGGCCTAGCGGGACCGCGGGCGGCGCAGTTGCTGGCGACGCTGGGCGTGCAGCTACCCACTCCTACTGCCGGCTCACTCTGGCTGCTGCAAACCCGTATCTGCGGCGTGCCCATTCAACTTACCGGCGGTTACCCGACCGCCAGGCCGCGTTTCGAGCTGTGGTGTGCGAACGAGAGTGTGCAGCTGCTGTGGACCGTACTGCTGTCGGTCGGGGCCGTTCCCTGCGGCTTGCGCGCGGCAGAGTCCCTGCGCGTGCTTGAAGCCATCCCCCGCTACGGAGTCGACCTGCACGAACGCGACCTGCCGCAGGAGACCAGCCAGACCCGCGCGCTGCACTTCGCCAAAGGCTGCTACCTCGGTCAGGAGATCGTCGAGCGCATTCGCTCCCGCGGCAATGTCCATCGCCGCCTGGCTCAATTCTCCCTCTCCGCGGCACCGACCAGTCTCCCCGCCGAGCTCGTCGCCGAGAGCACTGCCCTGGGGCGCATCACCAGTGTGGCGGCGTGGAACGGCCAGCACTACGGCCTCGGCATCGTGCGCAGCCAGGCCGAGCGCCATCCCTCACTCAGCTACCCCGGCGGCGTCGCAACGTTGCTCCGCCAGCCCGTGCTGGCCGGGATTGAGACGGCACAGGGCGCCGCCACCCCCGTGCCATCCGCCTGAAGATCGAAGTCAAAGAAGGTTACGACACCATGCCCGATCAGTCCTCCGGATTCACCGTTACCGACCGCCGCAAGTTCACCCTGGACGGCGACCTGCGCGAAGGCGCATCCACCGCAGCAGAGTCCGCACCAGAGCCTCCTTCGGCACCGACAGCCGCTGCAGAGCCGCCCGTGCGCGGACCGCAGCTGGTCCCTGAGACCTCCAGCAAACAGGTCACGGATCGCAATCTTGAGCCGCTGCCCGCGGAGCAGCCTGCCGCTGATCTGAGCGAAGACTACGGTCAGGATGAGCTCAGCGCTGAGGGTCTGCCCCCTGAGCCCACCGCGGCCGAGCATGCTGCACAAGATGCGGACTATCGCGCCTCCTCGAAGCAGCTGGATGAGCTGATCGCTCAGGCCAATCCCGGTGCGCGCCAGGCTGTCGGGGCGGCGGCAGCAGAGATGAGCTTCGACAAGCTGGTGCAGTCCATCTACATGACTGCCGCGCTGCAGATGGGCGCCGCCACCCAGCCTGGCGAACAGCCCCGCGTCGACATCATCGGAGCTCGCCAGAGCATCGACATGCTCACCATCCTTACCGAGAAGACCAAGGGCAACCTTACCGACAAGGAACAGCGCCTGTTGCAGAACGCGCTGTTCGAGCTGCGCATGATGTTCCTTGAGATAACCAACGCCATCTCCTCCAGCGCCCACAACCCAGCGGCCCGCCCGCCCATCCGCTAGAGGGAGACGGACCCGCTCTCCGCGTGAACGCAAGCCTCCTGATACTCGGCAGTGGCACCTCCATGGGTGTCCCCACACTCGGCTGCACCTGCCGCACCTGCACTTCTACGGATCCGTTCGATCACCGGCTGCGCCCCTCGGTCGCCATCGAGTGGCAGCCGGAGAGCGGCGGCGACGGAGACGCCTCACTGCGTCGCGTCGTCATCGACACCGGCCCGGACTTCCGGCAGCAGGCATTGCGGCACGCGATCCGGCATATCGACGCCGTCTTCTACACGCACGCGCATGCGGATCACATCCTGGGGCTGGACGACCTGCGCCCGCTCAGCTTCGCCCATCGCGATCGCAAGATGCCGCTCTACGCCGACCACGCCACGGCCGAGGTGCTGGAGCGGGTCTTCTCCTACACCTTCGCCGTGGACGCGACCTATCCGACCCGCGCCCGGGTAGAACTGAAACGGCTAAACGGCCCGGTCGGGGTGGACGGCGTCACCTTCACCCCGGTTCCGCTGACCCACGGCGGCCTGGAGGTCACCGGGTACCGATTCGGCAATGCTGCCTACCTCACAGATATGAGCAGCATCCCCGAGTCCAGCCTGCCGCTGCTTGAAGGCGTGGACGTGGTCATCCTGGATGCGCTTCGCCCGCAGCCTCACCCCAGTCATGCCTGCCTGGCCGACGCCATCGAGTGGGCCGGACGCCTGGATGCCCGTGTCGCCTACTTCACGCATATGTCGCATGAAATCCTGCATGCCGAGACGGAGCAGTCGCTCCCTCCCTCCCTACACCTGGCCTTCGACGGCCTCCGCATCCCCATCGAGCTCTAGCCGCGCATGCAGATCTTCCGCAATCCCGGCCAGCTCCCGCAGGACTACGGCGCCACGGTCCTCAGCGTTGGCAACTTCGATGGCGTGCACCGCGGCCATCGCTTTCTGCTGTCGCGCGTGAATGAACGCGCACGCCTTCTGTGCGCGCGCTCGGTCGCCGTCACCTTTGAGCCGCACCCCTCGCGCCTGTTGAAGCCGGAGGCCTGCCCACCGCTTATCACACCCACTCTCGAGGAGCGGCTTGCCCTGCTCGCAGAGACGGACATCGATGCCGCAGTCGTGCTTCCCTTCACCGCGGAGTTCGCCCAGCAGAGCGGCAGCAAATTTGTGACCGACGTATTGCTTGGCCAGCTGCGCGCGATCGAGGTGCATGAGGGGGCAAACTTCCGCTTCGGCAACCGCGCCCGTGCCGGGGTCGATGAGCTCAGTACGCTGGGCCGCCAGCTGGGCTTCGGCGTCCACATCTACGGCGCACAGCAGGTCCACGGCATCGCTGTCTCCAGCAGCCTGATCCGCACCATGATCGCCGCGGGCGACGTGCGCCGCGCCCGCTGGCTGCTCGGCCGCTCCTTCAGCATGGTCAGTACGCCGGCCCACGGTCGCGGCATCGGCACACGGCTGACCGTGCCCACCATCAACCTCGCGCCCTACGACGGCCTCATCCCCGCCGCCGGCGTCTACGTCACACGCATGCAGATTGCCGGAGAATGCTTCGACGCGGTGACGAATGTGGGCACCCGGCCCACCTTCGGTGCGCCATCCTTCGCCATTGAGAGTCACCTGCTCAACTTCCACCCCATCGAACTCACCTCCGCAACCCCACTCCACCTCAGCTTCCTGGCCCGCCTGCGGGATGAACGCCAGTGGCCCACGCCTGAGGCGCTGCGCGAGCAGATCGGGCGCGACGTTCGCAACGCACAGCGCTACTTCCGCCGTCTGCCGCTTCCCACGGCCCAGACACCCAGCCAGGCCTGAGCCGCGGGAGCCGCGCAGCCGGAGCGTTACACTGAAAGAGGCGAGTCCCTCATGATCCAGACCCTGTTCGGCAGCCTGAAAGAAGCAGAAGAGCCCAAAAAACCAGGCTTCCTTGAGCGCATGCGGCAGGCGGTCACCCGCACGCGCGAGAACCTATCCCAGCAGCTGGAAGAGATCGTCGCCCTTACCGTCGAGATCGACGATAAGGCGCTCGACGAGCTGGAGATGAGCCTGATCGCCGCCGACCTTGGCGTGCTCACCGCGCAGGACATTCTGACCGCCTTGCGGGAGCGCGCACTGAACCACCAGATCCGCGACGGCGCCGAGTTGAAGTCGCTGCTGCGAACCGAGATCAAGGCCATCCTGGACGCTCACGTCACCCCGCCGCGAGTGATCGCTCGGGGCCCGGAGGTCATCCTGCTGGTCGGCGTCAATGGCACTGGCAAGACCACCACCAGCGGCAAGCTTGCGGCCTGGTACCGCCGCATGGGCAAGACCGTGCTGCTGTGCGCGGCAGACACCTTCCGCGCCGCTGCCATCGAGCAATTGGAGGTGTGGGGGCAGCGCACCGGCGTAGAGATCATCAAGACCCGCCAGGGAGGCGACCCTTCGGCCGTGCTCTTCGACGCGCTCACCGCGGCCAAGGCGCGCAGCACGGACGTGCTGCTGGTCGATACCGCGGGCCGTCTGCATACCAAGAACAACTTGATGCTGGAGCTGGACAAGATGCGTCGCACCACCCAGCGCATCATTCCCGACGCACCGCATGAGGTGCTGCTGGTGATGGATGCGACCACCGGCCAGAACGGGCTGCAGCAGGCCAAGCTCTTCACCGAATCGGCCGGCGTCACCGGCATCGTGCTCACCAAGCTGGACGGTACGGCTAAGGGTGGCGTCGCCGTGGCCATCGCACGGGAGCTGCGCCTGCCAGTGCGCTTCGTCGGTGTGGGCGAAAAGCTCGACGACCTGCTGCCCTTTGACAGCGCGGCCTTTACGGACTCGCTGCTGGGCGCCTGAACCGCCATGGCCGCCTCGCCCGGACAGCACACGGAGCCCATCGCAGACCCTCCCACAGACGATGCCGACGCGCGATGGATGGAGTGTGCCCTCTCCCTCGCCCGGCAAGGCGTCGGCCTGGCCTCTCCTAATCCCACTGTCGGCTGCGTGCTTATCCGCGAGGGCCGCATCGTGGGCCGGGGCTTCCACCAGTATGCGCATCGCGATCACGCCGAGATCGTCGCACTCCAGGAGGCGGGCGAGAGTGCGCGCGACAGCACCGCCTACGTCACGCTTGAGCCATGCAGCCACTACGGGCGCACCGGCCCCTGCGCACGTGCGCTGATCGAGGCCGGCGTCAGCCGTGTCGTGGCCGCGACCGCCGATCCCAACAGCGCCGTCGAGGGCCGCGGCCTGGCCATGCTGCGCCAGGCCGGCGTTGCCGTCCGTCTGCTTCCCGCCGGCAGTCACCGCACACAGGCCCGGGTGCTGAACGACGCCTTCGCCTGCTTCATCCGCAC
>CAXUMX010000061.1:9399-18640 GCA_964252395.1 uncultured Acidobacteriaceae bacterium | reverse complement strand
AGTGCGGTGAAGATCGTGAAGGAAGAGCCGCCGCCACCCGCCCCTGGTGTGGCTGGCGCGATCGGTATCCCGGGCGGTGTCCCGGGTGGCGCGATCGGCGGCATCCTGGGTGGTGTGGGAACGGCACCCGCCGTAGTAAAGGCAGCGCCGCCGAAGAAGATCGCGGTGTCGTCCGGTGTCGCGGCTGGTAACAAGATCTCCGGCACGAACCCCACCTATCCACCGATCGCACGGGCTGCACGCATCTCTGGTACGGTGGTGCTCCAGGCGACGATCTCAAAGTCCGGCACGATCGAGAACATTCGCGTGCTGAGTGGTCCGCCGATGCTGCAGCAGTCTGCGCTTGAGGCTGTGCGCGGCTGGCGGTACAAGCCATATCTTCTGAATGGCGAGCCGGTCGAAGTCGAGACTACTGTCAATGTCGTGTTCAACCTCGGCGGCTGATCTGCGTTGTTGGCAAGTGCCGAGTCAAGGAAACGGACTGGCCTCTTTGGGTCATAGGTAGCCAAAAGAGGCCAGTGGTAGGATCGGGGTGTTTTGGAACACTCCGGCTAACTTTCGTAACGTAGGTTCTTCGTTCCGATCTAGACGATCCAGCAATTTCCAGGAGGAAAGATTCAGTGATTCTCGCTCAGCTCACCACCCACGCTATTCCGCATATCTCGGCCCTGGGTTTCTTCCAGGATCAGCCGACGGTCGGCTTCACCTTCCCCGAGATGTGGGCGAAGATGAGCTGGCTGGCCAAGGGCGTTGTCGTCATCCTGTTCATCATGTCTATCTGGTCGCTGGCTGTGATCATCGATCGCGCCATCTACTTCAGCGCTGCCCGCAAGCAGTCGCGTGATTTTGCTCCGAAGGTTGCCGGCGCGCTGCGCGAGGGCAAGCTGGAAGAGGCAGTCAAGGTAGCGGACCGCAACAAGAAGTCGCACCTGGCAGAGGTAGTCACGGCCGGCCTGCAGGAGTTCCGCAGCTATGGCAATGGCGGCGCGATCACCGAAGATCAGATCGAGTCGAGCAAGCGCGCCCTGGAGCGTGCCGAAGCGATTGTGCACGCGAAGCTGAAGCGTGGTCTGGGCGGCCTGGCGACCATCGGATCGACGGCTCCGTTTATCGGCCTGTTCGGTACGGTTATCGGTATCTTGAACGCCTTCCAGCAGATTGCGACCCAGAAGACGGCCGGTATCGGCGCTATCGCGGGCGGTATCTCTGAGGCGCTGGTGACGACCGCGTTCGGTCTGCTGGTGGCGATCCCCGCCGTGATGTTGTTCAACTACTTCACCAACAAGGTTGAGGCCTTCGACGTGGAGATGGACAACTCCTCGAGCGAGCTGATCGATTACTTCATCAAGCAGAACCAGCGCCGCTAGCTTCCCGTTCGAAGCCACCGGGAGCATCTTTCTAAAACGCTGTGCGAATCGAAGTGGCGGGGCCTGACCGGCTCCGCCACCCTCCTCTCCCAGCCGCTTGTGACACGGTAGATAGCGAAGGACACCAGATCCCGCTCAGCTCAGGGAGCTACGTATATGGCACTCGCAACACGCAATGAAGGCGCCAAGGTCAACTCCAACATCAACGTCACACCGATGGTGGACGTGATGTTGGTGCTGCTGATCATCTTCATGGTCATCACGCCGATGGTGCAGAACAAGGTGAACGTGGACCTGGCCAGGAGCGTCGATGCGACGCCGATGCCGGACGCGGAGAAGGAAGACTCGGTTGTGGTCGCCGTGACCCGCGACGGCAAGGTCTACCTGGGAGCGAACCAGCTCTCACCCGCCGACCTGGGTCCGAAGGTCACTGACCTGCTGACGAACAAGACCAACAAAGAGGTCTACCTGCGCGCGGATGCCCGGTCCAACTACGGCGTAGTGATGGAGGCGATCGATAATGTGCGCACTGCTGGCGTGGACCAGCTGGGCGTGCTGACCGAGCAGCCGAACAACACCGTCGCGGGCGGCGAACAGTAAACAGCAATGCCGCGGCACGCGGCCTGAGGAATTGAGGTTACGCAATGGCATTCTCAACAGGAAACAGCAGCGGTCTCTCGTCAGACATCAACGTGACGCCGATGATCGACATTCTCCTGGTGCTGCTGATCATCTTCATGGCCATCACGCCCATCTCGCCCAAGGGGCTGGATGCGCTGGTGCCGCAGCCGCCCAAGAACAACCAGCCGCAGAAGGACAATGACACGGCGATCGTGCTGCAGATCCAGCACACGAACACCGGTCAGCCCTCATACAAGATCAACGAGACCGCGGTCCAGAAGAGCGAGATCGCAGGCAAGCTGCAGAGCAT
Organism: uncultured Acidobacteriaceae bacterium; assembly: GCA_964252395.1. GTDB lineage: Bacteria > Acidobacteriota > Terriglobia > Terriglobales > Acidobacteriaceae > KBS-83. The sequence goes on along the minus strand of CAXUMX010000061.1, from coordinate 16,342 downwards.
CTTCGCAGCACGCGCCACCAAGGTGATGTTCATCAAGGGCGATAAGGACCTGGACTTCGGTCCAATCGCCAACGGGATCGATATTGCCAAGGGAGCCGGCGTCGAACACGTCGGCTTGATCACCCCCAAGATCGAAGCCGGGCAGTAAGCTTTAGAACGTTTCCAGCATCCGCGGCCCCTCGCAACAGGGGCCGCGTTTGTTCTTCCGGGCCAAGCACTTGCAGGTCAGGCCAAAACGTTTACAATCACTGCGCGGAGAACTTTGACTTCGCTGCCCAGCAAACGGACCCCACTGCGCCGCGGTCTGGCACCCATCCAAGGAGATAGTTAGCAGAATGAACCGTATCGCAAGAGTGTGGATGCCGGCAGTTGCCAGCCTGTCGATGCTCCTCGCCACCACTGGTTGCAGCAAACTCCAGGCGCGCGATCAGCTCAACAAGGGAGTCCAGGCGTACAAGAACGCGAAGTACGAAGAGGCTATCGAGCATTTCCAGCAAGCGGTGAATCTGGACCCGTCGCTGCAGATGACGCACCTCTACCTGGCGACCGCTTATGCGCAGCAGGTTGTTCCGAACTCGGAGACGGCTGCCAACCAGAAGCTTGCGAACAATGCCATTGCGGCGTACAAGGATGCGCTGAAGATCGATCCGAATAACGTTACGGCGATTAAGGGCATCGCCTCGATCTACTTCGGCATGAACAAGGGCGACGATGCCAAGGAGTGGCAGCAGAAGGTAATTGCTGCCGATCCGAAGGATCCAGAGGCTTACTACACCATCGGCGTGATCGACTGGGGCAAGTCGCGCAAGAACGCACTCGACGCGCTCTCTGCCGCTGGTCTGACGGATAAGGCAGATGGCAACCCCGGTCTGCCGAAGGCGGCTTGTCAGAAGCTGGCGGCCGTCAATGGTCCGCTGGTCGATGAAGCCCTCGAAAACCTGCACAAGGCAATCGACCTTCGTCCCTCGTACGAAGAGGCGATGGCGTACATCAACCTGGCGTATCGCCGCAAGGCAGAGATCGAGTGCGGCAACGACGAAGCGCGCAAGGCAGATCTGCAGCAGGCGCAGGACTGGACGCAGAGAGCTCTTGGCGCTCGCAAGGCCAACGAGATGAAGGCGAATCAGTCTGCTCCGGCCGGCATCAGCACCAGCAAGTAACCGCGCAGCACATGCTTTCCGGAAGAGCCTCCCCATGGCGGGAGGCTCTTCTGCGTTGTGGCGCGTGTTTTCTGCCATCGGCGACGCCGGGCAAGCCGATGCGCAAATGCTTAGAGCATTTTTCCTAATGCTGTAACCGGGGAGATCCCCTATGCGTGGCCTTTCTTGAAGGAAAGGCCACAACAGCCTTCGCCGGCGCGTCTACACCATGGCGCAAATGCTCTAGAATCCCTCACTGGTGGCCTCCCTGCGTAAGATCCTGATTGCTAATCGTGGCGAGATTGCGCTGCGCCTGCTGCGGGCGTGTCGCGAACTCGGTATCTCGCCGGTTGCGGTGTACTCCGACGCAGACCGCGCCGCGCTCCACGTGTTGCACGCCGACGAGGCGTATCGCCTGGGCCCGGCGCCTTCGGTCGAATCGTATCTGCGCGGGGATCGCATCCTGGAGGTGGCGCGGGCCTGCGGTGCAGATGCAATCCATCCTGGCTACGGATTTCTTTCAGAGAATGCCGACTTCGCGGAGGCGTGCACCGAGGCGGGCATCATTTTCATAGGGCCGCCGGCAGCAGCGATGCGGGAGCTGGGATCGAAGACGCGTGCGCGGGCGGCGGCGGATCGTGCGCAGATGCCGCGCACACCGGGTTCGGTGCGCGGCCTGGCGTCGGCAGAGGAGGCGCTGCGCGTAGCGGCAGAGATTGGCTATCCGGTGATGTTGAAGGCGGCCGCGGGCGGCGGGGGCAAGGGAATGCGCGCGATCCATCACGCGGCCGAGCTGCCGTCTGCTTTCGTTTCGGCGAGCGACGAGGCCCTGCGCGCCTTCGGCTCCGGCGAGGTGTATTTGGAGAAGCTGATCGAGCGGCCGCGGCATATCGAGATTCAAGTGCTGGCCGATCAGCATGGGCACGCAGTGTATCTGGGGGAGCGCGAGTGCTCTGTGCAGCGGCGCCACCAGAAGGTGATCGAGGAGGCGCCGTCAGCCGTAGTGAGCGCGGATCTGCGGCGGCGCATGGGCGAGGGTGCGTGCAGGCTGGCGCTGGAGGCGGGCTACACCAACGCGGGCACGGTCGAGTTCCTGCTGGATGACGCGCAGAACTTCTACTTCCTGGAGATGAACACGCGCCTGCAGGTGGAGCATGCGGTGACGGAGCTGGTGACGGGCCTGGACCTGGTGCATCTGCAGATCGCGGTGGCGGAGGGCAAGCCGCTGCCGCTTACGCAGGAGCAGGTGCAGCTGCGCGGCCATGCGATTGAGGTGCGTGTGTATGCGGAGGATCCAGAGAACGGCTTTCTGCCCTCGCCCGGCCGCATCACGCGGCTGGTGCGCCCTGGTGGCCCCGGCATCCGCGAGGATGAGGGTGTGTACGAAGGCTGGGAGGTACCGATGGAGTACGACCCGATGCTGGCAAAGCTGATTGCCTACGCGCCGGACCGGGCCACGGCCATGGCGCGGCTGGGCTGCGCGCTGGACGAGTACGTGATCGGCGGCATACGCACGAATCTGGAGCTGCTGCGGCGGATCGTGGCGGACGCGGACTTTCGCGCCGCGCGTATCGATACTGGCTACCTGGATCGCTTGCTGGCACAGCCGGCAGCGCCGGCGAATGGAGTGCGCGATGGCGCTGCGGATGCTGCGGCGGTAGCGGCGATGCTGTTTGAGGCGCCGGCAGCTACACCGATTGTGTCCACTGCGCAGACTGGATGGCAGCAGCAGGCGCGGCGCGAGGGGCTACGCGGATGGGCGACCGCAACGACGGGAAGCCAGCCAAGGCGGATGGCCTGATGCTCGAGGTGCAGATTGACGGCACGCCTCACCGGGCGTCGCTGGAGCGCGATCGCAAGACAGACGCGTTGACCGCGCACCTGGATGGGCGCAGCGTGGCGGTGGATGCGCGGCAGATTGCGCCCGGGGTTTTGTCGCTGCTAATGGAAGGGCGCGCGTATCGCTGCATTTTGGCGGATGCGGGTGAGGAGCGCTCGATAGCAGTGGGGGGCCATGTACACCGGATCGCAGTGGTGGACCCGCGCTCGCTGCGGGCGCAGCGGCGTGCCGGCGCTGCGGGCAACGGCGCATCGCATGTGAAGTCTTCGATGCCGGGCCGCGTGGCCCGCGTGCTGGTTGCGGTGGGCGAGGCCGTGGAGGCGCAGCAGGGTGTTGTGGTGGTGGAGGCGATGAAGATGCAGAACGAGCTGAAGGCCGCACGCGCCGGCCGTGTGACGGAGATCCGGGTGTCCGCCGGGGATGCGGTCACGTCCGGTCAGGTGCTGGCGGTTCTGGAGTAAGAGACGGGCGGGGCAGTTTGCCGCCCCTCCCGTTTATCATGGCGACGGTTAGATACGTGCGCCGCCCGAAGCTACGAGCGTCTGGCCGGTGACCCACACGGAGTCATCCGACGCGAAGAAGACTGAAGCGCGGGCGATGTCATCGACGGTGCCCAGACGGCCGAACGGCGTGCCCGCCAGTACTGAGTCGGAGAAGCCATTCTCGGTGAAGCCGGCGGACTTGACGCCTTCGGTCACGATCAGGCCAGGGTTGAGCGAGTTGACGCGGATCTTGCGCGGGCCAAGCTCGCGAGAGAGCGAATCGGTGAGCGAGTCCACGGCGGCCTTAGTTGCGCTGTAGACGGAGCCGCCCGGGGCTGCGGTGCGCCCCACGATGGAGCTGATGTTGAGGATGCTGCCGCCCTCGCCCATGATCTTGGCTGCCTCGCGCGTGGCCAACAAAAGGCCTAGCACATTGACGTCGAACAGCTTGCGGTAGTGCTCCGGCGTAGTCGCTTCGAGCGGAAGCATCTCGTAGACGCCGGCATTGTTGACCAGGATGTCGAGCCGGCCGAACGCCTTCTTCGTCTCCGCGAACAGGCGGACCGCGTCCTCTTCCTTCGACACATCACCCTGCACGGCGATGGCCTTGCCGCCGGCCTTGGTGATGCGGTCGACTACGGCGTCCGCACCGCTGCGGCTGGTTGCGTAGTTGACCACGACCGCTGCGCCGTCTTTGGCCAGATGCTCCGCGATACCCGCGCCGATTCCCTTGGAGGCCCCCGTGACGACTGCTACTTTCCCTGCAAGCTTGCTCATGCTTCCTTCTCCTTCGGTGATCACCACTTCGACGGCGATCGAACCTTCCAGGTAGATGACCCAGGCAGGCCGGGGATGCATTAAACGTACGCCTCGGCGGGACGCGAGGCGGAGATGAAACGACGGCGACGCAGGACTCACAAAGGTGCTGGAAACTGCGCCTGTTCAGCCGACGCGTTCATGCCGGCCGCTATGCCAGCTGCGAAAGGCGGCATCGAGAACGCGCTGATTCTGCAGCCCGTCTTCCGCGGTGGCGGCGAAGCTGCCGGTGCCCTGGACGGCGGCGGAGAAGGCGTCCAGCATGCGGCTGTAGGCGTCCGCATTGGTAATGTGCTCACTGCTAAGAACGGTTCCGCCAGCGTGGTGCACCAGCATGACGGGGCGATCGACGGTGAGGCCGCTTTCGACGGTGAGGGCGCCGCTGGCTCCGGTGATGTCGAGGAAGGTGCGATAGAGCGCGCGGAAGCTGACCTGCACGCTGGCCAGTGTGCCACCGCTCATCTCCAGGGTCATGGCGGCGGTGCCCTCGAGCTGACGGCCGGCTGCGTCCCGGTGCTGGTCATGCGGCAGGGCGAGGGTGCTGACCGCCACGATCTCCTGCTGCAGCACGAAGCGCAGTGAGTCAATGGCGTGCACGCCCACGTCGCCGATGGGTCCGCCGCAGGCGAGCCGGCTGTCGTCGATCCACGCGCGTGGACTCTCAGAGCTGAGGAAGGAGAAGTTGGCTGAGCCGAAGACCGGTCTGCCGATGAGGCCCTCTGCGACCATGCTGCGCAGCCGTTCGAGCGATCGGTTGTAGCGGAAGTTCTGTGCGACGCCCAGCGGGCGATCGACCAGTTGCGCCGCGCGGATCATCTGCTCGGCTTCTGCGACATTCATGGCGAGTGGCTTCTCGCAGAGCACCGGCTTGCCTGCGCGCAGCGCCATCAGGGTGTGCTCGCAGTGCAGGGCGTCGGGGCTGGTGACGAAGACTGCGTCGATGGCCGGCGACGCGCAGAGCTCTTCCGCAGTAGCGAAGACGTGCGGAATGCTGAAGCGTGTCGCGTCGGACTGCGCCTTGGCGCTGTCGCGCCGCCAGATCCCCGAGAGCTCCGAGTGTTGCGCGTTCTGAAAGGCGGGCACCAGCCGCCGCTCGCCATGATGACCGAAGCCGAGGATGCCGTAACGGACCATGCGGCTATCGTAATGCCAGCCTCCGGACGTCGTCTGCCCGCCACTGCGCCCACGTTCAGGACGTCGAGGCTTACCTGGCGGAGCGCTGCAGCATATCGTTCCGGTAGACCTGTCCGGACTTCATGACGAAGACGGGATGCTGCAGGGTGGTGATGTCCTTGAGCGGGTCTGCGGGCACGGCGACAACATCGGCCCACTTGCCGGGCTCCAGCGCGCCGGCGCGATCGCTCCATCCCATCAGATCGGCGCCGTGCAGGGTGCCGGTACGGAGCGACTCCAGGGGGGTCATGCCGAAGTCGCGGACATAGACCTCAAACTCGTGCGCGTTGAGCCCATGCGGGTAGACGGCTGCATCGGTACCCAGGGCGACCTTCACCCCGGCGGCAATGGCACGCTTCGCGTTGACCTTCTCAACCGCGCTGACGTCGTGCATCTTCTGCGCGTAGAAGGCAGGCAGGTGCCCGTTCTGCTGCACCCAGTCGATGAGGTAAGCGGTGGGCACGAAGTAGGTGCCGTGCTCCTTCATCACCTTGATGTCTTCCTCGTTGATGTAGGTGCCGTGCTCGATGGAGTCAACGCCGGCCTGGCTGGCCCAGAGGATGCCCTGTGCGCCGTGCGCGTGCGCGGCGACCTTGCGGCCGAGGCGGTGCGCATCAGCCACGATGGCCTGCATCTCCTCGAGCGTGTACTGGCTGGCCTGGGGATCGTCACCCTTGGACAGCACGCCGCCGGTGGCGCCGATCTTGATCAGGTCTGAGCCGTACTTGATGTTGTTGCGCACCTGATGCTGCACAGCGGGGACGCCGTCTGCCACGCCGTCGCCGACCTCATGGAAGGAGGGCGGAAGCAGGTTGTCATCCATGTGCCCGCCGGTGATGCCGAGCGCGGGGCCGCTGACGAGCATGTGCGGGCCGGGGATCAGCCCCTCAGTGATGGCGTCGCGCAGGTCGACATCCGCAAAGCCGCTGGCACCGACATCGCGCACGGACGTGAAGCCAGCCTCGAGTGTCACCTTGGCGTTGTGCGCGCCGATGAGGGCTGACTTGGCCACCGTCGTCGAGAGCTCGTGATAAGGATCGAAGTTTGTCTCCATGGTGAGGTGCGTGTGCACATCGATCAGGCCGGGGACGAGCGTTGCATCACCAAGGTCGATCACCACATCGCCGGCCTGCGGCTGGACGGTGGAGCTGGACTGCACGGCGACGATGCGGTCGCCGGAGACAACAACGGTCTGCGCGTCGAGCACACGGCCGGCGCGCACGTCGACCAGGTGGGCAGCCCGCACCATTGTGCGCGGTCCTGCGGATGGTGTGGCGGGCGCCGTTGTGGTTTGCGCAGAGACGGAAAGGGCGGCCGAGACGAGCACAAGCAGGCATGCAGAGCGCAGCATGAAAAAGGGTTCTCCTGAGATGAGCAACAGAGGGTGACCCAGTGTAGCAAGCAGTTGTGCGCCCGGTGCGGCGTAAGCGTGGCTACTGTGCGCCGTTCTTGAAGATCTCCTCGGCGTAGTAGTTCTCTACACGGGCCTGATC
>CAXUMX010000061.1:0-9389 GCA_964252395.1 uncultured Acidobacteriaceae bacterium | reverse complement strand
GCATCTCAGAGTACGCATTGCGCAGCAGCTGTGCGCGGCTGTCACGCAGTTGCGACCGGATGAACTGCTGGACGCGCGGATCGTTGAGCTCGCGCTGCCCGGCTGCCTCCTTCGAGATGAGCTTGTAGATGGCGTAGCCGACGGGCTTGCGGCTCTGGTCGAGGATGGGCAGAACGCTGGTAATCTGGCCGGGCTTCAGCGAGCTGATGGCGCTGAAGACAGTGCTGTCCTGACGGAGCTGCGACTCGGGAATGGCGCCCATGTCCCCACCACTGCTGGCAGTAGCGGTCTGCTCACTGAAGTTGGCAGCGAGCGCGCCGAAGTCCTCGCCGCTCTCCAGGCGATTGTGCAGGGCTTCGATCTTTTTGCGCGCCTCGCCATCGTTGGCCGCCTTGTTGTTCTGCAGATTGCCGGGCTGCTGCGAAGGCGACGAGGTGACGACGATGGTGGCCAGGTGATACTGCGGCTCCACCAGATTGAACTCGGCCTTGTTCTGGTTGTAGTACTGCGTGATGTCCGCGTCAGTGATGTTGATTTTGGAGTTGATCTCCTTGTTCATCAACTTTTCGGTGGTCAGGCTGCGGCGGATCTGACGCTTGAGCTCATCGGCCGTCAGGTTCTTGGCTTTCAGCTGTCGGTCGAATTCCTCCTGCGTGAACGGCGCCTTCAACTCGGCCAGCTTTGCGTCGACCTCTTCGTCGGTTGCGACCAGGTTCAGCTTTGCGGCGCGCTGCTGCTTGATCTCGTCGTCGATGAGCTGACGAAGGATCTCCAGATGCGTGATCTGGGCCTGCACCGGCGGCGGATCATGCTGGTTCTCGCCAAGGGAGTCTTTGTAATAGCGATCCAGGACAGAGCGCTGGATTGACTGCCCGTTGACGGTGGCCACGGCGCCGGCCTGATGCGGGCGCGTGCAACCGGCGGCGCACAGCAGAAGAGAAAGCAGAGAGCAGGCAACGGAGCGGCGGACGAGAGAGGGCAATGCAGACGAATTCATGGTGGTGGCGTACGGCACTCGATCTCCTTGAGGCAGGCTCCGCACGCTGCAAGCGCGGTCATGCCTTACCCGCGCGCGGTGGCAACGCGACGCTGGTTGCTTTACGTGTGCCCTCCCAAGCAAAGTGTGACCCTGCTTCGCGCTGCGGGCGAAGCCTTCCGCAGCTGGCCTCTGTCGGGCCGGTCAACGGGTGTGGAGCGGTGCAAGCCAGTTTAGAGCAAATCTGCGGAGGCCGTGGGAGCCGGCAGTCTGCGGCATCTGCTGCAGCCCCGCGCAGAAGCGGCTCTAGTGGGTGCCGGACGGGCCCGGCTGTGGAGCAGGATTGGCCGGCGCAGCAGGTGTCGGCGGTTGCGCAGCAGGCGGTGCCGTAGCGGGTGCTGCCGCCTGCTTCCGCTCCGGCGGCGTAATGCCCTCGGCCTTCAGTGCGCGATCAATCGCGTCCCAGATGTCTGATGTGGGCCGCGCTCCGGCGGCGATGCGTTCGCCGTCGACGAAGACCTGCGGCGTGCCCTCGATGCCCAGCTTCTCCCCCTCGCGGAGTGAGGCGCGGATGGCGGACTCATCCTGCCTGGCGATACAGGCATTCAGCCGGTCCGGATTGACGGCGGCGCGCTTGCCCGCGTCGCGCGCTGCCTGGTCCAGAACCGCGAAGGATTTGCCAACGTCCTGGCCGCTGCCGTTGATCTCATGCCCGTGGCTGTGGGCGTAGTCGACAAAGTCCCAGTACGCGGCGTTGTTCTGATCCGCGAGGCAGTTGGCGTCGACGGAGGCGTGCATGGCCCAGGGGTGGATCTCAGTGAGCGGGTAGTCCTTGTAGACGAAGCGCACCAGGCCCTTGTAGTGATCGAGCGTAGTGGGAAACAGCGACTCGTGCATGCGGGCGCAGTAGGGGCACTCCAGATCGTCATAGTTGACGACCGTCACCCTGGCGTTCGCGTTCCCGCGCACCGGGCGCTTGTCCAGCGAGTAGATGGACTGCGGGTCCTTGCTGAGGTCGAACTTTTCGAGGCGCGCCAGAGTGTTGCCGTCGCTCGAGATCAGGAAGACGACGGTCGTCTGCTTGCCGTTGTGCGAGAAGGTGATGGGCAGATTCTCATACCCAGGCACGTCGCTCTTGGTGCGGCCGCCAAAGCTGACGTCGTAGTCCGACGGTACGTTGAATTGCGAGCGGACCAAGACCTCGATGCGGCGGTCGACGGAGGTCGTCGGCGGGCTCTGCGCCCGGCAGCCCAGTCCAGCCAGAGCGATGACGGCACACAGGACAAATGATCGATGATGCAACAGAGGGGACCCGCCTTTTCTGCGCTCAAGGCGCCTGTTTGATTATCGCAGGCGGGGCTGCCGCGATGCCAATCGGGCGTGGTGAGGGTGCGGTTAGTAGATCAGCTGCGAGCGGTTGATATTGCCTGCAGTGCCGATGCCGGCCAGGGTGAAGTTGAAGCTCTCATAGTTCTCATTACGGACCGAGCCCAGGGCGAGGCGACGGTACTCAATGGTGAGGCCGCAGCAGTCCCAGTTGTAGCTGGCCTGGGCGCCGCCGTATTGCAGCTCGGTACGGTTCAGGTCATAGCCGACGTTCAGCGCTCCGCTGAAGCCGGGCTTGACCGCGGAGCCGTAGCCGACTGTCCCGCGCAACTGGTCGTAGTTGGTGAAGGGCGAGGGCGAGGCGGACGGGTTGAGCGCGTCGAGCTGGGCGTGGCTGATGGAGCCGAAGATGTTGCCGTGGCGCAGGTCGGCGTAGACATTGTTGCCATTGATGCGGCTGGCGAAGACGTCGTAGTCCAGATCCCAGCCGAAGTCGACCAGGTGATTCGTGCGCAGGGTGAGGCGCGAGATGAGCGGGGAGTAGTCGCGCTGGGTGTTGAGGAACGAGATGCCGGTGAGGTCCAGGGTGGTGAGCAGTACGTTGCGCCGGCCTTCGAAGAGTGCGCCGCCGAAGTTGCGATCGAAGAAGCGCTTCTGGGCGACGGTCCAGGTCAGCGACTCTGTCGTGTCCGAGCTGGTGCAGTCGCGGTAGTCGACGGGCAGGTAGACGCGGCCGCTGATGGGCGCAGGGTCTGCGGCGTTGACGCAGGGATGCGGGTGCAGCGACTTGAGGTAGAAGCGCTGGGTGAGCGAGTACTCAACCTCATTGGTATTGCTGGCCAGCTCCGTCGGGTCGAAGCGCAGTATGTTGCGGAAGTTGTCGATGCCGGTGACGTAGCTGTAGCGTGCCTGCGGCTCAACGGTATGGCGCAGGGCGCGCCCGAAGTGGGCGAGCCAAGGAGGGTTGTAATCGCGCATGACCACTGGGGCGCGCGCCTCGACGGTGGCTTCGAAGTCCTTGCGGTTGAGGCTGGCGGAGCGGTAGACGGGGACGAAGGAGCCGGTAGGCACGTCGAGGATGAAGGTGGGGGCCTGGCTCTTCGAGTAGAAGGTTTCGCGCACGGCGACCGAGGGGCGGAGGTCGAGCGCGCCCAGATGGAGGGGCAGGGAGAGCTCCGGATGTGCGTCCAGCCGGCCCACTTCCTGCGCGGTGCGAAAGCCGGGCTCATGCCGGTCCAAGCCGGCGGCGCTGCCCTCCACGCTCCAGTGCAGCGGGGTGCCGGCCAGCGGATGCTCTACGCCCTCGGCGGCGATCAGGGGCAGGTGGCCGATGACGACATCCTCCACTGGCTGCACGTTGGCGTAGTTGATGTAGCGGGCAAAGCTGGCGGTCTGGGAGAAGCCGCGATTGTTGTGGGTGACGTAGATGTTGGAGTTGACCTGGGAGGCGGTGGCCTGGGCGAAGCTCTCGGCGAAGGCTTCGCGATAGACGATGGAGCTGAGGTACTCGGCGTTGGCGACCAGCCGGGTGTGCGGGCCCAGGCTATAGCGGCCGTTCAGCAGGATGTCCTGGCCGCCCTGGTTCTGGTAGACACCGCCCAGGGTGATGCCGCGGTCGAAGAGCGCGGTGAAGCGCAGGTCGGCGAAGTCGAAGCCGTGTCCGCGATAGCGCAGCTCCCCGCTGGGCGCCCAGCCGCGGCGTGAGAAGAAGTCGGTGCCGATGGTGAGGTCGGCGCTGCGGCTGAGCACGACGTAGGCCTGCTCGCCGATGACGGTGCCCTTGGTGGAGGATTGCGAGTAGACGGGGATGAGCAGGCCGGATTGACGGTCGGACGACATTACCGGGTGGGTGACATAGGGCAGGTAGATGATGGGGACATTGAGGATGCGGAAGAAGGCGTTGTGTGCGCTGGCCTGTCCGTCCCCGACATCAATGCGCCCTGCGGAGAGCAGCCAGTCCGGGCGCGGCAGACGGCAGGAGGTCATGCTGCCGTTGATGACGCGGAACTCCTGCGGACCGCGCTTGATGACGACCCGGCCGGTGAAGAGGAACGGGTTCGGGCTGGTGTAGATCGCCTTCCGGCGGCTCAGGTTGCCGCGCACTCCCACGCTGCCGGTCACTTCGTAGAAGCGGCCGGTATCGAGGTCCAGGTTCAAGGTCGCGTGGTCGGCGAGGATGTGCTCATCCGCGGGCCCGCCGTCGAGCTGCATATGGCCCTCGGCGCGCGCCTCGCCGGTCTCCTGGTTGTAGTTCACCTTGTCGGCGCGCAGGGTGTACTGGCCGTATCGCAGCTCGACCTCGCCGAGCAGGGTGTAGGTGGCGCCGTCCTTATGCTGCTCCCGTGCTTCGATGTGGACGGGGACGGTGCGACGGCCGGCGATGGGCATCGGTTCCGCGCGCGGCAGGTCGACCGCATCCGCGTCGGGAACATCGGGGAGCGCAGTGGAGGCTGCTGCGGCTGCATTCCCGGAGGCGACGGGGGCAGCTGCGCCGGCCGGAGTGGAATCGGAGCTGTCCGTTACCGCGCTTGATTCCCGGTGCCCGCTCTGCCACGCCCAAACCGCAAGCTGCGGATGACACAGCCACACCAGCGTGATACATAAAAAACTGCGTAGGTTTTTCGGCACGGGCAAGGCCAGCATAGCAAAGCCAGCTCCCCTCCCGGAGACGAACAAGCCAAGCGCAGCTCTGGCACGGACAACGCCGATCGCGCCGTTGCACTGCAGCATTCCGCAGTGCTCTGGCGTAGCTTTGCCTTGATCCCTCCGCGTACCCTTTCACCCTTTCGGGCTTGATTCCCCCGGTGATGAGGAACGGCGGGCGGCGTGGCAGCGGCAGCCGAGCAGGCGCAGGCAAGGAGCGCGATGGGGCCGAGGATGCCAGGAGCGGGGACGGATTCGATGGCTACGCCGAAGTCCGGAAACACACCGGCCTGGAAGGCCGAGCTGGCCGAGAAGCTGGCGGCAAGCCGGTCGCGCAGGTCCGGCCTGGTGAGCTCTGCGCGTGCAGTGGCGCAGCCGCGCCTGCCGCTGGATGGGGAGGGCGCCGACGGGCATCGCGCCAGTGTGGCGGCGGCGGTAGCTGCCCGGTACGCTGACCAGCCAACGTATCGCGAGGTCCTGGAGAAGGAAGCGATCGCTGCGGCGCTGGCTGCCGAAGAGGCCCTGATGGCCGCGCAGGCTGCGCAGGAGGCAGTGCGCCGACGCATGGACGACGCGCGCGCCGCAGAGGCAGCGGCGGCCGAAGCACGCGAGCAGGAGGCTCTGGCGCAGGAGACGCATTCGCGTCAAGCGGGTGCGGGCATGACGCGTCCGGAGGACGCCCGATTCTCCGTCCACTTCCCGCTGGATGAGCGGACCGAGCGGCAGATGCAGGCGTTTGAGGCGCGACAGACAACGCGTGAGCCGCAGTCGTCGCATCAGCCTTCGTCCACTGCGGAGCGCATGCACGGCCGTCCCGCACCGCCGCGCATCTCCGATCCGTTCGAAGAAGCGACGGTGGCTCCGGCGACGCCGCTTGCGGCCAACCTGATCGAGTTTCCGCGCGAGCTGGTGGCGACACGCAAGGCCCGGCCACGCCTGGCCGAGGGACCGCTGCGCGAGGATCACGCGCCCGGCAGCCAGTTGCGCATCTTCGAGGTAGAGCCGGACAGCTACCAGCGGCGTCCGGATACCCCAGCCGCAGCGGGCGCGAAGAAGTCCGGACTGGACTGGTCCTCAATTCGGCTGGATTCGGCGGCGCCGCAACAGCCCGCGCGTGCCGCGCATCCCAGCGCGCAGGAGGCTGCTATCGCTCCGGCGCCCATCGAAGACCGCATCATGGCTGCAGTGGTGGATGGCGCACTGAGCTTCGCCGGCTTCCTGCTGTTCGTCTTTGTCTTCTCCTCCTGCACGGCGCATCCGCCGACGGGCAAGCTGGCGCTGGCTGGTTCTGTCATCGCACTGCTGGTGATCTTCTACACGTACCAATGGCTGTTCTTCCGCTTCGGCTCCAGCACGCCGGGCATGGTATACGCACGCATCGCGCTCTGCACGATGGATGACAACAACCCGACCCGACGGGCGATGCAGCGGCGCATCGGTGCTCTCCTGCTGGCGACGCTTCCGCTGGGCCTGGGCGTGGTGTGGGCCGTCTTCGACGATGACCATCTGGGCTGGCATGACCGCATCAGCGGCACCTACCAGCGTTCCTACCGCTAGGCTGCGGTGTCGCCCGTTTGCTCGGCTTGATCGGGCTGTGATGGAATAGGTTCGCGATGAACCGCCGCCGCTTTCTTTCGCTCTCCGCCGTCAGCGCTGCTGCATTGCATCCTGCCGCCCGCCTGCTGGCGCAGCCCACTGCTTCCACTGTTGTTGTGAGACTGGGCAAGCCGACCGGACGCCGGGTGGCTGAGGATTTTACCGGCCTCAGTTACGAATCGGCGCAGCTGGCCGACCCTACCTTCTTTGCGGGCGATAACCGGGCCCTGATCGACATCATGCGCGGGCTGGGCAAAGGTGTTTTGAGGATTGGCGGCAATACCAGCGAGTACTGCTTCTTCCGAAGGGATCCGAGCGGCAAAGCGGCGGAGCCGCTGGTTGGTCCACTGCCGCCAGACAAGGGGCATGTGGCGCCGCCGCGGCGGGTGATCACGGAGCAGGCGATCCGTAACCTGCGCGAGTTTGTCGACGCAGTGGATTGGCCGCTGATCTATGGCTTGAACCTGGGGCTGGGCACGCCGGAGATGGCGGCCGAGGAGGCGGCGTTCGTCTCCGAGGTGATGGGCGACCGGCTGATGGCCTTCCAGATGGCGAACGAGCCGGATCTGTTCTACCAGAACGGACTGCGCCCGAAGAACTACAGCGAGACGCAGTATGAGGGCGAGTGGCAGCGCTTCTACACTGCGGTTCGAGCCAAGGTGCCGCACGCGCCCTTCGGCGGCCCGGACACCATCTTCAACAACGACTGGCTGGTGCCCTTTGCGAAACGCTTCCAGCAGGATCTGAAGTTTGTCTCTTCGCACTACTATGCGGAGGGTCCGCCGACCGATCCGTCCATGACGATCGAGCGGCTGCTGCGTCCCAGCCCGGCGCTTGAGACGGAGTTTGCGGGGCTGCAGCAGGTGACTGCTGAGACGGGACTTCCCTTCCGCATCGTGGAGACGAACTCCTGTTATGCCGCGGGCAAGCAGGGTGTCAGCGACACCTTCGCCTCGGCGCTGTGGGGTGCGGATTACATGTATCGCATCGCGGCGGCGGGTGGCATCGGCGTGAATTTTCACGGCGGCGGCTATGGCTGGTACACACCGATTGCCGGGCAGCGCGCGAAGGGCTTCATGGCGCGACCGCTGTACTACGGCATGCGGCTGTTCCGCGAGGCGGGCGATGGCGACCTGATAGAGACGACGCTGAGCCAGCAGGTGGATGGGCTCCGTGTGTACGCGGTGCGCCGGCAGGGGCGGACGACACTGGTCGCGCTGAATCTTGAAGCGGGGCGTCCGCTGGATCTGGAGCTCGATCCCGCACTGGGCCGCAAGCTGCGGGTGGTGCGGCTGACTGCACCGGAGCTTGCTGCGACGACGGGCGTGCAGTTGGGTGGCGTTTCGATTGCAGCGGACGGAGCGTGGCAGGCAAAGGCGCAGGAGACAGCGGAGGGCCGACTGCATCTTCCGGCTGCGAGCGGCGCACTGCTGCTGCCGGCCTAGCCTTCAGAAGGCGTGCGGCTCTTCTTCGAAGATCTCTCGCGTGCGCGAGAGCAGCATGGCCGCGTGGGTATCCTCATCGGTGGCCTGCGCCGGGGTGGCGTAGAGATCGAGCAGGTTGCCGACCTGCATCCAGGTATCGCGGCCCGGCACCTCGGTGACCAGCGCGGGCAGCGGCATGCGCAGGTGGCGGCTGAGGCGGATGACGTGGCCCTCATACATCCAGCGCAGCTTACGCAGCAGCGCGATGCGCTCCGGCTCCAGTCGCAGCGGATAGCCGGACCGGCACAGCACATCGGTCAGCTTCACGAGATCGGGCTCGGTGAGACGAGCGAACGGAGCGTTGGCGGGGACATCGGCGGGTCCGGCATGATTTGGATCCTGCGCGGAGCGGGACATCTCCAGCGGCTTCATGCCGAAGACCAGCAGCAGGTCAACTACAGTGTGCCGGGCCATGGCAAAGGTGAGGCGGGCCTGGCGGGTTGCGGGGCAGTCCGTGATGCTGAGCAGGACGGCGCAGGTGTCCAGGATGGCGGTCAGCGCGCTGAGCCAGCTCTGGTTGTCGTGCTGCGAGCGGAAATAGCACAACAGCGGATACGATATGTGGCTCTCGAGCAGCTCCGCGGACCAGCGCTCCCACTCGGCCAGCAGGGCGATGAGGGCTTCGCGGCCGCCGTCCTGGGCGTGGCGGCGCAGCAGCTCCGAGGCGGTGGGTGGTGAGCCGGCGCGTGCGTCCAGCAGTGCGATGTTGGCCTCGCGCTTGGAGAATGCGCCGTAGAGCACCGGCAGATAGCCGATGACGATGGCAACGAAGCCAAGGCCGGTGCCGGCTTCAATGATCACCAGGTCGCGCGCCCAGTGATTGGTGGGCGTGATGTCTCCGAGCCCGAGCGTGAAGAGGGTGGTGCCGCTGATATACATTGCCGTGTGCAGCGGATGCAGCCCTTGCGGGTCGTGCAGCGGCGCGCCGAGTCCCCAGAACATGAGTCCGAAGCCGAGGACCAGCCCGATGGCCCACAGCGCCATGAGGAACAGCAGCGAGAGTGGACCGTAGAAGCTGAAGCCGGTCTCGCGCAGGCGCGAGTTACGGAAGCTGGCCACCACATGGGACCACGGGCGCCAGGTGAGCACGTAGAAGACGCGCGTCAGCCGGATCTTCCCGCTGGCGCGGCGCGGCAGGATGATGGTCTCGAATGCGTCGAGAAGCACCGTGCCGATGGCAATCAGTCCGAGAATGAGTCCGAGGAGATGCACGCTAACATTCTGTCCTGCTCTCCGCGGTTGCGCCAGTCCCAACCGCACCGAGTGAAGCAGGGCGCACGGCGACGGCCGCGGCCGGCCCACCGTTTCGTACCCGGCCGCCCAAGCGGTTGCGCTCGAAGACCCCCCCGCCCCCCCACTAGCCC
>CAXUMX010000060.1:0-19778 GCA_964252395.1 uncultured Acidobacteriaceae bacterium | reverse complement strand
TATCTCTGCCAGCAGATCGTCGAGCTGTCCCTTGATGGGGCGAATCTCTACGGGCGGGTCGTGCAGGCGGGTGGGGCGAATGATCTGCTCGACCACGACGCCGGAGGACTTGGTCAGCTCATAGGGGCCAGGCGTGGCCGACACGTAGATGACCTGGTTGGTGCGGGTCTCAAATTCGTCGAACTTCAGGGGGCGGTTATCCATCGCGGAGGGCAGACGGAAGCCGTACTCAACCAAATTCTGTTTGCGTGAGCGGTCGCCGTGCCACATCCCATGCAGCTGCGGAACGGTGACGTGACTTTCATCGATGAAGAGCAGGTAGTCGCGCGGGAAGTAGTCGAGCAGCGTGGGAGGCGCCTCGCCCGGCATGCGGCCGCTGAAGTGGCGCGAGTAGTTCTCGATTCCGTGGCAGTAGCCGACCGACTTGATCATCTCCAGGTCGAAGCGGGTGCGCTGGTGCACGCGCTGTGACTCGACCAGTCGGCCCTGTGCTTCGAGCTCCTTCTCCCACCATTCGAGCTCGGTGAGGATGGAGTCCATGGCAGACTTTTTGCGCTCCGGCTGTACGACGTAGTGACTCTTGGGGTAGATGGGCAGGCGCGCGTATTTCTGCCGGACCGTGCCGAAGAGCGGATCAATCTGCGAGAGCGTTTCGATCTCATCGCCGAAGAGTTCGATGCGGTAGGCCATCTCGTCGTAGGTGGGGAAGACCTCGATGACATCGCCACGAACGCGGAAGCTGCCGCGCCGAAAGTCGTTGTCGTTGCGCTCGTAGAGGATCTCTACCAGCCGCCGCGTGATGTCTTCGCGCTTGATCTTCTGCCCGCGCTCCAGCAGTAGCAGCATGCCGTAGTAGGCCTCCGGCGAGCCCAGGCCGTAGATGCAGCTGACCGAGGCGACGATGATGGCGTCGCGCCGTTCAAACAGCGACCGGGTGGCGGAGAGGCGGAGCTTGTCCAGCTCCTCATTGATAGTCGCTTCCTTCTCGATATAGAGGTCGCCGGAGGGAATATAAGCCTCCGGCTGGTAGTAGTCGTAGTAGGAGACGAAGTACTCGACTGCATTTGAGGGGAAGAACTGCTTGAACTCATGAAAGAGCTGCGCGGCCAGAGTCTTGTTATGGGCCAGGATGAGAGCAGGCCGGTTCATCTCCTCGATGACCTTGGCCATGGTGAAGGTCTTGCCCGAGCCGGTGACGCCGAGCAGCGTCTGATGCTGCTCGCCGGAAGCAAGGCCGGAGAGGATCTCTCCAATGGCCCGCCCCTGATCACCGCGCGGCTTGTAGTCGCTGACTAGCTGAAAATCCATCTGTGTTCGTTCTGCCGAAGAGGTGAGGCTGCCTGAGCCGTGACTATCAAATGGAGCAGCTCGGCCTGCAAAGAGATGGAGTTCGAGCCAAGGTTCATGATGCCGGATGAAAGACTTCGATGCACCGCAACCTAACAGAGCTCGCGCAGCGGTCGCATCTGCTCTGTCGTCCAGTTTTCCGGCATCAGCAGCAGGTAGCGGCGCGGCGGCAGGTACCACAGCAGCATGCGAGCGGCCTGCGCGGCGGTCTCCGGGTCGGGAAAGTCGGAGAACTTGCGGCCGATCACCAGGTTGCGCGTCGGCGTCATTTGCGGGTCAACGACCAGGGCGATACGCGGATCCTCCATCTTCCAGCCCTCGTTGAGGTGGCGATAGAGAAGGCGCGCCGTGTGCCTGGGCAGGTAGCTCTCAGCAGGCGAACCGACCATGACCTCGCGCTCGGTCTCAACCTCAGTCTTCTCGATTCCCGCCTCGCCGGCGTGCTGTTGCGGGCGCGCAACCAGCTCCGCCACGTCCTCCGGATCGCCATCCCAGGTGCCGTAGGCGCGCAGCGACTCGAGCACGCCGGTCGGCATGACGTATTCGGCAGCCTCGGGCGGGTCAGCGGCCGTCTTGAAGAAGGCGCAGCCGAGTCCCTGTTCGGCCATGGAGATGTAGAGGTTGGAGAGGCAGTTGGTCTCTGCGGGCTCACCGATCGGAGGCAGGTTGAGCCGGACATAGGGCATGCCATCTGGTCCGAGGAATACCGGCTCTTGCGGCAGTACGATCGAGGCGTTCCATGCGGCGGCCTGGAAGGCGGTAAGCCAGCGAAGGTCGCGCTGCTCCCGGGGAATCTCCATTGCCTGGGCCAGCAGGTTGGTGTCGTCGAGGCTGAAGCGGTCTTCGGGGACAGAGACGAAGCGGCGTATCGAGGGAGTGACCGGCTCCGGCTCATCGGCAATCATTTCGTTCACGGCGGGCGCTTCCGGCTCGACGGGAGGCGCGGTCGGCTCCGGAATCAGCGGCTCTGCCGGGACTGCGGCGCCTGGAACATAGTCCGACTTCTTAAAGCGGTTGAAGAGACCCATATAGGCCCAATTGTATGTGCTGGCGGCGGCTCGCGCTGTCAGCCGACGCCCAGGGCCTCCAGCCACTCAAGCGGGGCATCCACCAGGCAGTCTGGAGGCGCATCGACCAGCGAGTGGGGCGCCAGGCCGAAGCGGCAGCCGATGACCGACGCATCGGCGTTGCGGGCAGTCAGCACGTCGACATCGGAGTCGCCGATCATCACTGTCGCCTCGGCACTGGCACCCGCCTGCTGCATCAGCGTCAGCAGGCCGTGGGGATCCGGCTTCTTGGTATCGAAGCTGTTACCGCCGTAGATCTGGAACATGTAGGGAGAGAGCTGGAGGGCGGCGCAGATCTGCTCAGAGGGGCCGACCGGCTTGTTGGTAAGCACGGCGAGCTTCGCGTTCGGCAACGCGCGGGAGATCCCGGCGAGCGCCCCCAGCGCACCTTCATAGACGTAGGTATGGTCCAGCTTGTGCACGCGGTAGTAGTCCAGGAAGTAGAGCACTGCCGCGGTGACGATCTCTTCATGCTCCGGGTCGCCGAGCGCGCGACGGACGAGCATCTGTACCCCGTCGCCGATGTAGCTGGCGATGACGGCATCGGGGAGTGGATGACGCCCCAGGTGCGCGAGAGTGGCATTGACGCTGGCGCACAGGTCCGCGCGGGAGTCGATCAGGGTGCCGTCGAGGTCGAATGCGATCAGGCGGATGCTGGACGGGGAGGGAAGCGGGCGAAGACGCTCGAGCATGATCCAGTGTAGAAGCAGCAAGGGCCGCCGGTGCTCGAGGGGCCCGCTGCGGATCATCTGAGTTTAGTGAATGCGCACGCTGCCCGAGCCCGTCTCGACCTTCACAGTGGGGCCGCCCCCGTTGACGTTGCCAGTGATGTGGTGCTTCTCCAGGCTGCCCTGCACGGTAACAGGCTGGTCCGTGTGGATGGAGCCGGAGCCGGTCTCAGCGTCGAGCGTGTACTTGGACCCGCCCAGATTGAGCTCGATGGAGCCTGAGCCTGCTTCGATCTTCCAGGGGTCGAGCGGCTGGCCGGCGATGCTCACGTCGCCAGAGCCGGTCTCTGCCTTGAGTGAGCCCTTCACGCCGGTGAGGCGCAGCGACCCTGAGCCGGCGCCCGCAGTGACGTTGCCGGGTGAAGAGAAGCTGACGCGGATATCGCCAGAGCCGGTCTGCAGATAGCTATCGCCGCCCAGGTCGTCGCCATTGATGGAGCCCGAGCCGGTCTCCAGCCTCGTCCCCCCGGCCATGGAGACAGCCTTGAGATCGCCGGAGCCCGATTCCGCCTTCAATTTCGTGTTCTTCGGCGTGCTGATGTCGTAATCGATGGAGACGTGGTTGAACCATGCCTCATGCATCTGGCCGATGCGGATGGTGCTGCCGCTCTGCTGAATTGGCGGGTTATCGACAACGCGTTTGACCGCCTCGTCGCTGGAGCCGCCCAGCCAGCCGCGGCTGGAATGCACGTGGCCGATGATGTGCACCTCATTGTCGGAGCCCGGCGTGACGTGCACGTAGCCGGAGCCGGTCGACACATCAAGCTGCACATTGCCGTTGACGCTGAGCTTCTTATCGAAAGTGCCGTCACTGGCATGGGCCAGTAGGGGCAGCATCAGCAGTCCTGCAGCAAACGCCATCGTGCGAATACCAGTCATTCCGTTCATGGGACTTCTCCTCATCTGTACCGCTTACTGCTGCAGGACGACCTTGTCGCCTTCTTTCAACCCGCTTAGAACCTCGGTGTTGCTGCCGTTCGCCAGACCGATCTCGACCGGCACCTTGCTCATGCCGTCCTTCGCCTTGGGATCCGGCACATTGACGAAGGCGTGTTTTTTCGCGTCGTAGGTGATGGATTGCTCCGGCACAGCCAGCACGTTCTTGTGCTCGTCGATCAGGATCTCGGCGTTCGCGGTCATCAGGGCCTTGATCTCGCCGGTCGGGTTATCGATGGAGACGCGGACGGAGAAGGTGGTGACATTGTCCTTCTCGACGCCGAGCGGCGCGATGCGCGTGACTTTGCCGTTGAAGACGCGATTCTTGAATGACTCAATGCGGATACGCGCTGGCTGCCCCAGGTAGACATTTGCGATATCGGCCTCGTCCACCTTGCCATCGACATAGACCTGGTTGATGTCGCCCAGGGTAAAGACCAATGTCGCGGTGGAACTCAGGACCAGGATCGAGCTGACTGCATCGCCTACCTCCACGTCGCGAGAGAGAACGACGCCGTCGATGGGTGAAACGATTGTGGTATAGCTGAGCTGCTCTTCCAGCTGCTTCAGGCTGGCCTCGCTCTGGGCTACCTGCGCCTGTGCCTGGCGGAGTTTGGCGCGGTCCACATCCACGGTGGCGATGGCGGTGCGCTGTTTGTTCAGCATGGCGAGGTAGTCACGGTTGGCGTTGTCCAGGGTCTGCTGGCTGACTACGCCCTCTGCCTGCATCTGCTGATTGCGCTTGAGCGTGGAGGCGTAGAGCGGCAGGTCAGGCGCGTTGGCTGCAACCTCGTCCTGCCGGATGTCGGCTTCAGCAGTCTTGACGTTGGCCTGCGCTGCCAGCAAGGTGGCGCGCTGCGCCTCAACCTGGGCGCTGATCTCCTGCCGGTCCAGCTCTGCCAGCACCTGGCCCTTGTGCACATGGGCGTTGGCGTCGACGAACCACTTCTCCACGATGCCGCTGGCCTTGGATTTGACCTCAACTTTGGTGATCGGCTGGACCTTGCCGGTGGCCACCACGCTCTTGGCGATGTCCATACGGGTCACCGTGCCCAGGCGGCTGCCGTCGATCTTGGTGCCTGACCCGTGTGCGACCACAGCAACCACCAACACCACCAGCGCCACGGCCGCGCCAAGTGAGCCCCACAACCAGATCCGTTTACGCTTGCGAGCCGCCACGCCCATCCTCCGCTGCGGGCGTTCTACCCGCGTCCAACTATGCTACGCGCGGCAGATGAGAAAAGTTCCGCGGCGGGTGTGGCCCGGCTCTCCGTCGGGAAAGCGCGCGCTCCGACCTCCCGGAATCTGGCAAAGCGCGAGCAGGAGCCGCCTGCTTTACCCTATCTGCATGGTTCAGTGGACGCTCTTCCATGGCGTCGCCATTGTCGCGCTCATCCTGGCAAACGGCTTCTTTGTGGCCGCGGAGTTTGCCCTTGTCAGTCTGCGCTCCACGCGGGTGGAGCAACTGCTGGCGGAATCGCGAGTGGGCGCGCGCGCGGTGGAGCAGCTGCACGGCGCCCTCGACGACACCCTGTCCGCCGTGCAGTTTGGCGTCACTGTCGCCAGCCTGGCCCTGGGCTGGATCGGCGAGCCCGCCCTGGCGCCACTGATCGAGCATCCCCTGCACGCGCTGCCGCATGCGGCGCTGTTCGCGCACGCGGTCAGCGCGGTGCTTGCCTTTGCCGGCATCACGTATCTGCACGTCATCCTGGGAGAACTGGTGCCGAAGTCGCTGGCGCTGCGCCAGCCGGAGCAACTGTCACTGGGCGTTGCGGGGCCCATGCTGTTCTTCATCCGGCTGACGCGTCCGTTTGTCGTATTCATGAACAGCTCTGCCGGGCTGGTGCTGCGGCTGTTTCACACCTCGACTGCGAGTGCCGCAGCGGTTCACTCGCCCGATGAGCTGAAGCTGATGGCCACTGCCGCCCGCAGGCAAGGATTGCTGCCCGCGTACCAGGAGGCGCTGATTCACCGCGCGGTGGAGATGAACGACGTGGTGGCGCGGGAGATTATGACGCCACGGCAGCGGATCTTCTCGCTGCCGTCAAACATGCCGGTAGAGGAGGCGAGTGAGCGCATTGTCGAAGAGCAGCACTCGCGCATTCCGATCTACGATCCAGAGCGTGGCCCGGAGCACATTGTCGGTGTGGTGTATTCGAAAGATGTCTCGCGGCTGATGCACTTCGCACTGGCGCGCGCGGCGGTTTCCCCACGCTCCGGACGCGGACTGGTGCTGGGTCAGATCATGCGTGACATCCTGGTGGTGCCGGAGACCAAACCGGTGCTGGATCTCCTGCATGACTTTCAGGAGAGGCGGCGGCACTTGGCGATTGTGGTGGATGAGCACGGCTCGACGGTGGGCCTGGTGACGGTCGAGGATGCGCTGGAGCAGATGGTGGGCGAAATGGAAGACGAGTTCGATGTTGGCCTCCGCCACGCCCCGCACAAACTGGCTGAGGCCTTCTACCTGGATGGCGGCGTCAACCTGCGCGATCTTGAGACGCAGATGCACTGGCACCTGCCGCGGGATGGTGGGGTGGAGACGCTGGCCGGCTTCCTGTTGTCGCAGCTGGGACGGATTCCGAGCGGTGGCGAGAAGGTGGACTACGAAGGACGCCGCTACACTGTAGCGGAGATGAATGGACACCGCATCAGCCGCGTGCGTATCGAACCAGTCCCAACGCCCGCAACCACGACGCCCGCCACCGCTCCGGCGCTGCAGGGTCGCCCATGAAGCTGCTGCCCGCCCTGGGTCGCCGCCTGCTGTACACCGTCCCTGTGGTCTGGCTGGTGGTGTCGCTGGTGTTTCTGCTGATCCATCTGGTGCCGGGGGACCCGGTAGCGCAGATGCTGGGTGAGGGCGCGTCTACCACAGATCTGGATGTGCTGCGGCATCAGTATGGGTTGGATCTGCCGCTGACCCAGCAGTACCTGCGCTACTGGCATGGTGTGTTTCGGGGCGACTTCGGCCACTCCTTGCGCTTGAATGACTCAGTGACCCACTTGATTGCGCAGCGCTACCCGTACACGCTGGAACTGACACTGGCGGCGCTGGTGATTGCGCTGGCCGCGGCGATCCCGGCTGGCATGGCGGCAGCACTGCACCGTGGCCGCTGGCAGGACAATACAGTAGGCGTTGTGTCGCTATTCGGTCTCTCGTTTCCGGCCTTTGCTGCGGGGCCGATTGCGATTCTGCTGATCTCTATCAAACTAGGCTGGCTGCCAGTGTCGGGCGCCAGCACGCCGGCGCACCTGATTCTGCCGGCACTCACGATGGGCTCTGGCCTGGCGGCGATCCTGACGCGGATGGTGCGCACCGCCATGCTGGAGGAACTGGGACAGGACTACATCCGCACTGCGCGAGCGAAAGGCCTGCCGGAGCGAACGGTGCTCTATCGTCATGCCCTGCGCAATGCACTCATTCCGATCGTTACGCTGGTCGGCCTGCAGTTCGGCGCCCTGCTGGCCGGCGCGATCGTGACCGAGACCATCTTCAGCTGGCCGGGTGTCGGACGGTTGACCGTCTCTGCGATTTCCAGTCGCGACTACGCCCTGGTGCAGGGCTGCATTCTCGCTGTCGGCCTGACGTACATTCTGGTGAACCTGGCGACGGACATGCTGTACGCAGTGCTGAACCCGCGCATTCGCGCGTAGGCTGCGGTTGCCACAGGGCTAGTGCTCGGTCGGAGCAGGCAGGTCCACGATCTCGGCGCGGGCAGAGCCTTCGGCGAGGTGGAGCCAGCCAGTGTAATGGGGAGCTTGAAGCGGCGGGGGCCTGCGCTGCCCGGGTTCAAGTAGAGCACTCCGCGGCGCTGCTCAATCGAAGGCCGATGCGAGTGGCCGCTGATCACGATAGAGATGCCGGCGGCCTCGGGGTTCAGATCGAGTTGGTGCACATCGTGGAGCATGTAGAGATTGTGCTCGACCAGCGTTACCAGTTCGGTTGGCGGGAGAAAGGCGCACGGACCACCCTCGTCGGTATTGCCGCGGATCGCGGTGAGTGGCGCCACGGCGCGAAGTGCCTTCAGGATCGCCGGGTCGCCAACGTCGCCGGCGTGCAGAATGTATTCCGCGCCAGCGAGCGCGGCGAGGGCTTGCGGTCGCAGGAGCCCATGTGTGTCTGAGATGACGCCAACTCGCATGTGCCTGCCTTCCTATAAACCGACAACCAGCCGGGTGCGCGGGTCAAGGTAGTCGCGGAGTGCGTCGCCGATGAAGTTGAAGGAGAGCACGCACCCCATGACTGCCATGGCCGGGAAGAAGACCAGGTGGGGCGAGTCGAACAGGTGGGAGCGCGCGTCGTTGAGCATGGAGCCCCAGCTGGGCGCGGGCGCCGGGATGCCCAGACCGAGAAAGCTGAGAGTCGCCTCCGCAAGTACCGCGCCCGCCATGCCGATGGCCGCCTGCACCAGGATGGGCTGCACGATGTTGGGGATGATGTGGTGCACGAAGATGCGCAGATCGTTTGCGCCCAGCGCGCGTGCGGCTTCGACGAACTCGCGCTCACGCACGGCAAGCACCTGTGCACGGACCAGCCGCGCGTAGCCTACCCAACCGCTGATGGAGAGGGCCAGCACGAGATTGAAGAGCCCGGTGCCGAGGAAGGCAACGAAGGCGATGGCGAGCAGGATGCCTGGCATGGCGAGAAATGCGTTCATCACGAAGATGTTGAGTGTGGTGTCCACCCAACCGCCGTAGTAGCCGGCGATGCCGCCGACGATCATACCGAGCGAGAGCGACAGTGAGACCACGCTGACCGCTACGATGAGCGAGATGCGCGCGCCGTAAAGGATGCGCGAGAAGATATCACGGCCAAGCTCATCCGTACCGAACCAATGGCCGTGACCGGGTGAGAGCAGACGGTGGGGGAGATCGATGGCTGCCGGATCGTACGGCGCTGCGAAGGAGGCGAGGAGCGCCATACCGACGAAGAGCGCCAGCAGTCCGATGCCAACGGCGGCCAGTGGTTGGTGTTTGAGCCGTTGGCTCCAGGCGATGCCAGGCATGCCGCATGATCGCACAGGTTACGCAGGTGTGAGCCAGCCCTTGTTGCGAACGCGACTTCAGCCGGAGTTGCGGGTTCCCGACCGACACGGACCCGAAGCTCGGAGATACTGCGCAATATCGTAGCTGCTGCGATGCTAGAGAAGAGAGGGTGGACGACACGGATGACACTTCCCTGCAAAACTTACATCAGACTGGCGATCCTTTTCCTACTCGCCGCGCCCACGCTGTTTGCCCAGCGATCGAGTGCGGGCCTGCCGCCTGAAGTAGGCCAGTTGCTGGCCTTGACCAACCAGAACCGGGTGGCACAGGGACTCGGTGCATTGCGCTGGAGCCCGGAGCTGGCGCGTGCCGCGGCGTTGCACGCGCAGCAGATGGCGGTGCGGAATTCACTGGAGCATCAGTTTGGGGGCGAGGCGGACCTGGCGGCGCGTGCTGGCCGGGCGGGAGCGCATTTCCACGTGGTAGCAGAGAATATCGCGATGGGGCCGGATGCGATAACCATCAACCGTGAGTGGATGCACTCACCCCAGCATCGTGCAAACATCCTCGATCCGCGATTGAATGCGATCGGCATTGCGCTGGTGCGGCGCAATGGCGGCTGGTGGGCGGTGCAGGACTTTGCGGAGACGGTGGAGAGCCTGGGCTCCGGGTCTGCCGAGGACCGGGTAATCGGCCTGCTGGGGCAGGCTGGGTTGCCGGGTGCCAGACCCACAGCGGCCGCACGGCAGACCTGCGCGATGGATCATGGCTCTGCGGGACCGAGGCCACAGTTCATCATGCGCTGGGAGGGATCTGACCTGAGCCGTCTGCCGGATGTGCTGCTGGACAAGCTGCGCACGCGCTCCTATCGATCAGCCGCAGTCGCGGTGTGCAGTGGGTCGCAGGCCGCACGTGGCTTCACTACCTATAAGGTCGCGGTGCTGTTGTACTAAGGACGCGCGCTCTTCCGCTGGATTACGAGAGAGCGCGCCATGCTGATCCAACGAGAAGTGCTAGAGCGACGACGGCGCCATGATGACGCCACATGCGATGCGTGCGCCGGAGTTCCCGGAAGGATCGGTGACCATGTCGTCGGCCTTCTCGTGAATCACGATCGAGGTGCCCTGACCGGAGAAGACAGAGTTCAGCGACTTCGGATCGAGCGATACTCCGGTCGTGCTGAACTCTGTCTTGTCTGTTCCGTCGGCGCCCATGGTCAGATTGAAAGGCATGTCACCGGCATGGGGACCACTGGGGTTCTTTGCGCCGTGCTGACGTGAGCCAGGATTGAAATGGCCTCCGGCAGACTTGAAATCGGGCGGATCACACTTGGCATTCTGGTGAACGTGAATGCCATGCTCGCCCGGGGGAAGGTTCTTGACGTCCACCTTCACGTTGACCGAGTCGCCTTTGCCGGCACGCAGCGTTACCGTGCCGGCGTCCTTGCCGTCTGCGGTGTGCATGGTCACGACCACTGGCTTGATCTTTGCGGCCATCGCAGGCACTGTCATCGCGCATGCCACTACGGCCAGCGCCATCATCCCTATGCTCTTCATCGTTCGAATCTCCCTCAGGCGTTGCTTGGCTGCGACCCCAGTCTAACGACTCGATCTCGCATCCTTGTTATGGAATCTGCTTTTCATGCCCGTGCCGTTGCGGGTTCCACGCCTGCGCCAGGCTCGGTCGGCTCCATCGCCAATAGATTGTTGAAGCGATTGAAATAGTTAAACAGACCGCTGGCGGCCATCAGCTCCACAATCTCGCCTTCGCTGTAGTGCTGCTTCAACTCTGCGATTTCACTCTCGTCAAGCGGACGCTCGTTCCGCGTCAGCCGCTCCGCCAGCCGCAGGGCCACCTTCTCGGCGGGAGTGAATGCATCGCCCGCCTCGAAGTGAGGCAGGGCGGCAATCTGCTCATCCGCGTAGCCCAGTTTCTTCGCGATCAGTGAGTGCGAGGCCAGGCAATACTCGCAGGCATTCATCTGCGAAGTACGCACGATGACCAGCTCTTTGAGCGCAGTGGGCAGGGTGCCGGTGTTCAGCACCGCCTCCATGTGGGCGATCATGGTTTGCAGAATTTCTGGCCGGTGCGCCACGGTCCGGAACATGTTGGGGACATTGCCGCGCTGCCGCACATACCGGTCGTAGATAGCGCCCACCGCTTCGGTGACCTCGCGCCGGCCCAGCCTGGAAATTCGTGTCATCGGGCTACCTCCTCGTCTTAAGACGGCTAACACTCTACTGCCAGTGTAGCTTTCATAGCGCCAAAGGAGACAATGAGACGATCGCGGACCCGGTTGCATCTACGCCGCAAAAGAGCACGGACGAGGTAGAGGCAGAGATGGCGGCTCGCAAGAAAACAGACATTCGCCCGCGGCTGGATCTTCCCAAGGTCGGCGAGTGCTCCGGCATCTTTGATGCGCGGATTACGAAGTATTGCCCGACGCCCGGGCAGGTCGCGGCGCGCACCTGGGTGTATCACTCCTATGACCGTCTGACGACCGAGGCAGGTCCGCTGGCCGAGCTTGGTACGGAGAGGGGCGGCCTGCTTATGGTGGAGGCGCCGTCGAAGCTGATTCCGCGGCCGTACCACAAGAAGAAGCAGGCGCTGGTGCTCTCGTCAGAGCGCCACTTTGCGCTGGAGGCCGGCGAGCGCGGATTCAAGATCCTGTACATACGCAACTACGAGAGCTTCGGCGATGGCCTGCTGGATGCGCAGAATACGCACGATCTGCCGGAGATCGTGGTGATGCAGCCAGCAGAGCGCGAGCTGCGGGAGGACCTGGAGCGAGCACGTGCGCGCGGGCTGCGGCTGCGAGTGGTGCCAGACACCACATGGCTTTCTACGGAGGAGGACTTCGACCGCGCCTTCCCGCGCGCCAGCGGCACGCTGGGCCACTTTGTCATGGATCGCTTCTATCGCAAGCTGCGGCAGAAAACCGGATACCTGATGGAGAAGAGCGGTGAACCGGCTGGCGGGCAATACTCGCACGATGCGTCGAACCGCCAACCGTATCGCGGCCAGGTGCCGGTACCGGCGCGGCCCTCGTACCCGCCCGATGAAATCACCCGTGAGGTACTGGAGCTGACAGAGCGAGTGGCTCCGGAGAGCTTTGGCACCCTCGATGGTTTCGACTGGCCATGCACGGCCGAGGATGTGCAGCACTTCTGGAAGTTTGCGCTCACGCATCTGCTGCCGCACTTCGGTCCTTATGAAGACGCGATGTCGGCCGCTGAGCGTGACCTGTTTCATTCCAAAGTCTCCGGCTTGATGAACCTAAGCCGCATTCTGCCGCGGCACGTGATTGAAGATGTAGTAGAGGCGTACGGGCGCGGCCGGATCCCGCTGGCATCGGCGGAGGGATTCCTTCGCCAGGTGCTGGGATGGCGCGAGTTCATGCGCCACATCCATCGCGTGACAGATGGGTTCCGCGGCCTGAATGTGTACTACGAGCCGGCCAAGCCCGGTAACCCGGGTGCGACTCCGTCTGCACTGGGAGCGACGCTGCCGCTGCCAGCCGTCTACTGGGGGGTGAAGAGCGAACTGCGCTGCGTCGACACGGTCGTGGCGCAGGTGATTGAGGAGGGCTGGTCGCATCACATCACCCGGCTGATGGTGTTGAGCAACCTGGCTACGCTGTGCGGATTCTCCCCGCGCGAGCTGTGCGACTGGTTCTGGTTTGCCTATGTGGATGCGTACGACTGGGTGGTGGAGCCGAATGTGCTTGGCATGAGCACGTATGCCGACGGCGGTCTGACTGCAACTAAGCCTTACGTCTCAGGCGCAGCCTATATCAATAAGATGAGCGACTACTGCGGCAAGTGCCGCTTCAACCCGAAGAAGGCGCTGGGCGAGGATGCCTGTCCGTTCACCGCGCTCTACTGGACGTTTCTGGATGATCATCGCGACAAGTTGGCGCGCAATCCGCGCATGGCGCTTCCGTATCGATCGCTCGAGAAGAAGAGTGTCGCAGAGCGGAAGCAGTTACGTGATCGCGCCCAGCAGGCCATCGATGCGCTGCTTCGTGCGCCACGGCCGGAGTATTGATTTCAGATGGAAGCTGAGTCGGACGTAGATCGAGAACGAGAGCGGCTCCTGCAGAGAGGATGGGGGAGGCCTCTCTGGTCGGGCAGCCTGCTTAGCCGTGCAGTTTGCGCAGCAGATCACGGGGGTGCAGTGGCTTGCCCCAGATTTCGAAGTCATGGCCGGACTCACGAGCCTGCACTAGCAGGTCGCTGGTAACTGCCTGGCCTGAGAACAGGATGATGCGTGTGTCGGGGCAGATGGCGCGGATTGCAATCGCAGCCTGCACGCCATTCATTCGCGGCATGACTACGTCGGTCAGGACGATCTGCGGGCAGTCCTCCTGGGCTGCGGCAACGGCCTCAGCACCATCGTAAGCGACGCGCACCGCGTGGCCGCGCGCACGGAGAATCTGGGCGAGGCTGTCGGCGATGACGCGTTCATCGTCCACGATAAGTACGCGGGAGATGATGACGCCGTGCGGGGTTTGGCTTGTCTTCTTTGCTGCTGCTCTGGGGTCATTCGGGGGCTTTGCGCCCTCGGAGACGCTGAAGGTAGTTTCACCCATTCAGGCAATCCTCCTACATACGACGGAACCTTCGGCGAAACGATGCGGCGCGAGTAACTGCCAATCCAGGCGGAATTCCGACTTTTCGTTCATCGGTTGTGTGCTCCTGCAATGTTGTACAGACGCAATAGATGCCAAGGCGTGCTGAATCCGCTCGGGCCGAACACTGTGATGTGTTCGAAGCGAAGAAGATACCGCAGGCAAACTAGCGATATGAGATTCGTAACTGCAAAGAAAGGATTGATGTGCGCCAATGTTTTGGCCACGTCAAGAAGCGGGGCAGCCGGTCGCCTCGCCTAGGCAACCAATTCGCCCTCGATGTGATTCAGTGTTGTGCGAAGCGTCCGAGCCTTGAGCAGCGGGAGCGCTTAGTCTCTGTCGCGGGAGAGGGTTGATTCTTCGGCTAGTGCGGGAACATTCCAGCCCTCGCCTTCTTTGACGATGCGCCACTGCTGCTCTGGCCGCTCTGCAAGCAGCGATTGCAAGTGGTCGATGGGCTCCGTCTCACCGTCGTCTGCGAGCGAGAAGGTGCCGTAGTGGATGGGCATGCTGACCTGCGCACGAAGTATAGCGTGCGCTTCGATGGCCTCCTCCGGTCCCATGTGCACGGGGCCCATCAGCCAGCGGGGACGATACGCGCCGATCGGCAAGAGTGCCAGCCGCGGTGGCGCAAAGCGCTGCGCGATTGCGTCGAAGTGCGCGCCCATACCGGTATCGCCGGCGAAAAGTATGCCGCCTTCCGCATTGTCCATGTGCCAGCCGCACCACAGGCTGCGGTTGCGATCGAAGAGGCCGCGCGCCGAAAAGTGCTGCGCGGGGACGCAGTGGATGACAGAGCCGCGAAAGGTCTGCTGCTGCCACCAGTCCAGTTCGACGATGGCGCGAAAGCCCAGGCGCCGTACTGTCTTCGCCACGCCGAGCGGGCAGTACACGGTGGGTGCATCGCGCCGCTGCAGACGCAGAAGGGTTTCCTCATCCAGGTGGTCGTAGTGATTGTGGCTCAGCAGAATGAGGTCGATCGGAGGCAGGTCTTCAAAACGCAGACCGGGGACGCGATGACGCCGCGGCCCGGCGAACTGCACTGGACTTCCGAACTCGCTCCATATGGGATCGGTGATCACGTTCAACTCGCCCACCTGCAGCAGCACGGTGGAATGGTTAACGAAGGTAGCGCGCAGGGCACCGGGTTGCAGGCGTTGGGGTGGCGGTGCGCCCCGTGTGCTGAGGATGCGGCGCGGCCAGGCGATCTTTTCACGATGGGTGAGCCACTGGATCATGGCTCGGGGGCCAGGGTGAGTGGGCGCGTAGGGAGTGAAGAAGCGGCCATTCTGATAGTGGTCGGATTCAGGCCAACGCATGCACTTATGAATGCATGGCTGAGCTCGACGATGCAAATGATCTTCCAGTAAAAGAAAATACCGGTGCCCGGCTAGTGACCGCCCGCCGGAGCGCCGCCGGCCCGGAAGTGCCGGATAAGCAACACCAGGGGCGCGGCGGCCAGGGTGACCCAGCCAACCACGCGGAAGCAGTCCATGTAGGCGAGCAGGTGCGCCTGATCGCCGAGTTGGCGATAGATCCGACCGTAGGCAGCTGCTTGCGCGTCGCCCTGCCCAATGCCCCTCTGATTCAGGAACGTGGAGAGTGAGCGCACTCTCTGCTCCAGCGCTCCCGAGCTCTGCGGCAGCGAGGCACTCAAGATGGCCTGGTGATAGTTGAAGCGCCGTTCGCTTGCAGTGGTGATAAAGGCGATGCCAAAGCTGCCGCCCCAGTTGCGGAAGAGGTTGGTCATGCTGGAGGCTCGGTTGTTCTGGTCCGGCCGCAGCTGAGAGTAGGCAACGACATTGACCGGTACGAAGAAGAACGCGTAGCCAAGCCCCTGGAAGATGCGCGCCATCGCATAGTGCCCATAGTTGGTGGCGAGGTTGAAGGTGCTGTAGTACCACAAGGAAGTGCCCACGCCGAGCAGGCTGCAGCCCAGCAGCACGCGGGGATGCACCACGCCTTTCTGCACCAGCCGCGCCCCGACGGGAGCCAGCAGCGTAATCATCAAGGCTCCCGGACCCAGCACTAGGCCGGCATCGATCGCCCTGTAGCCATAGAGCGATTGCAGAATCTGCGGAATCAATGTGGTGGTACCAAAGATTCCAAAGCCGAAGATGAACAGCAGCACGGAAGCGATGGCGAAGTGGCGGCTCTTCAGCAGCCGCAGATCCACAATGGGATCGGTCTGCCGCAACTCCCAGAAGATCGCCGCGATCCACCCGGATAATGCGATGCCGAATGTCCAGCGAATGAGCGTGCTGCCAAACCAGTCGTCGATCTGCCCGCGATCAAGGAAGATCTCGAGTGCCGCGGAGCCGAGGCCCACGAGCAGGATGCCGACCGTATCGATGCGCAGGCGGCCGGCGGCACGGGCAGTCTTTCGCTCCAGAGTGAATGCGGGCGGATCCTGCACCAGGCGGCTGCTCAGGTACATGGACAGCAGCCCGATAGGGATATTGATGAAGAAGACCCATCGCCAGCTGTAGTTATCGGTGATCCAGCCGCCCAGCACCGGCCCGACGGCGGGCGCTGTGACGATGGCGATGGTGTAGAGCGCGAAGGCGGACGCGCGCTGATGGGCGGGGAAGGTGTCGACGAGGATAGCCTGCTCCACCGGCGCCAACCCGCCACCGCCGATGCCTTGCAGTACACGGCTGAACAGCATGAAGCCGAGGCTGGGCGCGATGCCGCAGAAGAATGAACTAAGAGTGAACAGTGCGACGCAGGCGAGGTAGTAATTCTTGCGACCAAAGACGCGGCTCAGCCAGGCACTCATGGGCAGCACGACTGCGTTGGCCACCAGATACGTGGTCAGGATCCAGGTGACTTCATCGAAGCTGCGGCCGAGGCCGCCAGCGATGTGGGGCAGCGAGACATTGGCTATGGAGGTGTCCAGCAACTCCATGAACGTGGCCAAGGTAACCGTAAGCGCAATGGCCCATGGGTTTACTCCGGGCTTTGCTGCAGTCATCGCGGCACGCCCTACTGTCGGGGTCGCTGTTGCCAACCTGCCTCCGGAAACGATTGCTGCTCGAATGGATTCCGATGAAAGAGATTGGTCGCAGGCGAATGCATTTTTTTCTGATCGCCGATCGTCAGCGGAAGTGCCGTTGCTAGACGCGCGCCTCCTCGCCCAGCGTGAACCAGAAAGATGCACCCTGATGCAGAACGCTATGCGCCCAGATGCGCCCCTGGTGCCGCTGGATCACGCGCGAGACCGTCGCGAGG
Source organism: uncultured Acidobacteriaceae bacterium (assembly GCA_964252395.1). Taxonomy (GTDB): domain Bacteria; phylum Acidobacteriota; class Terriglobia; order Terriglobales; family Acidobacteriaceae; genus KBS-83. The sequence continues at coordinate 2,853 of CAXUMX010000060.1, read as the reverse complement.
CCGATGCCGGATCCGCTGAAGTCCTTGTCCCCATGAAGGCGATTGAAGGCGCTGAAGAGTTTCTTTGCGTAGGTCATATCGAAGCCGGCGCCATTGTCGCGGACGACCCAGGCCTCTTCACGCGAGTCCCAGCCGAAGGAGATCACCGGAGTCGGGACTTTGGAGCTGAATTTGGCGGCGTTGCCCAGCAGATTCTCAAGCGCCACCCGTGTCAGCCTGGGGTCGGCAGCCACGCGCAGACCCTCCTCGATCTGGAAGTCGATGGTCCGGCCAGGGTTCTGCTCTTGGATCTCCGCGGCAATCGCCTTCGCAAGAGCGCTTAGGTCGAAGGGCTCGCGAACGATCTCGGCCCGCGTAATGCGCGAGAGCAGCAGCAGCGCGTCGATCAGTTCACCCATGCGCTGCACGCTGGTCCGCACGCGCCGGATGTAGTCTCGCCCCGTCGCGTCGACGATCTCTACGTAGTCTTCCTGCAACGCAAGGCTGAACCCATCGATGGTGCGCAGTGGCGCGCGCAGGTCGTGCGAGACGGAGTAGCTGAACGCTTCGAGCTCGTTGTTGATGCGCTCCAGCTCCGACGTTCTTTCCTGCACCCGCTCCTCGAGCCGTTCATTCAGCAGGCGGATCTCCTCCGCGCGGGCCTGGGTCTCGGCCTGGGAGATAGCCAACCTCTGCTGCGTCTCCTGGGCGCTGATACGGAGGTTGCGCTCGCGGATGAGCTGCCGCAGACCAAAGAGGATGAGCATCACGTTGAAGCCGCTGGCCAGCGCGATGCTGTAGCGCGCGCGTTGGCTGCTGGCCCGCGCCAGTGCTACGCGGTAACCGAGCAGCCGCTGCTCTTCCTGCTCAGTCTGGTCGGCTACGGCCCGCAGGCGATTCATGGCTTCGTTGCTGGTGCCGGTCAGCTTCAGGATCTGCGAGGTGCTGTTCGTGCGGCGGAGGTCGATGACTCGCTGCAGCAGCGCGAGCCTGTCGTTCAGGACTTCGCGCATGCGCCTGACGTGGATCTGTTGACTCATGTTGTCAGCGCTCAGCGACTGCAACCGATCCAGTTCCGCGGGTAACCGCCGGCGTGCGTTGTTGTAGGGCTCCAGATACTCGTCCGTGCCCACGATCACATAACCGCGTGCCGCGGTCTCCGCATCCTTGGCCAGGCTCATCACGTTCTCTACCTGGTTGATGACCTGCCAGGTGTGCTCTACCCAGGTCTCGTTCTTCACCAGAGTGGTAACGGAGTGGAGGGCGAGCCACGCGTTCAGGGCGACGATGACGACGATGGCCACGAGGACGACTCGAAGGAAGGATCGGCTGGGTTGCAGTTTCATTGGACGAGAATCATCTTAGGGCACCGAAGCAGCGCCTCGGTGCGAGGGGCGCGTCTTGCGCTGTGGCACACTGGGTGCCATGGATGTTGCGATCGTCGGTGCCGGGCTTGCCGGGCTGTGCTGCGCTGTCCGGCTGGAGCGGGCGGGGCTCTCCGTGCAGTTGCTGGAGGCGGCAGACGCGGCCGGTGGCCGGATTCGGACGGATCTGGTGGATGGATTTCGCCTGGACCGCGGCTTCCAGCTGCTGCTGACTCGCTACCCGGAGCTTCCACAACACTTTGATTTGAAGGCGCTGCGCCTGCGCGCGTTTACCCCGGGCGCCCTGGTGCGCCACGGCGGTCGCTTCCACCACTTTGCCGACCCGTTTCGCGACTCGTTTGGAGCCGCACTGAGCCTGGCCTTCGATCCGGTCGTGACGTTTGGCGACAAGGTTCGCGTCGCTGCACTGCGGCGTAAGGTGGGGAGAGGCAGCCCGAGTCATCTGTTCAAGCAATCGGAGACAACCACGCGCAAGTTTCTGGAGCAGTACGGCTTCTCCCCGAAGATGATCGAACGCTTCTTCACTCCGTTCTTCGCGGGAGTGTTTCTGGAGCGGGAGCTTGCCACGTCCAGCCGCTACTTCCAGTTTCTGTTCCGGATGTTCGCGCTGGGAGATGCTTCGGTTCCGGAGAACGGAATGGAGATGCTGCCGCGCCAACTTGCAGTGCAGCTGAAGAGCGGAACGCTCCAGGCCGGATCCCGGGTGACGCGTATGCGCCGCGACGATAGCGGATACGTGCTCGACGTGGAGAAACGAAGCAGTCTGCGCGCGCGCAGCGTCGTACTGGCGATCGATGAAGGGCAGGTGCGGGCGCTGCTGGGATCGCTAGGAGGCCGGGCGAAGCTATCGAAAGAGGCACAGGAGTGGAACCGCACCACGACGCTTTACTACGCAGCAGAGCGAACCCCGACCGATGGACCCATCCTGGTGCTGAACGGGGAGGGCCCCAGTGCCGGCCCGGTGAACAATGCCGTTGTGCTGAGCCAGGCCAGTGAGCGATACGCGCCGCCCGGGGCACACCTGATCGCGGCCAGCATTGTCGGCCGGGCTCCGCAGTCGGCAAACCAGATGGAGCAGCTGGAGCGCGAGGCGCGCGCCCAGATGCGCAGGTGGTTTGGCGCTGATGTTGAACGCTGGAGCGTAGTGGGAGGGTACCCCATCACGCAGGCGCTGCCCATGTGCCGCCACGCGGAGTGGGAGCAGTCGCCGCCACGTCTGACCGATGGCGTCTTCGTCTGCGGCGACTACCGGGAGACGCCGTCGACCCAGGGCGCGCTCGCCTCCGGCCGGCGTGCCGCAGAGGCGGTGTTGCGCGAGGTGAGTTGACGGGCTTTTTGACTGCCCGAAGAGGGGTTTGTTATCGTAAACAGACGATGCATGTTGAGGCGCAGGCCTCCATCGCGCACACACTCCTCAGTAGCTCAATGGCAGAGCATTCGGCTGTTAACCGAAGGGTTGTAGGTTCGAGTCCTACCTGAGGAGCCAATC
>CAXUMX010000059.1:4494-21100 GCA_964252395.1 uncultured Acidobacteriaceae bacterium | reverse complement strand
TTTACGTCGTTGATGAGGCCGTGGATGGAGTGCAGCTCTGCGCCGGGCTTCTTGCCGGAGAAGTTGGCCGGCAGCGTCAGCTTCTTGCCATGCCAGGTGGTGGTGATCGTCTGCTTGTCCTCAGAGAGAGTGCCGCGGATGCGATTGGGGTAGGGGACGAGGAAGGCGCCACCGAAGGCGAAGGAGCTGTTGCCGAACTTGTCTGCGCCTTGACCGGTGAACTTGGTCTTGGCCTCTTCGAGGGACGGTGAGAAGAGCACCTGGGTCATGCCGTGGCCGGGGATGTTCGCGGTGATCTGGAAGACATTCATGCCGCGGCCAGGCAGCACGGTGGCGGTCAGGAACTCGGGCGCTTTTCCTTCCTGGGTGGGCCGGCGGGTGAGCAGGACGACATCCTGGCCGTTGATCTGGGTGACGGCGGCAGGCGCGGGCGTGTTGCTGGCCTCAGGCGCAGGCATAGAGGATTTGCATCCGGCGGCTAGCAGCAGCGTGGCGGCGACCAGCAGAGCAGGCGCGGCGCGGCGGCGGGTTCGAGACACGGTTGAACAGGCGAGCATGAAGGCGATCCTCGTGAGTGCGGAAGTGGATTGGCATACGAAGCGCACCCATTCTACGCCGGGGTTCCAGTACGCAACCGATGGAGCAGACAAACGTTCCGCAATAGAGAACCCCTACACTAAGCAGGTACGGAACTTTCGTATGACTGCAGAGGAACCCATCTCGCTCCAACTAGCGGCCTTGAACCAGCGCATCATTGCCTGCGAGCGCTGCCCGCGGCTGCGCAGCTACTGTGCCGGGATCGCCGAGAAGCGGCGGCGCGCCTATCAGGACGAGGTGTACTGGGGACGGCCGGTGCCGGCCTTCGGCGATCCTCAGGCGACGGTGCTGGTGCTGGGCCTGGCGCCGGGCGCACACGGGTCCAACCGCACCGGGCGGCCCTTCACCGGCGATGGCTCCGGCGCCTTCATGTACCCGGTGCTGCACGAGGCCGGCTTCGCGTCACAGGCGGAGGCGCGGCGACGCGGCGACGGCATGCGGCTGCGCGGGCTGATGATCACCTCGGTCGGCCGGTGCGCCCCGCCGGACAATAAGCCGACCCCGGCAGAGCTGGCCAACTGCTCCGAGTACCTGGATGAGGAGTTGCGCCTGCTCACCGAACTGCGCGTTGTGGTCGGCCTGGGCCACATCGCGTGGAACGGCTACCTGGCCCATCTGCGGCGCATGGGCCATAGCCTGCGGGTGGCGGACTACCCCTTCGGCCACGGCGTCGAGTACGAGATGCCGAACGGCCTGACGCTGGTGGGGAGCTATCACCCGTCGCTGCAGAACACCAACACCGGCCGGCTGACCCGGGAGATGTTCCTGGACATCTTTATGCGTGTCCGCGAGCTGGCATCGCAGAAGCGGATGATCCGCAGAAGGAAGTCTTCCTAGTGGCAATCGCTATGATCGCGGTTTTGCTTGCGATCGCGATCATCGCCCTGCCGCAGTGGCCGTACAGCCGCCAGTGGGGCTATGTGCCTTGCGCCGGGATTGCGCTGCTGGCGATGGTTCTGCTGCTGATGCATGTCCTCTACATGATCTGATCTGGCCAGGCGCGCGGCTACGGCCGGGGCAGCGAGACGGCCTGCCAATGCGCACTGCTGCAGAACAGAAGACGGGCGGACTGGCCTGCGGGGGTGGAGATCAGCAGCGTGCCCTCGGGCGTGCAGGGGTCGCCGGCCTGCACGGCAGTTTCGGTCGCGCGGATCTGGGGCATGCTATGGGCGCGGTCTTCGCCGACCTGCGGCTTGCCCGCCTTCGAGTCGAGCAGCAACGGTCCATCCAGTTGTGCCCCGCGGGCGTGAAGCGTGCCATCGACATCGAGTCCCCCGGTCATGCGCGTGGTTCCGAGGACGCCGTCCGGGATGGTTGGGCTGCCCCGGTAGCAGAACTCATGCGGGCTGGTGGCGCGTTCGCTGGTGCGTGCAAATGCGTTCTGCAGCACGACGCCGCTAACGCCGCCGTTCGGACCCGGGGCAGCATTCACGTCACAACCGGTGAGCGCGCCCTTCGGACCCTCCTGATAGTTCTGCTCGATGAAGAAGCCGAAGCCGTAGCCGAGCTCGATCTCTGATCGGTAGGCGCCGGTGGTGAAGTAGTTGCGCGCGATGTGTACGTCGTAGACGTTCGCATCGCCTGTGCCAGCCGCGACACCCACACCGTTTGACTCGAAGTAGTTGCCCTCGACAACAGTGTGTGCCTCCCAGGCGAGAAACAGGTCGCCGGAGTGATTCGCCTCGAACACGTTGTCGCGATAGACATTGCCCAGTGCGCGGCTGGCGGCTACGTGCCCGTCGTGGCTATAAACGGCCCAGTCGTTATCGGCAATCTCATTGAAGGCGACGTGCACCTCATTGGGAGCGTAGTGCGGCACCGTCACCATGTCGATTCCATGCGCAGTCCTGGTGATGGTATTGCGAAGTATCTGGACGCTGTTGGCGCCGGTGAGGGAGATGCCGTTGCCGTGGGGGAAGTCCCGGATGCGCATGCCCGCGACGATCGTGCTGTTTGAGGGAGTGATGCGGATGCCGGTGACGGCGCGCGGATTGCCGAGCAGCAGGCAGCCGCCTTCGCCGTCCACGGTCAAGCTCAGAGCTCCGAGATCGCCGGATGGCTCCAGGAGAAGCGCATCACCGGTCCCGGTGTAGTGCAGCACAGCGCCGGCGTCGCATTGCAGATGGTAGCCGGCGTGCGGGAGCCGCATGGTGGTGGCGAACGTATAGCTGCCGGCGGGAATGCGCACCGTGCCACCACTCTCCGGCATGGCGCGGAGGGCGGCATTGACCTGTGCGCCGATATCCGCACCGGGGAAGCTGCGTGGGTCGATCGCGCTGGGCGGGCTGGGAACCTGCGCGGGCGGAGCGGCGGACTGCGCGAGCGCGGCGGCCGCAGTAGCAAGGAAGAGTAGAAGCCGGCTGGGGCGCGCGGTCATGCGAAGGATGGCTGGAGCGGGAGACCGGGATCGAACCGGCGACATCCAGCTTGGGAAGCTGGCGTTCTACCACTGAACTACTCCCGCTCTGCGAGCCTAATTATAGCGCCCGCAGCGCATGCGCTCTTGGAGACCGGGCGAGTGCGCCCAACCGATGCGTGGCGCTGCTCATCGAAGGTGTGCGAAGCGGGCCTCTGTTGCGCGGCGGCTGCGGTTGGAGGCGACCGACGCACATTGCGTGACGGAGCAAACTGCGCTGCGACTGCAGCTGAAAAGGGGGGCGGATGAGTTCGCAAGGCGATGCGAGGCTGGTGGCGTTGATCACCGGCGCTAACCGGGGGCTGGGGCTGGAGGTAAGCCGCCAATTGGGCAAGCGCGGCTACCGGGTTCTGCTGGGATGCCGCAGCGAGTCGAAGGGGCGGGAGGCAGAGGCGCTGCTGCGAAAAGAGGGAATCGACGCGCAAAGTCTTCCGCTGGACGTCGCCTCTGCGGAGAGCATTGCAGCGGCACGGCAGAGAACGGAGAGCATGACCAGCCGGCTGGATGTGCTGGTGAATAACGCTGCGATCCATTATGACTCCTGGGAGCGGGTCACTGATGTGGACTGGAAGATCGTCGATGAGGCCTTCGAGACGAACACGCTGGGGGCCTGGCGAGTAGCGCTCGAGTTTCTGCCATTGCTGCGACGGTCCGCGCAGCCGCGGATCGTCAATGTGTCGAGCGAGGCTGGCTCGCTTGCCTCGCTCTCCGGCGACACACCGGCCTACAGCCTGTCAAAGGTCGCGATGAATGCACTGACGGTGATGCTGGCACGACAGCTAAAGGGAGAGGGGATACTGGTGAACGCGGTGTGTCCTGGCTGGACGGCGACCGAGACTGGTGGCCCGGGTGGCCGCCCGGTGGAGGAGGGAGCCGCGAGTATTGTTTGGGCGGCGGTGCTGTCGAAAGACGGACCTAGCGGCGGGTTCTTCCGCGATGGTCGGCCGCTGCCCTGGTAGTTGGATCGAATTGCGCGGCTCGTTCGCGCCCAACCGATGAGAGTAGCTGCTCATCGTACTGATAAGGCGCCTTTCCATCTCTGGCGTCGATATCGGTTCTGATGGCTAGCAGTCCTGCGGTTGCAAGCGAGAGACAAGACCGGCGTCATGGTGTACTCCGCTCTCTCGGGCTGGGACTGATCACCGGGGCAGCGGACGATGACTGCTCCGCGATCGGGACCTACGCGCAGGCCGGCGCGCAGTTCGGCTACAGCGTTCTCTGGACGGCCCCGGTCATGCTTCCCATGATGGTGGCGGTCGTCTACCTTTCCGGCAAGCTGGGGCAGGTGACCGGGCAGGGCCTGTTCTCGGTACTGCGGACACACGCGCCGCGGTGGCTGCTGTACACGGTGCTGGCGGGCGTCATCATCGGCAACGTGATTGAGGCAGCGGCCGATCTGGGGGCGATGGCCTCGGCGCTGGGGCTGCTGCTTCACGTCTCAGAGCGGGTGCTGCTCTTCGGCGTCACGGCGATTGCGCTGGTGATGCAGGTCTGGGGATCCTACGGAGTCATCAAAAACATACTGCGCGTGCTGGCCCTGTCCCTGCTGGCGTATGTCGCCTCTGCGGTCCTGGCGCATCCGGATCTGGCGGCAGCAGCGCGGGGCACGCTGATTCCAACGTTTCACTTCCATCGCGACTTCCTGGCCATCCTAGTGGCGATCATCGGAACCGCGCTGTCCGCCTATCTGTACACATGGCAGTCGAATGAAGAAGTCGAGGAGAAGATTGCCGCTGGCCGCCGTACGCTACGGGAGCGCCGCGGCACCACCGAGGCTGCACTGAAGACCAGCTTCTGGGATGTGTTCTTCGGGATGCTGTTCTCCAGCCTGATCATGTTCGCGATCATGCTGGCTGCGGCGGCGACGCTGTTCGCCTCCGGCCGCCATACCATCTCGAGCGCCACCGAAGCGGCGCAGGCGCTGCGTCCGGTAGCGGGTCATCTGGCGGGGCTGCTCTTCACTATCGGCATTGTCGGGGTCGGTTTCCTCGGGTTGCCGGTGATGACGGCAGGCGCGGCCTACTCTATTTGCCAGAGCTTCGGATGGCGGCAGTGTCTGAGCCTCAGGCCGACGGAGGCGAAGAAGTTCTACGGCGCGATCGCCGTATTCACCCTGGGCGCGATGGCGCTGAACTTTGCCGGGATCAATCCCATGCGTGCGCTGGTCATTGCCGGCATCGTGCAAGGCTTCTCGACACCACCACTGTTGCTGTTGATCATGGTGCTGACGAATCGGCGCGCGATCATGGGGGACAAGGTGAACGGCAGGGCGATCAACGCACTGGGTTGGGCGACCACGTCATTGCTGTTCGCGGCGTCGCTGTGCCTGATTGTGAGCTCATTCCACAACTGAGGATGGACATTGGAGAGCCGGAGCTGCGGCCGCCTCCCACCATCTTCCAGGCTTCGTTCTTACTTGCTGTAGTGAAGCGTGAGCTCCGCGCCTTTGCCGTTGTCGGCTATGGCGACGATCATCGCCTGATGCTCCGCGTCATAGGTAGGCACTGCGTTGTCTGCAGCCGCCGTGGTGCCCGGGCCACCATAGACCTCCACGCGCAGCGACTGCCACCAGGCGGGATAGCTGCCCTCGCGCGGCGCGGCCTTGACGGTGACGGTGTCGCCGCTGGTGGTGCAGGAGAACTGCTCGCGCAGGTAGTTGCCCTTCTGGTAGTCGTTGCTGACGCCGTCGTCCAGGTACACAGAGCCCGCACAGGGTTGCGGCGCGGCGGCTGGATCTCCGTTCTGGTTGGGCAGGTAGACGCGTAGAGTGAGCGGACCCTGCGGCGTCTCCACTGTGCTCTGGGTCAAGGGCTCGAGCGGAAGGATGGCGCCCTCGCGCACGTAGACGGGGAGCACGTCCATGCTGGGCTTTATGAGAAATGGCGCCATCAGCCGGGCCATCTCCTGCTTCGCGCTGGGCTGCTCCAGGTCGCGGCTCTTGGTCTTGGGCAGCGGCGGCAGCTTCACTCCAGTCCAGTAGTTGTACCAGGTGACTGGCGGCAGCTGGGCGTAGTAGTCGTCCAGTTCATCCGGATACGGTGCGGGCGCCACCAGGATGTCCGGGCCAAAGAGGAACTCACTGCCGGCATCGAGGTCGAGCGGATGCTTGTCGTTGGTGGCGTCGGGGAACTCGACGAAAAGCGGGCGCAGGATAGGCACACCGGTGCGGCTCATCTCCTCGGTCGTGGTGTAGAGGTAGGGCAGCAGGCGATATCGCTCCTCGATGTAGCGGCGGCGGATGTTCTCCTGCTCGGGGCCATGCGCCCACGGCTCCTGCATGCCGGTGTCCTTGGCAGTATGGTCGCGGTCGATGGGCTGGAAGGCCGCGACCTCCAGCCACTTCGTCAGCAGATCCGGCTGCGGCGTTCCGGCGAAGCCACCCACGTCTGCGCCGGCCATGGCAAAGCCGCTGAGCCCCAGGTTCTCAAGCATTGGGGTCGTGAGCCGCAGATGGTTCCAGGTGCTGGAGTTGTCGCCGGTCCAGGTGGCAGCGTACCGCTGTCCGCCCGCGTAGCTGGCGCGGGTCATGACAAAGGCGCGCTGGTTGGGCTCGAGCTTGACCAGGCCCTCGTAGGTGGCGCGCGTGTTCTGCATGCCGTAGACGTTGTGTATCTCAAGCCCGCTGGCGGTGCGCTTGCGAAAGCCGGGCTCGTCGATGCGGAACTGTATGTTGTCCGGCATGGTCTTCGAGGGCACATTGAAGACCGACGGCTCATTCATGTCGTTCCAGATGCCTGCGATGCCGTCCTTGGTCAGCGTTCCGAACAGCGGGCCCCACCACTCGCGCGTGCTGGCCTGGGTGAAGTCCGGGAAGACAGAAGGGCCGGGCCAGACAGTGCCGCTGTACACGGAGCCGTCCGGGTTCTTCACAAAGTGATCTCCGGCGATACCGGTGTCATAGGGGAGGTAGCCTGCGTTCGGCAGCTTCGCAACGTGCAGGTCGACGATAGAGACGGTGTGGAAGTTCTCCTCGGAGAGTTGATGGACCATCTGCTCGAAGTGAGGGAAGCGCTCCGGGTCTATGGTGAAGGGACGGTTTTCCTTCTGATAGTCAATGTCCAGCCAGAGCACGTCGGAGGGGATACGGTCCTGGCGCAGGCGCTTCGCAATGTCGAGCACCTGCGCCTCCGGGTAGTAGCTGTAGCGCGACTGCTGGAAGCCGAGGGACCAGCGCGGCGGGAGCGGCGACTTGCCCACCAGCCATGCCCATATGCCGAGCACCTGCTTCGGCTCGGGTCCGTAGAGGATGTAGTAGTCGAGCGGCCCATCTGGCGCGGCGAAGCTCCAGGCGTCGCGCTGCTCCTTGTTGAACTCGAAGCTGGTGCGCCAGGTGTTATCGAGAAAGAGGCCGCCGGCGCGTCCCTGGTTCATGGTCATCACGAAGGGGATCGACTTGTAGATGGGGTCGGTCGACTCCTGAAAGCCGAAGGCATCCGTGTTCCAGAGCGTGAAGGCCATGTTGCGGCGGTCCAGCGGCCCGGGCTTGTCGCCGAGGGCGAAGTAGTGCTCCTCCGGCGGTGATTGCTTGGTGACGCGGAAGCTTGCGCCGTGATACTCCGCGGGGCGGCCGGGCTCGTCCTCGTCGATCACATTGCCGGCCAGATCGGTCACCTTGATGGCCATGGTGGCGCGATCGATGCGGACGATCAGCTTTCCGGTCTTGAAGCCTACCGCGCCCGCATCATGGGTCGCCGTGACAGGTACGTGTGCGGTACGCGCGGCGGGCAGCACTGCCCAGGAGGCATCCTCCGGCAGCGTGCCCTCCGGTCCGACGCGCACCCGGATGACATCGTCACGCAGGGCAGTGATCTCGACGATGGCCTTGCCGCTGCGCAGACGCACGCCGCTGGGCAGCGGTTCACTCGCGGTGATCCTGTCCAGGACCGTGATGCTGCTGCCGGCGGGCACTGCGGCCCGCAGAGCAGTGGAGGAGCAAGGGAGCAACAGAGCGGCGGCCAGAGCGGCGGAGAGAGGCAGCGGGCGAACGGTCAAAGTGGAAGGTCCTCAGGGCGGTGCAGTCGGATTATCATCTGTCGGCGGTTATGGCCAACGCAAGGGAGGCCCGCAGATCAGAGATGCGGGGAGCCGGCGAGATCTTTGTCAGTCTCAAGGCGTCCCATCCAGAGCGAGGGGATAGCGTAGACCAAGGCGACCAGGAATATGAGCCCGAGCGCGACAGGCGCACTCGAGTAAGCCGCCGGGATAGCAACAGCGTAGATAGCAAGCGCGACCACGTTCTTCCGCATGGCAGCGCGCTCGATGAGCATCAGTTCGCGCTCAGCGATGGCCTGGCGCCCGACGGCGCGGTTGAGCACGAAGAAGGCGAGCCCGCAGACCAGCATGGTGGTGGCGTAAATCGCGGTGGGGAAGGGGCTGAGGCGCGTGGCCTCCATCCACTCAGTAAAGAATGGAACAAGCGAAAGGAAGAAGAGCAGAGCGATGTTCGACCACAGGATGGCGAGGTCGACGTGCTTTACCCGATGGAAGAGATGGTGGTGGTTGATCCAGTAGACGGCCACGAAGAAGAAGCTGATGACATAGCTGATGAACAGCGGCCAGGCATGCAGCAAGGCGCTCGGTTCTGCCGTGTCAGGAACCTTCAACTCCAGCACCATGATGGTGAGGATGATGGCAATGACGCCGTCCGAGAAGGCCTCCAGCCGCCCGGGACTGAGCGGCTCTCGCCCAACAAGCGGGTCTCTGTGCGGCTTTCGTTCCATGGGTAGACAGTATGCTTGCTCCGCTGTCGGCTTGCCAGCCGGATGGCGTCGCCCCCTTCGGGGAACAGACAAGCGCACTTTCGTAGTGAAGAAATGCTCCAAATGGGCCATTACCCTATTCCGTCCTCCGTAGCTATGCTCGATTTCACTGATTCAGACACCCTTACCAAGGTCAGGGTGAACGAAACAACAACCTTATCCCTGAACCGGAGAGACTCCATGCCCGCTACGGACCGCAGCCTGATCGGCAAGAACATCAACATCACCGGCGATATCTCCGGCACTGAGGATCTCGTCCTGGAAGGCCGGATCACCGGCAAGATTCAGTTGCATGAGTGCCGCCTGACCATTGGGGAAGACGGCTACGCGCACTCGCACATCATGGCTCGGGAAGTAGTGATCTCCGGCCGGGTGGATGGCCAGATTGTGGCGGGTGAGCGCGTCGAGCTGCGCTCGACCGCAGTGGTGACCGGCGACATCGTCTCGCCCCGCCTCATCATTCAGCAGGACGCGGTTATCAAGGGTTCGGTCGATCTATCGCCCTCCACGGCGGCACGGCAGAAGCAGGCGAAGAAGGAAGCGGAAGCAGCCAGCGAAGCGCTGCCGCCGCGTATCGAGCCGGAGAGCACGTTTGTGCCAGCCGCCGCTTACGCCAGCTAACGACCATTAGGGTAGAACTTCGGCAGAGAGGGCCCCGTTCGCGGGGTCCCCATTTTGTTGGCCAAAACAATATCGGCCCCCTCCGGATGCGCGAAGGGGGCCGATCTGTTTTGTGGCTGCTTTACTGGTTGGAGAGGGTCGCGATCGTTCCGTCCAACTTGGTGAGGCGGACCGTCAGCTTCTCGTTATAGGTGCGGATCTTGTCCTGCAGGAAGCTGATGGCGAAGGCCTCGCCCAGCAGGATGGAGTCGTCACTGTCACTGCGCCAATGGATGCCGCCGTGGATGCCGTGGCCGAAGGTGATGTTGTGCGCCAGCTTGTTCAGCTCGCCGTTGAGGGTAAGGCTGCCCGCATCCGCACCAGTGTATGGTTCAAGCGAGGTACCTTCGCTTGAAGGCACAAGTGGGTTCTGAAGGACGAAGTTCCCGTCATAGAAAAACTTCAGGATGGTGATGCAGGCGCCTGCAACGGTGCCATGTCCGGTGGGGTAGGCCGGGTGCGCGGGCGATCCCTCCGGGAAGGGCTGCGACAAGAACCAGCTGTTGTTTGCATCGAAGCTGGCCTGCAGCGCCTGCGAGTTGAGGAAGTTGCTGTTGAGCCGCGCCTGCAGGCTGCCGAGCTGGTTGGTCTTGGTCAGGTAAGCGATGCCGCCGCTGGACTCCGGCCGCGGCCGCAGATGCACGAACCACTTCTGGTACCAGACCACGTCGAGGACACGTGCGGCTACCTCGCCGATGGTGGCCGAGATATCCGGACCGCCCAGAGTGTCGAAGCCGTTCTGCGTGCGCGAGGTGGCGTAGGGATTGCCTGGGTTCAGCGGGACGCCGAGCGTGTTGATTACCAGGAAGGCAGTGAAGTAGGCCTGGAACAGTACGTCGACGTGGGTCCATGCGGCCAGACCGCGGCCATCGTGCAGGTAGCGCAGCGTCGGATCGTTCTGGTTGCGCTGGCCGGTATCGATACCGTTCTGCACCTGCAGGAAGCTGACGGGGTCGAGCATGTAGTTGAGCCCGGCCTGGTAGGTGATGAACTGATTCGAGAGCGGCGCCGCACCGAACTGCGTCGGAGTAATGATTAGCTGCGAGATGTACGGGCCGACGGTCTCGCCGGGGTACGCTCCCCGGAACAGAAGATGCGGGGTGACCTGGCCGGAGGCGTTGCGTGGCCCTGCGTAGCTAGGCATGCTGGTCAGCTCCGCGCATGCGGCAAGCGCCACCGGACTGCTGGCGTAATCCGTGAAGGCGACATCGCGCAACAGGGAGCACCAGTAGAGCTCAGTCAGCTCCGTGCCCCAGGCCGGGCTCGCAATCGAGGGCGGCGCCGGAACGACTGCCCAATGTTCCTGATTGTGGGGTGATGGCGCGCTGCCGAACTGATGCGAGTCGGTGCCCTCGAGCGTAAAGGCCAGCCCACCCTGTGGGCCGTTCAGCGTGCGGGTACCGCCGATGATGATATTTTCGAAGTCCGAAGGACGACCGCTGGCGAGAGCCCTGGTGAAGCTCTGGTAAGCGGCAGGGTTCACCAGCCCGATCGAGTCCTGGCGCACGACCTTGGTATAAGTGGCGGAGCCATCTGTATACCGCAGTCACACACCGGCGCTCGTGGGTGATCGCGCTGCTGATCGCCGTTGGTGTGATGGGGCGGGATGGGAACCAGCGCCTGTGCTACCGCGGCGCTGAGCCGGATATTGAAAGACTGCTGAACGCGGGCGTTATCCGGAAGGTTGAAGCTTCCCGCGGCCGTCTGCAGCGCGCCGGCGTCAACGCCACCGTTCCGTGAAGAAGCCGTCTGCGCTGCAGCGACTGCAGGCGCGGCAAGCGCACCGACAGCAAGCGTCGCGCCCATCTGGCCCAGGAATCTGCGCCGGTTCGGCTGGTTGATGTTGGGTTCGGAGGTGGACGTCGCTGCTTCAGGCAGCAGAGGTGCTTTCGATGTCGGTGCGTCGGGGGTGGGCATGGCACCTTCTAGCACCGGCAACTTTCCCAGCACAACAAAAATATCGATCGTATGCATTCGTGCCGGTGCATAAGCACGAATCTAATTTCGTAAGTAAGTGAGGGGGATGTTGCGACAGTTATAGGCGCTCTAGTCAACTTATGAGTTTTTCGCTGGATACGGAGTAGAATACTTATCTGATCGTAGTTACGTTTGCAGGATGCGCAGTCCAGACACAGCGAGACCCGCCTTTGGGCGGGTCTCAAGAGAGTAGCTAACCGCCACTAGGAAGAACCGGTCACTTGCCGGCAGGGGCGGGTGGAATCGCCTTCAAGTACTCGTAGATGGCCTTGATATCGCTCGTCTTCATGTTCTGATAGGTGGGCCACGGCATTACCTGGAGCAGGGGACTGATCTGCGGATGGAGATGGTCGAGGTCGACGCCGGTGCGGAGAATCAGCAGGAACTGCTTGTAGGTGCGTCCTGCGGGCAGACCGTTTTCCGGAGTTAGATTTCTGGAGACGAAGGGGCCGAACTGCTGTCCGCCGCCCAGGTAATTCGCCGTGTTGACCTGCTTAGGCTGGCCCATGAACGGGTCATGACCGGGAGCGTAGGACGGATTGGTGTGGCAGTCATTGCAGCCGCCGACGGCGTTGACCAGGTAGCTGCCCAGGCCTACTTCGTCGTGGTCGTCACGGTCGTAATGCAACGGCACGGGCGCGATCTCGAACCCTCTCTGGATGCGCGGATCCGGCTTGTCATCGGAATCGTGATGGGCCCAGTTGGTGGTCGAGTTGGAGCTCTGCCCGGCTGCAGTAGAGACGGGAAAGCTGGTGACAGCGAAAGCAGCAACGACAGCTGCCGTGAGGACGAGTGCTCTCTTCATGGTGCCCCCTCGGGAGAGTGGTGCAGTGGTGTCCAGGCTCGGGCCACTCCGGGCCATCGCGTGCGACACGGCAGGATACTCTCACGCGGGACGGCGGCTGTCGACAGGTTTACGAACAATCTCAGTAGGCCGGCGCGATCTTTCACATCACGTTAGTTGGGAGGCGCGACTGGTTCGAGATCGCTAGCACAAGGCACTGCAAGGCAAAAGCAAAAGCCCCGCTGGTTGGCGGGGCTTTGCAGGAAGTGCGATGAAGTGTCTTAGCTGTAGAGCAGGATCCCCTCGGTCGGCGACTCTTCTCCGGCCTCGACCACTGGACGGTAGAAGAGCTGGTTGTTCTCGAGGTAGACCTCGAGGAACGCCGGCCGCTGCGAGATGCCCCCCGCGATGAGCGCCTCGGAGAGCGGGTCTTCCACGTAGCGCTGGAGGGCGCGACGCAGCGGACGTGCTCCGTAGGTGCGATCGACCAGGGTCTTCTCGAGGATCCACTTCTTGGCCTCTTCGGTCACGCTGATGGTGATGGCCTTCTGCGCCAGATTCGCGTTGAGCTGCTGCACCAGCAGTTCGAGGATCTGGATCAGATCGCCGTCCGAGAGCGCCATGAAGATGATGACCTCGTCCAGGCGGTTGAGGAACTCCGGATTGAAGGTCCGCTTCACCTCGTTCTTCACCAGCTCTTCGATCTTCTCCATCCGCAGATCTTCACGGTCGGAGGAGAAGCCGAGCCCCTGCTGCTTCTGCAGGTGGCGCGCGCCGATGTTGGACGTCATGATGAGGATCACGTTCTTGAAGTCGACCGTGTTCCCCAGGCCGTCAGTAAGCTGGCCGTCTTCAAAGACCTGCAGCAGGATGTTGAACACATCCGGATGGGCCTTCTCGATCTCGTCCAGCAGGACGACGGAGTAGGGGG
The DNA here is from genome assembly GCA_964252395.1 of uncultured Acidobacteriaceae bacterium. GTDB lineage: Bacteria > Acidobacteriota > Terriglobia > Terriglobales > Acidobacteriaceae > KBS-83. The sequence continues at coordinate 7,976 of CAXUMX010000059.1, read as the reverse complement.
AGCGCTTGACCCGCTCAGTCAGCTGGCCGCCCTCCTCGTATCCGACGTAGCCCGGAGGCGAACCGATCAGCTTCGATACCGAGTGCTTCTCCATGAACTCCGACATGTCGAAGCGGATGAGCGACTTCTCAGAGCCGAAGAGGAACTGTGCCAGGGTGCGGGCCATCTCCGTCTTGCCTACGCCCGTCGGGCCGAGGAAGAGGAAGGAGCCGATGGGCCGGTGCGGGGACTTGAGGCCGGCGCGCGAGCGGCGGATGGCGCGGGCGAGGGCGCTGATGGCCTTCTCCTGCGAGATCACACGCTTGTGCAGCTCTTCCTCAACACGCAACAGCTTCTGCGTCTCCTCTTCCTTGATGGAGTTGACGGGCACGCCAGTCCAGCGGCTGACCACGTCCTCGATATCTTCACGGCCGACGATGCCGGCGGTGGAGTCGTCGAGGTGGTACTTGTCGCGGAGGGCGCGCAGGTTTTCGCGCTCCTTACGCTCCTCGTCGGAGTAGAAACGAGCCTTCTCGAACTCGTGGTTCGCAATGGCGTTTTCCATGCGATGCACGATGAACTTGATCCGCTTCTGTACCTCGGTGATCTCCTCTGGCAGCGAGGTCTGGCGCAGCTTGACGCGGGCGCCCGCCTCGTCGATCAGATCGATCGCCTTGTCCGGAAGAAAGCGATCCGGGATGTAGCGATTCGAGTGTGAGACCGCGAACTCGATTGCGTCATCGGTGTAGCTGACGGCGTGAAACTTCTCATAACGATCCTTGATGCCCATGATGATCTTGATGGCATCGGACTCGTTCGGCGGAGGAACCTTGACCGCCTGGAAGCGCCGTTCGAGCGAGCGATCCTTCTCAATCGACTTGCGGTATTCACCCGGCGTGGTTGCGCCGATGCACTGAATCTCACCGCGGCTGAGCGCCGGCTTGAGGATGTTGGCGGCGTCGAGCGAGCCCTCGGCTGAACCAGCACCGACCAGCGTGTGCAGCTCGTCGATGAAGATGATGGAGTTTTGATTCTCCATCAGCTCCTTCATGATGGTCTTCAACCGCTCCTCAAACTGGCCGCGGTACTTGGTGCCAGCCACGATGAGCGAGAGGTCGAGTGCGAGGACGCGCTTGTCCGCGAGGAAGCTCGGGACATCGCCGTCTGCAATGCGCTGGGCGAGGCCTTCGACGATAGCAGTCTTGCCAACGCCGGGCTCACCGATCAGCACAGGATTGTTCTTGGTGCGGCGGCACAGGATCTGCACCACGCGCTCCACTTCAGAGTCACGGCCGACCAGCGGGTCGAGCTGATTGTCCGTGGCTGCCTGGGTCAGGTCGCGGGAGAACTCAGCCAGCAGGCTGGACTCGCGGTTCTGCCGCTGCGCGGGCGCCTTCTCCTGGGTGGCACGCGCCAGTTCCTCACGGATGGCAACCAGACGAAGTCCGCGCTCATGAAGGATCTCCGCGGCGAAGCACTTTTCTTCACGCAAGAGACCAAGCAGCAGGTGTTCGGTACCGATGTGCTTGTGGCTCAGCCGCTCCGCCTCTTCAGCGGCATAGGCCAGAACGCGCTTGCACTCGTTGGAAAGCGGAAGGTCGACAGAGGTCGAAACCTTCTCGCGAATGGTGGTGTGTCCTTCGATCTGCTTACGGATCGATTCGACGGAAGCGTGGGAGCGGAGAAAACGATTGGTGAGCGCCTTATCCTCGCGGAGCAGGCCGAGCAGCAAGTGCTCAGTCTCGATATAGGGCGAGCCAAACTGGCTGGCCTCATACCGCGCGAAGAAGATCACCCGCCGCGCCTTTTCTGTATACCGTTCGAACATATTCCCCCTCCGAGGACTGCTGACCCTGCCGGTTAACAGGAGCCGCTGCCTCTCTTGACTGATCCGTTTCCTGGTATGTGAGTCGTTGTTACTAAAGATGCACGACCCACCCTCCCGGACTCACGTCCGTCTTTCGCCCCCTGAACCGTCCTGAGTGCAATCCTCATTGATGGGAAGCGGGGCGCCGCTGTTCCGCTGCTTGCCCGCAAGCTCTGTCATTTGTCCGCCTTCCAGTTTCAGGACACGGTCGCATCGGCCGGCAAGCTCTTGATTGTGCGTGACCAGGATGGAAGTCAGGCCGTGGCTGCCGTGCAGCCGCTGAATCAGCGCGAAGACACGGTCGGCGGTGGCTGCGTCCAGATCGCCGGTCGGCTCGTCGGCCAGCAGGAGCCGGGGGCCGGTGACCAGGGCGCGGGCCAGCGCGACCCGCTGCTGCTCCCCGCCGGAGAGCTCACCTGCTTGATGATCGGCCCGATCCGCCAGGCCGACTTCATCGAGCCAGCTAAGTGCTTTGGATTGAGCGGTACGCTTCGCCTCGCCGCGAGCCAGTAGGGGAAGGGCGACATTCTCCTGCGCGGTGAACTCCGGCAGCAGGTAGTGGAACTGCCAGACATAGCCGACTTCGCGATTCCGGAAGTCTGCGGCCTGCCTGGACGAGAGTGAATTCAAGTGGGTTGACGCGAAGTATAGGTCACCACTGGTTGGCGCATCAAGTGCACCAAGAATGTGCAAAAGTGTGCTTTTACCCGAGCCCGAGGCACCGATGACGGCGAGCAGTTCGCCCTTGGATACGGTGAAGGTGAGTTGGTCGAAGAGCCGGAGGCGGCCCCGCCCGGTGAGGTACTCCTTGGCGAGCGAGTGCACCGCAAGCAGCGGAGCAGGGCCGAGCGCAGCGTTGCCCTGCTGCCGGTGCATCGGTCCATCCAGAGCGGCCGCTCGTTCCATAACCATGTCTACCATTTGCGGTGAGCATGCGGAAGGGCATAGCGACTGCCACTTCCGTGCGAGAACAATCCGGGTACCGGGAAGGGTACGGCGGGAGTGCGAGGTCCGAGGCCGAATGCTCAGGCCAGCAGCTTCTCGGTCATGTAGGCGTTCACGAATTTTCCCTTGGGGTCGTACTGCTTCATCAGCTGTTTGAAGTCGCCGGACTTAGGATAGAGCGGGTCGATCTGCGCCGCCTCGAGTGTATTGACCTTGGCCCAGTGCGGCCGCGGTGCGAAGGGGCGCAGCTTTGCTTCGATCTGCGGGATGACTTTCAGCACGGCGTCCCACTCTGGCTTCCAGGTGAAGTGAATGGCGAGCGAGCGGCGCTGGTAGGCCATGCTCATCCAGAGGTCGTCGGCAGCGACGGAGCGGAGCTCGGTGACGAAGAGGTGCGGGGTGATCTGATCGCGCAGACTCTCCACGGCGAGCACGGCCTGGTATGCCGACTCGAAGGGCACGAAGTACTCGGTCTGAATCTCCCGGCCGGTGGAGGGAGTGAACTCCATCTTGAAGTGGGGCAGCCTGGCGTACCACTTGCCGACCGTGTTGAGCTGATCGGTCGTCTTCTCGGCATTCTGGCCGAGTACGGGGTGAAGCTTCTCCTTGGCGAGCGTCGCGCCGTAGAACATCTCCGGCGGCGGCGCGGCGCCGCCCTGGTCGACGCGCCGCTTGATCCACACCTCCCAGG
>CAXUMX010000059.1:0-4484 GCA_964252395.1 uncultured Acidobacteriaceae bacterium | reverse complement strand
GCCAATTGGTGAACAGAGAGAGGCTGTAGCCGGTGTTCATGATGGCTTCAAAGTTGTGTTCCAGCTCGCGGAAGTCAAGGTCGCGGTAGACCACCTGAGTCATCTCGTAGCTGGGCTCGATGTCCAGGGTGACGTGAGTGATCACGCCGAGCGATCCGAGGCCCACGACGGCGCCGCGAAAGGTCTCGCCATCCCGAGCCCGGGTGAGCGTGTGCACAGTGCCGTCCGCGGCCACGAACTCAATGCCGCTGACCGCCGTGGCGAGGTTGCCGTTGCGCAGGCCGGAGCCATGGGTGGCGGTGGCGATGGAACCGCCGACGCTGATGTGCGGCAGGGAGGCGAGGTTCGCCAGGGCGAAGCCCGCCTTGTCGAGCTGCAGGGCGAGGTCGCCGTAGCGCACACCCGCGCCGACGGTCACGGTCCTGGCTGCGGAGTCGATGCGGACGTCGCGGAGGCCGAGTGTGCTGATCTGCGCGACCTTCGAGTCAGCGATGCCGTTGAAGCTGTGCCGGGTGCCAAGCGCCCGCACGCTCGGCACGCTGGTGACGGCCTGCTGCACCTGCTCTACAGAGACAGGCTGGAGCACCCGGCTGGTGCTGTAGTGGAAGGTGCCGGCCCAGTTCTCGCGCGGTACTGGTGCGGTCTGTACCAGGACACCGGGCGCTGCTTGCAAGGCAGCCAGAGCTGCGCCGCCCTTGAGAAACTCGCGCTTGTTCATGCTCCGTGCTCTCCACGCTCCGGCCCACTTCAAGCCGGCCTGAGATGAATCTACTCGAAGCGCGGGTCGACTTGGAGGCGGACGGGCTCTGGAGCCAGGCTATGCCGGCCCGATGCGAAGGATGCTGACGCTGTCGGTCAGCTTCAGTGTCACAGTCTGCGCGGTGCCCAGGGAGGTGCTGACGACCTGGCCGGAGTCGTTGAAGCGCTGCAAGCCGATGGTGTGGGTCTCAGGCAGCGTCAGAGTGACGGATTGCGCGGGAACGGAAAGGGCTGCATTGGTCGCGGGATTATAGCCGGAGACCTCGATCCATGCGGCGAGGTAGTAGCTGCCGTCTCTCTTCTGCAACAGCAGGTGATGCACATTGGTCACGTTGCCGGTCAGCGTGTAATTCAGAACGCCAGGTTGGAAGGACGGCCCCGGATCCGACAGGATGCCGGTCAGATTGCTAAGTGCGGTGTACCCCGCCTTGGGCCGGAGAGACTTGTCCATGAGTCCGTACTGGTATGCGGAGAGGCCGTCGTCAATCAGCTGATAGAAGTAGGTGCGGACGATGCCCGCGTTGAACATTTCAAGCACTGTGCGCGGCACGTACCTAGCCTCAATGGCACCGCTGATCTCGTATGGCTTGGGGTACTGCTCGGAGATGTAGCCGCTCTCGGTGACAACTGCCGGAACTCCTGGTGCGTCGGTATCGGCATTGTCCTGCCACCATGCGATGCTGCCGTAGCTGTGCCCCTGCGGGTCCGTGCTGCCCCAGCCGCCGATGCCGGGGTTGCGACCTCCGAAGTAGATGTGCAGGTTGTTGTAGGTCATCCAGGCGCCTACTTCGCCCAAGGTTGTGTAGGACTGGCGATAGACGAGCGAGGGTCCGAGCACCGGGACCTGCGTGGCCTGTCCGCTGAGATAGAGTGTGGGCATAAATGTCTGAAGCCGCGTCACCCAGTCGGAGCCCTTGTGATCATCCATCTCATTGGGGGCTTCCCAGTAGCCGACGTCGCCGGCCAGGGACTTGAAGGTCGCGAGCTGGTCCGCGGTGGCGCCGAAGCTGACCACGTAATCGCAGTCGATGCCAAGCGAGGACAACTGATGGTGGCGCTGGTAGAGGACATTGTTGGAGGGCCACGGGTAGTAGCCGTCGCGCACATGGCGCACGTGCAGATTCTGGAGCGCCTGCATCACCGACGGCCACTGCTGGTAGTAGGGCGTGTTGGTGTACGCGATATGCGTGTTCACTCCGATCGAGTTCACGAAGGAGTCTGACTGCTGGGCACGTTCACCGGAGGCGGAGATGGCAAGTAAGGCGCAGAGGCCGGCAGAGACGAGTGCTCTCTGCAGGAAGGTGAAGCGTCGGTGAATGCCGTGCGAATATCGTAACTGACCCAGAATCATATGGCCATCATGGGTGATGATGGCCGCAGTCCCAATGGCCCGTTTAGGGCAGAGCGGATGCCCTTGGTAATCGGAGTCTTGTTTTCACGGTTGACGCAGCGAGCCCGCCGCATCGATCCCCAAACATTGCACCGGACGAAGTGGGCTACTCGTAACGCAGTGCTTCGGCGGGCAGTACCCGGGCGGCGGAGCGGGAGGGGTAGAGTGTGGCGATGAGCGAGACTCCAAGCGCAACGCCGGCAACGATCACTGCATCGCTGATGCGCGGCGCAAAGGGCAGATAGTCGATGGAGTAGACCTCGCCTGAGAGCGGAATGAAGCGGTAGTGGCCGCCAGCCCAGGAGAGCGCGTAGCCGAGCACCAGGCCGATGGTGGTGCCGACCACGCTGATCAGCAGCCCCTGCATCATGAAGATGCGGCGCACCTGCGCGGCCTGCACGCCGAAGCTCATCAGCACGGCGATGTCGCGGGTCTTCTCCATCACCATCATGGTGAGCGCGATGAGGATGTTAAGCGCGGCGACGCAGACGATCAGCCCGATGACGATAAAAGTGACGATCTGCTCCAGCCGCAGGGCACGGAAGAGTTCGCGGTTCTGCTCCATCCAGTTGGTGGTGAGAAAGCCGGGTCCGGCGGCGCGCTCAATCTGACGTCCGATCGCGTCTGCGTGGTAGAGGTCGTCGACGCGGAAGGAGATGACGGAGATGACATCTGGTTCTCCAAAGAGATGCTGCGCATCGCTGAGCCGCATGAAGGCCAGTGCGGAGTCGTACTGGTAGAAGCCGGAGTGGAAGATGCCGGCCACGTAGAAGCGCTGAAACTTGGGCACGATGCCGAGCGGCGTCAGCTCACCCTGAGGACTGGTGACAAGCACTGTCGAACCGATGTTGGCGTCGAGGGTTGTCGCCAGGTCCTTGCCGATGACCAGCGGCGGCAGCGGCGCAGTATCGCCGGCTGTGGTGGGCGGCGCCGGCGCTAGCGCATTGGTCGAGCCCAGTTGCACCATGTCGAGCAGGTCAGTAACGTGGCGCTCCTCAGAGGGGAGGATGCCTTTGACAAGAAGCCCGCCAGAGCGTGCGCCGCGCGAGACCAGCACCTGGCCATAGAGCCCGGGTGCAGCGCCGGTGACGTGCGGCAGTTGCGAGAGACGCTGCAGCAGCGGGCGCCAGTTGCGGATGCCATCCGAGGCAGTGCGCAGCAGCTCCACGTGCGAGGTGGAGCCGAGCAGGCGCTCCTGCAGGTCGCGCCGCATGCCGTTGGTGATGGCCAGCGCGATGATGAGCGCGGCGACACCGGCAGCCACGCCGGCGACGGAGATGAGCGTGATCACACCGACGACAGCCTGGCGGCGTTTGGCCCGCAGGTACCGCGCCGCGATGAATAGCTCAAAGCGCACTAGCGCACCACGGACTTCGCGGCCGCTGAATTCTCAAACCGGTCGAACACACGCAGCGTCACCACGTGTTGAGAGGGATCCGCGGGTGGCAGCCTGCTGATGCGCGCGGCTTCTGACGGCGGAGTGAGCGGTGCTTCGAAGTCGTAGCGCTCCATGCGCGCGTCGGAGAGTCTGCCGACCGGCTCGATGAACTGCCAGGGGCCGGCATCGATCGAGTACTCAGCCCGCGCGATCGGGGAAGAAGGGTGCTTGGCCTCGGCGGTAACGTGCAGGCGTCCGCCCTCCAAGTGCGCGGTGAGCGAGTCGATAGTGGGGGCGGTGCTGTCCAGGACGAAGCGCTCGCTCGCACGTTCGCTGGTCAGGCCTTCGCCGGGGTTGTGAGAGGGCGCATCGCTGGCGACGACCTTCAGCTGGTACGGCCCGTCCGGCAGTTGTGCTGCGTCGAAGGAGTAGTAGCGCTCGGAGAGTTGATCCTTGAGCAGCTGCCAGTTGCGCTCGCCGGCGGAACGGTAGTAGAGGGCGAAGATGAGCTCGTCGCCGTTGTCATCGTGTGCGGCCCAGCGAGCCGTCACCGCGGCGCGATCCTTGATGCCCTGCAGCGGCTGGGTTGCCGGGTCCTGCTGCAGATTGACGACGTTGGCCGAGGCCGACGGCAGACCGATGGTGACCGGCTGCACCTGAGGCTGAAACTGTGCCTGCGGGTTGACGCGCGCGCCGGGCATGACGACGACCTCGTCCACCACAGGAGCGACATTGACCGGCAGGTAATTTACCGAAACTGCGTGGACCTGCGCGGTGGGGTCAAGCACCAGCTTCCACTGCAGGTAGCGCGCCTGCGGAACGGGAAGCGCTGCATTGGCGGTTGCGGTCTTCCACTCGCTCCAGCCGCGCTCTGCATTGCTGACGTTGCCGGAGCTCGCGAGCAGTTGATAGCCGCTGCCGTCTACCTCCGGGCGCCCCCAGCGGGCCACCGCGCCA
>CAXUMX010000058.1:0-21352 GCA_964252395.1 uncultured Acidobacteriaceae bacterium | reverse complement strand
TCCCAGTAGTGGTCCCAGCTCTCCCGGCCGTAGGTCGAGGTGGCATTCAGCGTGCGCTTCGAGAGCATAATGCCGTCGTCTACCGTCTGTGCGTGCAGTGGAGTGATGAGGAGAAGCGCTGTGGCGATCATTGCGGGATTCAGGCCGCGGCGGAGCCATGCTCCGCGATGAGGGCTATTGCTCAGATTGTGTATCAGTGCGATCAAACTCCGAACCATCCCACCCTCTTCTCCGTACGTCCGCAGTCCACGGGCCTGGGCGCACGGGGAGCCGATGACGCCGGCGCTGCTACGCCACTGCCGATCCTGCAATGTAGAAAGCTGTTGGTGCGAAGCCTACCGTGGACGGGATCACCTGTCCTCAACACGTGGGAGGGGGTCCATCTCCAACCTTTGGCCGGGAAGCCAAGCGGTGACCCGGGCGGGCGCGCGGATGCATTGCACAGAGCCCGCCTGCTACACTTTGCGGTTCGCATGGCTGCGCCCGGGCTGCCGAAAGGCGCCAGCCGCACCAGGAACTGAGGTGTCTGTACATGTCCACTACTGCTCTGGAAACGCCCGTCAACCCGCCGCTTAGCCGCCTTTCCGAAGATGAACAACTCTTCCGGGATACCGTCCGCCAGTTCGCGGCCGAAATCATCGCACCGCTGGTGCGCAGCATGGATGAGGAGCAGCACTTCCATGCGTCGCTGCTGCCGCAGCTCTTCAACCTGGGGCTAATGGGGATCGAGATTCCGGTGGAGTACGGCGGCTCCGGCGGAACGTTCTTCGAGGCGATCCTGGCGGTCGAGGAGATCTCTGCGATCGACCCTTCCGTCGGTGTGCTGGTGGACGTGCAGAATACGCTGTGCATCAACGCGCTGCTGCGCTGGGCCACGGAGTCGCAGAAGAAGCACTACCTGCCGCGGTTGGCGACGGACACGGTCGGCGCGTACGCGTTGAGCGAGGCCGGCTCTGGCAGCGATGCATTTGCGCTGGAGACACGAGCGGAGCGCAAGGGCGATCACTATGTGCTGAATGGACAGAAGCTGTGGATCACCAACGCGAAGGAGGCGGGGATATTCATCGTCTTCGCGTCGGTCGATCGGGATGCCGGGTACAAGGGCATTACGGCTTTCATCGTCGAGAAGCACTTCCCTGGCTTCTCTGTCGGCAAGAAGGAGGACAAGCTTGGCATCCGCGCCTCCTCCACCTGCGAGCTGATCTTCGACGACTGCAAAGTGCCCGCGGAGAACGTGTTAGGCGAAGTAGGCAAAGGGTACAAGATCGCGATCGAGACACTGAACGAAGGCCGGATCGGTATTGGCGCGCAGATGCTTGGCCTAGCGCAGGGCGCATGGAACCATTCCGCGCGCTATTCAAAGGAGCGGAAGCAGTTCGGCAAACCCATCGCAGAGTTCCAGGGCGTGCTGTTCCAATTGGCGGAGATGGCAACCGAGATCGAAGCCACGCGCCTGATGGTCTACAACTCAGCGCGGTTGAAGGACGCGGGCCTGGACTTCGTGAAGGACGCAGCGATGGCGAAGTACTTCTCCTCCCAGGTAGCCGAGCGAGCCGCCAGCCGGGCCGTAGAGATCTACGGCGGTTACGGTTTCGTCAAAGACTACCCGGTAGAGAAGCTCTATCGCGATGCAAAGATCGGCAAGATCTACGAAGGCACCTCCAACATGCAGCTGCAGACCATCGGCAAGCTGCTGCTGAGTCAGGTGAAGTAAACGGCTCGCGGCTAGTCGAGCACCCCGGATCGCGATACCTACCGTGATACAACAGGGCCATGCAGAAGCAGGTCCTGTCGTCCTCGCGGTTACGTATCGCGATCGCGTGTTTTCTGGTTGCCCTCCCTTGCTTTCTCTTCTACATAATCCTATGGAAGACGGCCGTCGACCTTCCCATCCTCGACGACTATGAGATATTCCTGAAGTTTGCCAGCGATCTCAGCCAAACGCACTCTCTCTTCGGCCGGCTGCTCTTAGTCCTGACGACAGAGCACAATGGCTATCGGATTGTGTTACAAAACGCGGCGGTGCTGGCGCAATACTCACTTGTGGGTCATGTGCGCGTGGCAGCGCTAGTCGGCTTGGGTGATAGCCTCGCTGTGGCAATTTTCTGTACGGTCGCGGCCATGTTGCGAACCGGATCTCAAGATCTGGGCACCCGAGCGTCGTTTTTGGTTCCGGTCGCCTATCTGGTTTTCCAACTGCAATACGCATCGGCCTTGAATTTCGCCTCTTCGTCGATGCAGCATCTGGCTATAATCGCCTTCTCACTGCTTACTATCCTTCTCCTGTGCAGGTACTCTAAACTTCACTTCATTGGCGGGTGCGCATCCTTCGTCATCTCTGTCGCAACCTCGCCCAATGCGTTCTTAATCGTCCCGGTCGCCATTGCCATCTTCGTGCAACACAAGCAGTGGCGCCGCTTGGGCTTCTGGATGGTGGAGACCGCCAGTTTGCTGGCGCTCTACCTGTACCGTTACACCCCCCCAACAGCAGCATCCGGCGCCGACATCGCATCTACCGGGCCGCCGCACGTCAATCTGCTCTATGCACTTTCTTTTCTTGGCGCCACGGCTGCCCGCTACTCCTCTACTTGGCCAAGCATCGCACTCGGCCTGTTGCTGGTGGCACTCTTCGCGCTGGCGGTGAAACGCCGCTACTACCGGGACAATCCCGCTGTGTTCTACTCGGTTGTCTTCATCATGATTAACGCCTTGGCCGTCTCCGGCTTGCGTGCGGACCTTGGGGTGCAGCAGAGCCTTGCCTCTCGATACCGCACCTACTCCACACTTATGCTGGCCTTCTCCTACATCTTCCTGGTTGAGAACGTGCTGCCGGCATGGAGCGTCCGGAGCAGGCGCATCGCGCTCGGCGTGGTGGCTGCGGTCGCAATTGCCTTCTGTGGACTGAGTGACATAGCGGGAGCACGCTTCCTGCATCAGAAGCAGCTTGCCTTGCGCGCGAGTTACGAGCGCCAATGGCACCACCGCACAGACCCCAGTGAGGGCGGGATTCAGGCTGATCAGAACCCGGCATTGAAGCGGCAACTGGAGGCCGGTATCTATGACGTGAACCTGCCCGTGATGCAGGAGGCTGTGCGGGCGGGTGTGTATGACCCGCCGCTGCAACCCTGAACCAGAGGCGACGGCGCGGCGCGCTCCTGCTTCAGCCTTCGGCGAGTGCGGCCCGGATCTGCTTGAGGTGATGACATGCGTGCACGCGATGGAAGCTGCGCCACTGCTGAACGTTCATAGGTCCGAGCACAATGTGGGTCAGAACCGGGCGGTTGTGGGCAGTCGCTTCGATACGCGTCAGCAGTGTGTCCATGGCCGCGAGCGTCTCTGTGACACGCGCCGCCAGCTCATCGCCGCTGGCAGGGACCGGTGCTGCGGGTGGCTGCGTCATAGGAGGCGCTTTTCGGCCGGAAGGAAACAGGCCCAGGGTGCAGATGGCGAACTGGCCGAAGCGCTGCATCAGCGTGGGCCGCGTGAGCAGTGGCCGGCCTTTGCTCAGGCGTTCTTCAATGCCCTTGATCGTCAGGCCCCAGCTGGTGGATAGGTGTTCAACGACCTGGTGCGCACTCCACCGGGCCGGGTCGCCGGCCGGGTGCCGCGCGATCTGCGCAGTGGAGCGGCCTGCCAGCTCTGCGGTCAGAAGCCTACACGTCTCGTCCAGGGCCAGATGCACGCCCGTTATTGTGTCGACGGGAACGCAAGACGGTCAAGCACCAAAGGTGAGCGGGCTCTTGCCATCGACGTGTATCCTCGCATACGTTTGCCGTGCATTCTGCGCTTGATTGGGAGGACTTACCTTGCGGCGTTTGAGACTACTCTTCGCTTTGTTGATTGCAGCATCTGCCAGTGCCGGAGCGCAGACAGCGCCTGCTGCCTCAGCGGCCGCTCCGGCCGCGTCCCAGGCGGCCAAGGACCAGAGAAACGGGGATGTCTGGTGGAAGCACACCGTTCTATATGAGGTGTACCCGCGCAGCTTCCAGGACTCCAACAACGACGGGGTTGGCGACATTAACGGTATCGCGCAAAGGCTGGATTATTTGAAGTCGCTCGGCGTTGACGCGATCTGGATCACGCCGATGTACCCTTCGCCGCAGGTCGACTTCGGGTACGACATTGCGGATTACGAAGCCATCGACCCACACTACGGCACGATGGGAGACTTCGACCATCTGCTGCAGCAGGCCAAGCAGCGCGGCATCCGCGTGATCATGGACATGGTGCTGAACCATACCTCCGACCAGAATCCATGGTTTCTGGAGTCGAAGTCTGCAAAGACAAGCCCCAAGCGCGACTGGTACATCTGGCACGACCCCGCGCCGGGCGGCGGCCCGCCTAACAACTGGCAATCGTGGTTTGGCCACTCTGCGTGGACGCTCGATCCGAAGACTGGCCAGTACTATTACCACTACTTCTATGTGCAGCAGCCGGACCTAAACTGGCGCAACCCGGAAGTGCGGAAGGCGATGTACGACGTCATGCGCTTCTGGCTGAACAAGGGCGTATCCGGCTTCCGCATGGACGCCGTGTCGCGGCTTTTTGAAGATCCCAACCTGCACGACGATCCGATCCTGCCGGGGACGAACGTCTACGGTGATCCCAACATCGAGCACAAGTACACCGACAATCTGTCGGAGGTGCACGAGGTGTTGCGCGAGATGCGCCAGGTGCTGGAGAGCTATCCCGGGCATCCTGTCCTTATCTCCGAGGCGGACGAGCCGAATATCGTCGAGCTGTCAAAGATGTATGGCCAGCATAACGACGAGGTCCAACTGCCAATGGACTTCCAGATTGCCGATGTAAATGAGCTCTCCGCGCCGAAGTTCCGTAAGCTGCTGGATGATGTCGAGAACAATCCTGCTCATGGCTGGCCGGAGTACTTCTTTAGCAATCACGATCAGCCGCGGCAGTGGGATCGTTACGGCGCAGGCGTGAACGGCGACCGCATCCCCAAGCTGCTGGCCGCGCTGCTGCTGATGCCTCGAGCCACACCGCAGATGTACTACGGAGAAGAGCTGGGGATGCGCACGACGGATCCGGCGCGCGTCGAAGATGTGAAGGATCCAATCGGTCGCATTGGCTGGCCAAAGGAGAAAGGGCGCGACGGAGAGCGCACGCCCATGCAGTGGTCCCCGGTGGTGCCGAACCACGGCTTCACGGCGCCCAACGTCAAACCGTGGCTGCCCATCCCGCCCAGCGCCAGCACCTTCAACGTGGAGACAGAGTCGAAGGACCCAAACTCCATACTGAACTTCTATAAAAGCCTGCTGGTTCTGCGTCGCACCGAGCCAGCATTGGTGAACGGCGGGTACATGAGCATCAATCCGGACGACCCGTACGTCCTCAGCTTCCTGCGCCACTACCTCGGCCGCGGCCGATCTGTACTGGTGGCCATGAACATGACCGGACAGCCGCGCATGGTTACGTATGACCTGAGCGCGCAGGGCGTGCAGGGCGGCATCGGATTGATGCTGCTGAACAACTACGGTAACCAGGAGAAGAAGATCCGCCTGGATCACATGACAATCCCGGCGTACGGGGTGGCAATCATCGGCGTTCAATAAGGCATCTGCTGCTCCGTCTCTACTACGCAGTGTCTCGGTCGCCTTTCAATTGGCTGAACGCGTCACCGTCAATTGTTGTTGGCAGGCTATTTTTACGTTGTATGCTGGCCATCGTTGGAGGGCAAAGGATGAAATGGCTTGGCCGCCGCTCTTTCTTGCAACTCGCCGCAACAGTTCTACCAGCGTCCTATCTTGTCGCACAGTCGGCGGTACGTTCTGCAACCGCAAAGCCGGTTTTTGTTCCGGCTGGCAAAGATCGAGAAGGCAAGCAGCGGTCCGTTGGTGTCAGTTCGACAACATATAAAGTCCTGACAGCGGAATCATCCGGCGCAGTGTTCGTGATGGAGCAAGCAAACGCGAAGAAGGGTGGCCCCTCACGGCACCTACACTTCAGCCAGGACGAGCTGTTTTATGTAATGGAAGGCGAGTACGTCGTGGAAATTGGCGGGGAAAGGTTCCACCTCAAGGCCGGCGATTGCGTGCTGGGGCCGCGACTCGTTCCCCACGCCTGGGCCTTCGTCGGTGCGTCAACCGGCCGGATGTTACTTGTTTATTCCCCGGCTGGCCAGATGGAGGAGTTCTTCAACCACCGCGAGCAATTAGGCATCGCGAAGGGCTCATACGCCACGACCAAGGACGCGGACACGATGCGCTCTTATGGCATGGAGCTCGTTGGGCCACCCTTGGAAATTAGCTAGTCTCGCGCTGCCAACACAGCGCCGCCGCCTGGCCTGGGGCATGAACGATGGCGATCTGCCGGTCGCGTTCGGCGGACCGCTGCGCATGCCGGTGCCGCGGCACTGGGCTACAGCAGCGTGAACTTAGTGAACCCACTCACCGTGCCTAACTCCACCAGGGCTTCGCCGAAGACCTGGCATCTGCTTCATCGAAGGACGGCTACTCGCGGATCGCGAGCGATCTCCTGGACGGAGTGAAGGAGAGCGCGCAGGGACTTCGTCTAGTTGAAGACTCCGCCCACCGTCACATTCGTGTTGCTCTCGCGGGTGAAGTCGATCACACAGTAGTTCGGGCCCCCCTGTGTGATTGCAGACGGATCGATCAAAACTCCGTCCGCGGTGCTAGGTTGGCACGTGTACGACCATCCCCCAAAAGCACCTCCTGTGGCCCTTAGCACAACGGTTTTTGGAGGCAGGTCTTTGGGAATATACCCGCCGTGCAGGATCCGAAAGTCAACCGGGTAAGTTATGGTGCAGACTGAGACGCCCTGTTCAGAGGCTGGCTCGCCCCCATCCAGATCGAAACCTGGGCCACAATGAAGTGGATACTCGGTCCCGGTGGCCGAAGGCGCGATGATTCTCCAGTCCTTTGTATTCAGACCCTCGTTGTACACAGTCACTGTGAGCAGAAGAGGCGTCGCTTGTGACGTCTGGTAACAGGAACCAGGGGTTGTCGGCGTCGGAAGGATCAGAGGGCAATTAAAGGTAGCCGTAGCAGTCTGGATACTTTTATCGCCTGGGTTCACAGCCTCAGCCGTGATCGTGGCTCCCCCAGTTCCGTAAGCTGTCGCGATACCAGCGGTAGCACCCAAGTTGCCTGAAGTGTTCGTGGTCACCGGGAAGACCTGGGGTGCAGACGAAATCCAGGTCAGTGTCGGTGAATTTGTCAGATCTCTCACGAATGGGGCAGCTGAAAACGTACCGACTGCCAAGAATTGTCCGGTGCCCTGAAGATTCCCCACCGTGATCGAACTCGGAATGATCGTGAGCGAGACAAGATTGCCGGTCGTCGTGCCGCCACCGACGTTTGTGGTGCTTGGAGTCACAGTTAGAGTCGCACTCGAGGTCACGTCGCCGTTAAACGCCGTTGCGCCGGCGGTTATCGTCGCCGATCCGGCGGAGACCGCGGTCACCAGCCCCGTCGTACTCACGGTAGCGACTGCTGGCGCGCTGGAGGTCCAGGTCACACCCGTCGTCAGTGTCTGAGTGGTCGTCCGCTTGGCGTTGCCGAAGGTGCCCGTGACGGCGAGCTGGGCCGTCTGTCCAACGGTAAGCGACTGCGTGGAAGGGGTGACCTGAATCGAGTCGAGACCGGAGGGATTGCCACATCCGGACACCGCGGAACCAAGGCAGACCAGCAGACAACCAAGCAAAGCACGGCGTAAGAACATAGAACTCCCCTGGGCATCGGACAGTGGGACAGGGCTTGTGCTCCGTTCAGAGCCGGCCCCGCAGGGCGGCACGATCCATCCTGGCGCGATGCTTGCCAGGAGGTTTGCAAACGGACGGCCACTCTAGGAGCTGACCCGGCTACTTGGAAATCAACGATTTACCACCCGGCTGCGGGCGTGGGTGTCTTCGGCCGTATACACGTCTCTGGGCCCGGAGACCTCATGTTGACAGTCATGCTTCCCGCATCCCACTCAGCAGGGAGAGGCAATCTTCATGAGTGATCCACACAGGCACCAATCCGATCAAGGCTCCGACAGACAGAATGTAACCGTCTCTGCGGAGAAGCAACGTCAGGAAGATTCGGGCCGCGAGGACCCCGTAGAGCCCGATGAGGTGGGCACTGCCAAGGAGACAACCACCGTACGCGGTCATGGTGAGTCGCAGTCGGTCCGCCACTCGGGCTAGCGCGGCGGCGAGCGATGGGCGGAGCGCAGGAGCGCTCCTGATAGCGTTGTTCCATGGGCTCGCATCGCAGCCGGACTGAGATCGCCGCTCTTTGGGCGCAGGTGGCCGTCGTCTTCGCCAATGCGCTGGCCATCGCCCAGGGTGCGGTGTCGCTGGGAGAGCGGGGGAATGGTCATGGCTGGGTGCTCTACCTGTCCCTGCTATGCGTATTGCCTTCGGCGGCTGCTTTCCGGGCGCTCCGCTTCGGTGCGCATGGCCTGCTGTGGACGGCAGGAGGCGCCTTCCTGGGCTGCTTCTGGTTCGACGGAATGCGTCCGGGCTCACTGGTATACGCGCTCAGTCTGACCTGGCCCTTGCTGGCAGCCGCGGGTCTGCTGTGGTTTGCTCGCGGAAACCGCCTGCATCGGGAGCGCGAGGCAAGCCTGCTGCACACCCATACCCGCGGGAATCGGACCGAGCTGGAGGAGAGCGAAGTCTGCGGATGTCTGGCCTGTGAGCGTATTTACTCCCCCACTGAGGTCGAGCGATTTACGGCCGCGGACAGCGCCCTGTGCCCCCATTGTGGCATCAGCGCCGTAGTAGGCTCTGCCAGCGGCATCCCGATTACGCCAGCGGTGCTGGGCCGGGCCCACGGCCGCTGGTTCCTGACGGCTTCAGACTCTATCTAGGGCGCGCCCCCTCACCGCACGGCCGGGCGCGCACAATCGCATCTTCCATTTCCGCCGCGGCTGGAGTAACGTCCTGCGCAGGATCGCTTGCGCGCTTGCACCCGGCCCCTGCCAAGCCTCCGCTCTCATGATGTGTGTGCACCTGGCCTCCCTGCCTTACGGCAGTAGCCGGGCCAAGTTCCCTACCCTGGTGACAGAAGAGGTTCTTTAAGATGTGTAAGTTTCTCGGCTTCCTCCCGCTCGCAGCGTGTCTGCTGTGCCCCACTGCTCTGCTGGCTGACTTCCAGTACCAGGAGACGACCCAGATCACTGGCGGTTCCATCGTTGGGCTGATGAAGATGGCCGGCGCTTTCAGTTCCCAGGCGCGACAGGCCAATCAGCCCATCACCTCGACCGTGATGCTGAAGGGCAATCGCATGGTCCGGATGCGTCCGGATTCGACAGAGATCATCGATCTGGATCGCGGCACGGTCACAGAGATCGATACAGCGAAACGTCAGTACACCACGATGACCTTCGAGCAGATGCGCCAGCGGCTGGAGCAGGCGCAGCGCGACGCGGAGAAGAAGCAGGCCAGCGCCCGGCAGCAGGCACCCGCCCCGGACGAGGCTGACAAAGACGCGGCGAAGAATGTGGATCTCTCCTACCAGGTGCACGTGGAGAACACCGGGGCCACCAAACAAGTATCCGGCCTGGATACGAATGAAGCCATTATGACGATGCAGATGGTGGCCCAGGACAAGACCAGCCAGCAGAAGGGTGCGCTGGGCATCACCAACGATATGTGGATGGCGCCGGACATTCCCGGCTTTGCCGAGGTCCGCGCCTTTGATGAAAAGCTGGCGAAGCGCATGGGATACGTGGTGAGCGGTACTAGGTCCCCTGGCCTGTCTGCCCTGATGGCGCAGCCCGGCGCAGCCAAGAGCCTGGAGAATATGGCGGCCGAGATGCAGAAGCTAAAGGGTGTTCCCGTGCTGCAGGTAATGCGCATGGGCTCTACCGCTGACGGCAAGCCGCTGCCTGCTGCCTCACAGGCGCCGCTGCCGGAGACGGCGACGCCGCAGATGCCGAGCGCGGGCGACATCGCGCAGCAGACAGCCACCTCCGCAATCGCCAGCAAGCTCGGCAGCATGGGCGGGCTGGGCGCAGGCTTTGGCGGCTTCGGCCGCAAGAAGAAAGCGGAGGCACCCCCCCCAGACGACAGCGCGAAGGCGCAGGCGGACGCGGCCGCTACTACCAGCGTGCTGATTGAATCCAGCACCACGATGAGCGGCTTCTCCTCCGCGCCGGTCGATCCGGCGCACTTCGACATCCCGGCCGGATACAAGGAAGTGGCGCCGAAGATGGAGGAGGCGTCGCGCTAGTTGCGGGGGAGAGAAATATTCAAAGGAATGGTGCGCCCGAGAAGATTCGAACTTCTGACCTACAGCTTCGGAGGCTGCCGCTCTATCCAGCTGAGCTACGGGCGCACGCAGTCCTGATGATACTACGGAGGCCTGCCCGGGTTGCGAAGGTGCGGGCGCCGCAGCATTTCAGGACTTCACCACCACGCCGAAGAGGGTGATGAGCAGGCATGCCTGCTCCGGACTGATGATCATCCCGTCCATTGCAGCCGGGGTGCCCCGCATACCGTCGATGCGGCACTCTCGTATGTCCGCACCGGTCAGCTTCGCGCCGGAGAGGTCTGCCCCGCCCAGGTCGCACTGGCGGAAGACAGTACCGGTGAGGTCCGCCTCATAGAAGTCCGCCTGTGACAGGTTGCACTGCTCGAATACGCAGGCATCCAGCGCTGCCATCCGGAGTACGGCCAGGTCCAGCTTGCAGTCGCGGAAGAGCACGCTACGCCACCGTGCCTCGTTGCACACGGCCCCGGTCAGACGGGTTGACAGGATTTCAACCCGCTCGAAGGTGCTGGCGGGCCACTCGACGTTCGCTAGGTCTGAGTTCTGGATGCGCACATCGCTGAGCAGCAGTCGCGAGGCGCGCGGGCTGGCCAGTGTCACACCGTCGAGAAGAGAGCCAAGGATGGACACCCGCTGCTCACGCGCACTCTCGAGAGGAGGAAGCTCGCCTGTGTAGCGTGCGTCGTAGGCGGCGCCAGTTGCGAGCTGGGTGATCAGGTCGGCTTCAAGCGCGTCCGGGTCGATGCGCGGAGAGATGCGGCCCTTGCGTCTGGCGGTCATCGGGCAACGGCCGGCTCAGCCGCGTTTGCTCTCGAGCTCCGCCATGGTGGACTGGATGAGCTGCTTCGCGCCGTTGATCTGGTTCAGAACTACCTGCAGGTCGAGTGCGGGCTTGGATGGATTACGGCTGGAGACACAGTAGACCCCGTGCTGGCCGATGAGAATCAGCGCGTCCGTGAGCATGTCGAGCGAGATGGCGAGGCGGCCTCGCTCCGGACCCAGCATGAACTCATGCTTCTCCAGATCGTCCCGCCGCTCCGCGATGGCGGAGGCGCCCCCATTCGAGGCTGCTCCGCCGGCAAGATCCGCAGAGTCGGCCATCACCACTCCTTCGCAGCAGAGTCGGGAGTCAGCGAGCCGGCGCTGGGAGACGACGAAGCAGCGGCAGACGCGGCTGGCTTGTAGCGCAGCACCGGCTTGCGTGCTGCTGCTGTCTCATCCATACGCTTGACGCGCGTCGCATGCGGCGCGGTCAGCACCAAGTTAGGGTTCTCCTCCACCTCACGCGCGATCTGCTGCATGGCGTCGATGAAGAGATCGAGCTCTTCCTTCGACTCGCTTTCCGTTGGCTCAATCATCAGCGCGCCGGGAACGATCAGCGGAAAAGAGACGGTGTAGGGATGGAAGCCGTAGTCGATCAGCCGCTTGGCGATGTCACCGGTCTTCACGCCCGCGGCCTGCTGCCGCTTGTCACTGAAGACCACTTCATGCAGGGTCGGCGTCTTGTAGGGCAGCTCATAGTGACCTTCAAGCTTCTTGCGAATGTAGTTCGCATTCAGCACAGCGTCCTCGGTGGTCTGACGCAGACCGTCTGGCCCATTCGCGAGGATGTAGGCGAGTGCACGGACGAACATGCCGAAGTTGCCGTAGAACATGCGCACGCGTCCCACGCTCTGCGGGCGATCGTAGTTGAGACGCAGCATGCCATCGGCCCCTTCCACAACGACAGGGGTGGGCAGAAACGGCTCCAGGATTTTTTTGCACGCCACGGGCCCCGAACCCGGGCCACCTCCTCCGTGCGGTGTCGAGAAGGTCTTGTGCAGGTTGAGGTGCATGACGTCGACGCCGAAGTCGCCGGGACGCGTCTTGCCCACAAGAGCATTCATATTCGCGCCGTCCATGTAGAGTAGCGCGCCCTTGGCATGCAGGATGTCAGCGATCTTGTGGATCTCGCTTTCGAAGACGCCGATGGTGGATGGATTGGTCAGCATCAGCGCTGCTGTCTGATCGTCCACCATCTTCGCCAGCTGCTCCACATCCACCATGCCGTGCTGGTTGGAGCGCAGATTTTCTACCTGATAGCCGCAAACGGCGGCAGTGGCCGGATTGGTGCCGTGCGCCGAGTCCGGGATCAGCACCTTGCGCCGCGGATTGCCCTGCGACTCATGATAGGCGCGGGTCAGCAGGATCCCGGTGAACTCACCGTGCGCGCCGGCAGCGGGCTGCAGCGTGATGGTGTCCATGCCCGTGATCTCGATCAGTGCCTTTTCCAGCGTGCGCAGCACCTGCAGCGCGCCCTGGGAGAGCGACTCGGGCTGATAGGGATGAGCCTCGGCGATCCCCTCCAGCCGGGAGACGAACTCGTTCACGCGCGGGTTGTACTTCATGGTGCAGCTGCCCAGCGGGTACATGCCCAGGTCGATGGCGTAGTTCCAGGTGGAGAGGCGCGTGAAGTGGCGGATGATCTCTATCTCTGACAACTCCGGCAGCGCCGCCGCCTCTTCGCGCGCGGCCTCACCCAGTACACTGGCCGCATCCACGGCGGGCACATCCAGCTGCGGCAGTCGGTAGGCTCGCTTGCCCGGCGAGGACTTCTCAAACAGCAGCGGCTCATTGATGGTGAGGTGTGCGGAGACTTTACGGCGTTCGCCGGCAAAGCCGCCGTTTGCGGCTGCCTCGGTTGAGGACACTTCAGGAACAGTCGTTGCCATCGCAGAAACTCCTTACGCGTGCGCCAGCGCGGGCTGGCGGGTGGCCGTACTCGAGAGGGCGGCGGCAGCGCGATCGATCTGCTCACGCGTATTCAGCTCCGTGGCGCACCACAGGCTGGCGTTGCCCAACTCCGGATAATAGCGCTGCAACGACAGGCCGCCGATGATCTTGTCTTCGAGCAGGCGTGCGTTCACCGTGTCTGTGGGCTCGCCCGTAACCAGCACAAACTCATGGAAGCGCGGAGAGCCGGCGAACAGCAGCTTTGCCCCCTTCTGTGCCAGGGACTGTGACGCATATTGCGCCTTGGCCAGGTTATGAAGCGCCAGCTCGCGGATGCCCTCTTTCCCGTAGACGGTCATGAAGATAGTCGCCATCAGCGCGACCAGGGCTTGGTTGGTGCAGATGTTCGAGGTCGCCTTCTCCCGGCGGATATGCTGCTCGCGGGTGGAGAGCGTCAGCACGAAGCCGCGGGTGCCGTCCTTGTCGACCGTCTGACCGGCGAGGCGGCCCGGCATCTGCCGCAGATACTTCTCCTTGGCTGCGATCACACCGCAGTAAGGTCCGCCATAGCTGAGGGCGACGCCGAACGACTGCGCCTCCATGGAGACGATGTCGGCTTCGACTGGCGGCTTGACCGCGCCGAGTGAGATCGCCTCCGCGATGGAGACAATCAGCAGCGCGCCATGCTTGTGCACGATCTCGGCGATAGCAGAAATGTCCTCTACCACGCCGAAGAAGTTGGGCGACTGCACCAGCACGCAGGCATGCGTGTCGTTCAGCGAGGCGTCAAGCGCATTCAGATCGAGACGCCCGTCTTCGCCGTACGCCAGTACCTCCTGGCCGATGGACTGATGCTGGGCGTAGGTGGCCAGCACCTCGCGATACTCCGGGTGCACAGTCTTGGCCACCAGTGCGTTCGAACGGCCGGTGACGCGCACGGCCATCATCACCGCCTCTGCGGCGCCGGTAGAGCCGTCGTACATGGAGGCGTTCGCAATCTCCATCCCGGTGAGCTCGCAGATCATGGTCTGGAACTCGAAGATGGCCTGCAATGTGCCCTGGGTGATCTCCGGCTGATAGGGCGTGTAGGAGGTGAGAAACTCACCACGCTGCACTAGCGAGTCGATGATGACAGGCCGATAGTGGCGATAGGCGCCGGCGCCCAGAAAGCTTGCATAGCCGTTGGCATTGTGCGCGGCGGCATTCTTGAAGTAATCGACGATCTCCGACTCGCCCATCTGGCGCGGGATGTTGAGGTCGCGCGTCAGTCGATACTCCGCCGGCACGCTGGCGAACAGGTCGTCGATGGAGGAGGCACCGATCTCGCGCAGCATGCTCTGGCGTTCGGCGTCGGACTTGGGTAGATAGCGCATCACTTCCCCTTCTTACTGAGGCGCAGCACTAAGCGGGCTGACGACTCGTTCGGCGAAATCCCTTTCAAGCTGGGACTCGGGCCAGTCAAGTACTAGTGCGTCTCTTCCTTGATGTACGACTCGTACTGATCCTTCGAGAGCAGATCACCGGATTGCGAGCCATCCGCAACCGTGACCTTCATGATCCACGCGGTATGCGCCTCACTGTTGATCTTCTCAGGCGCTGTAGTCAGCTCTTCGTTGATGGCGGTCACGGTGCCCGAGACCGGCGAGTACAGGTCCGAAACTGCCTTGACTGACTCGACCGAGCCGAAGACCTTTCCCTTCTCAACGGTCGAGCCTACTTTGGGCAGATCGACGAAGACGATGTCACCCAGCGAGTTCTGCGCGTAGTCCGTGATCCCAACCTTGCCCTCGGTGCCAGAGAGCTCAATCCATTCATGTTCCTTGGTGTACTTATAGCCAGCCGGGTAATCGGGCATGCAGGTGATTCCTTTCAGATATTGTAGGCGTCAGACAACAGCAGATCACAGCAGCCAACCCCAGACAACTGCAGACGCTTTCATCCAACTGGAGCGGCCGGTAAGTCCTGTGGCTTTACTTCTTCGCCCGCTTGTAGAAGGGCGTCGGCACGACGACAGCTTTCACCGGCTGATTGCGTATCTCGACGGCGACCTCCGTGCCCGGCGCGGTGAACTCAAGCGGCAGGTGGATGAGCGCAATGTTCTTCTTAAGAAAGGGCGAAGGCGAGCCGGACGCGACTGTCCCGAGCGGCTTGCCCTCTAGCGAGAGCACCGGGTAACCATCGCGCGCGATGCCGCGTTCCACCATCTCCAGGCCCACCAGCCGGCGCTTCGCACCGCCGCCAGCGCGCACCGCTTCCAGCGCCTCCCGGCCGATGAAGTCGCCTTTCTCAAACTTGGCGTAGCGGTCCAGACCCGCTTCAAAGACGTTGATCTCGTCCGAGATCTCATGCCCGTAGAGCGCCATCGCCGACTCCAGCCGCAGCGTGTTGCGCGCGCCCAGCCCGCAGGGCAGAATGCCGAACTCCTGGCCCGCCTCAAGCACTTCGTTCCACACCCGCTCACTGGTGGCTACGTCGGAGGGCACATAGATCTCGAACCCGTCTTCGCCGGTGTAGCCGGTGCGGGCGATTATGGTGTTATGCAACCCGCAGACGGTACCCCAGGCAAACCAGTAGTTCTTGATTCCGTCCAGGTCGCGGTCGGTCAGTTTGCGCAGTACCTCCACCGCCTTCGGTCCCTGGATGGCCAGCTGCGTGTACATGTCAGAGTAGTCGGAGACGTGCACGGAATGCATGCGACCTACGTTCTGCCGCACCCAGTTGACGTCCTTCTCACGCGTGCCTGCGTTGATCACCAGCAGGTAGTCGTTGTCAGAGAACTTGTGCACGATCACGTCGTCGACGAAGGTGCCGTTGGGGTAGAGCATCGCTGAGTAGTGCGCCTGCCCCTCCTTCAGCTTCAAAGCATCATTCATCGAGATGTGCTGGACCGCGGCCAGGGACCCGGGGCCGCGCAGCTGGATGTCGCCCATGTGGCTGACGTCGAAGACACCGACGCCGGTCCGCACAGCCATATGCTCGGCAATCAGGCCGGAGTACTCGACCGGCATATCCCAGCCGCCGAAGTCGACCATCTTCGCACCAAGGCGGCGGTGCGTGGCATTCAGTGCAGTCTTGCGAAGGGCAGCGGGCGCGGCAGTCGTGGACACAGGTGCAGGGTCCTTCCGGGGAGGGTTCGCGAACCCACTAGGGTAGCACCGGGCGCAGATAGACCGATATGCCTTGGGCGCGGGCGCTATCGCTGCGGCCGCGGGTCCGGCTCCCGCTCCAGGCGCCGTTCAAACTCGCGCAGGGCAAACAGGTTGGCTACGACATGGCTGGTCAGTGGAGCGGTACCGCCATTCTCCAGCGTCTCCAGTATGGTCTCCAGGGAGGCCGCGACGATCTTCGTCTTCAGCCGCGGCGACGTCAGCTGCGCCCGTACGGTATCGATCTCTGCCTTCAACTCTGCCAGATCATCTGGATGCAACTGCAGCAGCGGCAGCTGATGCCGCAGCGACTCGAGCACCAGGTCCAGGTCGCCTGCGCGCAGCTCGGCCGATGCGGGCCTGGATACGGGGGCGGGAGTGGCGACCGCATGCACGGTAGCTTCCAAGCCGGCCAGCAATGCGCGATGCGAGTTACCGGGACGGCGCGCGTCATCGTGGTGAAAGGGGGAGCTATGCGCGGCGCGATCGGCCAGCGGCGAATCGGACGAGCTGCGATGCTCTGCGGATCCGCCGGTAATCTCCTTGGGGTCGAGCCCGAGGGCAGCGCAGATCTGCCGCAACTCCGCGGCCGCAAGGTCCGGATCTTCGGTCGGCGCCATGCCAGCGCGCTGCAGGTTGAAGGATTGCGATGGGAAGACGTCCTGTTCTGCTGGTAGGTCGAACGTCGGCAGTGCAGGAGCTTCCAGCCCGGATGCGACGTTGAGGATTGCCGGTGGCTCCTGGTGGGCGGAGCCCGCCTCTACCTCCTCCAGACCAGCCTGCGTGAGGCAGAGGATGTTCTGCAGACGAATGGAGAGCAGCCTTTTCTCCGCGAGACTCTGCGCGATCATCCGGGCGTCGAAGACGTCCATCTCGAGGGTCGCCGCTACTTCTTCCAGGTAGATCAGCGCGCGCTCATTGCCATGCGCCAGCCGGTACAGCGACTGCAGGAAGTCGGTTCGGTGCCTGCGCCTGCGCTCTCCAGGAGAATCCACGGAACACCCCCTCCCCTCCGCGGCCAGTGTACGCAGAAACAGTTGCAGATGAGCGATTCGTTTGCCGGAAGGCCTGGTCACTTCGCCTGCCTGTACGATGCGCTACGGGGCGAGGGGTTGCGGAGACGAAGTTAGGCTCTGCTCTAACTAGTGACCGCTCGAAGCGCAGCGGAGCGGCGGTATGATGGCGTCGTTTCCCAGGAGAGAAGGAGATACGCGATGCAGCAGATCGAGCTGTTCCTGTGGTTCGACGGGCAGGCGGAGGATGCGGTGGACTTCTGGGTCTCCGTCTTCCGGGATGCGAAGAAGGGCCCGGTGCGCTACTACGCCGATTCATTTCCGGACGCGAAGCGGCGGGGCAAGGTGCTGACGGCGAGCATGACACTGCGCGGGCAGAAGTTTGTGGCGCTGAACGCGGGTCCGCAGTTCCGCTTCACCCCGGCCGTCTCCTTCCTGGTGCCGTGCGCCACGCAGGCAGAGATCGACGACTACTGGGCAAAGCTATCCGATGGCGGGGAGACGATGGCATGCGGCTGGGTGACGGACAAGTATGGCGTGACCTGGCAGATCACGCCGGAGGCGATGGACGCCATGCTGAACGATCCCGACCCGGCGAAGGCGGCGCGGGTGATGCAGGCGATGATGGGGATGGTGAAGCTGGAGATTGCGGAGCTTGAGCGGGCGCGGGATGGAAGGGATAGGCCATCTTCTCAAAGAACCTAGCACCAGCATTAGGCACGCTGCCCCCGCTCTCTTGCTCTACGCGACCTATCTTTCTGGAAGCGAATTTTCCTCCTGGCACCTAGATGCATGTAAAGAGTGAACTGTCCTCAAATCGAGTAGCGTGGCACAAACCATCGCTTATATGGACTTAACATAGTGAATCCCGCTCTCTATAGCGTCCGACAAATCCAAATTCTTGTTCTTGAATGCCAGAAAGCCCTGAACGACCGCCGCCCCTCGTTCCTCGCCCGTACCATGGTGCTGAGGATTGCCGAAGTCGCTATCACCCCAATAGCGCTGCGACATGGCGAATTCCTCGGCATGGAAATCTGGCCTTTCAGCTTTGCGACGTGCCGCGAAATATCCGGCCAAGTAATCGGCATGTAGCTCCAGCGGCTTTACTGAGCTAGAGCCGTTCAAAATACGGGACTGCAAACCGTGGCGCATCTGGACGATGTGCCCGAACTCATGCGCGCATACTGCGGCGACGCGAACACCCGTCGGATCGGCCCGCATCTGTTCATTCAAAAGCGCTAGGCCAAAAAGTACTGTGCCATCGCTCCTATTTGTCCGCATCTCAGGGCTCGCGTAAGCATTTCGGCCCTGAGATTCTCTGTAAAATCCGAATCCCGGAAGGACGTTGAAGATTTCGGAAATTCTTCCGAGCGTGTGGGCAAGAGCTTCATCAAGAGATCGATTTCCGGAATGGGGAAGAATCGTGTCAGAAGTTTCATAGACTCTGCGCTCCGAGGACTGCTCCAATACTGACAGAAACTCAGTCCGGGTGATGCAGCAGGCATGCGAGGGATCTACCTCTTGAGCCATTATCTTGAAGACTTGCCCACTTATCCCAGCAAGAACGCTCACTTTGACAAACGACCGGCGGATATCATAGCTACTCGCAGAGTTGCGGGTATAGTGAGCAGCCCTCGTCTGCTGTGGAAGGAACTGAGATAGGCTTAGCTCCTCCGCCTGCGACTGGGGTTGCTTTAGTCGGCGCGGTAGGTGGATCATCCGGCCCGCTTGTGGTGGGTGGTGGTAGGGTCGGTTGCATCGATGGAGGAGACCCGCGAAAGGATAGCTGCAATACGTTCCCGAAATTATCTGACGCTATTTGGAAATCCACCGCCCCGAACTGAAAAAATACTCGAAAAACATAAATGAAACCGCCAGGCAGTTGAACACCGTTCAGCCGGATGACATTTTGGATCACGCCGAGCTCTCTGAGCTGTGGATAGATACCTGAACCGCCCGTTTGCTGCCATACGGCCTGATAGACCGGGGGAGCGAAACGGCTCCAGTTCATTCCACCCACTTGCAAGCTCGCGGCCACCTGTGCCATCGCTTGTTCAGGGGTCATTTGCGCGTGAGCTGGAAAACTTGTAATACACACGGCCGCGAGGAGCGCGAATATTCTCATGAATACACGCATCGCAAGTCTCTCTATATTGAGATCGGGGAGAAGCGATTGTAATCACATATTTCGATTTACCGCAATAAAAATTGCGCTCGGCCATTCAGGTTTGCACCATTACCGTGGCTTTGCACTTTTACTAGTCGCTAATCTTACAAACGCGGCTGACACGATTATCTAGATGACCACCGTCTCTTGATACTCGCCGAAGACTTCCCTTAGAGCGCCCGCTATCTCGCCGACCGTGCAGTTGCTCTCGACGGCTTCGACGATGGCGGGCATCAGGTTCTCGTCTGACCTGGCGCGATTTGTCACTGCGTCGATGCCCTGTTGCCATCTTGACTGGCTGCGCTTTGCTCTCAATGCGCGCAGGCGTTCTACCTGGCGGCGTTCCAGGTCTGGGTCGTGGCGTTGCGTAGGGACGCCGGGCTCGTTCTCGCGGGTGAACTTGTTGACGCCGACGACAACTGCCTCCCCGCTCTCCACTTTGCGCTGATAGTCGTAGGCGGCGTTCTGGATCTCCTGCTGCACCCAGCCGCGCTCAATGGCGCGCAGCATGCCGCCCAGTGACTCGATCTTCTCGAAATACTCCCCCACCTGCTGCTCAATCCGGGTTGTCGAGGCCTCGACGAAGTAGCTGCCGGCGAAGGGGTCGACCGTCTGCGCGACGCCTGACTCCTGGGCCAGAATCTGCTGGGTGCGCAGGCCGATGCGCGCGGCCTCCTCGGTGGGCAACGCCAGCGCCTCGTCGTAACCGTTGGTATGCAGGGATTGCGTGCCACCCAGCACGGCGGCCATGGCCTGGATAGCGGTGCGCACGATGTTGTTCTCCGGCTGCTGCGCGGTGAGCGTTGACCCTGCAGTCTGGGTGTGGAAGCGCAGCATCCAGGAGCGGGGATTCTTCGCGGAGAAGCGCTCGCGCATGACGCGCGCCCAGATGCGGCGGGCGGCGCGGAACTTAGCGACCTCTTCTAAAAAATCGTTATGCGCGTTGAAGAAGAAGGAGAGTCGCGGGGCGAAGCTGTCCACGTTGAGGCCGGCCTTGATAGCGGCTTCGACATACGTGATGCCATTCGCCAGAGTGAAGGCCACCTCCTGCGCGGCCGTCGAGCCAGCCTCGCGCATGTGGTACCCGGAGATGGAGATGGTGTTCCACTCCGGCACCTCCTGCTCCGCCCAGGCGAACATGTCCGTGATGATGCGCATGGCATGCGGCACGGGGTAGATGTAAGTGCCGCGCGCGATGTACTCCTTCAGTATGTCGTTCTGCACTGTGCCGGTGAGCTTGCGCGTATCTGCCCCGCCGCGCCGCGCCGCTGCCACATCCAACGCCAGCAGGATCGAGGCAGTGGCGTTGATAGTCATGGAGGTGGATATCCGGTCGAGCGGGATGCCTGCGAAGAGGCGCTCCATGTCCTCGATCGAGTCGATAGCCACGCCCACCTTACCGACCTCGCCCAGCGCCATCGGGTCGTCGGAGTCATAGCCAATCTGCGTGGGCAGGTCGAAGGCGACAGACAGGCCCGCGGTGCCATTGGCCAGCAGAAACTTGTAGCGGCGGTTCGACTCCTCGGCATCGCCCATGCCCGCGTACTGACGCATGGTCCACAGGCGGCCGCGGTACATGGTGGGCTGGATGCCGCGGGTGAAGGGGTATTGCCCGGGGAACCCAAGGTCGCGGTCTGAGTCAAAGCCGGTTGCGGCCAGATCCTCTGCGCTCCACACAGCGCGTGCCTCTTCGG
The DNA here is from genome assembly GCA_964252395.1 of uncultured Acidobacteriaceae bacterium. Taxonomy (GTDB): domain Bacteria; phylum Acidobacteriota; class Terriglobia; order Terriglobales; family Acidobacteriaceae; genus KBS-83. The sequence continues at coordinate 385 of CAXUMX010000058.1, read as the reverse complement.
GTTGCCGGTTCTCCGGCTGTCGGACTTCGGACTGAGGTGTCTTGTTCATGCGCGATTGCGCCGGGCGCTGGCGCCGCTGCGGCGATTTGCCTTGATGAAGGAGCTGACAGAGAAGTAGAGAAAGATCATGCCCACGAGGCAATAGAGAAGAAAGTGCGTGTGCTCCGGGCCATGTGCCGCGTCGGAGCGGGTCTTCCAGGCATTCTGCGCGAAGAAGAGGGCAAACAGCGCGAACAGCAAGCCGGTCATCTCCAGCAACAGGCTTCTGCCGACCCGAGCCAAGGGGCCAACGAATGCTTGCCCGAACCGGCGCGTCCCCACACCAACACGGCGCGCCGGCTCGACCAAATTGCGGGCGGGCCTTGGCGGGGACACCGGGCGAGGC
>CAXUMX010000057.1:0-22457 GCA_964252395.1 uncultured Acidobacteriaceae bacterium | reverse complement strand
GCGCTCACAGCGGAGAGCAGCAGCAGCGTGTGCGGCACACCCCGCTGGCGGAAGCGGCGGCGGTGCACGATCCAGCGCGGGCCCCGGCCCCCCTGCTCCAGATCGAAGATTCCTTCGTCGGGCTGGGTCAGCAACGCCGTCAGCCCCAGCGCCTCCGCGGAGGAACCGACACTGCCGTCCGAACGCAGCGCGAGCACCCGCTCCGCCGCCGGATTCATCAGCCGCAACGTGCCGTCAGGGTCGAAGGCCAGTACCGGCGCGTCCATGGCTCCTACCACGCGGCGCAAGAGCGCCGAGGCTTCCAGCGCGCCGGCACGCTGCTCCTGCAGCATGTCAGCGAGTGCATTGACTTCCAGCGCCAACTCTCCCAGTGCATCCTCGTTCGCGGATCCCCGGGCGCGAAACGCATAGTCATCTTCGCGCAGCGCGCTGACCACGTTTGAAAGCGTCTGCAACGGTCTGACCACGTGATCGACGATCAGGCTGCAGAGCAGAAGCGTAACGAAGCCCCAGATGGCCAGCAGCGAGAACCACAGGGTCGACGACGCATGCATGGCGATCAACAGCCCCGCGGCAATCAGCATTCCTGAGAGCGCGAGTAGCAATGCCAGCAGGCGCAGCCGGCCCTCGAAACTCATCTTTGGCTTTGCATGTTTGCCGGTGTGGTCGCGGTCCAAACCAGGCAACCGCTGCGATCCGTGGATGCGGATCCCCTCACGCCGCGGCGCGGAAGGCTTGTCCGCTACGGGAGCCTCGCGGGTCGCCGGCTGCTTATATGCCGCCGCAGCGAACTCCTGGGCCGGTACCGGCTCTTCTCCGGCGCGCACGGACTACTGCTCCCGCGCGGGCTGCACCGGATGGTGACTGCGTGACGTGGTCCTAAATGGCATACTTTTCCATCCGCCTATACAAGGCGCCGCGGCTGAGGCCGAGAGCCTCCGCCGCCTGGCTCACGTTGCCGTGGGCCCGCGCCAACGCCTTGCGGATGAGAATACTCTCCACTGCCTCCAGACTCATATCGTCCAGACTGCCGGGAGTGCTGCTGGCCCGCGGAGGCGACAGATTCAGGTCACCGATGTCCACGCGGTCGGTACGCGCCATCAGCACGGCACGCTCGATGCAGTGGTCCAGTTCGCGCACATTGCCGGGCCACGCGTACTGCATCATCAGCTCCAGTGCGCGCGGTGCAAACCCGGCCAGCAGACGTCGGTAGCGCTTGGCCCAGCGGGCCAGAAAATGTCCGGCCAGCAGAGGAATGTCATCCCGGCGCTCGCGCAACGGCGGCAGATGAATCTCCACCGTGTTCAACCGGAACAGCAGGTCAGAGCGGAAACGGCCTTCCTCACACTCCGTGTGGAGGTTCGCGTTGGTAGCGGAGAGCAGCCGCACATCGACCTTGCGCGTCTTGGAGGAGCCGACGCGTTCGAGCTCACCAGTCTCGAGCACGCGCAGCAGCTTGGCCTGCTGGCGCAGCGGGACATTGGCGATCTCGTCGAGGAACAGCGTGCCGTGGTCCGCCAGCTCGAAGCGCCCGATCCGGTCCGTGCGCGCATCGGTGAAGGCGCCCTTTACGTGACCGAAGATCTCGCTCTCGAAGGTACCCTCCGGCAGCGCACCCGTGTTGACGGCCACCAGTGTGCGCTGCGCGCGGGAGGAGAGCGCATGCAGCGTCTGCGCAATCACTTCCTTGCCTGTTCCGTGCTCCCCGGTGATCAGCACGTTGGCGTCGGAAGGGCCGATACGCGCAATGGTCTCAAGCACTGGCTGCATCGCGGGCGATTCGGCAATCAGGGTGGGCAGGCCTTCGGCACGCAGAAAGCGATTCTCCGCTTCCAGCATGTCGGCCTGGCGTAAGGCCCGACGCAACTCCAGCTGCGTGCGCAGCACGGTCAACAGCCGCGCATTGTCCCACGGCTTTTGGATGAAATCCGCCGCGCCGCGGCGCATCGCCTCCACGGCCAGCTCGATACTGCTCCACGCCGTCATTACGATCACGGGCATGCGGAGCCCGTAGCCCTGGATCTCCGCGAGCAGGTCAATGCCCTCCACGCCAGAGGTGGTGTCCCGGCTGTAGTTCATGTCCATCAGCACGGCATCGTAGCTTTCGCTGGCCAGGCACTCGATCAGCTCACGAGGCGAGGAGGCGCGATCGACGCGATACCCCTCCGGCCGCAGCAGCAGCTCCAGTGCATCGAGTATGGGCGGCTGGTCATCGGCGATCAGCAGGCGCGGCCGCTCCTCCGCAGAGCGTGCGCGTTGCGCTTCGATGCCGCGCGGCCGCGTGCCAGTGGGAGCCGCTTCGTCCTGCTGCCCGCGTTGCCGTGGAGTGGTCATTCTGGGTGTCACTCTACTATGGCCGTACCGGGCCGGCGGCAGCGGGCGGTTCGGGTGCAGGGGTGGTAGAGCGTGCGGCGACGACGCCCCCCCCGGGGGGGGGGGGGGAGGGACCCCCCCCCGCGCCGGGCGGGGCCGGGGCCGTCTGCCCGGTCGCGCGATAGAGCTCCAGCCGGCTCTTCTCATAGCTGGTCTCGGCGGCGGCCAGGGCGGAGCTGGCGAGCGCCAGATCGTGCTCCGCCGTGACGGTCTCGAAGTTCGAGCCGGCGCCTAGTTGCTGCTCCTGCTTCTTGATGTCGAAGGTGCGCTGCGCCAGGTCGCGTGCCTTGCGAGCGGCGGCTACGCGCGCCGCGCCCTGCTCCAGCGAGTAGGCAGCGTTGCGCACCTCGATACGGACATTCTTCTGGATCTGCACCACCTGCAACTCTGCCTGGCGATACTCCAGCTCAGAGCGAAACTGATCCGCGCGCCCCTGCCGATTGCGCAGCGGGATATTCACCTGCACCTCGGCTAGGTAGTCCGGTGAGGAGTTGTTGAAGGCATTCTGCAGTGTGCCGCCATAGCTCGGCGGAACCGTAACAATGTTCGAGCCGAGCGAGTAGTTGGGGTTGGCCTCACCACCCAGGCCGGAGCCGGCGTAGTACCCGACAACGCTGACCGAGGGCAGCAGAGCGTTGCGGACCGCGCTGCGCGAAATTTGATAGTCCGCCTGGTTGATCTGCAACTCGGCAATGTCTGGCCGGTCCTTGATCGCCTGTGAGATCAACTGCTGCACGGGCGGCACCACCTCTGCCTGGAAGGCGTCGAGCGAGGCCGTGGGCACAACGGGCAGCTCTTCGATGGTTTCATCCAGCCGCCTGGTCAGCGCGTTCTTGATGAACGACTCCTGTAGTTGCAGCGTCGTCTTCGCGACCGTCAGGTCCTGCTGGCGAGTGGCCACCTCGGTTTCAGCCTTCATTACGTCGGTGGCCGGCACAGCCTCTAACTCCAGCTGCTTGCGCTCATCGTCAAGCGTCTTCTCGGCAAAGGCGAGGGAGCGCTCCTTCACCTGCTCATCCTGGTAGGCGTTGACCAGGTCCCAGTAAATGTTCTCAATCTGGGTTGCAGTGGCAATCACCTGCTGTTTGAACGCGATGGCAGAGATCTTGCGATTGTTTCTGGCCAGCCGCAGATAACGCAGGTTGGGCGCGAAGCCGAAGCCCGCCAGCAGCTGCTGCTGCAGCAGGAACCGGTAGTTCGTGCTGAGAGAGGGGTTCAAGGTGGAGAAAGGACTGTTGATGGTCTGGCGGGAGTTGTTGAAGTCGAACTCCAGAGTGGTGCCCGTCGGGAACGACTGCACATAGGTCGCGTCGGCGATCACCGTGTTGACCTTGAGCGACGGCGTGCCGGAGGTGACCGTGTTCACCTGCGGAGAGGTGTTGTGCTCCGTGCTGGCGCTGCCGATGATATGCGGATCGAAGCTGGGCACCGGGGTACCCAGACCGAAGGTGTTTTGCACCAGGCCGCCTGCGCCGCCGCCGGAACCGCCCACCCCGCCGGAAGAGCCGGTGACCCCGGGAGCGCCGGAGCCGCCGAGCGTATTCTGCACCACTCCTGTGGGCACGCCGAAGCTGATGCCGCCGGCCGCCGTGCGCAGCACATCCGCGTCCGCGATGGGCAGATAGTAGCGGGAGATCGCGAGGTCCAGGTTGTCCTCGAGCGCCAGGTCGATAGCATCGTTCAGCGACAGGTAGAGTTTGCCATCGTGAATGGACTGATCCAGCCGCACGGAGTTGGCCAGGTTGGGTGCCGGGATGTTCACCGGCGTGTAGATGGTGAATGGATTATGGGTGCGCGGTAGCTGCACGTGGAAGGCCTGCTGAGTGGCCTGAGCCCATGCACAAGGCGAGAGAGGCGCGGCGGAGACCGTTGCCACCGAGAGCGCTATCGTTGCGACGACGTGGCGAAGGGTCATCGTGCGGCCGGCTCCTGCACAGTGGAGAGTTGCGGGCGCGCGGTATCGCGGACCAGCCATCCGTCACGAACCTCGAGCACGCGGTTGCCGTACGCGGCGTTCACCTCGGAATGCGTCACCTGCAGAATGGTCGTGCCCTGACGGTTCAGCTCCCGGAAAAGCTCCATGATCTCTTTGGCCTGCTCGGAGTGGAGATTGCCGGTGGGCTCGTCGGCGAGCAGCAGCGCGGGATTATGGATCACCGCACGCGCAATGCCCACCAGCTGCTGCTGCCCTCCGGAAAGCTGCGAAGGGAACAGATCTTTCTTTGCCACGATGTTGAAGCGGTCCAGCGTATCAGCGACCAGGGCCTGCCGCTCCGCCCGCGGCATGTTCTTATAGCTGAGCGGCAGATCAATGTTCTCCGCCACGGTCAGCTCATCCAGCAGGTGATAGCTCTGGAACACCATTCCCATGCTGCGCTTGGCCAGCTCGGCGCGCTGCTTGCGATTCATCGTGTGGACCGGCTGATCTTCAAAGAAGTATTCGCCCGCCCACTGGTCATCCAAAAGCGCGATTGCATTCAGCAGCGAAGACTTCCCTGCCCCGGAGGGTCCCATCAGCGTGACAAACTCCCCGCGCTGTATGGTGAGGTCGATGCGACGCAGCACCCAGGTCTGTCCGGCACCGGTCTTGTAGCTGCGTTCCAGATTGTTCAGTTGAATCATGAACGGCTTCTTTCTTCTTCCAGTAAGTAGGCGACCGGCTCTTCCCTCGTGCTCGCGACTCGCCGCGAGGGGGGCTGGAGAGCAGGCGTGAACACATCAGGCACAGCGGAGCGAGAGCTGCAGGCGTGTTCTACATTCGGTACTGTCCGCATCCTCATCCGCCTTCCTGCTAGTCAGTGCGCAGCGCCTGCATGGGTTCAATGGACGCGGCTCGCCGTGCAGGCAGCAGAGCGGCAGCGGCAGCGCTGACAGAAAGCGACAGCACCGCGATCGCAAGGACGGATAGATCGAATGAACCGACACCGAACAGCTGCCCGGCAAGCAGCCGCCCGGCGGCATAGGCCAGCGGCACGCCGATCAGCATGCCCACTCCGCAGGAGGTGAGCGACTGCACCAACACACCACGCAGGATCCGCGCGCGGCTGGCGCCCAGCGCCATGCGCACCCCGATCTCACCGGTACGCCGCTCGACCGCATACGCGGTGACGCCGTAGATGCCGATTGCTGCCAGCAGCAACGCTACAAACGCAAACAGTGCAGAGAGCCGGGAGAGCAGGACATTCTGCAGGAACCCGTAGCTCTTCAGCTCCTCAAAGGTGTAGTACGCGGTGATCGGCAGGTTGGTGTCGACATCCGCGAACGCTTTACGGATCTGCGCTTCGGCAGACGCGCGGTTGCTGCCGGTCAGGTGCAGAATGACATTGCCGGCCTGATGCGTGCGGGCCTCCCAGCTCTCCCGGTCCTGACGGAATACCTGGGTCGTTTGCGCGAAGGGTAGAAAGAACATTGGAGGAACGGGCTTGTCCGGGAAGCGGTACTTGGTGTCTTCAAGCACGCCAACGATCTCGAACTGCGAGCGCAGTTCCGGTTCGATGCCGAAGTGCTGACCCATAGCATGACCATCAAGGTAGCGTCGTGCAAAGGTGGTGTTTACCAGAGCCACCTTGCGCGCATGGTCGTCATCGGCTTCAGTGAAGACACGCCCCTCACGGACCTTGGTGCCTATCGCGGTGAAGTATTCCGAGTTGACACGATTCCAGGCCGGCGCGCCCCAATCGCTGTTCGGCGCCGGATTAGGCTGTCCAGGAAAGTAGGCGAAGGTGGTATGCAGATCTCCGGACATCGGCGCGTAGGTTGCAATCCCAACACTCTGCGCGCCTGAAATTGCCATCAGGCGCTGCTCCAGCCGACGGTAGAGCCCATCAAGCTGCGCCCGGCGATAGCCCGCCAGTGCTGGTTCGATCGTCACCACATAGCGGTCCCGCGTCTGAAAGTGGAAGTTCTGATTCTGCAGATTGCCCAGGCTGCGTGCCAGCAGCCCGGCCGCGCAGATCAGCACTACCGAGAGAGCGGCCTGCATGATTACCAGCCCGCGCTGCGCGCCCGATCCGCTGGAGCGCGTCGTCCGCGAAGCCGCGCGCAACACGCTGGCCAGGTTATTGCGGGTGGAGAGCCAGGCTGGCCCTACGCCGAAGATCACAGATGTGATCAACGCGGTGGCAAACGCAAAGCTCAGCATGGGCACAGATGGACCGGTCTCGAACGGGATGAAGTCGAGGCCCTCCATGGCCAGGCCCATGATCGACTTCGACAGCACGTAGGCCACCCCGATGGAGGCGACACAGCCAAGCAGCGCAAGCAGCAGGCTTGAGACCATGGCCTGCTGCAGCAGTTGCTCCCGGCTGGCCCCCAGCGCCATACGTACCGAGGTCTGCTGGCTCTGCGACAGGGCGCGGACCAGCAACAGGTTGGCGACGTTGGCGCAGACGATCAGCATGACAAACCCCGCAGCTGCCATCAGCAGCTTCAGGGCGCGGCTGTACATCATGCCGGTGAAGTTGATGCCGGTCTCGGCGGAGGCGAGTTCAGTCCGCTGCCGGTCGATCTGCGCACGCTCCTCCGGCTGCATCTGTGCGCTGCGGCTGTGCAGCCACTGTCGCAGTTCCGTGTTCAGCCGCGCATCAAGTGGCGCGATGTTGGTACCAGGCGGCACGCGCCCGATGATGTCCAGCCAGTAGTGATCCGGGTGCGGACCGTGCGGACCTTCGTGGATGAAGTTGCCCTCCTGTTCCAGGGGCAGCCACAGCTCCGGCATATCCGCATTCAGTGTCTCGCCCAGGAAGGGCTGCGCCGTCACCCCGACTACCGTGGCCGCTGTGCCGTTCATCAGCAGAGTCTCACCCAGGATGCGGGGATCGCGGCCGAAGCGGCGCTGCCACATGCGGTCGCTGATGACGGCGACCGGCGGTGCGCCGGGCCGGTCATCCTGATCGGTCAAGCCCCGGCCGGCGGCCATCGGCACCTGCAGCACCTCAAAGTAGTTGCCGGAGACCAACTTGCCCAGCAGCGCGGCGGGCGCTTGCGGATCTCCCACGCGATGCATGGAGAGCGAGACGAGCCCGGCCTGGAACGCCGCCAGCCGGCCCTGAAAGCCAGGCGTGTTGTCCCGCATGGTCCGGTAGAGGTCGTTTGAGAACAGGCTCCAGTCGTCCAGCATCTCGCCTGTGAAGCAGCACGTGCTCTCGTTGCCTACCTTGTAGAGCTCGGCCGGGCGAGTCACCGGCAATGGCTTCAACATGGTCTCGTAGATCAGGGTGAAGATCGCGGTAGTCGCGGCGAGGCCGAGCGCCAACGTGAGAATCGCGGTGATGGAGAAACCCGGGCTCCGGTGGAGCTGGCGAAAGGCGTAGCGAATGTCCTGGGCAAGGTGCATGGGGGATCCGATCACTCCGTTCGCAACGCTACCATGCGGCCACAGGAAGAGATACGATTTGCTCGCCGCAAAGCGGCAGCAGCTGGCTGGCGGCCATTGCGGCCGCACCGGAACGGGACTCCCCGTCTCCCGCCACACCCAGACTGGCCGGGCAGCCTACTCATTCCGGAGCGCCTCCACCGGCTCGATGTTGGCGGCACGCACCGCGGGGGCCAGTGCTGCCAGCACTGCGGCCAGCAGCAGAGTCGCGAAGGCTCCTGCCAGGATGCGTAGGTCGTAGCTGCTGACCTCAAAGAGATGCGACGCCATCAGGTGTCCGAGAACCAGCGCAAGTGGCACACCCAGGGCAAGTCCGGTCGTGACCTGAACCAGTGCCCGCTTCAGCACCTCGCGCAGCACGTCGCGGCGGTCTGCACCCAGCGCCATCCGCAAACCCACCTCCGGGGTGCGCCGCTCCACCTTGTAGGCAGTCACGCCGTAGATGCCGATCGCGGCCAGCAGCAGCGCGATCAATCCGAAGGCGCCGGTAAGCCGTGCCAGCATCTCAGGCTGGTTGTAGTTGGATTGCACCTGGCTCTCCAGGCTCTCGATGTGGACGATGGGAAGATTGGAATCGATATTGCCGAGCGCGCGCGGCAGGGCTGCCGCCATGTCGCCCTCGCCGCCCTGGTAGTGGACGACGATGTCGTTCGGATAGCGCATCCGCTCCTCCTCTACGCGATCACGCGGGTCGAAGACCTCACTCGGCTGCGCCAGCGGCATGAAAACCATGGGCAACTGCGGCCGCTCCGGATCCTCATATTTGGTGTCGTCCACCACGCCGACAATCTCGAGTTCACTGGGGTCTTTCGCGCTCAGCCCGAAGTGCGCACCCAGCGGCGGCTTGCCCTTCAAAAAACGACTTACGAAGGCGCGGTTGACCACAGCGACCCGTCGCGTAACTGCCGTGTCCTGGTCAGAGAAGGCACGTCCCATCACGACCTGCGTGCCCACGGCATCGAAGTAATGCGGGCTGATGCGGTCATAGGTGGTGCGGAAGGCGTTTCCGGTGAACTCGGGCGGTGGTGGCGGCTCACCCGGCATATAGACCAGGTCGTGCCACGCATCGTGCGACAACGGGCTGTACTTCGCATAGCCCAACTCAAGCACTCCCGGCTGGTGCCGAACCTCACTGTCCAGTCTGCGCTCCAGCGCTTCGACCTTGGGCAGGTCGTAGCCCGCGGCAACCGTGTTGATGTGCACGATCAGACGGCCGGAGGTAGCCAGATGCAGATCCTGATTCTCCAGCGCGCGCAGGCTTAAGGTCAGCAGCCCTGCCGTGGACAGAAGCGCGAGCGACAGTGCGGCCTGCAGTACCACCAGTGCTTTCTGCGGCCATGCAGTCGCGTCCCCCGCGGTCCGGCTGGCGCCGCGTAGCGCCTCGATCGGGTCGAAGTGCGAGGTGATCCAGGCGGGCGCGCAGGCAAACACAACGCCGGCCAACACCGCCACTGCAAGCGCGAACAAAAGCACCGGCAGCGAGGGCGAGTCCGCAAACGGCGAAGCCTGGGCGCCGGCGAGCGCCATAGCCAGCATGGCCCGGGAGCCCAAGACCGCAAAAAGGACGGCAACCACACTGCCGGCGATCGAGACGATCAGGCTCTCGATCAGCGTCTGCCGCACCAGCCGGCTTCGCTGTGCACCCAGCGCCAGCCGCACAGCCGTTTGCTGCCGATGCGCCATGCCCCGCACCAGCATCAGGTTGGCCAGATTCGCGCAGACAATCAGCAGCACAAAGCCGGCAATCATCAACAGCAGCTTCAGCCCGGAGCCGTAACTGTCGCGCAATCCGCTGGTGCCGGCAGCACTGGGCACCCACTCGGTGTGCTGATTGCCGATTGCACTCATCTGGGGGGCGTCCAGCGTCTCCGGATGCGCCCGCAACCACTGCTGTAACAGCCCGCTGACCTGTGCGTTGGTGCTGGCCGGGTTGAACCCTGGTCTGGTCCTTCCCAGCACGTACAGCCAGTACTCTCCGGGATGGTCCATGGCATCGATGTTGGTCAGCATTGGCTCAAAGGCAAGCGGCGCAAAGATCTCGGGTGGGTCGGCATCCACGCGTGTACCGAAGAACTGCTCCGGCAGAATGCCCGCCACCGTCATGCCCCGTCCATTGACGCTCAGCGTGGACCCGACCACGGCGGGCGAGGCGCCGAAGCGGCGTTGCCAGAAGCTGTAGCTCAGCACCACCGCAGGCGGTGCACTCCGCTGGTCGTCGCTGGGCTCAAGCGCCCGACCATACACTGACCGCACTCCTAGCGTGGAGAAGTAGTTGCCTGAGACAAATTGCAGTCGTGATGGCTCTGCCGGGCTGGCGCTTCCCTGCGGACGGATACCCACGTCCTGCGTACCCGCCTCGACCGCTGCCATGCTGGAGAAGCCGGGAATGCGGCTGCCCAGCTGCTGATACTGGTCGAAGGAGAACAGGCTCCAGTCCTCGAACAAGCCACCGCCGTTGTAACAGCAGTCAAATCGCTCGCCCAGTTTGTATAGCTGCCCTGGAGCCTCCACCGGCAAGGGGCGCAGCATGACCTGGTAGATCAGAGAGAAGATAGCGGTGGTCGCGCCCACGCCCAGCGCGAGCGTGAGGACTGCAGTGACCGCAAAGCCTGGGGAGCGGCGCAGCTGCCGCAGTGCGTAGCGAATCTCCTGGACCAGTTGCATCGCGCGTTCCTCTCCTTACTCGGTTCTCAGGGCCGTCATCGGCTCAATCGAAGCAGCCCGCCGCGCGGGCAGCAATGCCGCCAGCGCAGCTGCGCAGAACAGCGTCACCAGCGTGACTGCAGACACGGTTCCGTTGAAGGCGCCCACACCATACAGGTGCTGCGTCAGAAGTCGCCCGACTGCATAGGCCAGCGGAATACCGAGCAGCAGGCCGATGCCGCTCTGCATCAGCGCCGACCGCAGCACATCGCGCAGGATGCGGCCGCGGTCCGCACCCAGAGCCATGCGGACGCCGATCTCCGCCGTGCGGCGCTCCACCGAGTACGCAGTCACACCATAGATACCCACCGAGGCGAGGATGAGGGCGACCAGGCCGAACAGAGTGGTGAGGCGCGCCAGCAGCTCGTTTTCATTGAAGTTGGTGGAGACCTGTTCGGCAAAGGTGGTGAAGTTCTGCAGCGTCAGGTTGGGGTTCACCTCGGCAAAGGCTCGACGAAGCGCTGGCTCCACACTTGCGGACGTGCTGCCATTTACCTCGATCACTACCTGACCCGCGTAGTGGGCCAGCGTCTCGCCCGCACGATCTTCCGGCTTCGCCATGTCCGTTGTCTGGGTAAAGGGAAGGAAGTACATCGGGGTTGCGGGCTGGTCCGGATCGGCATACTTCGTGCTCTCCACCACGCCCACGATCTCGAACTGCGCTCGCAGCTCGCGGTCGACCCCGAAGTGCTTGCCCACCGCGTCGCCGTGGAAGTAGCGATTTGCGAACGCCTGATTCACCACCGCTACCTTGCGGCTGTTCCCGTTATCTCCATCAGTAAAGACACGCCCACTCTTCAGCTTGGTCCCGACTGCGTCGAAGTAGTTGGGACTCACGAGCGTGTAGGAGGGAACGTACCAGTTTCCGTTGCTGGGCTGTGGATCGGGCTGGCCCGCGATAAAGACGCCACCGTTCCAGGTGTTATGCGCCATCGGCGTGTAGAGCGCGATGCCGACATGACGGGCGCCGGGGATCTGCATCAATCGGTCCGAAAGCTTGCGGTAGAGGTCGTCCGTCTGCTCCGGCTTGTAACCCGCCAGGAACGGATCCATGCCGACGATGTAGCGGTTTTCCGTCTTCAGTCCCAGGTCCTGTTTCTGCAGATTATTGAGGCTGCGCAGCAACAGGCCGGCCGCGCATAGCAGCACGACCGAGAGTGCAGCCTGCAGGATGACCAGCGCGCGCTGCGGCGTGGAGCTGCCGTCCTTGGTCGTTCGCGAGCCGCCGCCCCGGATCACGCTGGCCGGATCGATGCCTGTGGCGATCCAGGCCGGCACTATGCCGAACACCACCGCTGTAAGCAGCGCCACGCCTGCGGCAAAGGCCAGCACCGGCAGCGAGGGCGCAACAGTGACGGGCACATATCGCGAGCCACGAAAGGCCAGCCCCAGCACTGAGTGCGCCACTGCATACGCGATCGCCACCGCGCCAAGGCTGCCCGCCAGCGCCAGCAGCAAGCTGGACAGCAGCGCCTGGCGTACCAACTGCGCGCGCGTGGCCCCCAGCGCAATGCGTACCGCCTGCTGCTGCCTCTCCGCCATGGCACGCACCAGCAGCAGGTTCGCCACGTTTGCGCAGACAATCAGCAGCACAAAGCCGGCAGCGCCCATCAGCAGCTTCAAAGAGCGGCCATAGTCCCTGGCCACGCTGTTCACACCCGTGCGCGCGGAACTCAACACCGTGCTCTGGCGGTCGATAACGTTGCGCTCCGCCTCGGTCAGCGACTTCTGAGTGCGCAGCCACTGCCGCAGCTCCACGTTCAGCTGCGCCTGGATCTGCTCCGGGGTTGCTCCAGGTGCTATGCGGCCCACGATGTCCAGCCAGTGCCGGTCAGGGCGGTGCGTGTGGGCGGCTGCCTGACCGATGAACTTCTCCTCCTGGTTCAGCGGCAGCCAAAGTTCGGGCGGATCCGACTGAAGGATCTCTCCCTGGTACGCCGCCGCCGTGACACCCACCACAGTTGCGACCGTGTGGTTCATCGATAGCTGTGCGCCAATCATGGCGGGGTTGCGCCCGTAGTGGTGCTCCCAGGCGCGATAGCTCAGCACCACCACGGGAGCCGCGCCCGCCGTATCGTCGGAGGGCTGAATCGGCCGACCCAGCGCCATGGGCACACCCAGGGTGGCGAACTCGTTGCCGGAGACGAAGCGGCCCCGCAGAGTCTCGGGCGCGCCCGGGTCACCCACTCGCCGGGTCAACAGCGCGCTGGGGCCGGCCCCGAACGCGGCCACATTCTCAAACCCGCGCGTGTGATCGCGAAAGTAGAGATAGAGATCATTCGAGAAGATGTTCCACTGCGTCTGCATGCCGCCGTAGTTGCAACAGCTGGGTCGGTCGCCCACCATGTAAAGCTGCCCCGGCTTCTCCACCGGCAATGGCTTCAACAATGTGTTGTAGATCAGATTGAAGATGGCAGTCGTCGCCCCGATCCCGAGTGCCAGCGTCAGCACGGCGGTGACGGCAAACCCTGGGCTGCGCCGCAACTGTCGCACCGCGTACTGCAGGTCCTTCAGCAACACTGCCATCCCGCTACCCCCTCAACAAAAAACATCCCTGCGTTTCACAGCCACGACGGGGCGCGGCTGCGCGTTGCCGGCTCCGCCCGATTTCACTCAGCAGCTTGCTCTGGATTACTGCACCTGCAGCAGTTGCTCCGGTGACAGCTCACCCTCTGCGATCACCTTGCCGTCGAACAGATGTACGTTGCGATCGGCGTGACGGGCGAAGCGCGGGTCGTGCGTCACCATGCAGATGGTGGCGCCTTCTTTATGCAGTTCGGCCAGCAGCTCCATCACTGCCTCGCCGTTCTTGGAGTCCAGGTTTCCGGTTGGCTCATCGGCCAGCAGGATGGAAGGCGATCCAGCCAGCGCGCGGGCCACCGCGACGCGCTGCTGCTGACCGCCGGAGAGCTGCGATGGATAGTGGCGCATGCGGTGCGCCATGCCGACACGTTCCAGCGACTCCTGCACGCGGCGCTTGCGGTCTGCCGCCGGCATGCCGGACCGGTAGGTCAGCGGCAACTCCACATTCTCGGCAACCGTCAGGTCACCAATCAGATTGAAGCTCTGAAAGATGAAGCCGATCTCCTGGTTGCGGATGCGGGAGCGCTCGGCGAAGCTCAGGTTCTCCACCGGCTTGCCGTTCAACTGATACCGCCCGCCGGTCGGGGTGTCGAGCAGCCCGATGATGGATAACAGCGTCGATTTGCCGCAGCCCGAGGGACCGGACATGGCGACGTAATCGCCGCGCATGATGGCCAGATGCACGCCGGAGAGCGCATGTGTCTCGATCTCGTCGGTATAGAAGACTTTGGTCAGCGCTTCAATCTCAATCAGTGGCCGTGCGGTCTCTTCCATGGCGTCCCCTCTGAATTCTTCGTACAGGAAAATCGATTGCTTAAGTCCCAATAGCCTACTCCAGCCGGATACGGTCCGTGTTATCCCAGCGCGACATGTCGGAGAGGATCACGATGTCGCCCTCTGACAGCCCGCTGATCACCTGGATCGCATTTACCGAGGCGCGGCCCACCTTTACCGGCACACGTACCGCGGTCTTGCCGTCCAGGCTCAGCTTGAACAGGCTGATGGTTGAATCTTCATTGCCGAAGGCGGGCCGGCCGACGTAGAGCACATCCTTCATCCGCTCCAGGTCGATGGTGCCGTCGACGCTCAGGTCCGGCCGCTCACCTTCGACGTGGTTATTCAGCTTCACATCGACGGTCACGGTTCCGTTGTGCACTCCGGGATCGATGCGCGTCACTGTGCCGTCGAGGATGCCGTTGTGTGTATCGATCGCGGCCGGCTGATCGATCTGAATGTCACGTGCCTGGGTCTCCGGAATGTTGAGCGAGGCCTTCAGCTGATCCGGCTGCACTACCTTGGCCAGCATGGTGCCAGGTGTCACGTGCTGTCCTACGGCCAGCGGCAGATCGGTCAGCACGCCGTCGATACCCGCCCGCACCCGTAATGCTTCGAGTTGTTGTTGCTTCAATGTCGCCATCGCGCGCGCCTGGGCTACCTTGGCCTGCTGGACGGACAATTGAGTGCCCAGCGCCTTCTCGTTGATGGATACGACGTTTTGTTGCATTTGGTTCTGGGTTGTTAATCCATCGGCCTTGCTTTGCGACGCCTTGTACGCCAGCCCGGAGATCACGCCCAGTTCATAGAGCGACTTGTCGGTCTCCGCCTGGCGCTTGGCAGTGGCGTAGTCCGCGCCCACATTGGCAGCAGTCGAGCGCTGCCCCATCAGCGTGCTCTGCAGGCTCACCTCGGTGTTCTTCAGGTCTGCCTCGGCCTCCTTCAACTGCAACTCCGCGTCCAGCGCCTGCTGCGTCAGCAGCGGATCTCCGAGCTCCACCAACACGCTGTCCGCCTTCACGCGCGAGCCGGGCAGCATCAGGATGCGAATCACGGTCGCCTCCGTCTGCGCGGGAATCTGGCGAATCTTGTCCTCCCGTGGAACCAGAGTTCCGTTCCCCCGAACCTGCCGTACCATCGGCCCGCGCTTCACCGTGTCGGTGTAAAGCGAGGAGCGCTCCACGGTGGGGGAGGCCGGCTTCAGCCGCATAACAGCAGTTGCGGCGGCTGCCATCACCACGAGAGCGATCGCGATGATTACAAAACGGCGGCGGTTTTTTCGGGCCTTGATGTCGGGGCGTGCGATATCCATCGTTGGATAATGAAGCATTTGGGCGCCCACCGGTCAGCACCGCCGTAACCCACTCATAACGCGATGCTAACCCTCGCGCTAGATCACAGGCGATGGGCCGTCCACTGTCCAATGCCAAAGCCGGGTGTCCGAATGCGGACAGTGGGCCTCATTCTCCCCGACGCCATGGAAAACGCGCGCTCCCCGTGGAGCAGGAAAACTGCTGCGTCTGTCAGCGACTAGACATATACTGCCCCCGCACCCCCAACTGCATACGCATTTGTTACTTTCCGCGGTGGGCTCCGCCTGCTGCGTACGCGCCCCGGGCGGTGGTGCAGGCCTGCTATGACCCATTGCCGCCTCCCCTCGCTGCTGCTTCTGCTTCTCGGGCTCATGCCTGCCTCGGTTTTTCCTCTGCTCGGCTGTGGCAGCGTTCCGCAATTGGTGGTGCACGACGCGTCCGAAAAGACGGCAGCGAGCGATGCATTCGCCTTCGGGCTGATGGACGGCAGCGACTTCGCCGCGGCAGCCGATACCCGCTTCGATCAGGGCTCCTGGAGTTGCAGTCCGTGTGACAGCGAGGCTCCGGCGGAACTGACGCGCCGTTTCTCTGTTGCAGGTGTGACCAGCTACACCGTGCAGGCGAATCTGCTGCTGCGGGCAGGACACAATCGCGCCAACTTAATCGGAGTCAGCAATCAGGTGGCAGGCAGCACCGACTCCGCCACATCGCGATTTCTTGCCGGATTCGATAGCTCTGGCTTCGGCTACGAAGCAGATGGCACTTGGACCCAACTTGCCTCGCACGCCAAGCTCGGTGGCAACGGCTGGTATACCGTCACAGTGGCCTACACCGGCCAGGACACCAGCATCAGCATCGCGCCCTATGGCAGCATCCACGCGCTCACCTTCAGTCTTCCAGCGACCGGCGTTGCCAACGCAGACACCATGGTTGCAAGCTCTGCCGCAACTGCCGATCGCCAACAGCTGCTGCGTTATGCCGTGTCCGCACAGCCGAACCCCCAGCTCACCATCCCGAATTTTACGAACATACCCAACCTGTTGGCTGCGTACACGCTTCCCGGCCAGCGAGGCTCCTATGCCGTGCTGCCCGGCAGCTATCAGCCAGAGACTGCCAGCCGCTGGGTGGTTTATCTGCATGGCTATGGCGAGCTGGGCTCGGACATCTTCACGCGGCACGTGTACAGCCGCATGACGGAGGCCCTGGTGAAGGCAGGGTATGTCGCCATCGCGATGAACAACACGACCCAGAACTGCTATGGCAATGCGCAGTGCGATGCAGATGTCGAGGCGCTGATCGGGCAGTGGCGAGCCAGCCTCAATCTTGCACCCCATCCCTACCTGATGGGCGACAGCATGGGTGGCTTCACCATGCTCAACGCGATCAGTCACGGTTCGGTCAGCCCGGCAGCCGCGGTAGGCTGGTCCATCAATATCAACCTGGCCTCCACCTACCAGCAGCCCGCCGCCGCGAAGCACATCACCGACGCCTACAACATCAGCGACGACAATCCGTACGCCGCGGCGACGGCTACCTACGATCCAATGCTGCAGCCGGCCACGGTCTATGCAGTAGTCCCCATGATGGTGTGGTCTAGCTATCACGACAAGGTAGTGCCACGCGACCTGAACGCCGACGCGTTCGCAGCGCGGGTGAACGGAGCCGGCGGAGGCGTCCAGGTGATTGACGCCAGCGGTGGTCACCTCGATGAATCAAACTTCGATCCCAAGGCCGTCCTTCGCTTCTTCCAGAGCCACTAGCAACCCGGAGTGTGCGTTTTGCCCTGTCGACCCCGGGGTTGACGCTGCGGGTGCTACCCGAAATGTGTCATGGACAATCAGCGGACCGGGTATAACAATCGGTGGCACCAAAAACAGGGCACATGGAGGTCCGCATGGAGACGATGAGGAGCGCGCAGGCTGCGACGCCGACGGCAACACTGCACAAGGGAATCAGCGGATACGACAGGCCCGCACTGCTGGCCCAGCCGGGGCGTTCCGGCCGGGAAACGGCCAAGCTGCCCCCGATTGACGGCCGGCTGATCGAACTTCTAGACGGCTGCGACTAGCTTCATCCGCTGGGTCGACAACCGCACTCTGAATGGACCTGAGAGCCAATCCAGGGGGAGAGCCGATAGGCTCTCCCATTTTGTCCGTTTGCAGCAACTACGCTCGGGCCGGATCCCCACGCTCTGTATCCACGCCCAAATCGGCCATGGCCCGCTCTGCCTTCTTGGGGTCGAACTTCCCGTCGCGCGCAAGCCGGGACAGTGTGGCCGCGACAATCGACTCTGCGTTCACCTCGAAGTGGCGGCGGAGATGCTCACGATTGTCGCTGCGGCCGAAGCCGTCTGTACCCAGCGTGACCAGACGGGTCAGCAGCCAGGGTGACAGCTGGTCCGGCACAACCTTCATGTAGTCCGTTGCGGCGATGATCGGCCCCTGCGCATCTCCCAACGCGTCCAACACATAGGGCTGCTTCGCGGGTTGGGCCGGGTGCAGCCGGTTCCAGCGCTCCACCGCAAGTGCGTCGCGGCGCAGCTCGTTGTAGCTGGTCACGCTCCACACATCGGCAGCGATGCCGTACTGCTCTGCCAGGATCTGCTGCGCGCGCAGCGATTCGTTCAGGATGGGGCCGCTGCCGAAGAGTTGCGCAACCGCCGGTCCCTTCTCCGCCGCTTTGAAGCGGTAGATGCCGCGAAGAATCCCCTCGCGCGAGCCCTCCGGCATGGCCGGCATCGCGTAGTCCTCGTTGTACATGGTGACGTAGTAGAAGAGGTCTTCGCCCTCCTGATACATACGCCGCATGCCGTCCTGCAGGATCGTGGCCAGCTCATACACATAAGCCGGATCGTACGTCGCGCAGGTGGGTACGGTTGAGGCGAGCACGATGGAGTGGCCGTCCTGGTGCTGCAAGCCCTCGCCCAGCATGGTGGTGCGACCGGCTGTGCCCCCCATCAGAAAGCCTTTGCCACGTGAGTCGGCGAAGGCCCAGGCCATATCGCCGACGCGCTGGAAGCCGAACATGGAGTAGTACATGTAGAACGGAATGGTGGGGACGCGGTAATTGGAGTATGCAGTTCCCGCCGCGGTAAAGGAAGCCATGGAACCCGCCTCCGTGATCCCCTCCTCCAGAATCTGTCCGTCCGCCTCTTCGCGGTAGTACAGCAGCATGTCCACATCGTGCGGCTTGTACTTCTGCCCTTCCGAGGCGTAGATGCCGACCTGACGAATGGCCGACTCCAGACCGAAGGTGCGACCTTCGTCCGGAACAATCGGCACGATCAGCCGGCCGATGGTCTCATCCTTCATCAGGTGACGCAGGATGCTGACAAACCCCATGGTGGTGGAGACCGCACGCCCCTTCGATCCGGCGGTCCACTCTGCGAAGTCTTCGAGCGGCGGCGCCTGGAAGTCGAGCTTCGGCACCTCGCGTCGAGGCAGATAGCCGCCCAGCTGCTTGCGACGCTCCTGCATGTATGCGATCTCAGGCGCATCGTCGGCCGGGCGGAAGAAGGTTGCGTCCTTTGCCGCCTGCTCCGGGACTGGGATGTCGAAGCGCGTCACAAACGCGGCCAGGCCCTCGTCGGTTAGCTTCTTCTCCTGGTGGCTAGCGTTGCGCGCCTGGGTGCTGCCCAGGCCATACCCCTTGACCGTCTTAGCCAGGATGACAGTGGGGCCGCCGGTGTGCTCCACTGCGCGCTTGTAGGCGTTATAGATCTTCTGCGGATCGTGACCGCCGCGATGCAGCGCAGCTAGCTCGTCGTCGCTCATATCGCGGACCAGCTCCAGCAGCTCCGGGTACTTGCCGAAGAACTCCTGGCGCAGGTACGCGCCGCCTTTGGCTTTGAATGACTGATAGTCTCCGTCCACGCACTCTTCCATGCGCTTCAGCAGCAGGCCGGTGTGGTCGCGCTCAAACAGCTTGTCCCAGTCTCCGCCCCAGACCACCTTGATGACGTTCCACCCGGCGCCGCGGAATACCCCTTCCAGCTCGTCGATGATGCGCTTGTTGCCGCGCACCGGGCCGTCCAGCCGCTGCAGGTTGCAGTTGACGACGAAGATCAGGTTATCGAGCTTCTCGCGGGTGGCGACACCGATCGCGCCGAGCGAGTCCACTTCATCCGTCTCACCATCGCCCAGAAATGCCCATACCTTGCGTGGCGTCTTCTCGATCAGCTTGCGGCTCTCCAGGTAGCGCATGAACCGCGCCTGATAGATCGCATTCAGCGGGCCGATGCCCATAGAGACCGTGGGGAAGCGCCAGAAGTCTGGCATGAGCCACGGGTGCGGATACGACGAGAGCGCCGGCTCTCCGCGCAGCTCATGGCGGAAGTTTTTCAGCCGCTGCTCATCGAAGCGGCCCTCCAGGTAGGCGCGCGCGTAGACACCGGGTGAGGCGTGGCCCTGGAAGTAGATGAAGTCGCCCGGCTGGTTGCCGTAGGTGGCGTGGAAAAAATGATTAAACCCCACTTCCAGCAGCGTCGCAAGCGAGGAGTAGGTGGCGATGTGGCCGCCTATGCCTGCATCCTTCTTATTCTGGCCGTGCACCATGGCCATGGCGTTCCACCGGATGAGGCTCTCCACCCGGCGCTCCAGCGCGCGGTCACCCGGATACGGCAGCTCTTCGTGCTGCGGAATGGTGTTCAGGTACGGAGTAATCAGCTCGCCCGGCGTGTTGATCCCCGCCTCACGCGCGCGCTGGCGCAGGGCAGTCAGCAACTCGGCGCCATGCTCCGCGCCCTCCGCCACTACGACCTCGTCGAATGCTTCGATCCACTCCGCTACTTCCGCGGAGAACTCTGCCTGGACTGGAACTGCCACCTTTGTACTCATCGTCGGGGATCCACTCGCCTTTAGGATTGGCTGCTGCTGGCGGCGTGCGTGCGGCCGCGCAGGTGCTGCTCCGTGACCCTTCAGTATAGCCGTCATCCGCGGCTGCCCCGGCAGACAGCGGCAGCGGCCGATTCGATGCGGTCGAGCCATCATTCCCCAGTCGCGCTCTCCTCCCACAGGCCTCAGCCGGGCCCGCTCGAAATCCCGGCTGAGCCGCCCTTTAGATAAAGGGCGGGGCTCGCCCCACTACTCTAAGAGCAGTCCCAAAACGGATACTTAATACTGGAAGCCCCAAGCTATTCGTAACTGTATGCGGAACATATTTGGCGATCTCAGACCATGGCCTCCGTACACGCGGCGGCCGAAGCCGGAAGCGGGCGCGAGTACACGTGGCGCATGAAATGTTCGTGCCGCGCCGGAGTCACAGGAATGGTTCAACTCACGGGTAATTCCCGGCTCACCCACGGGCTCTTTCCGGCATCTTTCTCTAGACGATGCGGTTTACCCCCGGAACGCCGCTGGAAAGAAGGGAACGGTGAACCTCTCCACCAAGTCGTGCATGTGCCTCTGGAGCCTGATGGTCGGGGTCGGGGTACTGCTGGTTGTCTTCATCGGAATGATGCTGTTCTACAGCCCCGGGAGCTCAACCGGTGTGCCCGCGTCGAATAGCCACGCGGTCCACTCACCGGAGTAAGAGCCCCGCTTCCCTGAACTCTCGATGCGCGCGTTGTGGTCACGCATCACTGCTTCCCCAATCGTCGAAATAGAACAAGTGCCCCATAACCCATCCGGACCCGAATGTGGTATAGCCTTCGCCGCGTCTCTGCGGCGATGCTGAGGCATGCAGGTGCCACCCGATCTCGCTACACGACTGGCCCATTTAGTCGTAGCTGCGGGCGCTCGCCTGAAGTCTTCCTGCGCGAGGTACTCTGCCAATGGATGGAAGGCGTTGGGCCAGCACACCGCGGTCCGGAGGCGGAAGAGGCTGCTCCGGACAGGAATCAGTTCGTGCCGCAGCCGCCGGCCTTCTCTGTCTACGAGTAGCCGGCCAGTAGCGGCCCACTCAGAATGGGCGCCGGTCAGATGACTTTAAGCAGAAGCAGTACCAGAACGATCAGCAGAATGAGGCTGAGGCCGCCGCCGCCGTAATAGCCAAGACCAGGGCCGAGCCGGTAGCCGCCAAAGCCGAACAGAAGAATGAGAACAATCAGCAGGATGATCATGAAGCCTCCACGTAAGTCTGGAGTGTTCAGATGCACAAAGGCGATGATTCGTTCTGTCCTGAGACGGTCACTCCTAAAATTTCGGTCGAATCAGCCTTCCAGGCTTCCGCCTTGTGCCTTCCGCGTACGGAAAGGCCGGGGGATCTGCCCCGGCCTTTTCATTCCGAACCGCGCTGACTCCTCAGCTACTGCGGCTGAACCTGCGAGACTGCTGTCCCGCTTCCCTGCTGCATGTTCGACAGCACCTGCACCTCGACGCGGCGGTTTTTTGCCCGGCCGGCTGCTGTATTATTCGGCGCAACCGCCTGATCCTTGCCGATGCCAATCAGGTAGAACTTATGCGCGGGCACGTTGTACTTCGAGGCCAGGTACTGCACCACAGCGTCGGCGCGGCGCTGGCTCAACTCATAGTTGTACTGCGCGCTACCCACCGAGTCGGTGCCGCCGGTGACCTGCAGGATGTAACCCTTGGCCGAGCCGAGCTGCGGGCCCAGCTGATCCAGCTGCGCCTTATCATCCTTCGTCAGCATGGCCTTATCGAAGCCGAATGTGACTGAAGCAGTGGCGATCTGCTTATAGCTGTCCAGGTTGCTGACCACGCTGGCCAGCGTATCGGCCCGGTTGACTGCCTCCTGCGCCGACTTCTGGGCTGCGCTCGAAGCATTGCTGGCTGTCTGCGCATTCTGCTGGGCGCTGTCTGCCGCCTGCTGTGCCTTGCTGATGCCGCTGGTGGTCCGCTCGTTCAGATCCTGCAGATTGCGGTTGTTCTTCGCTGTCTGGTCATCCAGCTCGTTGGTGTGCTGGATCAGCGGGGCGGTCTGGCTCCTGACGTAGTTCTTGCTGCTGCAGCCGGTGGCCAGCGCCAGTGCGAGCGTTGCGACAGCACAGGCAGACAAGTGTGGAATACGAATCGCCTCTAAGGTCTTCAATGGATTGCTCCCTCCGCGGTTTGACCGCGAGAACATGTCTTTCGGAGTTTCGACACGAGGGGGCGTGCCGCTCCTGCAACTTTTGATGCACGGCGGGGGCCAACCGGCTCCTTACCCTCAAGCCATTCTCCTGCAACAGGATATCGCTTCGGGAAGCAGTCTGAGAGCAGAGTGTCGTGTACTTTCTACGCGATGACGGCAGGGCGGCGCCGGCGCATGCCACCCGAGGCCGCCGTGGGTGCGGTGCCGCTGCGGCACCGGGGCCGCGCCAGCGGCGCTAAACATAGAGTCAGCCCCGCCCCACCATCCCATGGCCAGCAGCATGAGCGCCGCGATCAGCGCCTGCGAGA
>CAXUMX010000056.1:0-22838 GCA_964252395.1 uncultured Acidobacteriaceae bacterium | reverse complement strand
GACACCTAAGCCAACTCCGGCACCGACTCCTACGCCTACACCAACCCCAACGCCGCCACCTAAGCCAACTCCGCCGCCGGCTCCAGCACCACCGCCGACGCCTCCTCCGACTCCGACACCCAACCCGATCGGCTTGATTCCGGCGAACGCCATCAGCAGCGGGAACATGGACGGCTCATCGGGATGGCATTGGAATCACGATGCAGGCACCCCGGGCAGCAGTACCGGTACCAGCTTCTATCCGGCGTCCTCGGTATCCATGGATGGTGTCGCGCGTGGGTTCAACTTCAGCTACACGGCCAAGGGCGGCGAGATCTACTCCACCGACTTTGCCGGTGCAGTCAACGAGAACCACTTTGTCTACGACGCCTGGGTGCGCCTGGACAATCCGGACCAGATCATCAACGTCGAGATGGATATCAACCACGTGGTAGCCAATGGCGACACCGTGATCCTGGCAACGCAGTGCTCCGGCTACGCGAAGTCCTGGGAGTTCACCACTGTCAGCAGCAAGACCGGTGGGGCCAGCAGTACGCACTGGAATCCGTCGAACATCCCGTGCGATCCGCGCACCTGGACTCCGAAGCAGTGGAACCACATCCAGATCGCGACTCATCACGACAGCTCCGGCAACGTGACGTATGACTGGATCGGCTTCAATGGCGTATACACCGCGTTCAAGGGTGCGAGCGGGCCATCTGCGGAGTCGCTCCACTGGGGCCACGTCGCTCAACTGCAGTTCCAACTGGACGGCGCCAGCAGCAGCGGCGGGTCGGCGAGTGCGTACGTCGACAACCTGACGATCTACCGCTGGTAGTAGTCCAATGGAGCGGAATGAACCGTTACAGCAGAGAATGCCCGGGCAGGGAATTTCCTGTCCGGGCTTTTTCTTCAGCCAGTCTCGCGAGCATTCCACGCCGCATGCGTGCTGATTTTTCGCGATGATCTGCCCATGGTCACCAAAAAAAATTATCTAAGTGGATACCTGCGCGCTTCAGTCTCGAACTGCGGTTGCACTCGGCTCATACTGTCTCTGGTCACGACGCTGGGTGCAGGAAGCGCGAGATTTGCAGACGATAGTCGCAAATTTCTTTACGGCTGATTTGGATGTTGGGTGGATTGGTATTTGTGTGCAGTGGCTTGAGTGCGCGCGCAATCAGCATCGCAACGGCGATACAAACAAGTGCCTCTGCGCTGCATTCTTTGTCTTTCGGCTGCGCGACATGGGTTAGACTAGCGCAAAGCCAATCGGATTCAGAGTGTCGGCCATGCGACCGGTCTCGAATGACGCCACTGCATCCGCCCTCTCATCGATCGCTGATGAGTCATGCGCCCCCAAACGAGATGCGCCCAAGAGAGTTTGTAGAAGGGTTTCTATGGTGACGAGCTTAGCGACCACAAGTGTGGGAAGTACAAGTGAACCCACAGTGCACAGCTTCCTGGAATCCATCATCCGCCATCGCGTTCGCTTCCTGACCATCTTCGGACTCATCCTCTCACTGACCGTGTTGTGGGTCTTCTTCAGTCCGAAGAAGTATGAGTCGGACATGAGCCTCATCGTGCAGAATGCGCGCAAGCCTGACATCTTGAGCGCAGAGGCCAATACCGGAACCCAGCCGCTGCTGCCGCAGGTGACCGAGGAACAGGTTTACTCGCAGGTAGAGGTGCTGGGCAGCGCCGATGTGCTGGACGAAGTGGCCGATCCGGGCTGGCGCTCTGTTCCGCTGACCGAGCACTCTGAGCAGGCGCAACTGGCGCATGAGCAGAAGGTGCTGCGCATCCGCAAGCACATGGAGATCGCGCCGGTTCGCAAGTCGAACGTGATCGACGTCAGCTACCGCGCCAACGATCCGCGAGAGGCAACCGCCACGTTGCAGCGGGCCATGGCCGTCTTCCTCGCCCGCGAGAAGATCGTTGCGCAGCCGGCGGGCGCTGCTCAATTTTTCGCTTCCGAGGCGAAGCGGTACCAGAGCGAATGGGCGAATGCACAGCAGGAGCTGGCGAAGTTTCAGCAGGCTCATCACATCGTCTCGATCGATGCCAGTGAGACGCAGTTGCAGAAGGACATCGCCGATGCGCTGGTACTCGAGCGCGCCGCAGATGCAGAGATCGTCGAAGTCGCGAACCGGCTGAAGGCGGAGTCAGCACAGAGTAAGGCGACGCCCACTCGGCAGAAGACGCAGGAGCGGGTTGTGCCGGCCGCGGGTTCCGTGGACCAGGTCAATACACTGCTGGCGCAACTAACTCTGCGCCGGGCTCAGCTGCTGACCGAGTATCTCCCCACCGACCGCATCGTGCAGCAGGTGGATTCGCAGATTGAGCAGGCCAAGTCCGAGCTTGCGAACTCGAAGACCATCCAGTCGATGGAAGTGTCGACGGACGTGAACCCAAGCTGGCAGCTGCAGGATCAGGCCATTATGCAGGACAGGGCTCACCTGCAGGCCGCAACCGGACGGCGTGACGAGATCGCCAAGCAGGTGGATGAGTTGCAGAAGCAGCTGAAGTCCACGGAGAGCGACACGCTGACCTATGCGTCGCTGCAGCAGAAGGTTTCGCAGCTGGATGCGAACTACCGGCTCTACCTGCAAAAGCGCGATGCCTCGCAGATCTCTGAAGCAATGAACGAGCAGGGCCTGATCAACATCGCGGTCGCGCAGTCGCCCACTTTCTCTCTCACTCAGGTCAGACCACGGCCTTTGATCGACAGCATCCTGGGCGTGCTAACGGCGTTTCTGATGGGCTGCTTTGCTGTGTACCTGGCAGAGGCCGGGCGCCAGTCTATCTCTTCACCCGCGGAGTTCGAAGCAGTCTCTCAATACCCGCTGCTTGCCACTGTGAACATGGGGACAGGAAGGAAGCAGCGCGCGATGGCGCGGCGCACGTTCCCCTCGATCAGCGACGGGCAGCTGCGCTCCGGAGGACGAGGGTAGTGCAGCGTGCCGGTCTGCGACTGATCTCTGGAGAGCCCTCGGACGCGCAGGGCAACGGGAGCGGCTCGCCGCTTCGTGGCCTGATCTACAACGTCTTTCAGTTGCCACGCGACGCCAAACGCGGCATCGCCATCGCAGTCACCGCGGCCAGCCCTGGAGCGGGGACCAGCTACCTGGTCAGATCGCTGGCGGCGGAGTTGGGAACCTACCCGGCCAATCGCATTCTGCAGGTTGACCTGGCCGCCATGGCTGCGGCGCTGCAGGCCGGCGATGACGTGATGCAGATGGCGCTGCCGACCACGCATCCGGGGATCTACGAGATACGGCCTGCACTCGAAGAGCGACGCGAAGACGCGCCGGCCGCCTATTGGCATGTCAGCGCGGAGCATCGGCGCGAGTGCATCGACCGGCTGCGCGCGCAGTTTCACTTCGTGCTCTTCGACTGCCCTGCGGTGTTGGTCAACAGCGATGCGCTTGGCATCGCTCCCCTGGTAGACGGGCTGCTGCTGGTGGTTGAGGCAGACCGGACTACCAAGAAGGAGATCTCGCAGGCCGAGCAGCGGATTGAAGCCGCAGGCGGCAGACTCTACGGCAGCATCCTCAACAAACGCAAGACGCCTGCCCGCCGCTGGGGCAGACGGAACTCGTGAGGTCCGATGCACTTCTGGAAGGCTTTCGTCTTTGCAGTTCTGATCTTCACAGCAACCATGCAGCTGGGTGCGCAGGTTCCATCGACGGGTGCGCCGGCTGACTACCATCTCCGCGTCGGCGACTCTCTGCAGCTCGACTTTCGCCTGAGCCCGGAGCTGAATCAGGCGGCCGTCATCGACCCTGACGGAACCATCAGCCTGCTGGTGGTGGGCCGTGTGCATGTTGCCGGGCTGACTCTTGAGCAGGCTCGCCAGCTCATCCTCACCAAAGAGTCCGAGCACCTGGTCAAGCCAGAAATCAACGTCCAGGTGATCAACTTCCAGCGCTACTACGTCGTCGTTGCGGGCGAGGTGTTTCTTCCCCAGCGCATCGAAATGCGCGAGGATATGACCGCGCTTCAGGCCATCCTCCTCTCCGGCGGCATCAAGATCTCTGGCCGGGAGACTCAGGTGCTGCTCTATCGCAAGGTCAATGCGGACTTTGCGGAGGTCCACAAGCTGAATCTGCGCATCAAGCAGAAGACTGAGCTGAAGAATGACATGAAGTTGATGCCGGGTGACCTGATCCTGGTTCCGCGGAATAAGGTGGAGAGCGTGGGCCGGTATGTGCGTATCGCCGGGTTCGGTTATAACTTCCAGCCGCAGGCCTTCTAGACGATCGCGGTTGGCCGCTGCGGATGGTAGCCGGTCTGTGAGGAATCCCCCGCGCATGTCGACAGCTGAGAGCATCACGAGCATGCCCGAGACGGAGCCGGATACGGCTGCTCCTGCCCCGGTGCGTGCGCAGCGCGGCGTAAAGGCTATCGGCCAGACCATCGTCTTTCGCGTGCTGATGCAGGCGCTGAATGCGGCTACCGGCATCCTAACTGCTCGGCTGCTACTGCCGACCGGGCGAGGAGAGCTGGCAGCGATCACGCTGTGGTCGCAGTTCCTGGCCGGACTGACCACCTTCGGACTGCCCAGTGCGCTCATCTACCACATACGCAATCGACCGAAGCAGGCGGGCGACCTGCTGGTGAATGCGCTTTGCATGACGATGGTGCTCTCTTCGCTTGCGGGGCTGATTGGCGCGCTGCTGATGCCGCATTGGCTGCATCAGTATCCGCTTTGGGCGATTCACTGGGCGCAGGGATTTCTGCTGATCACTCCATTGTGCGGCGCGGCCCTGGTGCTGCGCGGTGCGCTGGAGGCGAGCGGTGCCTTCTCGCTTTCGAACGTGGCTCAACTGCTGAACCCCGCGGTCACGCTGGTTCTGCTGCTCTTCTTTCTTCTGATCCATCGCTTCAATACCATCACCGCCTCCTGCGCTTATATCTTTGCTGCGTTGCCGGTCTTTGGGCTGCTGGTGTGGCAATCCAGAGCGCTGCTGCACGGTTTCGTACGGCCCAGCATCGCCTCCTCGCGGCAATTGCTGAGCTACGGTCTGCGCAGCTACGGCATCGATCTGCTGGGTACGCTCGCGCTGCAGGTGGATCAGGTCATCGTGGTCGGATTCCTGAAGGCATCTGACCTGGGTGTCTACGTCGTGATGCTCAGCCTCTCCCGTATGCTGAACGTCTTTCAGGCCTCGGTCGTGATGGTGCTTTTCCCCAAGGCTGCAGGGCGCAGCCAGGAGACAGCGCTTGCCCTGACCGCCCGGGCGGCCCGCGTGAGCACGCTGATTACCGGCTTCTGCGCCGTGCTGGTGGCCCTGGTCGGGCCCTTGTTGCTGCGTCTGTTCTATGGCGCCGCCTATACCGGTGCAATCAACTCTCTGCGGCTACTCCTGTTGGAAGTGACCATCTCCGGCTGCGTGTTTGTCTTGGCCCAGGCCTTCATGGCCCTGGGCCGACCAGGCACGGTCACGCTGTTACAGGCCGTCGGACTCTCCTTCAGCATTCCGATGATGCTGCTGCTGATTCCACGCTGGGGCATTGCGGGCGCAGCCTGTGCACTGCTTGCATCGACGTGCGCGCGCCTCATCCTCATCTTTGTAAGCTTCCGCCTGGTGCTCAAGGTGGCGGCGCCAAGCCTGGTGCCGCAGCGTGAGGACTTCGCAATGCTGGCGGGTGCGTTGCGCAGGATCACGGCTGCGAGGACTGCATGAGCAGCGAAGCGACCCAGGAACGTCCCAGCCCGCGGGCGGCACGGCTGGGCCTCGCGGCGTTCATCCTGATTACGGCCGGAGGCGTCTTCTCTCCAGCTGCCAAGCTGCTGATCGCTCTCGTGCCCCTGTTCAGCTTCGGCCTTGGCCTTTACCTGCACCGCCACTTTCGCGGCTATTACGTTGCACTGGTCTGCTGGCTGTTCTTTCTTATCTCTTTGGTGAGGCGCCTGATCGAGTTCCGTACCGGCTCGCCCACTGCGTCGTTCGTCATGATCTCACCGTTCCTGGCCTGCCTCGCCGGTCTGTACATCTTCCATAACGAATGGACCGGTATCTTCGCCTCCCGGCTGCGCACGTGGACGTATGTCGCCATCGCGGTGTTCTATGGCGCCGTGGTGGGGCTGCTCTCGAACCCGCTCTCGGCCGTGGTGCAGGATATCTTCGGCTGGACCTCGCCGATGTGCTTCGGACTCTACCTGTACGCACAGCGTGAGCATGCGGGTGAGCTGCTGGCCAGCCTTCGATCCAGCTTCCTGTACGGCACGCTGGTGATGGGCGTCTACGGGCTCTACCAGTTCTTCTTCCTGGCGCCGTGGGATGCGCTGTGGATGGAGAACTCCGGCCTGACCTCCATCGGATCGCCGGAGCCGCTGCAGGTGCGCGTCTTCTCCACTATGAACACACCGCAGCCGCTGGCCGACTTCCTGATCGCCGGCGTGCTGCTCAGCATGACGGCCCGCCGGCGCATTCGCTTCCTCGCCATGCCGCTCGGCATCTTGGTAACCGGGCTTACGATCAGCCGATCCTCCTGGATCTGCGGCGCCATCAGCCTGATCTACATGACGATCTCCTTCACCCCGAAGCAGCGGTTGCAGTTAGGCGGCCTGCTGCTGGTCTGCTTCGCTCTGCTGGGCGTGGCCTACCAGGTACCCGAGGTAAGCGAGATGCTGCGGCGGCGCGTCGAGTCCTTCACCGATCTGCGGGGCGACTACAGTGTCAACGATCGACTGGAGAGCCAGCAGCAGGCCATCTCCGCCTTCGAGTCTTCGCCTTTCGGACTGGGACTGGGGGTAGAGGGGCATAACAAGAGCGATGGACCAACCTACGGTGTGCCGCCGCAGAGCATCGCCCTTGGCGACAACGGACTGGAGGAGGTACTGCTCTCCTTCGGCTGGTGCGGCAGCCTCATCTTCTTCGTCGGCTTCGGCGGTGCGGTTGCTGTGTCTCTCCGCGGCTCGCGCGAACAGGAGCTGCTCCCACTCAAGGCCCTGCTGGTCGGCATGGTCTTCCAGATTCCAGTGATGGGTGTCTTCCCTGGAGCGAGCGGCTTCCTGCTCTGGTCTGCCATTGGTCTGTCCTTTGCATACGCCGCCGTGCCCCCTCAGAGCCGGAGCAAGGCTCCCATGCCCGCGTCGCCTGACTGGAGCTCCGGGCTCGTGCACGAGGCATGATGGCGAAGGAGCGACCGCTTCGCGTCCTGCATCTGGTGAACCACCTTTCAGACCGCGGCAACGGGATTGTGAACGTCGCCGTGGATCTGGCGATCTGGCAGGCGCGCCAGGGGATGGCAGTCGTCTTTGGCAGTGGCGGTGGTGGATATGTGCCGCTGCTGACTGCTGCCGGGGTGGAGTGTGTGCACGCCCCGCAATCGGGCGGAGCGACTGCGCTGCGCAACAGCGTTGGCCTGCTGCGGCTGCTGCGCCGCGTCAGGCCGGACGTTGTGCACACGCACATGCGCTATGGGGTGGCGCTGGTCTGGCCCTGGGCGCGCATGCTGGGCATTCCGGTCGTCATGCACCTGCACAACGTCCACGACCGCGACTACGGACTAAGCCGCTTGCCGGAGCGAGTGATCGCCGTCAGCACCGCGGTGAAGGGCAGCCTGATGAAGCAGGGTGTGCCGGCACAGCGCATCCGCGTGGTCCTGAACGGGACACTTGGCTCCGAGCGCGTGCCCAAGGCGACTGCGCCTGCTGAGCTAAGCCATCCGGCAATCGTCACCGTAGCTGGAATGAATCAGCGCAAAGGCCTGGCGGAGTTGATCGAGGCCTTCACCACGCTGCCGGAAGAGCATGCCGGCGCGCACCTTTACCTGGTGGGAGGAGGCAGGGAACAGGGCGTCTTCGAGGAGATGGCCAGGCGCTCAGGGGCAGCGGACCGTATTCACTTTGAAGGCTTTCAGCCCAATCCGCACGCCTACCTGCAGGCTGCCGACCTGTTCGTGCTTGCGTCGCGACGGGAATCGTTCGGCCTGGCGATCCTTGAGGCCCGGGCAGCAGGTTGCGCCATCCTGGCCACGGATGTGGATGGCATTCCGGAGCTGCTGGATCATGGCCGCTGCGGAGTCCTGACACCTCCGCACGACCCGTCCGCGCTCTCACGTCAGATAGATCGCTTGCTGAAGGACCACGCTCTGCGGCAGACACTGCGACGGGAAACCACCCTCGGCCTTGAGCAGTTCAGCGTGGACCGGATGTCGTGCGAGGTCTCTGCTGTCTATGATGAGCTGCTGAAGCCGCGCAGCGGTTGAGCTGCGACCCAGCTACCGCTTCTGATCCTGCGGCTCCCAGGGCAGGTTCGCTGCCTCGCGCAGATAGGTCGTTGACGCAGCGGTGGGCGTGAATGGATGCACCGGGAGCGCCGTGATGGCAGCCCGGCCGCGCACGGCTGCCGCGCGCAGGGAGTAGTCGCCGGCCGCGGAGTTGGCAAACAGCGGCGTCTGCGCGGGCTGGGCGGTCTTCTCCTGATTAGCCTGCCACCATGATATGTCATGGAAGGTCTGACCGCCCGGCTGCCCCGCGCCTACGTTGAACTGACGCTTCACATTCGGATCGACGCGATAGACGTTCTGGTCGAAGACCATCCCGGGCAGCGCCTCCTGCCGGATGTACAGGGTCAGTCCGCCATGCTGCGCGTTGTTGCTGGAATCGAAGATGTTCTGGCGCACAGTCCAGTGGTCGCAGCCCTTCTCAAGCGTCGCCTCCGCCGCCCACACCGCCTCGATGGTGTTGTAGGCAAGTGTGCCGCCGGGCGCGCCGCCATTGCAATCGAAGCCGTTATACAGTCCGGCCTTGGGCGTGATGGTGAGGTGATGGATGAGATTGTGCGTGATCTGGGCGCCCGTCGTGTTGCCTCCGGTCTGGATGCCATAGCCATAGGAGTACGCAATCGTGTTGCTGTCCGCGACGGGATTGGTGCAGCCGGAGATGCGCAGGTTTCCCTGGTTCGCGGCGAAGTCATTGCCCTGGATCAGGGGCTGCATGCAGCGGGGGCCGCGGTCGGTAAACACCGAGGCGCCGACAGCATGATTGGTAGCGACATAGTTATTGCGCAGCAACAGCCCGCTTGTTCCCGTGACAGAGATGCCGCTACGCGTGAAGCTGGAGATGCGCTCGCTGTCGAGCATGCCGACTGCGTTGTTCTCGATGACCCAGCCGTTCAGCGGCCGATCGTCCGGCTTCGAAGATGCTGCAACGTAGATCGCACCTTCGCCCTGCGTCCCAGTGCCAGGCAGAACATCCATCGTCGTGTCACTGTTGTTCCAGAAGATGCTGTTCCGCACCGTGTTGTACTCGTCCGTCATGTAGGCACCGCCCTGGTTCGGCGCGTACACCGAAGCAAGAACACCTGACTTGCCGGCGTGGATAATGCGGAGTCCGTCGACCGTGACGTGGCTGACGCCTTGCAGCTGCACACCGTAGCGGCGGCGCGTGACTTGGATCTTGTGCCGCCCGGGGTCGCTGCCGTCCGGCAGATGTAGATAGAGCAGCCGCTTCGCAGAGTCCAAGTAACAGCTGCCTGCAGTCCTGGTCACGTTGGCGACTCCGGAGGCTTGCTGGTCCGGGGTCAGGTCGGCCGCGTGAAACCAGTCCTCTGACTTGATGTGGCCCTTGTCGGCGACATCCCGCATCGCGGCAAAGGTCTTGCCTTGGCTGGTCACGTAGTCCCACATGCCGTACGTGTTGCCCGCACTCCACGGACCCAGAAAGTTAGGCTGTGCGTGCAGGGCGTTGGTCTCCCGCTGATCGCCGTCAACAAAGACCTTATATACCGGCCCGGCAATAGAGGCGGCAAAGACTCCCGGAGCCACGTTCTTCCAGCCGGCCAGCAGGTCGGCACCGTCGATTGTCGGCAGGTCGCCGGCACCATAGCTCGCGATCACGATGGGCTTGTCTGCAATGCCGGAGTTGCGCAGTGCGCCGGAGCTGTTCGTATTCAGCAAGTCCAACTCTTCGCGCCAGCGGCAGCCCCGCTTCAGAAGAATGGAGTCCCCTGGGCCGAAGCCATGATCCGCAGCATACTCGTTCACCGCCTGCAGGTGCTGCCACGCAGTCTCGGCAGTACGACCGGTGGCACGGTCCGAGCCGTGGTCGCAGTCCACATGGAACGCGGCTGCATGCAGCCCCGCGGGTGCACCGGTCGATAGCAGCACGGCGGTCGCAAAGAAGACAGCGCGCAGAAGACTGCCGCGTTGCGCGCTGCTCTTGAGATTGCAATTCATGATGGTCTCCTTAATTGCCCGGCGAAGGTGAATGCTGTGGAGTGCCGGATGCCGTGAGTGCCGGCCTCGGCACCAGGCCTTCGTAGATGTGCATCAGCTTGGCCACGCTCTGCTGAATAGTGAAGTGCTCGATGACGCGCCGGCGCCCTTGCTCGCCCATCTGTTCAGCGCGTGCTTCGTCTGCAAGCAGGCTGCAGATGGCTTCAGCCATCGCTGGCGCATCGTCCATTGGGATCAGCAGGCCGGTCTCTCCGTCGATGACAATCTCCGGCACCCCGCCACCGTTAGTGGCAATCACCGGCTTGGCACACGCCATACCCTGAACGATGACCTGTCCAAAGGGCTCCCCCACGGTCGACGCATGTACCAGTATGTCGAGCGAGGCCATGGCAGCCGCGACATCCTGCTGGAAGCCGCTGAACTCGACGACCTCCTGCAGCCCGGCCTCCCCGACCATGCGATGCAGCTCCAGTTCGTAAGCGTGCTCGCGGAAGAGCGCCGCACCGATGATGCGGAACCTGACCTGGGGCCAGCGCGCGTGGACCAGCGACGCGGCCTTAAGAAAGATGTGCTGCCCCTTCCAGGGACAGATGCGGCCCACCAGGCCGATGATCTTCGCGTCGCCCGCCTGCGATGCGTGCGCGGGGGTGAAGCGGGTCAGGTCGACACCCGAAGGTACCGCGGCGGAAGGCTTCTTCTTTAGCTGCAGGGTTGCGATGGTTGCCAGTGAGTTGCCGATTACAAAATGTGGAAGCACCCCGGCCAGCGTGCGCATCATGCGCACCATGCCGGCCGGCAGGTAATCCTCCGCGATGCGGTCCCGTATATGCCACACCACCTTCACTGGCAGCAGTCTGCCAGCGATGCCGCCCAGAACCGACGACTTCAATGAGTTGGTGTGCAGCACATCCACGCGCTGCTCCCGAACGAAACGGCGCAGTCGCAGAAGGTAGCGAAGTGTCGCCGCTACGGCTGAGTAGTTCTTCAGACTCTTCAGTCCCAGCGTGTCCTTGCGCGCATGCACGACGCCAGCATCCATCCGCAGCACATGCACCGCGACGTGCGGCTTCAGCCTTTCGACCAGTGGACCTTCCGATCCAAGCAGGACGATGGGCTCGATCAGCGACCGATCCAGATGACGAATGATGTCAACCAGCGCAATCTCGCCACCGCCCAGTTCCGCCGTGTGATCGAAGTAGAGAACTCGCAAGGGACGCGTCATGCCGGGACTACCAGGCTGCGCTGCTCGAGCGCACTCTCAACGAAGCTGCGGATCCGCTGCTGGAAGGCGGCGATGTCGTAGGCGCGCGCGTGCCGCTGGATGGCACTGGTATCCCACGTCATGGGCTCGAAGCGACGCATAGCATCAACAAGCGAAGCGACCGACGGCTGGTCGAAGAAGATTCCGTTCACGCCCTCCGTAATCGTCTCCACTGCGCCACCGCCGCGAAATGCGATCACCGGACGTCCGGCTGCATTCACCTCCAAAGGCGCCATGCCGAAGTCTTCTTCACCGGGAAATATGAGAGCCTGGCATCGGCTGACGAGATGGCTGACTGCCTCATCCGGTTGACGTCCCAGGAACTCAACGGTCGGCCCCGCCATGGTGCGGAGCCGATCCAGATCCGGGCCGCTGCCGATAACCTTCAGCGGCCGCGCGAGTTCTGTGGCAGCACGGACCGCAAGGTCCAGCCGCTTGTAGGGAACTAAACGAGAAAGGATCAGGAAGTAGTCGCCGACCGATTCGCTCGCTGCAAATCGTGCGGTTTCGATAGGGGGAGGAATCACCGTAGATTCCACACCAAATGCATCCCGCAGACGCTGCGCTACTACCTGCGAGTTGGCGATGTACAGGTCCGGACGCTTTGCCGCGCGCATCTCCCACCAGCGCAGCGGCCCTAGCGTTGCACCCAGCAACAGCTTCTTTACCAGCCCGATCTTTTCCTTGGCGAAGTAGTCCGCGCTGCGCCACACCCAGCGCATCGGCGTGTGGCAGTAGCAGACATGGAGCGCGCCCGGTCTGCGGCGCACGCCTTTGGCGAAGCCAAAGCAGCTGGTGATGACCAGGTCATAGTTGCTGAGGTCGACAGACTCGATAGCAGGCGGATAGAGCAGAAAGTAATGGCGAAACCACTGTGCCTTACGCGGCAGCCGCTGCATCCACGTGGTCTTTACAGCGGCCGCGCGCAGGTAGGGCGAGAGCCGTTCCGGAACAGAGAGGGTGGTGTACAACGCCGCGCCAGGAAAGGCCTTGTGCAGGGCCTCTGTGACTCGCTCAGCGCCACCCATCTGTGCCAGGTTGTCATGGAAAACGACGGTACGGGGGAGCATCGAGTCGCATTTCCTTCCTTCGCATAAAGCTGTCCATACGCATGCGACAGCGCCTGGTAGTGTGCCTCCGCACACAAGCATGTGTGCTTCGCTCGTGACTTATAGATAGATACCACGAAGCTCATTTCGCTTGACCATCCGAAATCCTGTCCGTACTCTACAGCCAGCGCCCGTACCGAAGAGCGCACCTGTCACCGAACTAAGCAGATTGGCAGAGCTCCTTTGGCTGCCTGGCCTAGCCACTGCGAAAAGAAAGTAAACGACCTTGCGGTACGCAGATCTGTGCCGCTCGAGGTCGACTTGCTTCCGAACTCTAAACCAGGTAGTCGAGACTGGACCGATAGAGCCCCCCTCTCGTGTCCCACTCGGAACGTCAACCTTCGCAGGGTTTGCACCGTGCTCACTTCAGAGATGATTACCGCGCGACCAGGGGAAGCAGCAGCGGACGTAATGCAACAGCGGGCGAATGTTCGCCAGCAAACCGTTCTTCTGTGCGTATTGCTTGCTCTCATCTACATCTTCGCCTTCAGCGTGATCGCCGGAGCGGAGCGTCACGTGCACGGATTTCCGCTCGACGACTCGTACATCTACCAGACGATCGCTCGCAATCTGGGACAGCATGGCAGCCTCGGCTTCACTGCGGACCGTCGCTCGTCCGGCGCCACCAGTCCGCTATGGGCGTTCCTGCAGGCGGCCAACTATCGCTTCCTGCAGGTTGATCCTGTCTGGTACAACCTCGCCATCAGCTACGTACTGCTGGCTTCCATGGGCCCGTTACTGTTTCTGCTTGCACGCCGCGATGCTGTGTCCGTGCCACTTGCCTGCGCGCTGGCCATTGCACCGGCGATGACAGGGAACTTCCTTTGGCTCGGCATGATCGGCATGGAGCATCTGCTGTTCGTGGTGCTCTCGCTGATCGCAGTCCTGCTGTGGCTTGAGCCTGCACCGCGGTCCCGCCACAACACCCTGTTCTGCGGGCTGATCGCGGGACTGCTGGCCATCACACGGCCGGAAGATATGATCTTCGGCCCGCTGCTGATCGCGCTTTCGCTGCTTCCGAGCTTTGGGCGCACGTGGCGCGACCGGCTGATTCTGTTCGCGGGTTGGGCTCCCTTCGCCGCGTTGATGATTGCGAACAATCTGTGGACCTCTGGCACCTTGATGCCTGCGACCCTGAACGGAAGATCGTGGCTCTACTTCCACCAGTCGGGCGGGCGCCACTCCATGCTCACAATCGCCAGATTCATCGGGAGCTGGGTGGAGCGGCTGCCGCGACAGTTCAGCACGCGTTTCCTGAACCAGCCTCACTCCATCGTCGACCTCGGCTCGCCTGCCGGACTGCTTGCCGTTCTGCTGCTGATCCTGATCGCCCTCGGCGCGTTTTCCGTGCTCTTCAGCAGGCGCGCCAACCTTCGCCTGCTTTTGCTGTGGGCGGCGACACAGTTCGCCATCTACTTGGTCAACTTTCCGGCGGGCGGCCATGGCGGGCGGTATCAGCCGCTAAACCTGTTTCTCCTGTTGCCGCTGCTGCTGCTGGGAGTTCACCGTCTGCTACGGCTTGCCCGCGTGCCGTCGCATGCGGCCGCGGTGGCCGTCATCGGCACCACGCTGGTAGCTGGCGCGCTGTCATTGCCCACATGGGCCCGCGTGACGTATGTCGGGATCGAACATATCAACGATACAGAGGGGCAGATCGCGCAGTGGATGCGTGCCAACGTGCCCACGACGAATCGCCACTTCGCGGCGTTTGACATCGGGCGCGTGAGCTACGACTGGGGTGGCCCGGTGACCGACCTTGGCGGCCTGGTCGACCCGGCGTACTACCACTACCTGCAGGATGGAAGAGTGCCGGAGTACCTGCGCGCACGGCACATCGAATACCTGATGCTGCCCAGCGCCGGCATGCAGGATCTGGGCCTGAACCTGAACAGCCTGCCGCCGCCAGCGGCCGAGTTCTGCAGTGATCCGGAGACCTGGCTGCTTGGCTTCCGCTACACCATCCACGCCACACGGTGCCAAAGCATCTACCGACTGCGGACGCCGTAGGACACTCAGCACAACTCGCGGTAGACCTCTGCGACCTGCCTGGCCATGCGCGCAGGGCTGAAGTGCTGGCCGGCGTGGGCCCGGCACACCGCTGCAGAGGGTAGCTCCGCTGCGCCGGTCAGCACCGCCACGATTCGTTCCGCGATATCGGCCGACGAGGAAGAGCGGAAGACCAGCGACTCGGGCAGCCCGGCCACCACCTCCGGCAGACCACCCGTAGGCGTCACCAACACCGGTGTCCCTGCCGCCAGCGACTCCGCTGCGACCAGGCCGAATCCTTCGAGCGCAAGTGTTGGAACGACGCTGAGATCCGCCGCCTGATAGAGCATCGGCAGCGCTTCCTCTGAGACGAAGCCGAGCAGGTGGACATTCTGCTCCAGGTCGAGTGCGCGGATCTGTTGCGCAAGCTGGTCGGCAAGCGGTCCCTTGCCGCCGATGTAGAGTTGCACGTCTGGCAGGGTGCGTCGGACCGTAGCCATCGCCTGTATGAGGTTCTCAAGCCCCATGCGCGGGACCAGACGGCGCACTGCCACGAGTGTCGGACGATGCGTATCCCACTCAAGCTTGTCTCTGACCTCCTGCTTGCTGGATGGCGGACAGAAGCGCTCCAAGTCCGCAGAGCCCGGAACGATCCGGATGCGCGAAGCGTCGACGCCGTACTGGGTGGTAAGCACGTTGGCAAACGCGGCAGAGAGCGTGATGACGCACTGAGCGCGATGGTAGACGGCACGCTCCACGCTGCGCTTCACCAGCGCAACAGTCTGGTTGGCACCCTGCACCCGCGACTCATCGGCCCAGGGCCCATGAAAGTGCATGATGAAGGGAAGGCGGCGAAGCTGGTCGAGCGCCGGAATCGTGAACAGCGCGAAGTGTGAGGCAAGCACGTCGGGACGGCTGCTGATGGCGGCCTGAAGGCAACGGCGACTTGACCTAAGGCGGGCAGGGAAGTTGGCGCCCGGCGGTGCCAGCAGATGAAACTGTCCCTGGGTCTCTTCTGCTACGTGAGCCGGCGCCATCACTGCGCCCTCGACACTCACGCCCTCTGCTGGGAGGTAGTCCGTCAGGGCCTGAAGGACACGGCCGGAGCCGCCAGCGCCTTGGGTGGACCAGGAGATACCAACATGGAAGGAGCGCAGATTCAAGTCAAGTCCCAGTTGCAGATCCAAGCGTTGGCGGGGGCACGGATTCCCCGAAGGCTGACTCACCATAGCACGAAGGTCTCGGTACGTCGGAGCGGACAGACGATGACGAAAGAGTAATCGGCCAGGGCAGATCCCCTGCGCACATCGGGTGAGTCGTGACCCGTTATGGACAGCCGTGCCTAATCGGGAAGTGTGCGCGATTTATGACGAATGAGTGATACCGATACATCCTCGGAAGGCGCTACTGTGGCCTGGTTGCAGTTTCGAACCAGCGCATCGCCATCGCGGATCACCCCGGGGCAGATGCAAGGCGGTTCGCAACGAACCACAACGGTTTCCTGAGGAGAGTGGCCCTGTGTTCCTGCTCTGTTTTCTGCTCGGTATTTGGATCGGGTGCGCCGGCGGCTTCTTCCTGGCCTACCTGCTGTCGAATCGTTCTGCCAACAAGTCGCGCAAAGTGCATGGGCTTCAAGCGGTGCCCACCATCGGCGGCTCGATCACGAACTCAATGCTGGTGCGCTGAGGCGACGCCGCATCGCTCTCTCCAGGAGAAGCAAAGCGACTAGCGCGGTAGTAATCGTAAAGTCTGATCTTCTGTTACCCATTGATAACTGACTGGGTAATAGCGTCCGCCAGACGGCCCATATCAATTCTCTGTATATCTGTGCGGATTCCTGTTGCTTTTCCTCTAGACATATCTCAGACTAGCTCTACTTTCGCGTCGCCGAGGCCCGTCCCCGAACCCTTTCTTCGGCGGTCTGGCTAAACGGTAGATCGGCGCTCCAGGCGAGTGCTGGCGGGCTGAGTGTTCACACAACATTTCGGCTTTTCCACGTTACCGATGGTGTTCGGGTAACACCATCTCGAACTGCGGGGCCAACACAAATGCTTACCAGATCCTCCTCGCACTCCTTGGATGTGCGTAGCCTTTCCGCCGAAACACTGTCCCCGGCAGGCAATTCGGGAGTCTCCGGAGCCCGGCAGGCTTACGCCTCCGTGGTTGCCGTGCTCGCGGATTTCCTCTCTGTCTTCGCCGGTACAGCTGCGGCGGCGCTGGGCTGGCAGATCCTGCGCGGCATGCGGATCCACAATGCGCCGTGGCTGATCTTCTCGGTCGGGCTGCAGTACTCGCTCGTGGTTGTGCTGCTGGCCAAGGCATACCACCTCTACGACCACTCACCGGGCATGCTGCAGCTGCGCGACACGGCCAACGTCATCCGCATCTCGGTCTTTTCGCTGATCGCGGTCTCCGTCTCGGTGCTCTACAGCCGCCTGGTGGTTCCGCGCTCCATGCTGGCTGCTGCCTGGCTGTTCGTCACGCTCCTGCTGATCCTGCAGAAGCACCTGACCCGCGATCTGGTCACGCATCTTCGTAGCGCCTCCGCGCCCAGGCGTCGCGCTCTCATCTATGGCGCCGGCTCGGACGCGCGGCGGCTTTACTCCTGCCTGGCCAATTCGAAGCACCTCGGGGTTGTCCCTGTCGGCTTCGTCGAGGCGAACGCGTCCAAACGGGCGATCTATCGGCACGATTACAAGCATCGCGAGTTTGCGCCCGTGTTCGACAGCATGCCGTCCGACGAAAAGCTGGCGAGCATGGGCATCACGGACCTGTTTATCGCCCAGGCATCACAGTCCGGCGAGACGGTCTCGGAGGTGAGTGCCTTCGCTGCCAGCCGCCGCTTGAATTTATCTTTCGTCGGCACCGCCGCGCCTCACTACCACGATCAACCCGCGTCCGTGCACGTGATCGATAATCTGCTGATCACCTCTTACACCAGCTGGGAGAGCAGCACCTTCTTCTACGACGCGACCAAGCGGGCCTTTGACATCATGGTGGCCTCGGTGCTCATCGTGATGAGCGCGCCGTTCTGGCTGGCGGCTGCACTTGCCGTCCGCTTTACGTCGTCCGGCCCCATCTTCTTCCGTCAGGAGCGGATCGGGCGCCACGGACGGCCGTTCGAGATGCTGAAGTTTCGCAGCATG
Organism: uncultured Acidobacteriaceae bacterium; assembly: GCA_964252395.1. Classification (GTDB taxonomy): domain Bacteria; phylum Acidobacteriota; class Terriglobia; order Terriglobales; family Acidobacteriaceae; genus KBS-83. Next base: position 5,169 of record CAXUMX010000056.1, on the reverse strand, counting down.
TACGTGAACGCGCCCAAGTACGACCGGTCACCGGAGGACGATCACGATCCGCGCATCACGCCGGCCGGCAGGTTCCTGCGCAAGACCAGCCTCGATGAGCTGCCGCAGCTGTGGAATGTACTGCGCGGAGATATGGCGCTGGTGGGCCCCCGGCCGGAGATGCCGTACATCGTGAATAACTATAATCCGCAGGAACGGGTGCGCCTCTCGGTGCCACAGGGCATGACCGGCATCTGGCAGCTAAGCGCGGACCGCAAATATGCGATTCACGAGAGCATCGAGTACGACCTCTACTACATCGAGAATCGCGGATTCTTCGTCGACCTCGCCATCCTTGCGCACACTCTGCTCTTCGCCATGAAGGGCGTCTAGAGGTACGGCACCAGCGGAATCACGATCCTGCGCTCGTAGGTTGAGCGCTGTGTGACAAAGGAGTCTGGTGCCCGGGGGGGACTTGAACCCCCACAACCCTCGCGGGTCCGCGGATTTTAAGTCCGCCACTTCTCTATTGAAAACAAACAGCTTAATACGATTCCCTACGACAAGTCGTATATCAATGCTGCACCGAATCGCAGGTAGAAGTGGGGAGAACCTCCCCGAACCGGCACCAAAATTGGCACTGAAAAATAGGCAGACAGGGAGAGGGGATTTGTGCCTAGAATCGCTAGGCGTAGTTCCCCTCCCACGCTCGCCAGCTCACCCAGCTTCACACCATGCTGCAAAAGCTTTTCGAACTCAATCCCTCTTTAACGCGACCCGACAAGAAGTAGAGGGGATTTAAGCCTAGACATCCTAGGCATAGTTCCCCTCTCCCTGTCTGGGCGCACCTTGGCCCGAATGACACTGGATTTTTCTACTGTGGTCTCTATCGTCAGCGCTGTTTCCGCACTTGCGAATGGCTGGCTCATCAACATCGTCACGTCCCTTCGCAAAACGCATCATGAAATGCAGTCGGAGATTGCAGCTCAGAAGCTGGCGCTTTCAAAACTCGATGGAGACCTTCGGGTTGAGATAGCTGAACGTAATGGCATCGACGCCAACATTACTCGCATCGACGGCGGCGTCAGGGAGATGAACAACAAGCTGGATGTCTTGTTGGGCAATCTTGGCAACGACTACATACCGCGCGAGTGGACGCACTTCGTTTTACAGGTGGTGATCCCTCGTGAGAGATGGGCAGCGCTTGTCGAAGATGCTGCTGAACGCAGTCCCGCCGCTGTCCGCCCGCCCGCACCGGCGAAACCGCTTTGGCCGGGAGGGGTGAACCAGTACGGTTACGAGCGCTAAGATTCCAACCGGCACCAGAACCGGCACCAGACAAAAATAGCCACCCAGAACATCGGGTGGCTTTTCTTGTATATGGTTGATTCTATGGTGCCCGGGGGGGGACTTGAACCCCCACAACCCTCGCGGGTCCGCGGATTTTAAGTCCGCTGCGTCTGCCGATTTCGCCACCCGGGCCGGAGCCTGCTGCAGCCAACATCGTAAACGCTCGCGCGGCCCCGATGGTTGCTCTTGGACTGAAGTGCAGTGGGACCCGGCACGGTTCAGGCTGCGAGCTACTCGGGCTTCGCGGGCGGTGTCTGCTGTCCCGCGGGGGTGGAGGGCGCTGTGGCCTCTCCCGCGCCCTGGCCGGAGCTTCCGGCCGGCGCAGCCGCTGGAGCCGGATCGGGCGGCGGTGGTGGCGGTGTATCACCTGCAGCGATCAGTTCGATATCGAAGATCAGGTCGCTCTTTGGCGGGATCACCGGCGCACGGCCGCGCTCACCATAGGCAAGCTGGTAGGGGATAAAAAGCCTGCGTTTGCCACCGACATGCATGCCTTCAAAGCCACCGTCCCAGCCCGGGATGACGCGGCGCGCTCCCTGGGGGAATGTGAATGGCTCCTTACGGTCGACCGAAGAGTCGAACTTGGTGCCATCCGAGGCCAACCAGCCGGTGTACTGCACGGTCAGAAACTGACCGGCCTGGGTCACTGGGCCATCACCTGCCTTGATATCGATATAGCGAAGCGCAAATGCGGTTTCCACTTTGCCGTTCGCTGGCGGGATACCGGCGGGTAGTGCCGGACTATCTGGAACCACGGGCGTTGTCGCAACCGGCGGGGTCGGGTGCGCCGGTGTGGCGCGATGCCGCGTCTGTTGCGCGGCAAGCGACAGGGTACAGATGGCGAACAGGGGGACAGCAAGTCTGGCAGTCTTCACGAATTCTTCTCCCGCGACTGATGCTAGTGCATTTTGCGTCTTCGGGCACCTGCGTTGCAGGGACGAAGTGCTCCCGCATTTCCCGCCCAAAGCGCCGCCTTCGCAGCAACGTTCGCCGCCATTAGTCACATTACCCGTTTCGAATTAGGAAACGCAGCTTTAGTGGTATGCCCAAAGGCACGTAATTGAGCAGATACTCGGGGTCACATTAGTAGATAAGGAGCGCGCGACATGGAGCATGGTTCCGGGAGCATCTTCCAGCAGGCACGTCAGTTGGTATTGGAAGCGGATCGCAAGATCGAGGAGCTGGAGCTCCGCTTCAATGAAGCGTTCGAATTTACGCGCGAAGAGCGCGAAGAGTTGATGCCGCGTGCCTCGGATGAATATGCGAACTGGACCATTGAACTTGCACCGAAGAGCCTGCGCGCCATCTTCCTGCTAACTCCCAAGAGCGGCCGTGAGTGGTCGCTCGAGGTGATGGATCCGGAGCACGGGATGCGCAGCCTCGGTCTATACCGCGGCGGCGACAACGGTGTGGGTGGATCGCGCCGTCTGCGTGCTGCCCGCGTGGTCAGCGCGATCGGCAACTGGGTGGAGAAGGCGCATCAAGCCGCTCCGATCCCGCAGAGCGTGCCCGCCTCGCGTAAGGACTCTGGCATGCGCGCCGAGGGCAAGCCGATCGAAGTGAAGTCAGAGATGCCGGGGCGCGAGCAGATGCCGATGCCGGCAGCGCCGCGATGGCTGGACATGCTGCCCGACGCACAGGGTATGCCGATGCCCGATCCCGCCATCGCCAAGAAGAACCCGCAGGTTGGATTCGGCCTGGGCCGCATCTTCGGTGGCCGCGAGGGAATGGCAGAACAGGCGTAGCAACCACAGTCGCCAAGCGACAGACGTTATCGAAAGGGTGGGGGCAAACCGGCTCCCACCCTTTTTGTTGCGCGCTCCAGGATGGGTCGTGCAGCCATCTTGGCCGTTCCGGCGCAACTTTCCGGCTGGGGTTGCGTCCTCACCGGCGGCCCTCATTGCGGTGCCGGAGCCCTGTGCCATGACCTCGTCTCGACCCGACACTGCGGTGCGTACCTGCCGGCGCAAGTGTTTTGCCATCGGACTCATCGCATCTGCGGCGATGATCCCGGCCTGCGCTTCTGAGCGGACCAAGCCAACACCCCTGTCTGCCCACGAGCGTGCCGAGGTGGCGGTTGCGCGTCTCACCTTCGGTCCGCGCCCGGGAGAGATCGACCAGGTGGCCCGCATGGGCGTCGATCGATGGATCGCGCAGCAACTCCGCCCCAGCAGTCTGGACGATGCTGCGCTCAAGGCTCGGCTGGCCGATCTACCCGCGATGCGGCTCAGCACTGCGGAACTGATTCGCCGCTATCCTCCGGCTCCTCTCATCCGACAGATCGCTGCAGGGAAGCTTGGATTGCCGGCCGATCCAGTCGAGCACGCGATCTACGCTAACGAGCTGGAAGAATATCGCGAGAGGCAGCAGGCGAAAGCAGTCGCTGCAGAGGCCACTACAGTCGGGACTGCGGCGACGCCGGAAGGCAGGGTCAATGGGACGATGCAGCCGCCGGTGGAGGCGACCGCTGCCACCTCTCTCCCGGACGCGACGGCTCTGCTGGCGAAGCCGCCTGCAGAACGGTACAGCACCATGCTGGCAATGCCGCCCGGCAGCGCGCGGCCGTTCCTTCAGCACCTCACTCCACTGCAACGGCAGCAGCTCGTTGCCGGACTGACCTCACAGCAGAGGGAAGTGCTGCTCGCTCTTCTCGCTCCGCAGCGCGTCGTCGCAGATGAGTTGATGCAGCAGAAGCTGCTGCGCGAGGTTTACAGCAGCCGTCAGCTTGAAGAGGTGATGACCGACTTCTGGTTCAACCACTTCAACATTTACATCCGGAAGAACGATCGTGAGTCATGGTATCTCGCGACCTATGAGCGTGACGTGATTCATCCGCGCGCCCTGGGGCACTTTGAGGACCTGCTTGAAGCAGTGGCGCATAGCCCGGCGATGTTGATGTATCTGGATAACCAGGAGAGCATCGGAGCCCACTCGTTAGCTGCAATGCGTGCGGGGTATGCGGGCAAAAAGAACGTGCCCGGGCTGAATGAAAACTACGCCCGAGAGCTGATGGAGCTGCACACGCTGGGTGTCAATGGCGGCTACACGCAGAAAGATGTCACAGAAGTAGCGAAGGTGCTGACCGGGTGGGGGCTCGAGAACCTCGACCGCAATGACATGCGGCCGCAGGTGCCTGGAGGCGAAAACGGCTTCGTATTCAACGACCGCCGTCATGAGCCCGGAGACAAGCTGGTGCTGGGTCACCGCATCCGCGAGAACGGTGAGGCTGAAGGGCGGGAGGTGCTGCACCTGCTCGCGGAGAGCCCCGCGACGGCACACTTCCTCTCTACAAAACTGGCCATCCGCTTCGTCAGCGACACGCCGCCGCCGGCACTCGTCGACCGTATGGCGAAGACTTACCTCAAGACACATGGAGACATCAGCAAGGTTATCGAGGTGATGGTGCATTCACCCGAGTTCTGGTCCCGCGACGTGTACCGGGCAAAGCTGAAAACGCCGCAGGAGTTCGTCGTCTCTGCGCTGCGTGCGAGCGGCGCTGAGGTCGAAAACGCTTCAGGACTGATCGCCGCAGTGAACCGGCTCGGCATGCCGTACTACGGCGTGCAACAACCGAACGGCTACTCGTGGAAGGCGGATCCCTGGCTAGGTGAGGAGGCACTACTGAACCGGCTGAACTTTGCGCTTGCCCTGACGGAAAATCGCATCCCGGGCGTCACGCTTACGCTGCCGGTCGATCCGGCGAGTACGCCCGAGCAGGCAGAGACGAAACTGGAGGGCGAGCTGCTGAACGGCGAGATCACTCCGCAGACTCATAGTGCAATCCTGAGTCGCGTCGCCGAAGGCGGGGCCTCGCCGGCCATAGGCCTTCAATCCAGCCTG
>CAXUMX010000055.1:12092-22879 GCA_964252395.1 uncultured Acidobacteriaceae bacterium | reverse complement strand
GAGCAAGCGAACTCCGCCGACGCGAATGGCAAGCCACCTTCGTCGCCCGATGACCTCACTTTCCAGGAGGAAGATGGACAGCCGTACGTCATCTACCGCAAGCAGGGGGAGCCCGGCGTCATCGTCCACGGCATGCCGGATCATGCCACTGACGGTAAAAAGAAGCACCCGCGCGGCGCCATCGTCTTCAAGCGCGATGATATGACCTACGCGATCGAAGACCCCGAGTTGGTCAGGCGGGCCGCAGATGCCTATGCCCCAGTCCAGGAGCTGGGAAAGAAGCAAGGCGCCCTGGGTGAGAAGCAAGGCGCGCTCGGCGAGCAGCAAGGCAAGCTGGGGGAGCAGCAGGGAAAGTGGGGCGAGCAGCAGGCCAGCTTCGCCAACGAATTCCACTTCGAAATGCCGCCCAACTTCGAGAAGCAGATGGAGCAGCTGACCGAAGCCGCCACCCGCCTGGCCACCCAGCGCGAGCAGCTGACGGCGGACCAGCGTGCAGCGCTGCAAGCCGAGGAGCAGCAGGCGCATGCCAACCTGGACGCAATGATGGCCGCCTTCAAGGCACAGCAGCCAGAGCGCGAAGCCTTCCAGAAGCAGATGGAGAAGCAGGCCGAGGAGATGCGCAAGCAGATGGAGCCCATGATTCAGCAGATGAAGGAGCTCGGTCGCAAGCAGGGCGAGCTGGCCCGGCAGCAGGCAGAGCTTGGCCGCCAGCAGGCTCTGCTGGCTGAGCAGCAGAGGCGCGCCAGCCGCGAGGCCGACCGCAAGGTGCAGGAGCTGATCGACCAGGCCATCCGCGAAGGCAAAGCCCACCCGGCACCGTAAGTGGCGAGGCGCTCCGTGGGCGAGTCAGACGCACAACAAAGAGAGGAGCCCCGTGAGGCTCCTCTCTTTGTTCAGGAATTGACTCGCCTGAGTGGCCGCGCTTAGATCTCCTTCACGCCATCCACGAACGCCTTCAGCCGGCGTGAGCGTGACGGGTGACGCAGCTTGCGGAGTGCCTTGGCCTCGATCTGCCGGATGCGCTCGCGCGTCACCTGGAAGCTCTGGCCTACCTCTTCCAGCGTATGCTCGGAACCGTCCTCAAGGCCGAAGCGCATCTTGATCACGCGCTCTTCGCGCGGGGTCAGGGTGCGCAGTACCTGCGAGGTGTACTCCTTCAGATTCACACTGATCACCGCCTCAGAGGGCGAGACTGCCTGGCGATCTTCGATGAAGTCGCCCAGGTGCGAATCTTCCTCTTCGCCGATCGGCGTCTCGAGCGAGATCGGCTCCTGCGCAATCTTGAGCACCTTGCGCACCTTGGCCACCGGAATGTCCATGCGCTTGGCGATCTCTTCTGAAGTGGGCTCGCGGCCCAGCTCCTGCACCAGCTGGCGAGAGGTGCGGATCAGCTTGTTGATGGTCTCGATCATGTGCACCGGAATGCGGATGGTGCGCGCCTGGTCGGCAATGGCACGCGTAATCGCCTGCCGGATCCACCAGGTCGCATAGGTCGAGAACTTGTAACCGCGACGGTATTCGAACTTATCTACAGCCTTCATCAGACCGATGTTGCCCTCTTGAATCAGATCGAGGAACTGCAGGCCGCGGTTGGTGTACTTCTTGGCGATGGAGACGACCAGGCGCAGGTTGGCTTCGATCAGCTCCCGCTTAGCCCGCTCGGCATCCATGTCACCCTGGATCATTTCGCGCTGGGTGCGCTTCAGATCGGCAATCGATACGCCGATCTCGCTTTCCAGCCGATCCAGATCGATCTTGCAGTTCTTCTGCTGGCGCCGGTACTCCTTGCGCAGCTCCTCACTCTTCGAAGCGTCGTGCTTGTGATCGAGCGACTTGATCTGCCGCTCCAGCGTCCGCATCGAGTCGACTGTCTTATTGACCTTGTCCAGCAGCCGCTTGCGCTCGGCATTGGTGTACTTCAGCTCGCGCACAATGCGCGACACCATCACCCGCTCGCGGAAGATCAGCCACCGCGTCTTGCGGTGCTCCTTAGCCTTGGCCTTGGCATTGATCGTCTCCAGCTTCTCTGCCAGGGCCTGCGCCTTCTTCTGGTGCTTCACCAGCGCATCCACCCGGGCCACGGTCGCCTTCACCCGGGCCTGCAGCACCTCTTCGGTGATCTCTTCTTCGTCGAAGATCACCACTTCCTTGATGTTGCGCACACCGCGCTTCAGGTCTTCGCCCAGCCCCACCACTTCGCGAATCACGATGGGTGAGCGGGAGATGGCCTTCAGCACGCGGAGCTGGCCGCGCTCAATGCGCTTGGCGATCTCAACTTCACCCTCGCGCGTCAGCAGCGGTACCGTACCCATCTCGCGCAGGTACATGCGGACGGGGTCGTTCGTCTTCTCGAGCGTGCCCGGCGTCAGGTCCAGCTCGACGTCGTCGCCATCTTCGGCTACCTCGGCGTCGAACTTCTCTGCACCAAACTTCGGCTCGCCCTCAAGCAGGTCGATGCCCTGGGTATTGATTGTCGTGATCAGATCGTCAAGGTCGTCCGCCGAATGCATATTGTCCGGCAGCAGGTCGTTCACCTCACCGTAGGTGAGATAGCCCTTTTCCTTGCCCACATCCATCAACTTCTGAATGTCGTCTTCGTACTTGTCTTCGATTGCCAAAGCGCGTCTCGTCTCCCCGCGTTATTTCGCCGCTGGCGCAGCTCTCATCTGCGCTGGTCAGTCACTTAAACCGTTTCCGTCCGTCCTATGGATGAAGATGCGCGATATCGGCCATCGTGTGGCAAGTTCCCGCAGCCCCTCAGGGGCCGAACGGCGGGCAAGTCTGACGCACTCTTCCAAGAGAGAGAAGGTTAGGATATCATGCAGCGCCTCCGCGGTTCTGCCCTTGCACGCACTCCCGACCTTGTTAGGTTAGATGTGCAGAACGGCTTTTCGTTTCACTGATTACCCGCAGAACGCATGCACTTCGCTACTCCCCTGCCATCCGCATACGCGCCTCGCCCAGTTGGCGCATGCCCAACTCCCGCAGCTTCCGGTCCAGCTCCTGCCGCTCCGCCAGCAGGCCGGAGACGCGCTTGAAGTCGGCCTTCCGTTCCGCCTCCGCGATGGCCCCGCGCACCTGCCGCTGCCGCCGCTCAAGTGCGTGTTTTTCAAGGGTCAGCAGCGCCTCTTCCAGCTCCGGCTCGGTCACCGGCTCGCCTTCCCGCATCAGCAGCTGAGCCACCAGGCTGCGCGCCTCCGGCTCCGCCAGCGCCTCCAGCGGATCCGGGCACAACCGCGCGCTCAGCGCCTCCAGCAGCCCCAGGCAGCCCAGCCCCGCAAAGTGCTCGGACTGCTCCGCCATGGCCGCCCTTACCTGCCCGAAGGTCGCGGAGTCGTGCGCCCCGGCCAGTGCCCGCACCAGCACTCGTTCACACTCCGACAGGGTGCGGGTCCCGGCGGCCACCCCCTCCCGCCGCGCCGCGGCCGCCTGCTTCAACTCCTGCCGCACCAGGGCAGAGTCGATACCTAGCTTCTGCGCCGCATCCACGGCAAACTCATCGCGGGCAATGGCATGGGGCATCCGCCGGATGTGCGGCAGCAGGTAGTTCACCGCGCCGATCTTGCCCTCGGACGTGCGCACCGCGAACAGCGTCCGTGCCCGCTCGATCAGGTAGTCGGAGTGCCGCATCGCTCCCTTCAGCGCCTCGGCATAAGCCTGCACCCCGCGCTCCCGTATGAAGCGGTCAGGGTCCAGCCCGCCTTCCAGCGTTACCACCCGCACCTCGAAGCCCTCCTCGGTCAGCAGCGCAATCGACTTCTCAGCCGCATTCGCGCCCGCTGTGTCCGGGTCGAAGTTGACCACCAGGCGGGTGGTGTACCGGCGCAGAAGACGTGCCTGATGCTCGGTAAAGGCGGTGCCGCTGGTGGCCAGCACCGGCGTCACACCGGCGGCGAAGACGGAGATGCAGTCCATCTGCCCCTCCACCAGCAGCGCGAAGTTCTGCTGCCGGATCGCTGCCCGGGCCTTGTCCAGATTGAACAACACCTGGCCCTTAGAATAGAGCGGTGTCTCGGGCGAGTTCAGGTACTTGGGCCCCGCCTTGTCGTCGGTGTCCAGTGCTCGCGCCGTGAAGGCGATCACCCGCCCCGCCTCATTTGCGATGGGGAAGGTGATGCGCTTGCGGAAGCGGTCATAGATGCGTGCAGCCCCGTTTGCGCCTCCGTTGGGGGCAGCGCCCCCGCCCTCCTGCTCCTTGAAGCTGAACAGCCCGGACGCGCGCAGCACCTCGGCCGGGGCAGCCCCCGCCCGCCGGTCCCGCCGCCCGCCGAAGCCCTCCGGCGCATAGCCGATGCGGAACGTCGCGATCGGCTCCGGCTTCAGCCCGCGGCCGGGCAAGTACTCCCGGGCTCGGGCACCCTCCGGGGAGCGCAGCTTCTCTTCGAAGAAGACCGTGGCTCGTTCATGCAGGTCCAGCAACTGTCCGCGCTGCCGGCTCTCGGCCGCTTCCTCTGGCGAGTGGAACTCGCGCTTGGGCAGCGGGATGCCGCACTTCTGCGCCACCAGCCGCACCGCCTCCGGGAAGCCGACCTTGTCCATCTCCTGGACAAACTTGAAGACGTCTCCGGACACCCCGCAGCCGAAGCAGTGGTAGAACTGTCGCGTCGCGTGCACGCTGAAGGATGGCGTCTTCTCTCCGTGGAACGGGCACAGCCCGGAGTAGTTCTGCGCGCCGGACTTCTTCAGCGTGATGTACTCGCCGATGACGCGGACGATATCCGCCTGCTGCTTTACGGTCTGGGCCAGATCTGACACGGATGCTCCTATTCTCCACCGAATCCGGCTGAGGAGAAGCAGGGACAAAACTCGGGAGTAATGGAGGGCCCATCCCCCGGCCGGCGATGATCATGAGAACGAATTTGGGCCCTAAACCGGCTTTTTTTCACCGCGAGTGCAAACCATGGGGCGCTTCCCGGCTCTAAGCAAGCGTCTTCAAAGCGGGAAGGGAGGATCGAATGCCATCTCTTCAGAGCGTCTGGAACACGGTTGCCCCGGTCCGCCAGGCCGTCGAGTCTGCCTGGCACGCGTTCCTCCGTATGCCTCACCATGCAGCCCTGGGGGTCGGTATCTGCGGCGTCTTGGTGGTGCTTCTGATCATGGCGATTGCCATGCGCGGGCGCGCCCCGGAGACTCTCTCCCTCAACCAGCCCTCAGCCGCCGAATCGCGCAGCTCGCGGCGCCGGGCAGCCTTCGATCAAACGCCGGATCGGACTACCGATGAGCCGTTTGTCCTTCGCAATCGCTTCCTGACGCCGTCCGGCGCCCCGGGGCCCAATGTCACGCCCATTGACCGCGCCCCGGCGACGCGCTGCACCCACTGCGAAGTGCCCATGCCCGCCCGCTCGTCCTTCTGTCCGGTCTGCGGCTATGCCCAGCCTCCGGCTCCTGAGCCGGTCAGGGCCGTGAACGAATGAGATGAGCGGGTAGGCTGGCAGCGCCCCCGCTACTCCGCCGGGCTCTCCGCAGTGAAGGGGGAGCAGCACGGCTTCACCGATGGTTGAAACTCCATCAGCTCCACCCGCGTGCCATCCGGGTCGTAGAGGTTGGCCTGCCACTTGCCGTCCTTACCCATCTGCGGGCCATCGTGGCGCGGGCTCAGTGACAGCCGGTCGTCGGCGATCATCCGGGTCACCGCCGCCTCCATATTCACCACTCCCAGGGAGAAGTGATTCATCACCCCCAGCTGCCGCGCATCCACCTTGTTCGCATCCGGAGTGTCGGACCCCGGCCCGGCCATCATGTACTCCAGCCAGTCGTGCCCATCCGGCACCTGCTGCGAGACCCAGTCCACCTTGTCCGCATGAAAGGCGCCGTACCAGTACGGCCGGAAGCCGAGCAGCTCGCGATAGAAGCGATCCTCGGCCGCGCGGTCGCGCACCAGAAATCCGACATGGATGATGCGGCCACTCACCGCCCCCGGCTCCGCGGCCGGGCTCGCCGCCTGGGCCCGCTGCACAAATTCAATGCGGTTGTTCTCCGGGTCGCGGGCGTAAAACCATCGGCTGCCATCCGGTCCATGCTCGACCGCCGTCACATCCTTTACTCCGTGCGCAGCTAGATAGCCCCGCATCGCGTCCGCGTCTGCAGTGGCGAAGGCGACATGGTCCGTGCGGCTCAGGGTATGGTCTTCCGGCAGCGGCAGCACCTCCACCGCCTGCGCTGCACTGAAGCGGTAAATCGTTCCTTTGGGGTTCTCCGGATCCTGTGCCTTCACCGCGCCCAGCCCCTTGGTATAGAAGCGCTCGGTAGCCGCGGGATCGCTGGTATAGACCGCCATGTGAGCAATACCGGTGACGGCCGGCCGCTGCGGCAACTGTGCCCAGGCGGCGCTGGCAGAGATGGTAAGCGTGGCTGCGACAAATCGGAGGAACGACATACGTGAGGAGACCCCTTTTAGCAAAGAAAGGCAGTCTGTTGAGTTCGGAGTCGGCGCAGGCAATGTTTTCTCAGACTTCTTCCTCATTGTGAATCCTTGTGTGACAAACCCAAACATGCCATCGATATCAATACGCTATAACTTGTTGATGCCTGTCGATTTGGTCGCGCCGCAGCGGGTGGCGGCGGCAATCGCGTCCTAACGCCGTCCGGCGCACCCGGGCCGAAATTTCGCGGGAAGGTGCGTGGTGAGCGGCCTATAGCCATGAACCGCAAAAAGGCGGGCGTTTACCGGTTACTGTAGGTGAATCAGCGGCTAAGGGAAAAAAGAGGCGTTGCGAAGTTGCTGTGCGTAAGCGCGGCCGTTGCTGCGCGTGAACGTGTTGAAAACACATGGCGGGCGTTGGTCGCAGGCATACCCTCCGCTCCGACGGGCAGGCAAAGCATATACAGTCAGCAAGCTTATTATGATGATTGATCATAGATCAAAAATTGCTAAGCGCACGATCAGCATCTGTAATCTTGCAATTGCTGCGATTTCTGCTCTTTTGGTTGCAGTAGCCCGCTACGATCTAGGCCCGGCATACCTCGATCTTGCGGGCAAACTCCTGTTCCTTACAGGAGCTGTGTTCGTCCAACTGCTGGTTCTTAATCGTGACGTCCTCGTCACAGCAAAAGGAGTTATTCTTGCCCTGTTGTTACTTGCAATCCACGTTTTAGCAGTGATGCGGTTCTCCACTTTCATTGGGGCACTCAATTTCATTCTGTTGGTTCCCGTGTGCTTAGCTGAATACATCCTCTTGGCGCTTCCTTTGATGTGGATCCGTAAAGAGCAGACTGGCGTGTGGTACTGACCCAAATTCCAAAAAGTTAAATCGAACGCCTGCCATCATCGCGCAATCGCCCGGGTTCGTCGAACGGCGACCTGGGAGCGGGGCAGCGCAGACTACCGGTGAGCTTCCGGATTTACGAACATCGCCCGCACCTCGGCCGGGCTCAATCCCCGCCCCCGCAGGCTGCGCAGGCTCAGTGCATCGCTGCGCTTGGCCAGCCGCAGTCCTGCTGCGTCGCGCAGCAGCGGGCAGTGGTGCCAGGCGGGCGCAGTCGCCTCCAGGGCGCGATACAGCAGCAACTGCCGCGCGGTGGACTTCAGCAGGTCTGCGCCGCGCACCACCTCCGTGATCTGCATCGCGGCGTCGTCCACGACGCAGGCCAGCTGGTAGGCGGGGACATCGTCTCGCCGCCAGACCAGGAAATCCCCGAAGTCGCGGCCGCAGGTGAAGCTCTGCGGACCCGCGCCACTGTCCTCAAAGGCAGCCGGGAACTCGGCCTCGGCGATCGTGCCCGGCGCCGGGCGACAGGTTCCCGCGTAGAGCGGCTCATCCTCGAATGCGGCGTTCACGCCGTCTTCATGCGGCGCGCTCACGGCCGCGGCAAGCTCCCGGCGCGAACAGCGGCAGGGATAGATCCAGCCGCCGGCATGCAGCCGCTGCCACGCGGCACGATACCGCGGATAGCGCTCGCTCTGGCGGTAGGGCGCGAAGGGGCCGCCACCCTCCGCGGCAGTGACGTCCGGGCCCTCCTGCCAGTGCATGCCGAGCCAGCGCAGATCCTCGAGCATGGCTGCTGCAAACTCGGGCCGCGCCCGCTGCGTGTCCAGGTCTTCATCCCGCAGGATCAGCACGCCTCCGGCAGCCTGCGCCCGCGTAAACGCCGTCCAGAAGGTGCGCGCATGGCCCAGATGCAGCAGCCCGGTGGGCGACGGCGCCAGCCGCCCGCGATAGCCGGACATGCGCCTCTACGCTCCGAACTGCCGCAGGTGATGGTCGGCATGCAGATAGCCCCAGCGCATCCAGTCGCGTGTCGACATCACTCCGAACATGGGGTGCGGATGCTGAGCGAGCGTCGGCGAAATGCAGAAGCACGCGAAGGTTTCCAGCAGCCTCTGCTGCTCGGCCGCGAACTCCGCCGGTGCGGAGCCGCCTCCACCCTGCTCCAGCTCCGGCACCGTCTTCAGATTGCGCGGCCAGCGAAGCGGCGCCCACAACGCCACCCACTTGATCAGGCCCGGATGAGCGATGGCAACGTGCCCGGCAGTCCTCTCGCCCAGGGCGATTTGATAGCTGTCCGTGAGGTGGCAGAGCATCCCCGCCACTGTAATCGAGCCCCATTGCCGCACCGATTGCGGAGTGATGGAGGCGATGCGATGCTCGATCTCCACGCGGCTTCCAGCATTGGCCAGTGTCTGCAAATTTCCTCCTCGCTGCCAGCTTACCCTTCAAAGGACTCTGTCCTGTCCCGCCGTCGCTGCTTCAGCCGTCGCTGCAGGGCAGGGAACGTTTTCAGCAGTTTCGCCGTAAAACCTCAGATACGTGACCCACGCCGTTCGTGGCCGCGCCGGATCAACGACAACCAGGCAGAGGAGAGGATGCGATGTTGGAAGACACTCGGGTTCCCGTAAGGCTAAAGCTCTCCGCGCTCTGGTGCTCGGTCATGTTCTGTTACATCTACGGTGACTATTTCGAGCTGTATCAGCCCGGGAAGCTGAACGCGATGCTGGCAGGAAGCATGGCGCTCGGCCCTGTGAGTCAAGGCGTCCTGCTGGCCATGGCTACGGTCCTCGTCATCCCGAGCCTCATGATCTTTCTCTCGCTCGCGCTGCCGCCCCGCCTCTGTCGCTGGATGAACATCCTCCTCGGTATCGTCTACACCGTCATCATGATTCTGGCCATTCAGGGGAGCTGGTACTTCTACATCTTCTACGGTCTGATTGAGATTGGCCTCACCCTTGCCATCGTCTGGCAGGCGTGGACCTGGCCCAGGCAAGCTGCACACTTGGACACATCGAAGGCGTAAAGCCCGCCTGCCTTAGAACAGGTCTGGAATGCTGGTGAAGGCGATGCGCGTTGGGGCTGCTGTACCTGCCGGCAGCATGCTCGCGAAACACAGCATGGCCGTGCCGTACTTCTTGTTCACCCGGTCCATGGTGGTGGAGAGGCTGGTGCGCCGCGCGCCCTCCTCCAGGCCACCGAACAGGTCCAGCGTGTGCAGGTGGTCGGGCACCAGGTTTCCCAGCGCCACGCCTACGTAAAACGGCTTGGTGTAGTTGCGCCCGGTGGGCAGTGCGTCCCACAGCTTGCGCAGGCCCTCGTTCAGGGTCTGGTTGTCCTGGCACTCCAGCAGTGACGTGCTCTGCGACCAGGTCAGCTGCGGGATACCGGAGTTATGCTGGCGCGCCGCCACCTCCCTGGGCACCGCAAACTTCACGCTCAGCCGCAGATTGGCCGCCCACAGCCGCGCCGTGCGCAGCCGCATTGCGGTCTTGTGCAGCAGCTTGTTCAGCACAGCGTAGGCGCCTTCGCGGGTACGCAGCTCCGGTGCCAGCACGTGACTGCCGCTGATGGACTTGGCATGATCCAGCTCTGCATCTTCGAAGTCCTCCCCGCGCAGCCAGTGCCACAGCTTCTCGCCCGCAGCGCCGCCCCACAGCTCAGCCATCTGCTCCCGGTTCAGCGCCCACAACTCGTGCATGGTGCGGATGCCGCCGGCGCGCAGCCGTGCCTCCATGCGCGCGCCAATGCCGGGCAGGTCACGCGGCGTCAGCCGCAGCAGCGCCGCCTCCAGGATGTCCGGCGTCAGCGCCACCAGTCCGTCGGGCTTCTCCATGTCGCTCGCCACTTTGGAGAGGTAGCGGTTCGGCGCCAGCCCCACCGAGCAGCGCAGAGTAGCCCCGGCCTTCTGCCGGATCGACGCCTTCACCCGCTCCGCAAGGGTGAGCGCTGCCAGCAGCGGCTGCTCCCGCCCGATCAGGCGGCATGCCATCTCGTCGATAGACATGACCGAGGCAACCGGCAGCACCTCTTCCACGGCGGCCACAATGCGGTTGTGGTACTCCACATAGAGCTCGTGCCGGGCCTCGACCAGTTCGATCCCCGGGCACATCCGCTTGGCCTCGCCTACCTGGGTCCCGGTGCGGACGCCGAAGGCCTTCGCCTCATAGCTGGCCGCGATGCAGCAGGTCGTATCGGCCACCACCGGCACCACGGCCACCGGACGCCCCCGCAGCTCCGGTCGCAGCTCCTGTTCGACCGATGCGAAATAAGAGTTCAGATCCAGGAACAGCCATCGCAGCCGTGGCTGGCCTTCATCCGTTTCGCGGAGGCCTGCCGGGCGGGCCAGATTGGGATCGGGCGGCTGCATCCTGCTGCGATTCTCCCTGAGCGAGGCGGCCGCCTGCAATACGGGGACTAGAACGCGAGATACACCGGGCCAGCACTGGCCCCGGTTCGACATATAACTATCTTCCCAAATTGGGCTCGCGATGGTTACTCTGGTCTGCGCGTATAGCAGAAGAGTGAATCACCCGATCGAGGGAATGCTGTCAAGTAGCAGGCGGGGTATCTTGTTGCTGT
>CAXUMX010000055.1:1634-12082 GCA_964252395.1 uncultured Acidobacteriaceae bacterium | reverse complement strand
AAACCTATTTGTCGGTCGTACCCTCTAACTGGACGCGTGGGGTTTCGCCATGTTCTCGACCTATTTCGCTAGCCTCGCTCACCTGTTCTACCAGCTGGAATCGTACCTGCCCGCCGCTGCCATTGCCTTGGGTGTGGCGCTGCTCCTGGGCTGCGGCGTCAGCGCCATCTGCTCTCCTTGCCGCGAGAAGGACTCCTTCTTTCACAAGCAGGTCGTGTAGCAGCTGCATCCCGCTCGTGTGACCCGCTGGTCGACAGCGGACGCCCCTTTCCGTTTCTTTTCCTGCTTGTAAGGTGGCGTCTCTTTGCTTGACCCGCAGCCACTCGGCTGCCGCTTCCGTGCATCGCTATAATTGCGATTCGCATGGATCCCCAATCAGCCGCCCCGCTGCCCCACGCCGCTGCCATTGATGAGTTAGAGCGGCGCCACACCCTGGCCGAGCAGGCAGGCGGCGCTGAACGCCGCGAGCGCCAGCACCGCGCCGGCAAGCTCTCTGCGCGGGAGCGGGTGGAACTGCTGCTGGATCCCGGCTCCTTTGAAGAGACCGATAAGCTGGTCACTCACCGCGCCACCGACTTCGACCTCGACAAGCAACGCATCCCCGGCGATGGCTTCATCACCGGCTACGGCACCATCGATGGCCGTACCGTCTTCGTCTACGCCCAGGACTTCACCGTCTTTGGGGGCTCGCTGTCGGAGAGCAACGCCGCCAAGATCGTCAAGATCATGGACACGGCCATGCGCGTGGGCGCCCCCATCATCGGGCTCAATGACTCCGGCGGCGCGCGCATACAGGAGGGCGTGGTCTCGCTTGCTGGTTATGCGGACATCTTCCTGCGCAACACGCTTGCCTCCGGCGTCGTGCCGCAGCTCTCGGCCATCATGGGTCCCTGTGCCGGGGGTGCGGTCTACTCGCCCGCCATCACGGATTTCATCCTGATGGTCGACAAGACGGCGCACATGTTCGTCACCGGTCCGGATGTCATCCGCACCGTCACCCATGAAGAGGTCTCCAAGGAAGAGCTGGGCGGCGCAGTCACGCACAATGAGGTGTCCGGCGTCGCGCACTTCCTGGCGCACGACGATCGCGAGTGCCTCGCCATGCTGCGCGAGCTGTTCAGCTTTCTGCCCTCGAACAATCTGGATCCGGCACCCCGTCGCGCTACCGACGACCGCCCGGACCGCGAGGACATGGCCCTCGACAGCATCGTTCCGGAAGATCCCGCGCAACCCTACGACATCAAGCGCGTCATTGAGCGCGTTGTCGACGATGGCTACTTCTTCGAGGTGCAGGAGCACTTCGCGCGCAATATCGTCGTCGGCTTCGCCCGGCTCAACGCCCGTTCGATCGGCGTGGTTGCCAACCAGCCCGCCTACCTGGCCGGCGTGCTCGACATCAATGCCAGCACCAAGGCCGCACGCTTCGTGCGCTTCTGCGACGCCTTCAACATCCCGCTGGTCACGCTGGAAGATGTGCCCGGCTTCCTGCCCGGCACCGAGCAGGAGCACGGCGGCATCATCCGCCACGGCGCCAAGCTGCTCTACGCCTTCGCGGAAGCGACCGTACCCAAGCTGCTGGTGATCACGCGCAAGGCGTACGGCGGCGCCTATTGCGTCATGAGCTCCAAGCACATCCGCACCGATGCGAACTTCGCCTGGCCGACGGCAGAGATCGCTGTGATGGGAGCCGAGGGCGCAGTCAACATCGTCTACGGTCGCGAGCTGGCGCAGGCGCTGCGCGATGCGGAGCGTGCCGAGGGTGAGCTGACGGAAGAGCGTAAAGCGGCCGTGCTGGCCGAGGCCCGCCGGGAGCGTGTGGCCGAGTTCCGCGAGCGCTTCGCCAACCCCTACATTGCCGCCGAGCGTGGCTACGTGGACGCAGTGATCCGTCCGCGCGAGACCCGCCGCCGCCTGATCCGCGCGCTCGAGATGCTGGATGGCAAGCGGGACAAGAATCCGCCGCGCAAGCACGGCAACATACCGCTCTAGCCGGGGGCAGTGCGGCGCGCCGTCTCTGGTACACTCACTGAGTGCGCTGCGGCATATGCCATCTCTACCAGGATGATGGCGCTCGGCGTTCTCACCTGCAGTCGATCGATCGGGGAGTGGCTCAGCCTGGTAGAGCACCTGGTTCGGGACCAGGGGGTCGGAGGTTCGAATCCTCTCTCCCCGACCAATCTTCTCTAAAGCACATCAAGCGAACGCGGCGGAGTCGTATCCCTGTATTCACCCGCTTCGGGTGCCTACTGCCGGGCGAGGGCCCGGTTCACGCGCGTCTCAGGCATAAGCGAGTCAGGCGCGAAGCTACAAATCTTCAGAGAAACGGTAGCCAATATATGCCTCTGTCCGTAGATAGGTGGGCCGTGATGGATCATCTTCCAGCTTTACCCGCAGCTGACGGATCATCACCCGCAGATACTCCCGCTCATTCCCATACTGCGGCCCCCACACCGCTCTCAGCAGGCGCCGGTGAGTGACGGGCCGGCCGGCATGCTCCATCAGGAAGCGAAGCGTTTCAAACTCTTTCGGCGTCAAGCTGATTGGGTCTCCCGATTTCGTAACTCGCCGGCGGCCTATATCGAGGGTGATGGCACGCACGGTGATCTGCCCTTCCGCGGCGCTCGGCTCATGCACTCGTCGCATAGCCGCACGCACTCGCGCAATCAGCTCGCGAACCTGGAATGGCTTGGTCACGTAGTCGTCGGCGCCAGACTCCAGCGCCTCGACTTTGTCATCTTCGCTCCCGCGTACGGACAACATCAGGATGGGAAGATGCGGATAGCAGGCGCGCAACCGGCGGCAGGTCTCGATGCCCCCAATGCCGGGCATGTTGATGTCCAGCAGAACTACGTCAGACGGCGCCACGCGCATGCTCTCAAGGCCATCTTCGCCGTTCGAAGCCTCGCGTACGTCGAAGTTGAGCATGCAGAAGGCCATGCGCAGGCTAAGCCGAATGCTCGCGTCATCTTCAATGATGAGCACTGCTCCTTGAGTCTGCATGTCGGATGCGGCAGCCCTGATTCTGCATCGCCCTCGATGAGCAAGCGCAGCAAGCAATCGCTGGCTCACTAAGTGGAGCCTACAGAGTCGGTCATAAAGATTCTGTAAGCGTGCGCAGCCTTTATGCCTGCCTAATGCGTTTCACGCTTCACTTGCTGTAGTCGCTCAGG
The DNA here is from genome assembly GCA_964252395.1 of uncultured Acidobacteriaceae bacterium. GTDB lineage: Bacteria > Acidobacteriota > Terriglobia > Terriglobales > Acidobacteriaceae > KBS-83. The sequence goes on along the minus strand of CAXUMX010000055.1, from coordinate 8,912 downwards.
CAAAAGCTCTGCGCGGCGACCAGGAGTGATCATGCAATATCCAGCTGTACTTCAGAACAGCAGCTCAGACGCAAGCAGAATTCGCTCACTCCAACCTGGATCGCTATACCGGCTCGGGATACCTTCGCGTCTCGCACGCTCCGGGCTCATCGCCTGCATGGCAGTCTGCGCCACGTTCGCTCCACTAAGCTATGCGCAATCTACCTTCGGCAGCGTACGTGGCACGGTGCAGGATCCCTCCGGAGCGGCTGTCCCCGGCGCATCCATCACCATTCACTCGATCGAGGAGAATGTCGATCGCACAGTGAAGAGCGATGGCTCCGGAGAGTTTGTACTCGAGAACCTGAAGGCAGGGAAGTATCGCGTCAACGTACATGAGGATGGCTTCAGCGACGCAGTGGTGCCCTCGGTCTCGCTGGAGGCGCGACAACAGCTGCGGCTCCCAGTCACGCTCACTGTGCAGTCCGCCACAACCGAGATTCAGGTGGACGCGGGCGCAGACCAGATCAACACCGAAGATGCGACGCTCAGCGACTCCAAGGACAACCAGCAGATCACGCAGTTGCCCTTGAACAATCGCGCCACTACTACCAGCCCGCTGGGTGCGCTGTACCTGTCGCCCAATGTGCAGCAGGACAGCAATGGCAATATCGCCCTGGGCGGTGCCAGCAGCTCACAGGTCAACTTCTCGGTCGACGGCATCTCTACCGCGAACGTGCGCCAGAACGGCGCGCTGCAGGACGCCTACCCGTCACAGGAGGGTATCTCTGCCGTGAAGGTCACATCCTTCAACAACAGCGCGGAGTTCTCGCAGATTGGCGACGTCACCTTCACCACCAAGAGTGGCGGGAACCAGTACCACGGCAGCCTGTTCGAGTATCTGCAAAACGATGCACTCGATGCGAACCCGTATGGCTTCAGCGGCAAGGCTCCCAAGCGCTTTAACACCTTCGGCGGCTCTCTGGGCGGCCCCATCGCGATCCCCCGCCTCTACAACGGGCATGACAAGACGTTCTTCTTCGTCGACTACGAAGGAAACCGCCGTACCACTTCGGTGAACGAGCAGTACCTGGTGCCCACGCTCCAGGAGCGCAACGGAGATCTGCGTGCACTCGGCGTCAGCACGCCCATTTCTGCAAGCAGTATCACCTCCACGGCGAAGGCGCTGCTCGCCTACTATCCGCTGCCTAACGTTGATCTCGGCAATGTGAACTATGAGCACTTCCAGAGCACGCCGGCGCGCACGGACGGAGCAGACATTCGCATCGACCAGACCATCAACCAGAAGCAGTCGATCTATGCCCGGTTCAGCCGCAAGAACCTCACCGAGAGCTTCGCCAACCCGCTGCTGCCCAACGATGTAGACAGTATTCACAACCGCAGCTTGCTGGTTTCCCATACGGATTCCATCACGCCGCGACTGCTGAACGAGTTTCGCTTCGGCTTCACCAACGCCCTCACCCAGGTAAACTTCCCGATCTCCGGCGCCAGCGCGCTGCAGCAGCTTGATCTTACTGGGGTGGATATCAGCCAGCATCCCAACACGCACGCGTTCCCCACCTTTAACTTCAGCCCCGGTACGGGCTTCCAGCCCATCGGCCGCGACAAGACCGGCCTCACCGCATCGAAGACGCTGCAGTTCACCGACAATGTCACCTTCACCCTGGGTAGGCACACGATCAAGGGCGGCACAGACATCCGTCGCGTCCGCTACGCGGACGTGGAGCTCTTCCAGCCATCGGACGACTTCGGTCAATTCACCTTCCAACCCAACTTCACCGGAAACGCCTTTGGAGACTTCCTGATTGGCGCGCCCACCACGCTCTTCTTCGCCGTATCCAGTCCGGATGTCGCAGGAACAGCCTGGCAGTATGGCTTCTTCGCGCAGGACGAGTACCAGGTCAGCAGCAGGCTCACCGTCAACGTGGGTATGCGGTGGCAGGTGCTGCCGGGCTTCCATGAGGACGATGGCAACCTGGCTAACTTCGATCAGCGCAACAATGCCATTGTGGTTCCGGATGAGCTCGCCGGCGCGCTCAACCGTCTCAAAATTCAGGGTTCCAACCTGGCCTTCCAGCAGTCGTTCAATGCATGCAACCTGGGCCAGTCCCAGCTGCCCTGCACGCAATACCTGACCGCCAGCCAGGACGATCTGCCCCAGAGCCTGCGCAACACCTACAAGGGCAACTGGCAGCCGCGGCTCTCCTTCGCCTACCGGCCGTTCAACGACACAAAAACCGTGGTGCGCGGAGGCTTCGGCATCTTCACCATGACGAATCTCGGGCCGCTCTCCTTTAACAACAGCGGCAATCCCACTTCGAACCTGCACACCTACTCGAACAGCACTGTGACCGATGCCAGCGGCACGCATCCGCTCATCCAGTTCCCGCAGACGGCGCCCCCCACCATTGGTGTGCAGTACGGAGGCGGTGGCCTCGATCAGGGCGTCGACCCGAACTACCGCGACCCGCAGTCGGAGCAGTGGAACCTGACCGTGGAGCGTCAGCTGCAGGCCAACACTGCACTCCGCGTCAGCTACGTGGGCATGCATAGCTACCGGCTGAACATTACCGAGGATCTGAACCAGATCCCGGCCAGCACAACGCCGTATGCCACCACCCCGGCCAGTCCCTTCGTCGATCCGCGCGCGCCGTATCACAACTGGTTCACGCTCTACAGCACCTTCAACGCCGGCTCACAGAACTATCAGGCGCTGGAGATAGACGGCACGCATCGCATGGAGCACGGCCTCTACTTCGAGGCCAATTACACGCTGGCCAAAAACCTGGCCAACAATCAAGGCGATGTTCCTAGCGGGTACGCCGGCGAAGTCAACTATGGCGTCCCGGTCACCGACCGCTTCAACCTGCGCAACAACTACGGCAACGAAGAGGGGACGCGCCGCGATCGCTTCCTGCTTACCGGCGTCTACCAGGTGCCTGTGGGCCGCGGGCGCCAGTTCTTCAATACAGGCCGTATCACCGACCTGCTGGTGGGCGGATGGGACCTGACCAACATCACGCTGCTCGAGACCGGCCCATGGCTGACGCCCAGCATCAGCAGTGCGGCGGATCAGTCGAACACAGACGTCGCCAATCGCGGTGCAGCGCTGCGCCCGGATGTCGTGTCAAACAACTATACTGCCGGTCGCGGCCATGGGAGGTACTTCAACCTGGCCGCCTTCAGCCCAACGCCAGCGGGTGCAGGGCGCTTCGGCAATGCGGGCGTCGGCATTCTGCAGGGTCCCGGCACCGCTGCGGTTGCAATGGGTCTGGCTAAGAACTTCACTCTGACCGAGCGCACCCGGCTTCGCTTCGAGTCGACCTTCAGCAACGTCCTCAACCACACCAACTTCGCCCCACCCGCAACACAGATCGACAACCCAGGCACGTTCGGCGTGCTGAGTGCGCCACAAACGGCCGAGAACGCAGGCAACCGCACCGGCCAGGTCGCACTCAGGCTGGAGTTCTAATCTGAGGGGCGCAGAGGCGGAGGCTCATCTCCCCCGGAGCCTCCGCTCCTCATCGGCTCATCACATGAGAAGTGTCATGGGTACTCGACCGACTCGAACCAGGCGGCCATAGCATCCACACCGGCCTCCTCCCGGCGAGATCAGCATGGCGAAAGGAGTCGCAGCCGGCAACTTGCAAGCAAGCCTCCTCCGCCAATGTTGACTCTGTGTGAGGCCGAGCCCTCGCTGATACACTCGCTGCTTCCCTGAAGCGGCGGGAAAAATCAGAGCGGAGCGCGACCTTGCCCCAGACCACACGAGTCTTTCAGCCTTTTGTTCCCGCCACTGAGTCTCGCCCGGAGCTGACGGCGCGCGCCCTGCTGCTTGGTTCGCTCTTCGGCATCCTGTTCGGCGCCGTCACCGTCTACGTGGGTCTGCGCGCCGGGCTCACCGTCGCCGCGTCCATCCCCATCTCGGTGCTGTCCATCAGTGTGCTGCGCGCGCTCGGCCGCGCTTCCATCCTGGAGAACAACATCGTCCAGACCACCGGCAACGCAGGGCAGTCCATCGCCTCGGGCGTCATCTTTACGCTGCCGGCTCTGGTCTTCCTCGGCTTCGATCTGGAGTACTCGCGCATCTTCTTTCTTGCGCTGCTCGGCGGATGGCTCGGCGTGCTGTTCATGATTCCGCTGCGTCGCCAGCTCATCGTCGAAGAGCATGGCATCCTCACCTACCCGGAGGGCACGGCCTGCGCCGACGTACTGCTGGCTGGCGAACGCGGCGGCTCCTTCGCCAGCCGTGTCTTCCTCGGTCTGGGTCTTGGGGGCGTCTACACACTGTTTCAGAATGAGAACCTCTTCTCCGCCTTCCCCAGCACGCCGGACTACCAACCCAAATGGCTGAAGGGCTCCGCCATCCGCGCGGAGGTGACGCCGGAATACCTCGGCGTCGGTTACATTATCGGCCCACGCGTAGCCGGGGTCATCTTCGCCGGCGGTGTCTTCTCCTGGCTGGTGGTCATGCCGTTGATCTACTTCTTCGGCTCTCACTATCCCGGGGCGATCTACCCGGCCACTAAGCCGGTGGCCATGATGTCACCCTCCGAGCTCTGGTCCTCCTACATCCGGCCCATGGGTGCCGGTGCGGTTGCAGCCTCCGGGCTCATCACCCTGCTCAAGACCATGCCGACCATCATCGGGGCGCTTCGCTCCGGCGCCAAGGAGTTCGGCAAGGGCGCTGGCTCTGCCGCTGCCGCGCGCACCGATCGCGACCTGCCGATGAGCGTGGTTGTCGGCGGCTCCGGTGTGCTGGTGCTGCTCATGTTCTTCTTTCTCACCTTCCGGCCGGTCCCCGGCGCGCAGACCACTCTTCTATCGAATGCCGTCGCGGCCATCCTGGTGGTCATCTTCGGCTTCCTCTTCGTCACCGTGGCCTCGCGCATCGTCGGGCTCATCGGCAGCTCGGCCTCGCCCGTCTCCGGCATGACCATCGCAACGCTGATGGCGACCACCGCCATCTTCCTGGTAAAGGGCTGGACGGCGCCGGCCTTCGGCGCGCTCGCCATCACCATCGGCGGCGTGGTCTGCGTGGCCGCATCGAACGCGGGCGACACCTCGCAGGACCTCAAGACCGGATTCCTCATCGGCGCAACGCCGTGGAAGCAGCAGCTGGCGCTCATGGTGGGCGTCGTCGTCTCCACCTTCGTCATCGGGCTCACGCTCAACGCCATGAACAAGGGGCTGGAGGAGTTTCGCGATACCCAGCGGCCCTGGGACATCTCTACTCCGCACCCCGGCGTTGAGGTGCAGCAGCAGCACTTCCAGCACGGCCCCATCCACGTGCTGCACGCGGACAAGAGCAGCGACGACCGCAGCGCTACGCAGTACACGCTGCTCAACGTGCTCGGCTCGCCCGACCTGGCCGACGGCAAGTACCTCTACAACCCGCAGACCCAGCGCATCGAGGTGCAGTGGATCCAGGGCATCGGCAGTGAGAAGGCAGCTGCTCCGCAGGCGCGCCTCATGGCCACCGTCATCAGTGGCATCCTCAGCCGCAAGCTGCCCTGGGGTCTGGTGCTGCTCGGTGTCTTCCTGGTGATTGCAGTGGAGCTGCTGGGCATTCGCTCGCTCTCCTTCGCGGTCGGCGCTTACCTCTCCATCGCAACCACGCTCGCCATCTTCTGCGGTGGCGTGGTCCGCTGGATGGTCGATCGCGCAGTAGCCAAGGCCGGTATCGTAGCCGCAGATGGCGAAAGCGAGATCAGCCCCGGCTCCCTCTACGCCTCCGGATTGATCGCGGCGGGCGGCATCGTGGGCCTGCTCGGCGTCATGCTGAAGCTCTACGAAGCCAAGTTCGGCAAGAGCGACATCCTGCAGTTTGCGCCGACCAACTTCCTGCACCACGACTGGGTTTCGGTCCTGATGTTCGCTCTGCTCGCGGGCTCCCTCTACTACTTCGCCCGCAAGCCGCTCGCGGCTGTTGGTGCGGAGCGTCCTCACGATGCGGCCTGAGCAGCACAGCCTCGGAAGCCCTGCTCGCCTTAAGCCGCCACCACGAAAACAATCTGCGCAAGTGCAACCTTGGGCACGCCGCCTGAATTGCAGCAGCCACGCACCGGCCTTCGTGCATGCGTACGCATTTTCCATCTGCTATTCACATGCTTTCAACATCCCTACCGCGCGAAACTCCCTGCATTTCTCGCGACGCTCACTTCCATGCGGAAAGCAATGCCAAAAATCACTCTCGCTTCGCCGCATCTTCCCCGTTGCGCTGCTGGTTCGCTCTGCTTAGAGTCGGGATGCGTCGTCGGAATGTTGGCGACGCGACTTTCGCCTTTACTGACATTTTGAGTTGAGCAGGACACGCTCCCGGTGTGTGCGCGAAGACTCATGATTGCCGTCTGTGCCACTCGCAATCAGACGTGAATGCGGCGCTCTCTTGGGATAGCCGTGCCCACATCTCGACAGCGCCGGCATGAGACACAGTCGTGAGAAAAGCTCGTCGTGGCTGGTCGAAGATCCGGCAGGCAGTACGCCCGGACCCCATGTCCACACGAGGAGCGCTGGCAACCACGCCCTCGCGTCTCCTGCTCTCCGCAACTGGGCCCTGGACGCCCGGCAGACAGCGGCACCGCGAACAGCGGATGGATTCTGCACTTTGTGCAAATCCACTCCGTACGCGGACGGCGCCTCTTTGTCTTCCGAACCTCAGGGCCGGTCGCGGCTACGGTTCACGTCTTCGCGTGCCGCCGGCACTATCGTGTCCCGGCGCTGACGAAGCAGCACGCCTCGCGAACCAGCGGGGCAGAAGGGATTTGCATGCGCCCTCGCAAGACCATCCTTTGTGTCGATGACAATGAGCAGGCTCTCTCCGTTCGCAAGTTCATGCTGGAGACGCGCGGCTATCGCGTGCTGACCGCGCACACTTCGGCAGAGGCGCTGGAGTTGTTCAGCGCGGGCAATATCGATCTTGTCCTCAGCGATCTGCTGATGCCGCAGATGGACGGCAATGAGCTGATCCGCCGCATGAAGCAGCTCTCGCCCGAGGTGCCGGCCATCATCCTCAGCGGGAGCGTGAAGAACTTCGAGCGCGCCTCGAGCGCCGACGCCTTCCTGCCCAAAGGCGCCTGCACCCCACTGGAAGTGCTGGAACGCATCCGCGTCATGATCGCGCGCAAGCGCGGACCGCGCAAGGCGCAGCCCATGGTCGAGACGCCCTCCGTGTCCATCCCGCAGGGCGCGGCTACCGCAGCCGGCTGACCGCAGACCTTCCCATCGCCCGCCGAGTTAGAAAATGCATCCGTAACAGCTACGAATCTCATCTACCCC
>CAXUMX010000055.1:0-1624 GCA_964252395.1 uncultured Acidobacteriaceae bacterium | reverse complement strand
GCAGGGGGCGGAGCTCATCCTCCGGGAACGGTACAATCGACGGGTGCCGCCCATCATCGTCGCCCAGAACCTCAGCAAGACCTACCGCCAGGGCAAGATCGCAGTCCCCGCGCTGAAAGCGGTCTCCTTCTCTGTAGAGCCGGGCGAGTTCGTCTCCATCGTCGGCCCCTCCGGCAGCGGCAAGTCGACCCTCTTCTACCTGCTGGGCGGGCTCACCCGCGCAACCACCGGCAGCGTCACCATCGATGGGGCTGACTTCGCCAGGCTGACCGATGCGGAGCGGACAGCACTGCGCGGACAGAAGATCGGCTTTGTCTTCCAGAAGTTCAACCTGCTGCCCACGCTCTCTGCGCGCGACAACATTGAGATCGCGTATGAGATCAGCGGACGCCATGCCGGCGGCAAGTATCCCCCGCTCGATCAGAAGTTCCTGATGCACCTGTCGGAGCTGCTGGGGATTGAAGCCCGCCTGGACCATCGGCCGTCCGAACTCTCCGGCGGCGAGCAGCAGCGCGTCGCCATCGCGCGCGCGCTTATCACCCGGCCCGCCCTGGTGCTGGCCGATGAGCCGACCGGGAATCTGGACACGGCCAACTCCGATACGGTGCTGTCGATGCTGCGGCGTTCCAATCGGGAGTTTCAGCAGACTGTGCTCATGATCACGCACAATCCGGAAGCAGCGACCGTCGGTGACCGCATCCTGCATATCCGCGACGGTCACCTGCTGGAGCAGACTGCCCCGGCCGGGGCATCTGGCCGGGCGTAAGGACGCGCGCCTTCCCGCTCACCTAGGCCAAGACGCGCGTCGCAGCGGACTGCGGATATTGCTGACGGGGCGGCTTGCATGCGCCCTCGGCGGCTGACAGTTCGCCCTTGGTCCCGCGCATCGCGCGCTCGATGGCGCTGCACAGCTCATCCGGGCTGAAAGGCTTGGTCACCACCCCGGCCACGGGATGATTGCGCAGACGCTCCGCGGCGTTCGCATACGCGGTGAAGAAGATGACTGGAATGCCTTTGGTCCAGGGATCGGCCTTCAGAATCTGCAGCACCGTCTCGCCGCTGATATCCGGCAGACCCACATCCAGCAGGATCAGGTCGGGGCGATGCTCCTGGGCCAGGGCCAGCCCTTCCTGCCCGCTTGCCGCCTCAAAGAACGTGCCCGTGCCCCGCGTCATCAGCACCAGGCCGGTCACAGTGCGGATGTCGCGGTCATCATCGATCAGGAGGATCTTGCGGGTGCGCTTCTCTTGCGGAATGCGGCTGAGCAGGAACTTGAGCATGCGATCGATCTCCTGGAGCCCGCTCGGAACCTCGCCTCGCGAGCTTCCCGAATCGGTCTCTAATCGGACCGTTTGGGGCTGACAGGACTCACTCTACGAAATAGGTTGCCAATCGGGTGAGTGAAAACATTGGACCGTAGGCATCGAAGTAACCCACTCCTGGTGCCCACCGGGTCAGGGAAGCATCCCGCGCCCTGGCGATCTGGAGCCCCCCTATCCACATTGACCCGTCGTCAAGCCCATGGATATACTCAGTAAGTACTTCAGCGGGAGTAGCTCAGTGGTAGAGCATCGCCTTGCCAAGGCGAGGGTCGCGGGTTCAACTCCCGTCTCCCGCTCCAGAT
>CAXUMX010000054.1:0-23329 GCA_964252395.1 uncultured Acidobacteriaceae bacterium | reverse complement strand
CGGCCCATCGGTGCCACCGGGCCGCTTCTCCGCCTGATCCAGCTGATTCTGACGTGAGGCCAGCAGCAGTCCGAAGTCTGCTGGCGTCGCGGCAGCGCCGCCGTGCAGTACCACCTCCTTGGTCAGCGGAGCGAAGGCAGCGAACTCCGCACGCAGGACATAGCGGCCGTCCTCCTGGATGTGGAGAGTGTATGCGCCGCGAATATCCGTGGCAGTTACATATTGCTTGCCGGTCAACGTGTTCTTCGCCGTCACCGTAACCCCGGGTAGCGGAGTCTGCCCGGACTTGATGACGCCCTGTACTGTGCCCCCTGAGTTAGCCGCGTCCGGGGCGCTGGCCTGCGGAGGCTGACTCCCGGTTGTAGCCTCGGGAGCAGCGACGTACGGTCCGGCCGGATCGGCGGTTGAAGGTGCCGCCGGCTGGCCAGCTACTGGGGGCGGTGGCCCGGGGTGGACCTGCGCTCTCGCAGAGCCCGGCAGCACGCACAACACACCGGTCATGGCACATGCCGATAGATCCCAACCTCTCAACGTCCCTCCGACCCGGCGTCCAGCCAGGGCTCGTGACCCTTCAGATCAAATACAGTCAGCGTGCTGGCCAGAAAGACTCCGTTTGCCAGACGGCCCTCTGCGCGGAACCCCTGGCCCGCATGCAGGTCTGCCAGGGTGATCGAATCCTTACGTTCGCGGAAGGAGGTGTTCTCATCCACGGCGATGCTCTGCTCCGCGCCATCCAGCCGCTGCACCCGGATCCGAGTGCCCGCGATGGCGGTGATCTTCCCGGCGCTCCATGTCTTGCCCAGCCCCTCGCGCGCCTTTCGCACCTCTTCGGCAGGCACATCGATCAGCACCGCCGCCCCTACTTGCTTCTTCTTCTCGTCTACGTTGCCGGCGGCAAACAGCATGTCACCCGGCTGCACCTCCTCCGGGCGGATGGTGCCGCGGTCACGCATCAATCGGGTGTTCACCCCGTAGAGAATCTTCCAGGGCTGCCCGCTGTCCGTCTTCACGGCAAAGCTTCCGTCGTTCTTGCCTGCGGGCGCGGCCGTCACCACGGTGCCGCGCAGGGTGTTCTCCCGGGAGAACTGGGCCCATCCCTGATCGTCGTCCTCCTGTGCGCCCGCAACCGCCAGGCACATCAACAGCATCAGCGGCAGCGCTCGTATCCACCCGGGCAGTCGCCTGCGCGGGCGTCCCGGGGTACTGGTACTGCACGGGCGCGGGTTGGGCCTGCGCATACGATGGTCGCCTCCATAGACGAGGATAGGGGAGCAAAGGACGCGGGTACTGCGGACAGCCTCCCCCTTTTCATCCGGCCCAAAGCAGCCGTGGTTCAAGCGGACTTGGCGCGGGCCGCCGTCCATGCAGGCCCGCTTCCCGATACACTGCACCATGGCCACTGCCGCTCACCACTCTCATCAGGAAGCCCACTTCCAGTCCGGCGACCTGGTGCGCGACGTCGTCATCGGCATGTCGGACGGCTTGACGGTTCCCTTCGCGCTGGCTGCCGGACTCTCCGGCGCTGTCAACTCGCTGCATGTCATCGTGCTTGCCGGGCTCGCAGAGATCGCTGCCCGCGCCATTGCGATGGGACTGGGCGGCTACTTGGCCGCACGCGGGGATGCCGAGCACTACGGCAGCGAGCGGCGGCGCGAGGAGCGCGAGATCGTCGAGCGCACCCGGGACGAAGAGGAAGAGATCTACGAGATCTTCGATGCCTATGGAGTCGAGCGGGGGGAGGCTGCCCCGGTGCTGGGCGCGCTCAAGCGCAACCCGGTAGCCTGGGTCGACTTCATGATGCGGTTTGAGCTCGGTCTTGAGGAGCCGCAGCCAGGCCGGGCGTGGCGCAGCGCGCTGACCATTGCACTCTCCTATATAGTCGGCGGCCTCATTCCTTTGGCACCTTACATGATTGGCTCGCCGGGCTCTGCCTTGCTGCAGTCGGTCACCATCACGCTGCTTGCCCTGCTTGTGTTTGGCGCCATCAAGGGCCGTGTCACCGGCAGCGGCGTCCTTCGCAGCGGCCTGCAGACGATGCTGATCGGCGGTGCCGCCGCTGCTGCAGCCTACGGCCTGGCTCGCCTGCTGGATCAAAAATAGTTGAATTCCGCGCTGTTTGAAGGAAACCCACATCCATTCTTCGGTGTGGTTACCATCGCGCACTGCAACGATTGCTGTGCTGGCGCATCGATAGTAGAGGCGCGTAGTGTGCCCGATGCGGCTTTGCAGGCAGCGGTTAGCCGTATCGGCTATGTCACAAAAGTAGAAACAGCAGAGTGGTAGGCTGTGCGAGCAACAGGGCCCCGAGCGGTGCTCTCCAAGTTCGAGGACCAATGGCATCCATGGGAACAACCGTAGAAGTCAGTGCGCAGAAGCTCCTATCCTCCTTCACTCGGACCCGCCGCCAGAGTCTTGAGCTCTGTGAGCCGCTGAGTCCGGAAGACATGATGGTGCAGAGCTGCGAAGAAGCCAGCCCTGCCAAGTGGCACCTCGCTCACACCACGTGGTTCTTTGAGACCTTCATTCTCCGCGAGTTTCTCTCCGGCTACCGTCCCTACCATCCGGATTTTCTCTGGCTCTTCAACAGCTACTACAACGACATCTCCGACCAGCCGGAGAAGAAGCTGCGCGCCTCCTTCTCTCGCCCGTCGATCGACGCCGTGCTCGCCTATCGCACGCACGTGGAAGAGGCGATGGTGCAGCTGGAAGCCATTGGTATGCCTGACGAAGCCGTGCAGCGGGTCGAGTTGGGCGTGCACCACGAGCAGCAGCACCAGGAGCTGCTCTGCTACGACATCAAGCACGCCCTCTGGACCAATCCGCTTCACCCGGCCTATAGCGAGAGCGACGGAGCGGAGTTCTCTGGCACCTCCGCGCCGCTGCGCTGGCTTGAATTTCAAGGTGGACTGACCGAGATCGGCCACTCCGGGGATGGTTTTGCGTATGACAACGAACAGCCGCGTCACAAGACCTACCTCGAGCCCTATGCGCTGAGTTCACGTCTGGTCACCTGCGCGGAATATCTGCACTTCATAGAAGACTCTGGCTATCGCCGGCCGGAGCTCTGGCTGGCAGCGGGATGGGATACCGTCGCCACGCAACGGTGGCAGGCTCCGCTCTACTGGCGCAAGATCGACGGGATCTGGATGGTGTACACGCTGCGCGGGCTCTTTCCGCTGAGCGCGCTCGCCGCCACCCCGGTCTGTCACATCAGCTACTACGAAGCGGATGCGTATGCACGATGGGCCGGCAAGCGGCTGCCCACGGAAGCGGAGTGGGAAGATGCCGTTTCGCAACGCGCGACAGCGCCTGCGGCAGGTGCGAACCTGCTGGAGTCCGGCGCGCTGCATCCTACAGTGGCGGCCGGCGAGGCACTGCACCAGGGCTACCTGGAGCAGGTCTGGGGCGATCTGTGGGAGTGGAATCGCAGCGCATACCTCGGGTATCCCGGCTATCGCGCACCCGGCGGCGCACTTGGCGAATACAACGGAAAGTTTATGTCCAACCAGATGGTGCTGCGCGGCGGCTCCGCCGTCACGCCCGCATCGCACATCCGTTCTACGTATCGCAACTTCTTCTCGCCAGCCACCCGGTGGCAGTTTGCCGGTCTCCGTCTGGCGCACGATGAAAAGGATGTCACCCGATGAATGCAGTCTCTTTACCCCAGCTGCCAGCGGCGGCCTACACCCCGCTCGGCTCCGAGGTCTTCCGCGGCCTCACGTCGCGGCCGCGTACGCTGTGCCCCTGGCTCTTTTATGACCAGGAGGGCTCCCGCCTCTTTGAACAGATCACAGAACTGGATGAGTATTACGTAACCCGCACGGAGCGCAGTATCTTCGCCGCGCAGGCGGACGCCATCCTGGCCGCGGCCGCAGCGCCGACCGCCCATGGCCAGCAGCGCGACCTCACCATGATTGAGCTCGGTGCGGGCACTGCGTCGAAGACGGGTCTCTTGCTGCAAGCCGCTGTGCGCCGCCAGCAGGCCGTCACGTATTACGCCATTGATGTCTCCGCGTCGGCGCTCGAAGAAGCCAGACGCAACATCTCCGAGCACATCCCCGGTGTCAACGTCGAGACACGTGTTGGCGACTACACCGAAGGGCTTGGCAACATCCCGGCCGATGGCACCCGCCGGCTCGTCCTCTATATCGGCTCAAGTCTGGGGAACTTTGAACCGACTGCGGCGCGCGAACTGCTGCGAGGCGTACGTAAACAGCTTGCCCCCGGGGACATGCTGTTGCTTGGTGTTGACCTGGTCAAGGACATCCCTACCCTGGTCGCGGCCTATGACGACGCCAAGGGTATTACCGGTCTGTTCAATCGTAACGTACTGTCGCGTATTAATCGCGAGCTTGGCGCCGACTTCGATGTTCGCAAGTTTCGCCATCGCGTGCGCTGGAACGGTGAGCACTCACGCATTGAAATGCATCTGGAAAGCCTGATGGCGCAGGAAGTCTCCATTCCTCCCCTCGAACTGCGCGTCAACTTTCGCCGCGGTGAGACCATTCACACGGAGAACAGCTACAAATTCACCATCGACCGGGCGACGGAGATGCTGAACCACACCGGCTTCGCGGTGGTCGAGCACTGGACCGACCCGAAACAGTGGTTCGGAGTATTTCTGGCACGTGTAAATTAGCCGTTGCTGGACAGATCTGCTGGAGTGCAATTCGGATTCTGGCATCTGTGACCAGGGGAGCAGACCTCGACACGATCGCATGGCCGCAGCCCACGGCACCCGCAGCGATCGGAGGGGATTCACCCACTCGTACCACGCAAGACTCCATCCCGCTCCGTTGCCACGGTCGCTACGCTGCTTGTCAAGGAGCGACCATGCAGATACGCCAAGCCACAGCAGCCGATGTGCCGACCATGCTCGCGCTTGTCCATGCGCTCGCCATGTACGAGCGCGAACCGGATGCAGTGCATCTGTCGGAGGCAGATCTGCTCCGCCATGGCTTTGGCGAGCGCCCCCTGTTTGAATGCCTCATCGCCGAGGACGAGGGCGAGCCGGCAGGCTTCGCTGTGTTCTTCCCGATCTTCTCCACCTGGCGCGGCCCCAGCATCCATCTGGAGGACTTATTCGTGCAACCCGCTCACCGCGGCCGCGGCCTGGGCAAGGCGCTGCTCGCACGCGTCGCCGCTATCGCCGTGGAGCGGCAGTGCGCACGCCTGCAATGGGATGTGCTCGACTGGAATGCGCCCGCTATCGCCTTCTACCAGCGCTGCGGCGCACGCATGCTGGAGTCCTGGCGCATCATGCGGGTCACCGGAGATGCGCTGCAGCAGTTGGCCCAAGGAATCAAATAGCCGGGTCGGCTGTCAGACTCCGATAGAGTAGCAAGAGCTAAGTGCTTGCCTCAGGGCCCGGCCACAGCAGCTCTCCCGGCTCCTCGGCTGTGTGGCCTGCATGCGCCGCCATCTGCTCCCTCTCATTTCTTCTCTTGCTTGTTCCCCGTATCTCCTCCGGTGTCCGTCGCGTCCTCATCCTCGCCGAATAGAAAATCCATCGTCTCGGGAGCGGGCTGGATGCCTTGCTGGTCCACGGGCCGGTCTCCGAAGTCTGCCGCACCGTACGCATAGTCCTTGCCGCCATAGCCGGCCGTGTTGCCCAGTGGCGGCTTCGTCCGCTGCTCCTCCTGTGTACCCCAGCCCTGCTCGCTTGCGTACTCCGCCGCAAGCCCATGCTTGTGTGCGCCCAGCCCCGCGGGTTCCTGGGATGCCAGCCCCGACGGCAGCTGCTGTGATCCAGATCCTTCCGATGCGTGCTGTTCCTGTTTCTCGTCGCTCATTGGGCCACCTGAGAATGGGATGAAGCCGCGTGCACTGCCGGTAGCCTCCCTTACAACGGATCGCGAGCCGGGCCACAGCCGCATCCCATTTCCATAGAGCTCGTGACTGCAAGCTCGGGATGTCACCAGCAGGAGGAGAGTCGATCCATGGCGAATTCCATAACACCACACACCGAGTCCCAGCAAAACCGCCAGCCAGAACGCAGCGATCTGGAACCGGATCAGCGTGAGCAGACCGCAGGCACCGGCACCGATGCAGATACATATCGCAACCGGCAGGGCGCCCAGACTGGCACCAATCGCGCCCCGGAGCGGATGCCCGATGCTGCACCCCACCACGATGTGGAGCCGAATGCCGCGGCGGAGGAGGGCACTCTCACCAACCGGGCGCCTGGCGGCTCCGGTCAGGGCATTTCTTCACGCTCGCTCGACGAAGAGCAGCCCGGACAGCGGAAGGTGGTCAGCCAGCGGCCGGACGCGCAGGCCGGCGTCAATCACAATCGCACCTGAGGGTGGCTGAAGAGGAGCGGTTAACCACCACCGCCTTCGAGGATCGTCAGGTAGCGGTAGCCGCGGGGTTTGAGGACTTGATTCAGGTACGCGCCCTTGGACTCCGCCGCCATAAACGCGTGATACACGTCGGAGGGCACATCCAGGTAGCGATAGACACCGCGGCCGCCACGAAACTCTATCTCCAGCTGGCGGCTGCGCGGGTCGTAACCGATGGAAGCGATGGTTCGCGACGAAACCGGGGCCCGTTTCACCGTATCAGCCTGAACCGGAACGCATCTCCGCGGCAAGCAGCCATTTGCCCGGGAACAAAAGCGAATACACTGGCAGTCGTCCTGAGGAGAACGACTCGTGCCCCTTCGCTTGCTGTGTGTACTGGCCGCCGCACTTTGCATCCTTATGCCGCATAACAGCTTCGCCCAATCGATCCAGTACCAGCCGCAGACAAAGGTCTGGCTCATCCAAACCGGCTCCGCCTCATACGCCATGGGCGTGAATGAGCGGGGCGGACTGCAGGCGCTCTACTGGGGCCCGCGCATTGAGCGCATCGAAGACATCCCCGCAGCCCACAGCCTGCCCGAGCGCGCCTCCTTCGACATCAGCACCAACACCACACCGCAGGAGTACGCTGCATGGGGCGCCGGGCTGTACACCGAACCTGCGCTGAAGGCCACCTTTGCCAGCGGCAATCGCGATGTGGTGCTTGAGTATGTCGACCAGAAACAGACCCACGAGCCCGGCAGCGAGACCCTCTCCATCACCCTTCGCGACATCAAGCAGCCGCTGGTCGTCACACTCTACTACCGCGTGTACACCGGCCAAGGCATCCTGGAGCGCTGGTCTTCGATTGAGAATCAGACCAAGGAAGACATCACGCTGGAACAGGCTGCCAGCGCAACCTGGAGCCTGCCACACCGGGAAGGGCAGACCTACCGCGCCCACTGGCTCACCGGTCGATGGGCCAGTGAGTGGCAGCTGGAAAGCGCGCCGCTGGAGGTGGGCAGCCAGGTGATCGAAAGCCGCCGCGGGTCCACCAGCCACCAGGCCAACCCGTGGTTCGCGGTCACCGGCCCGGAGCAGGCAGACGAGCAGCAGGGCTCTGTCTATTTTGGCGAGCTGGGCTGGAGCGGCAGTTGGCGTATCACGCTGGAGCAAAGTGCCTTCCACCAGGTACGTATCACGGGCGGCTACAATCCCTTCGACTTCGGCTACCGCCTCGCGCCGGGAGAGTCCCTGACCACCCCACCCTTCTATGCAGGGCATACCTCCGGCGGCATGGGCGAGGCCTCGCGCATCCTCCATCGCTTTCAGCAGGCGGTCATCCTGCCCGGCGCACCGCATCC
This sequence comes from uncultured Acidobacteriaceae bacterium, assembly GCA_964252395.1. Taxonomy (GTDB): domain Bacteria; phylum Acidobacteriota; class Terriglobia; order Terriglobales; family Acidobacteriaceae; genus KBS-83. The sequence goes on along the minus strand of CAXUMX010000054.1, from coordinate 15,684 downwards.
ACGGCCGCGCCCAGTTCTCTATAACTCATGGGAGGCGACCGAGTTCAACGTCAGCGAAGCCGGCCAGCTGGCACTTGCGGAGAAGGCAGCCTCTCTCGGCGTCGAGCGCTTCGTCATCGACGATGGCTGGTTCGGCCAGCGCAAGGACGACCACGCCGGGCTAGGCGACTGGTACGTCAACCCGCAAAAGTTCCCGCACGGTTTAAAGCCCGTCATCGACCGCGTCCATCAGCTCGGTATGGACTTTGGCATCTGGGTGGAGCCGGAGATGGTCAATCCGGATAGCGATCTGTACCGCGCGCATCCGGACTGGGCCATGAACTTCCCCGGCCGTCCCCGCACAGAAGGGCGCAACCAGCTGCTGCTGAACCTGGCCCGGCCCGATGTGAAGGAGTACACGTTCCACTGGCTGGACGAATTGGTATCCAATAATGACATCGCCTTTCTGAAGTGGGACTATAACCGCAACTGGTCCGACCCGGGCTGGGATGCAGTCGCACCCGCAGACCAGAAGAAGATCTACGTCGCCTACGTCCAGAACCTCTACGAAATCCTCGACCGCCTGCGTGCCAAACACCCGGGGCTCGAGATAGAGTCATGCTCTGGCGGCGGCGGCCGCGTTGACCTTGGCATCCTGCGACGCACGGTCGAAGTCTGGCCGTCGGACAACACGGACGCGCTCGACCGGCTCTCGCTCCAGGATGGCTTCTCGCACGCTTACACGCCCGGCATCATGATGGCCTGGGTCACCGATATCCCGGCGGCGCTCCACCGCAATGCATCCCTCAAGTTTCGCTTCCTCGTTGCTATGGAAGGCTCGCTCGGCATCGGCGCCAACCTGAATAACTTCACTCCCGAGGACCTGGAGGTATCGAAGGGCCTCGTCGCCTTCTATAAGTCCATCCGGACCACAGTGCAGCAGGGGGAGCAATATCGGTTGATCGCTCCATCACGCCCGGGCCAGCCGAGCGAGCGGGCCGCCACGGAATACGTATCTGCAGATGGCGCGCAAGCCGTGGTCTTCGCATTTCTGCACTCGCAGAACTACGGTAATCCCTTCCCCGCGGTTCGCCTGGCGGGGCTCGACCCGAAGGCCGTCTACCGCCTGAAGCCACTCGAGCCGAAGCAGCTTCGCTCGCAACAGCAGGCCAGCGGAAGCTACTGGATGCATCAGGGCATCAGCCTTGACCTTCATGGGGATTACGACAGCACGGCTATCGTGTTGGAGCGAGTCAAATAATTTCCAGCCACACACGAACTCAGTGCACGGCGGCGCCCGCGTAACCAGACATAAGTTACTAGTTTGTAGCTAATTCGCTTTCTTTTTCACACGCGCCAATCCCAAATTGGGCTAACTTGTAGCTGCGGTTCCGGGCCTGCCTAAATGTAACTACTATTGCGACGGTTGCGCTGAGCGGCCGTCATCTTGCCTCGCTTTCTGCCATACTGCGGGTCGCATCGGCCACCGGCCGGTCTGCCTCCTTGCGGAAGGGTTCTCTCACCATGGGAGCGTTCGCTCGTACTCTCCGTCTGTTCTCCAGAGCGTTTCCGCTGCTCGCTCTGGCACTTGTCATCGCTGCCCCCAGAGCACGCGCCCAGGCGCCGACGCCGGTGACGGTTCCTACCTGGCGATATGACCTGACCCACGCCGGTCAGAATACGCACGAGACGGCGCTTACCCCGGCCAACGTCAACAGCAGCAGCTTCGGCAAGCTGTTCTCCGTCTCTGTCGACGGCGCGGTGTACGCGCAGCCCCTCTATGTGCCCGGCCTGACCATGGGCGATGGCAGCGTGCACAACGTGTTTTTCGTTGCTACCGAGCATGACTCTGTCTATGCCTTTGACGCGGACTCGAATACCGGTACCAACGCACATCCGCTGTGGCAAGTAAGTCTGCTCGCTCCGGATCACGGCGCCGGCGCGGGTGCAACCACGGTGCCCGCCAGCGATGCTGCCCAGCAGGACATCCAACCGGAGATCGGCATCACGGCCACTCCCGTCATCCATCCCGCCACCAACACGCTCTATGTAGTCGGGAAGACGAAGGAGAGTGGCGCCTACTACCAGAGACTGCACGCCATCGACATCCGCACCGGTGCGGAGCAGGCGAACAGCCCGGTACAGATCCGGGCGACGGTACCTGGCACCGGCAACGGCAGCTCGGGCGGCCAACTCTCCTTCAGTTCTCTGTGGCAGAACAACCGCAGCGCACTGAACTACTTCAACGGCCACGTCTACCTTGCCTTCGCGTCGCACGGCGATAACGGACCGTGGCATGGCTGGGTGCTGGCCTATGATGGCGCCACCCTCGCGCAGACTGCCGCGCTGTGCCTCTCACCCAACGGTTCGGGCAATGGCATCTGGGGAGCAGGTGCAGGTTTACCCATCGATACCAACGTCGCCGGCGGCCGCATGTTTGTCGTGGCCGGCAACGGCAGCTTCTCCAGCTATCCGCCGTTCGATGCCAATGCGGAGTTTGGCGAGAGCATCGTCGCCATCGACCTATCGAATGGCGGGCTCACCCCAGTCGATGCGTTCACGCCCTTCAATCAGGCCACGCTGACCAAGGGCGATCACGACCAGGGCTCCGGCGGCATACTCATGCTCGACGATCAGCAGGGCGCTACGCCGCACCTGCTCCTGCAGGCCGGAAAGGAAGGCCGGCTGATCCTGCTCAACCGTGACCAGCTGGGCGGCTACGCAGCGGGCGCCTCCTCCAACACCAATGCCGTTCAGGACATCGTTGGCCAGGTGAAGGGGATGTGGGCCACGCCCGCTTACTGGAACGGCAACGTGTACATCTGGGCGAGTGGAGACTACGGTAGTTTCGATGCCCCCAAGCAGTTCAAGATCAACAGCGGTCTCCTCGATGCCAAGCCCACCTACAAAGCGAATGTCATGTCCGGCTACCCTGGCGCCACCTTCTCTGTCTCCTCCAATGGCACCCAGGATGGCATCGCCTGGGCGGTGCGCGTGGACGCCTCGGGCACTCATGGAGACGAGGTGCTGTACGCGTTCGACGCGCGCAATATCAGCAACATCCTGTGGGAGAGCGACACCACGCCTACCCGCGACAGCCCTGGCCGCGCCAACAAATTCGAGATTCCTGTAGTTACAAACGGCAAGGTGTACGTTGCCGGCTATCACGAGGTCAGCGTCTATGGCCTCTACAACGGCCAGGCCATTGCGGCAGCCCCGGTCTTCAGCCCCGACAGCGGCACCTACCCCTCCGCGCAGTCGGTGACCCTCTCCAGCAGCACCGGCTCTGCCAGCATCTTCTACACCACGGATGGCAGCCTGCCGACGCCGGCCTCGAAGCTGTATAGCGCACCCATCACTCTCAGCACCGCCACTACTGTGCGCGCAATTGCTGTGGCCGATGGCTTCCTGCAGAGTGCTGAAAGCAGCGCCGCCTTCAGCTTCGCCAGCCAGACACCCCTGGTGGCCATCGCCCCGCTCGGGGGCCACTACACCACCGCGCAAACTGTCACTCTTACAGATACAGATACAGCCGCTTCCATCTACTACACCACCGACGGGTCTATGCCGACCGCCTCTTCCACCCCCTACACCGGCCCAATCAGCGTATCCATAGCCACCACCATCAAGGCGATTGCTATCGACTCCAGGCTGCCTAACAGCGACGTGGCTACAGCCATCTTTACCTTTGGCAACTCGGCAAACTTTACCGGAGGCTTCGCCTCGCTCACCGGGCTCCGGCTCAACGGCTCCGCCACGGGCACCAGCGACGGCCAGCTGCAGCTGACCAACACTGTCAGCTAGAAGGCCGGAAGCTTCTTCTGGAACCAGCCCATCGGCATCCAGGCCTTCACCACCGACTTCACCTTCCAACAGACCAGCGCCGTGGGCGACGGGATGACCTTCACCATTCAGAACCTGGGCCCTACCGCGCTTGGTCCCTCTGGCAGTGGGCTCGGCTACGGCGCACCCAAGCCCGGCCTGGCCGGCGGCCTGGCTCACAGCGTTGCCATCAAGTTTGACCTCTACAGCAACCTCGGTGAGGGCACCGACTCGACCGGCGTCTACATAAACGGCGCATCCCCGACCATCCCTGCTGTCGACATGACTCCTAGCGGCGTCCTGCTGCGCAGCGGCCATGTGATGAAGGCGCACGTCTCCTACGACGGAACCACGCTGGCCATGACCTTGCTCGACACCGTCACCGGCCAGAGCTTCTCCTTCTCGAAGCTGATCGACATCCCGCAGGCCATCGGCTCAACCACGGCCTATGTCGGCTTCACCGGCGGTACCGGTGGAGCCTCGGCGACGCAGCAGATCCTCACCTGGATCTACTCTGCCAAGTCGCCCGTCGCCACCACCGCGGTGCCCAGCTTCTCACCGCCGGCCGGCACCTACAGCACGGCGCAGAGCGTCTCGCTTACGGACAGCACGACCAACGCGGCCATCTACTACACCACCGACGGAAGTACGCCCACCACGGGGTCTGCGCTCTACACAGCGTCGATCAGCGTCTCCAGTTCGCAGACCATCACTGCGATTGCGGTCGCACCCGGGCAGCAGCCCAGCGCCACGGCCAGTGCTGCCTACACTATCCAGACCGGCGTGCCTCCGCCCACCATCGACTTCGCATCCGGCTTCGGCTCGAGCGCAGGTCTCGGACTGAACGGATCCGCCTCGGTTACGAATGATCTGGTGCAGTTGACGCTCGCCGGCACGCCTGCTTCGAAGAGCTCCGCGTGGTACAGCAACCCGGTCAGCATCGCCAGCTTCACCACAGACTTCAACTTCCAGCTGCTCAGTGCCAAGGGCGACGGGTTCACCTTCGCCATTCAGAACGTCGGTCCTACGGCCCTCGGACCGGGCGGCAGCGGCCTTGGCTATGGAGCGTCGCAGCCGGGCGGAGTTGCCGGGATTCCGCACAGCGTCGCGGTCAAGTTCGATGTGTACAGCAATGACGGCGAAGGAACGGACTCAACCGGTGTCTACATCGACGGCGCCTCGCCCACCGTTCCCGCCATCGACATGACCGCCAGCGGGGTGCTGCTGCGCAGCGGACATCCTCTGCACGCACACATCACCTATGACGGCGCCACCCTGACGCTCGTTCTGACTGACAGCGCGACGGCGGCCTCCTTCACTACCAGCACCTCCATCGACATCCCTGGTACTGTCGGCGCGTCCACTGCGTATGTCGGCTTCACTGGCGCTGCCGGCGGCGCAAGCATGACCACCAATATTCTCGACTGGACGCTGCACTGACATCTCGCTGTTGCGAATAATTTTCCAGGAAGCGGTGTACAGTTTTCGCTCTCTGGAAGCGAGTGCCTACCGGCCGTTACGATCGCCGATTTGTTGCTGATACGAGAACAAGACTCTTTGACGAAATCATGACAATCACTCGCACGTATCGGGAGATTACGTATGAGAGACTTGGCCATGTCCTCGAACACGATGTACGCCTCCCCTGCACCGGTCGAAGAGGAAGTAGCTGGGCCCCCGGTTCTTGTCAATCCAACTCAAGCGAATGAGCGCGTCTCGTCCATCGATGTCCTTCGCGGCTTCGCGCTGCTCGGCATTCTGGTCTTGAATATCGACGACTTCGGCACAACGCTGGGCACGCACGATATCCCTATCGCCACTCCGACGCCAAGCTTTTCAGGTCCGCATGCCCACCTGAACCTCGCCCTGCTGCTGATCAAATGGATGTTCTTCGAGAGCAAGATGCGCGGCATCTTTTCTATGCTGTTTGGCGCGGGCGTCATCCTTCTTACCACTCGCGCTGAAAAGCGCGGAGCGGCAGCAGAGGCAGCCGATGTCTACACCCGCCGGAACATGCTTCTGACCCTCTTCGGTCTGATTCACGGCATCCTGATCTGGTCGGGCGACATCCTCTTCGACTACGGCTTTCAGGCGCTGCTGTTCCTCTATCCGGCGCGCAAACTGAAGGCTCGTACCCTGATCATCCTTGGAACTCTGGTAACGGTCATCGTCGGCTCGTTAGGCGTGATGGTATTCACAAACGCCTGGCATGAGCTGACCCTCAACCGCCAGGTTGCGAAGGTGGAACTGCGGCAACAGCAACATCAGCCGCTGAGTGCGAGTGATCTCGCACTGGAGAAGCAATGGCAGGCGACCGTGCAGAGGCATCGTATCTCTCCCGAGAAAATTCGCGAGCGGCTGAAGGCCGGCAGAGCCGGATATGGGGAGCAAGTCAAGGAAAATGCAGGACGCTACTTTGGCCCAGAGGCCTTTCTACACATTGCCGTCTTCGGCGATACCGTCGGAGCGATGCTGCTGGGCATGGGCCTCTTCAAGATAGGCTTTCTCCGGGCCCAATCCTCGACCCGGACCTATGTCTTGACCGCACTCCTTGGCTTCGCCGTTTCGCTCCCGCTCTATGCCTACGGCATCTTTCGCTGCTATGCGACCGGCTTCTCATTTATCAGCCTGGACGAGTGGGTCTGGCTCCCTTTCGAGTTCACGCGCATGGGCGGTATGCTGGCCATGGCGTCCGTTGTTCTGCTGATCGTGAAGCACAATCTCTTCCGCGCCCCGCAGCGCTGGCTCGCCTCCGTCGGCAAGACCGCGTTTACGAACTACATCGGCACCAGCCTTATCTGCCAGTTCCTGTTCGTCTGGAGCCCCTTGCAACTCTACGGCAAGCTCGAGTACTGTCAGCTGATGTACGTCACCACCGCGGTCTGGACTCTCAATAGAGTCGCAAGCAGTCTGTGGCTCCGCTACTTCGCGTTCGGTCCGCTGGAGTGGCTATGGCGCTCACTCACCTACGGCAAACGCCAGCCGATGCGACTGCCCGCAGCAGCAGCAGTGGTCGCCTAAAACAATCGCAGGGCCGCTCCGCAGTCATTCGGCTGCGGAGCGAGAGTCAGTGCACGGCAGGGCGTGAGCGCACCAGTGTTCTATGACGCCTCAGCAGCACGACCAGTGCGCGGCGTAGGAACGTCGCCAGCAGCGGCATCGCAATGGCAGCCGCCACGCCCCAGATGATCAGCGCGTGCCACTCCCATTGCCAGATGTCGTGAAACAGCCGCAGCGGATGATGGCTCAGGTGCTCCAGTTGCTTGCGGTCCATCGGCAGCTTGCGGGTGTGAAATAAATAGACGCCCAGCTCGATGAAGGGGATGAATAACAGCAGGTGCAGCGGCGCGACTACGTGGGAGCCGATCAGGGACGCTAACTTGCTCAAGCCGAAGAGAGCCACGCCACAAGCACCACTAGAAGCGTCGTCAGCCCTACCGATGGGTTGATGCCGACGACCATGCCGAAGGCAAGGCTCCACGCCAGACGTCGCGGCGTCACCCCGCCACGCAACAAGCGGAGCAGTGGCCGCAGCACATGACAGCCAAACCACTCTCGGATAGGTTCGGGCACCAGCACACATAGTTCGACGCCGCCAACCCGGCCTAAGCAGGTATCAGCCGGCCAGAAAAGCTCAAGTGACCGTGCATTCGGCAGACCGGAATGCCTTTTCAAAGGACCCCGATGGCCTCAACAGTTCTCATCGGTCGTTCAAGCCTGAGATCCGACGTATCGCATAACGTATCGCCTTTCGCTGAACTCGTGGTTGAACACTCCCGTGCATGTGCAGAAGAACGATAAGGGCCGCCGATCGGCATCGACCGGAGAACGACCCGATACCGGGGGGTATGCCCGCTCGCTCAGCCGCCGCTGGCGTGTCGAGAAGACCTTCGGCTGGCGCAAGGGACCCGGTCCGCTGCGCCAGGTGAAGCTGCGCGGCCTGCACAAAGTCGACTGGATCTTCGTCTTTAGCTGCGCCGGCCACACCTGCTGCGCCTGCCACGGCTGATCGCAAACCAATCCATGCGAGGCCTGGCTCGGATCCATCCCGATCCAGCCAAAACAACCCGGATCAAACCTCCCAAATCCATCAAAGCCCGACCATCGTAGTTCACTTAACAACTATTGAATGAGTTCGATACCGTTCACCTCCGGGTTGTCTACACTGCCTTGTGTGAAGGAGATAGTGATAGTTCCGTTAGTGGCGACCGCAGTGAACTCTTCAGTAAGCGCCCGGTTCTGGGCGCCGGATATCGCGATGATGTCGAAGTTGTTCAGGACCGAGGCGCCGTTGATGGCTACGTTGAAGACGCGTTGCCCGGCCGCTGTCCACGTGAGCTCAGCGAAGTGCAGACGGACCGCGTAGGTGGCGCCGGCACTCAGGCCGGAAAAGGTGTAGGTGAAGGACGGAGCCCAGCGGCAGGTCTGGTACACAGCGGCTGGCGCCGGGTTGTAGGTGTGGGAGAGGTCGATGGCTGCTGTGCTGCTGAATTGGTTACCGCCATTGAAGCCGGTGTCTGCAATGAAGGGAGTCGCCGCGGTGCTGCTGCCCGCGTTGATCTCGGTCACATCGGGTGGCGCTGCGCCGAGGCTGCCAGAGCCGAACAGCTCGATGCCGGCAACCTCCGGGTTATCCGCAGAGCCTTGCGTGAAGGCGATGACGATCTGCCCCAGAGCATTGGCGGTTGCGGAGAACGGCTCGACCACAGCCTTGTACTGGCCACCGGCGGTCGCAAAGATATCAAAGTTACTCAGCGCCGCGTTGCCGTTGATAGACACGTTGAAGACGCGCTGCCCTTTTGTGGTGAAGGAGAGCTCCGCAAAGTGCAGACGCACGGTGTAGGTTGCGCCTGCCGTGAGCCCCTGCAGGGTGTAGGTGAACGATGGCGCCCAGCGCACGGATTGATAGACAGTCGAAGGCGCAGCATTCGTCACCCCCGCTGTGCTGACCGCGTTGGTAGTGCTGAATACGCTGCCGTTATTGTAGAACTCATCCGCAACAAACGGAGAACTGGCGCCGCCTCCTGCATCGATCTGGAGAAGAGCGTTGCTGGCTGCCTGGGGCGTCGCCGAGATCTCGCCGGATTTGCTTGTTGCGACGGAGTTGGTTGCGGCTACGTAGTAGAAGTAGGTGGTGCCGTTGCTGAGACCGGAGTCGCTGTAGCTGGTGACGCCCAGGTTGCTGGCAACCGGTGTCGTCCCTTCTCCGCCCGAGGAGGTGCCACGGTAGACGCTATATGTGATGGGCGCGGTTCCGGTGCTCGCGTTCCATGTGAGCGAGACGGTCCCGTTGCCGGCCGTGGGGGTCAGGTTAGTGGGGGGCGTAGGTGCGCTGGCACCGCTTTGCGTAGTCGTGGCGGCCGGCCCCGAAGACGCCACGCCGGCGCAGTTCACCGCCTGGACAATGTAGTTGTATGTCGTGGAGGCAGCCAGACCAGAGTCTGCGTAGGTTGTGCCCTCCTGTCCTGCGGCTATCTGGTTGGAAGCCGAGGGGGTGAAGCCGATGGTCGTAGAGCGGAACGCCGAGTAGGTGACGCCGCTGGTAGTGGAGGCCGTCCAGTTCAGGTCGATCTGGCTGGACGAGGCTGCAGTGGCGGTCAAGCTGCTTGGTGCACTGGGTACGCTGGCTGTACAGCCACCGCCGCTTCCCGATGTACTGCCCGGGAAGACCTGGAATTCAGAGAGCTGCGCAGCCGTCCATCCCGTATTGGCGGTGAAGACCAGCCGGAGGTTTTTCACCTTGGTGTTGGCCGGTAGATTGAAGCTGACGGTGTTGCCCGTGGCCGGGTTGAAGGTGTAGCTGGCGGAGCCAAGGAGGTTTGTGTAGGTTGTGCCGTCGCTGGAACCCTGCACATAAAACGTCTCTGTGCGCGTGCTCCAAGCAGTAGAAGGCGGCAGATTGAGCGTCACCGACCCTAGCGTGAGCGCCTGGCCGAAGCCAAGGTCAACGTACTGTGGATAGGCGGCGCCGTCCAGGCTCTCCCAGTAAGTGGCTGTATTGCCATCGTTCGCGTTGCTGGCGGGAAAGCCTGACTGCGTCGTGCTGGAGGTGGCCACGGCTCCTGTCGCCAGATTCGTGGTCGACGTGTAGGCCGTCCCACTTAGCGAGATACCAATCGGGGTTGTGGTTGCGCTGTTGGAGATAGCCAGGCTGCCGTTTGTTGTGCCGCCGGCGGAGGGTGCGAAGGTCACAGAGATGGTGCACGAGGCGCCCGCAGCCAAGGTGTTTCCGCAATTGTTGGTCTGCTTGTAACCGGTGGTGGTGGAGATGGAGTTAATCGTGAGCGGTGCAGCCCCGGAGGGATTGCTCAGGGTCGCAGTCTGCGCGGCAGAGGCTGTGCCTGCGAGCTGGTAGCCGAATGACAGCGAACTGGGACTGACCTGCGGCGGGGTGATGGCAGTGTTGCCTCCCGTACTGCCCACCAACTGCACAACGATGGCGGAGCCGGCACTGTTGGGGATGGTCAAGGTGCCGCCCGTAATGCCAGAGCCGCCCGCATTGAAGGTGACATCGATGACACAGAAGCCGGTCTCATTACTGCCGCCATAGTTTGCCGCTGCCAGTGAACTACCGCAAGGGTAGCTTGAGTCCTGGGAAACGCTGAAGCCGCTGCTTGCCGAGATCGCGCCTAGCGTCGTCCCCTGCAGCGCGGTGTTGATCACCGCGACCTGCTCCGTAACCGGCGCGTTCGATGTCGTCTGGAAGGTGACAATGTCCGGGTAGACCCACAGCTTCGAGGCGGCGGGATAGTTGCAAATAGGGCTGGACGACCAGCCGGTGTCTCCGGTTGCTGTAAGTGCAAAGCCGGTGCTGCAACCCTGGTTGAAGTAGCCTCCAGTGCCTACGCCACTTGCCGTAGTGTTCTCCACCGTCGCCGCGCCGGGGCCTTGCGTATGGACAACGAAGGTGCCTACGTTGCTGACGATGTCGTTGTTGACCGTCACGTTCGTCACATTGTCCGCACCGAGGAACATATAAGCCGAGTAAGGACTGTTCTGGATGGTGTTGCCGGACAGGTTGACGGCGGTCTTCATATCGCCATCCAAAGGCCAGAACCAGACCGCGCCTACGCCGAAGTAGAAGCCTGGATCGAACTGGCCGCAACGCTGGAGCGTGTTGTTCTGGATCGTGATGGGGCCGGAGGGCGCGACAGCACTGAAGCGCAGACCGTCATGAATACAGCTACCCCGCGTGACGGGATCGGCCAGCAGGTTGTTGCTGATAATATCGCCCGCACCAGAGCCGTAAATAGCGATGTTATTGGCCAAGCCGGGAGAGAGGATGGTGTTCTGAGTCAGCTTGATGTTGGTGTCGGTCGCATTCTCCGCCCACATGGCGATGCCGTCATCCTGGGTGTTGCGGTAGAAGCTGTTCTGGACCGTCGCAGAGCTGATGGGACCGCTGGCAGCGTTGAAGTTGGTGCCGTCCGCCTTGAGGTCCAAGATCCGCAGGTTGTTCAGCGTGAGGTTCGTTGCAGGACCGACGACCCATACTCCAACCTTGGTGTTCTGGATCCAGACGTTGGAGAAGCTGGAGTTGCTGAAGCCTCCGTTAAAGCCATTTACTGAGCCGTCACTATCGTTACGCACGGCCACATTGCCAAAGATGGCGAGGTTGGAGACATTCACATTATTGCTGGCAGGAGAGATCTGTCCGGCAAACTCCACATGTGTTCCTGTGAGCACCGTGTACCATTCGCCCGCGCCCTGCACTGTCACATTGTTGACGTTCAGCGGACTGCTGATCTTGTAGGTGCCGGCAGGCAGGTAAACCGTCTGGCCAGAAGCGGAGCCGGCGTTCATGGCGTTCTGCAGCGCAGTGGTTACGTCGCTGACGCCGGTACTGTCGGCATTGTACGGACCCTGGGTTACGTTGATGGCATTCGGGGGAGCAGAGACAGGCCCGGGAACGACCTCAAAGTCGGCAGTGTTGATGGCGTACCAGGGTGAGTTATCCCCTGGGTCCACCTGTAGCTTGACTACCGTGCCGGCGGGTAGGGTGGTGGAAAACATATAACGCACGTCGTTGAAGAAGTCATGCGGGGCAAGCGCGCCAGGCATGCCCAGACTGGGCGTCTTACTGAAGGTATAGGAGCCATACAACCAGCTATAAGCGGAGGTAAGCGTGAGCGATGTAGTCAGCGAGCCATTCACATAGAGACTGAGTGGTTCTGTCATGCCATTGCCGGTGGGGGCATCGGGAATGGCATAGTGCAGCGTGATCGCGTTGGCCGGCGCATTCAGCGTGAAGGAGATGTATTTGTTCTGGCCGCTCAGGACCACGGCTTGCCGGCCGGTGGCCTCGGAAGCAATCGTGCCGAAGTAGTAGTTAGGGCCAAGGATGGAGCCGTTGGTTTGCACACCAGTGCTGGTGGCCGCGTTGAACTCTGTGAAAGGTACAGGCGCGCCAGCCATCTGCGCAACGGCTGCGGAAGCGCCGGCCAGCAGGAAGAGCAAGGAGGCCAATAGCCAGCCTGCGGCCGCCCTGAAGGCCGCCGTCGTTTGTAGCAGAGTTGTGAAGCGCGAAGGTTTCGGAGCGAAGTGGAGGGTCGGCGACGCTTGTGGGGGATAGTACATGTCTCACCTCGGCTAATCGATTTGCTACAGGGAATACGCAAATCTCACTGGCGGGCGGCAGTCTACACGCCGCAATAAAAGTCTTGCAATAAATTTCCAGAATATTTCGTAACAGTGTGGAAATCTTCGTCCGCCATCGCCTTGGTCTTAGTTCAAACTCGACAATATGTATCAATGTATGGGATATTTGCCGCCATAGAAGACTGTGTGAGATCAAAGCAGTGGAGGTAGAGCGGTGGCCTTGGCTCCATCAACGATCTGGTGAATGGGATCAAGGCGAAGATCAAGGACGAAGCGCTTCGCGAACAAGTCTGGAGCATGCAAGAGCAGCACATCGTATCTCCTCGTTTGCTCAACACCGCGTGAAGAGCGGTGCTGATTCGGCGCTGGTGCGATTCATTCTGGAGAGTCTTTGTAAGTGATCCGGCTTCCCACAGGAACGAAGATCTAAATCGCAGCCGGCGTCACAGACGTGCCCAGAGATTTGGATGGTCTGAGTGCGCTGGTGCAGACTGTTCTTCTTCAACAGCCATTTTCCGGACACATCTTGGTCTTCAGCGGCGTAAGGGTGGACTAAGAGCCGTCTTTACACGAGAGATCAGGCTTGTCCACGATCTTTGCAAGTGGGCACGACTGGTTGTGAGTGTTGGGTATATTCAGATCCATTTCGAACCGGGCTGGGGTGAGTACAGGCTTCGTGACATCACGGCAGTCGCAGCCGAAAGATGGCTGGAGGGGTTGGAAATGACCGGCAGTTCAAAGCAATGCTGAAATATGTGATGAGCGATGTCTACCAACACGCCATTCGTTATGGCTGGCTGCGAAATGACGAGAACCCTTGATTGCCGTTCGGCAGAGCGCCAAGCGCGAGCATGTTCCCGACCACGCTGAAAGCTCACGAGTTCCGGGCTCTCATACGCAAGTTGCCGCAGAAGATCCGCATGATGGGAATTTCCTGCGCTACCGCTGGCCTCCGTATCAGTAAGGTGTTGAGCCGGCAGTGGTCCTACATTGACTGACAAAAGCTGGAGATGAAGGTGAGCCGCTCGGTGGTTCATGCGCATGTAGGAACATATAAGACGGAGGTATCTCGCCGCCGTTTCCGCTCGATGGGTTGATGGCAGAGGAGTTGTCAAAATGGCGCGCCCTCTGCATCTGGCAAAGATCCAGTCCGAAGGCTGCCCGTAGCCTATTCCACCCTTCTCAAGGGAATGGTGAGGATGTGAAGGTCGTTCAGGAACTCATGCGACACGCGAACTTCCAGACAATTATGAATGTCTACACGCGGGCCACCACGACGGCCAAGCGGGCAGCGCAAAGCCGAGTCGTGAATGCTCTTACGGATCGTCCAGGGGACGAAGGGAAGGAAGAAAAGCTCCGAATTCTTAGAAGCAACGTACCTTCAACGTACTTCGTTCCGGGTTGTTCTCCCTCAAGTTCTTGATTGTTGTGGTGGGCGCTGCAGGATTCGAACCTGCGACTTCCACCGTGTGAAGGTGGCACTCTACCGCTGAGTTAAGCGCCCGAGCCGTTTCCATGGGCCTGCAGGGCGGCTGTGTAGCCGGCTTCCGGCAGGTCGGGACTTGGTTACTTTACCACCCAGCCGCCTCATCCCAAAAACCCCATCGCCTCTCCTCGAAGGCGCTTTGGCGAAAACCGTCGAACCTTCCCTGGCCAGGAGCCACACCGGGTTACGGCAGCGGACGGATTCGCAGTCAGGGTGTAAGCCCGCCTCAGTGACCGGGCCGGGGGTGACCAGTGTGCGACTCGTGATCGGCTCAACCCCCGCATCTACAATGAACTGGAATGAACTGGCAGAATCAAGTGGCCCTGTGACGATGCCCTTCCGCAAGCCATTTCGAGCCAAGCCGTCCGCCGACCCGGCGCTCATCCCTCGTCAGCCCGAGCCTGCTGCGGGCGGCGACCAGGGCCTGGACGAGCGCCAGGATGAAGACACCGCCAGCCAACTCGACCCGTACCTCGAGGCCGGCGGCGACCCGGATGCCTACCCCGACCCGGACCCAGAAGCCCTGCACGATGTGGATGATGGCCCGCAACGTTTTGCCAGTTCCGGGGTTAAGAAGGGCATGGCTACCGTTGCGCTGTATCCCAGTTCGCAAGCGGCCGGCCACCATCCGGCTCAAGCGGCGCCCGCGCTGCCCCCCGGTGGGTGGAGTGAGCTGACGGACGCCGAGATCATGCTGCGGGTCGCCGCAGGGGATGAGGCAGGCTTCAGCCTGCTGGTCGAGAAGTACCGGCGGCAGATGGTGCACTTCATGTTCCGCATGGTGCACAACCAGGCTGTAGCCGAGGAGCTGGCGCAGGAGGTGTTCCTCCGCGTGTACCGTGCTCGGGCCAGTTACCGGGCAGAGGCGAAGTTCAGCACCTGGCTCTATCGCATCGCCACCAACCTGGGGGTCAATCATGCCCGCGATACCCGGCACGAGCGGAACGCTCACGCGGTGTACCTCGATCAGCCGGACCCAGAAACGGGCGTCACCCCGGATGTGGCGGATACCACCCCGACGGTGGAGCAGGATTTGCTGCGCGATGCGCGGCTCGCCGCCATCCGCAAACACGTGATGGCCCTGCCGGAGCGGCAGCGTACAGCAGTCCTGATGCATAAGTACCAGGACATGGATTACAAACAGATAGGGGCCGTACTGAAGCTGAGTGAATCAGCCACGAAATCACTGCTCTTTCGCGCGTATCAGACATTGCGCGAGCGGCTGCAGGAGTTCATCTGATGCGGAACTCGCAGCCCACACAAGCATCGCTGGAAGGAAGTACTGCAATGAACTGCAAAGCCACCAAGTCTCAGATGACCGATCTGCTGCTAGATCCCGGTGCTGCGTCGCCGGCCGCGCGGCAGCATCTGGAGAGCTGCGCCGCCTGCCGGCAGGAGCTGGCGGCGCTTGAATTGACCATGCTGGCGATGGATGCGTGGGAGGCGCCCGAGCCGTCCCCCTACTTCGATGTGCGGATGGCAGCGCTGCTGCGCCAGGAGAAAGCCAACCCGCCCGCCGGCCTGTGGGAGCGGATGCGGGCCCGCATGCTCTACAGCTCCAATCTGCACCTGCGCCCCATCGCTGCCGGTGCGCTGGCTTTGCTGCTGATGGCAGGCGGCGGCACCGCAGCCTGGAGTGGCCAGAGCAGCCACTCGCAGCGCCCGCAGGAATCTGCGACGGTGCGGGATCTGCAGCTTCTGGACGGTAATGCGCAGGTATACCAGCAGCTCAGCTCGCTCGACGCGGATCTCGACGACTCCGGATCGTCGTCTAACTGCGCAAGCAGTGGCTCCGACGC
>CAXUMX010000053.1:0-23730 GCA_964252395.1 uncultured Acidobacteriaceae bacterium | reverse complement strand
TCCTTGAGTGCTTGTTGAATCCAGGGCGCACACGGCACGATTGCCGGTTCACAACTGTCCTTCCTGCTCTCCCTCCTGCGCAATTTCGTTGCGGCATGCACGCCCTGGCGGGCGCGGTGTGCGCACAAGAGACACGGACAGAGGACATCTCAGGAACTTGCGAGAATTATAGGTAGCGGCCGGGGGAGCGTCAATGAAGCCGGGCGGCCCAGCCAGCAATGCTGACCGCGTGCCGCCTGCTTCTTAGATCCTTTGCCTGCCAGCCGCCTAGCTAGAAGGTGGTGCCTACGGACAGGCGGAAGGTCTTGCGCGGCTCGCGGAACTGGTCGAGCGATCCGTAGAGCTGCTGCGCCTGAGCAAAGCTGAAGTCGCCTGCCCCGCCGGCCGGGAAGAGGTCGCGGGTGATCAGGTTCTCCTCACGCACCTGCTGCAGCAGCCGCAGCGGGTTGTAGGCGTAATAGATACGGAACGGAGCGCGCACGATGGGCAGCAGCACGGAGATCTCTGCGCCGACCGAATCGCGAGGCACGACATTGGTGCCGTCGATGGGCTTGATCTCACGGCTGAAGGTCACCTGGCGCCCGCCCTGGCAGGCTCCGTTGACGAAGACGGGGCAGCCATAAAGCGGCGAGTTGAGCGCCTGGATGCCGAGCACGCTCTCCTTCAACTGGGACTGACGGACGGCGACGTTGAGGCCGAAGTCGTTGTACAGCTTGAAGGCCACCGGTCCGCCGAGCGGAATGCGGTACTCGATGTTGTTGCTGATGGCGGTGTCGCCGCCGACCGGAACGATGCCGAAGGTGGGAATGGGGATGGTGATGTTCCCCAAGGTGGGGTTGGTGGGATCGCGCGGCACCAGCGTGCCATCCGGATTGGTCAGGATGAATGGCGTGCGCTGGGGGATGAAGGCGTATGGGGTGCCGGAGCGAATGTCGAAGCCACGCAGTTCTTGCTCGCCGCCCTGGTAGACGCGCTGGAAGGGCGGAGCGACCTTGCCGCCGATGCCCTGAATGTAGGTCGCCTGCAGGCGCACACCGAGGACGTTGCGGCCTTCCTTGTTGGGACGCAGGCCGCGCATCCCGTTGAAGTGCCGGTACTCAACGATGGGGTTGATGTACTTGACGTTGCCGCCGATACCGGCGACCTGGAAGACGGCCGACACCTCCTGGCCCTCGTGCGGATTGTAGGGATTGCCGATACTGTTCCGCGTGAATGAGAGTGAGGCTAGGCTGGTGTAGATGCCGTTGAGTGCGTTCTGTCCCTGGATGCCGCTGCGGAAGGCGAGCGTCTGGAAGAGTGAGGTCGAGGCGGGGCTGAAGGCAGTGATCGTGCTTTTGTTGAAGCTGTAGGTCAGACCGACGCGGTTGAAGCTGTGCTTGATGAGGTAGTTGGAGGAGACGGACAGACCAGTCGACGACTGATTGTAGTTTTGCACCAAGGACTGCTGCGCGGCGGTCAGGTTACCGCCGCCGGTCGAGATCTGGTAGTTGCGGGCAGCGTTGTAGTCGTTCTTGCTCGAGAAGAGCTGGAAGCCAAGCGAGATCGGCTTGTTGCGGAAGTAGGGCTCGGTAAAGCCGAACTGCAGATTGCGCGACAGGTTGCCGATGTTGGCCTGCACGCTGAGCGTCTCACCCAGGCCGAGGAAGTTGTTGGTCGAGTAGTTGACGCCCAGGAAGGAGCCGGAGAGTCCGCTGACGCCGCCGTTCAGGCCGATGGAGTTCTTGCCCTTCTCATGCACGCGCAGCAGCAGCGAGACGGTGCTGTTCTGCTGGTCCTGCGTGGCGGTCGAGTCCTGCTCCACCTTCAAGGGGTCGAAGTACTCCAGCTGGTTGAGGCGGAGCAGGCTCTGCTCCCACAGGTTGCTGTTGTAGACCTGGCCCTCTTCGAGCAGCAGCTCACGGCGGATAACGGGATCGCGGGTGACCGTGTTGCCGGTGAACTCGATGCGGGAGACGTAGAAGGGCTTGCCCTCATCGATGTCGACATCGATGAAGAGTGTCTTCTTCGCCTCATCGAAGCGCGTCATGGGGTTGGCGACAAAGTTGATATATCCCAGCGCGCCATACGCCTTGCGGAGGTTCTCCAGGCCCTTGCCGATGGCGGTGTAGTTGAAGTAGTCGCCGTCCTTGATCGCGAACTGGGCGCGCAGCGCGTGGACATTGCGCACGTGATCGTTGCCTTTGAAGTTGATGCCGCCCAGACGATAGCGCTCGCCCTCTTCCACGGGCAGGTTGATATCGATGCGCTTGCCCTTCTTGGGACGGAAGGTGAGCAGGCTCAGTCCGCCTTCATTGCGGATGTGGGTGGAGGGCTCGCCGACGACGGCCTTGAAGTAGCCATGGTTCTGGTAGTTGACGCGTACGCGCTCGGAGTCTTCTTCGAGCTTGCTGGCGTCGTAGGTGCGCGCGAACAGGTTCTCCAGGAAGATGGAGTGGGGAATGCCGATCGGCTTCAGGTTCTTCATCGAGGCGCGCAAGGTGCGCGAGCCCAGATTGCGATTGCCGCTGAAGCGGATGTTGCCGACCTTGACGGTCGGTCCTTCCTTGACGATGAAGTTGACCGCAACCGAAGCGGGCGGGATGGTCTTCACATCGGCCTTGATGGTCGGGAACTGATGACCGTGCTCGCCCAGCAGTTCCTTCAGCACGGCGATGGCGCGGGCGATGCGGGTGGGGTCATACTGGCTCTCCACCGTGAGTCCGACCTTCTCCTTCTTGAAGCGGTCCAGAACATCGGACTGCGTGACGGAGCTGAGGCCCTTGTAGTTAATCTCGCGGATGGTCGGCTTCTCACGCACGAAGATGTCGAGGATCTGGCCCTTGGGGGTGTCCTCTTTTTCAATGCGGACGTCTTCGAAGTAGCCGGTGTTCCAGAGCGAGTTGAAGTCACGCTCGACCGTGGCCGGGTCATAGGTGTCGCCTGGGTGGGAGAACAGACGGGCCAGCACCGTCTCCTTGGGGATGCGGCGATTGCCAATGACGCGGATCTCAGTAATGACACTGCTGTTCTGCGCGACTGCCGATGCGGCAGTGCAGCAAACGATAGCAAGAGCACCTAAGGCCTGGAGCGCAAACGGACGTCTGGTCCTGTCCTGCTGGATCTGGGAGCTCATGCTCCGCCGGATGACGGGAAAAATAGGCACACCCTCACTGCAACCAAAATCAATCTTCCGCACTTTCGGCTGGAAAGCCGATTCTATAGCAACCGGGGCAGGCTACCAACCCGGCGCGCGGGCCGCAGAGGCGGTGGCAAACGCAGCGAATCAGCTCTCCAGTTCGGCGTGGATCAGGAAGGCTTGATCGCTGGGGCTCCAATGGACGTCGAGCACATTCGGTTTACAGCAGATCTGGCAGTCTTCTACGTACTGCTGTCGGCTGCCCGCAGAGCGATCGACGGCGGTGTCGTTCCACTGGCCGCAGCCGGCGCACTGGAACGCTGCTTCATCCATGAGCCCACACCGGAACAGCGTCCACAGAGGCCTCCGCGACCGGCTGTGGCACCGGCACCCGTGCGACCTCGACCATGGTGGAGTAGAAGGTGGCGGCGCGGCCGATGTCGGTCAGCCGCTCCGAGGTGAGCGCGTTGACGTTGTTGCCGCCGGCAGAGAGCTTGTTCCAGTTGAGCCGTGCCACCACGAGGCCGCGCTGGACAGAGGCATCGAGTTGCGCCTGCAGGCGGATGCGGCCGCGGTCGTTGAAGATCTCCACCAGTTCGCCGTCTTCGATGTGGCGCGCACGGGCGTCGTCGGGATGCATTTCCAGCCGGCCGGTGTGCTGCGCCTCCATACGCTGATGCGTGGGCAGATTGGCGAAGGTCGAGTTCATGTAGTTGTCCGCCTTGCGGGGCAGGAACTCGAGCGGACAGGCCTTCGTCTCCACAGTCGAGGTCGCATGGCGCGACTCCGCATTCGGCGTGAAGTGGGGCAGCGAATCGATGCCGGCGGCCTCAAGCGTCGCGCTCACCAGCTCTGCCTTGCCAGAGGGCGTGGGGAACCCGCCTTCGGCGAAGGGCTGGAAGGGCGTCTCCGGCTCACCCGGGAAGCGCAGCCGGACACTTCCCTCGCGGCGGAGCTGATCGACCGTGATGCCGTGCATCTGCGGGTGAGTGGTCTGCTGTTGATCGCCCAGCGCCTGCGCCAGCAGATCGTCTTCCGTGTCGCGGAAGCAGGGCTCCGGGAAGTGCATGCGCTGGCCGAGCTGGCCGAAGAGCCAGACGTTGGCACGAGCCTCGCCGAGCGGCGCGATGGCCTGCTGCGAGAGCTGCAGGTGGTAGTGGCCGTAGGCACCCTGCAGGTCGGTGTGCTCGAGGAATGTGGTCGCAGGCAGGACGATATCGGCGTAGTCCGCGGTATCGGTCCAGAACTGCTCATGCACCACCGTGAAGAGATCCGTCCGGCGCATCCCGCGCAGCACCGCATTCTGGTTGGGTGCGATAGCGGCGGGGTTCGAGTTGTAGACGAACAGCGCCTTGACCGGCGGGTCGGCCAGCTCAGTCAGCGCGTGGCCGAGGCGCGACATGTTGACGACCCGTGCGGCACGGCCCAGCGGACTGGCCCGCATCAGGTCCGGCCGCTCCAGCGTGGGTGTATCGAAGCGGAAGGCGCCGCTCATGGAGAGCTGCAGGCCGCCGCCCAGGTGCTGCCAGGCCCCGGTGAGCAGCGGCAGCATGCAGACGGCACGCGCGGCCGTGCCGCCGTTCTCGCTACGCTGCACGCCGTAGTTCAAGCGGATGACGGCAGGCGTGGTGGTGGCGTACTCGCGCGCCAGCTTGCGGATGTCCGCGGCGGCGATGCCGGTCCAGGCGGAAACGCGCTCCGGGGGATACTCAGCTGCGCGCGCACGCAGTTCGGCAGCGCCGACGGTGTGCTGGTCAAGGTAGGCGCGGTCTTCGAGGTTCTCCGCAAAGATTACGTGCATCATGCCCAGCACGAGGGCGGCGTCCGTGCCCGGGTGGATGGGGATGTGCCAGTCTGCGAGTCCGGCGGTGCGGGTGCGATACGGATCGATGACGATGAGCCGGCCGCCTGCGCGGCGCGCCTCTTCGATCTGTGGCCACAAGTGGATCGCGTTGCCGTGAATGTTGGCGCCCCAGGCGATGATCAGACGCGCGCGGTGAAACTGCTCAGTGTCGGTGCCCAGCTTGCGGCCATAAACGGAGAGGAATGCCTCTCCGCCGGCAGTGGCGCAGATGGTGCGATCGAGCTGCGAGGCTCCGAGCCGATGGAAGAAGCGGCGATCCATGGAGCCATAGCCGAGCACCCCGGTGGTGCCGGCATAGGAGTAGGGGAGGATCGACTCCGGGCCGTGCTCGCGCGCAATCGCTTCCAGGCGCGCCGCAATGGTGTCCAGCGCTTCATCCCAGGAGATGCGCTCAAAGCTGTCTGCCTCCTGGCCGGTGGGCAGGCCGCCTTTGGGCGCATCGCTGCGCCGGCGCATGGGATGGAGCAGGCGCTGGGGCGAGTAGACGCGATCGAGATACTTGGCCACTTTGCCGCAGAGAAAGCCGCGGGTGACGGGGTGGCTGGGATCGCCGACCATGCGCTGCGCCCGCCCGCCGGCATCGACAGAGACCCGCACTGCGCAGGAGTCCGGACAGTCGAGCGAGCAGGCTACATGCACCACGGACAATGGATCCTGAGTGGCTGCGGACATACCGCAATTGTATGCAGCGTGGCAAGGGCTGGCACGGTGAAAGCGCGGCTCTGACGCACAATCGGGCTGGCAGAAGCTGCCCGCGCCGGGGCGGGCAAAGTTTCGGCATCCGACCGCATCTGCCATGATCTAAAGGTTGGACCCGCGACAGTCGGCCACTGAACGGCGGGTTCTGACCGAGCAGACGAGGGAGAGTTCAGCCGAGTGAGCAGGCAGAGAACGAGGAACGACCGCGACGGAGCACTGCCCGAGGGTGGGCAGAGAGGTTCACGCCTGATCCGCAATCCGGCGAATGGCCTGCTGGTACTGCTGGCCGCGGCGCTTCCGCTGGGTGCGCAGACCACCGCGACACCTGCCGCACCCACACCGGGCGGCCAGACGACCAGCGCGACGCAGGCGAACAATGTGACGGCTCCTGTAGCGACTGCGCCTCTCGCCTCAACCTTCTCCGCAAACGCTGGTTCAGCCGCGCAGCTGGTGCTGAATCCAAGCTCGCTGCAGAACCCCTACTACGGCAGCGTGACCGTTGGCACGGCAACGGCGGAGACGCTGAAGCTGTCGCTGGAGGATGCGGTAGAACGTGGCGTGCAGGCCAACCTGGCGATTGCAAATGCGAGCGTGGCGGAGCAGCAGGCGTCCGCGGAGCGGCTGCAATCGCTGAACGCGCTGCTGCCCACGATTAAGGCCGAGGGCATGAGTGGCGCGCATGAGTACAACCTGGAGGCCTTCGGCTTCGGACCAAGAGCGATCGCCGGATTTGCCAGGCTGATCCCGAACTTTAACCCGGCCGACTTCAGCACGATTGTGAAGGTCAACGTCACCCAGGCGGATGCGGCGCTGAACTGGGCTCTCTTCGACTACGCGGCGCTGACCCGCTACCGGTCCGCTCAGGAGAGCGCGAAAGCGGCGTTCTACAGCGCGCGATCGTCCCGCGGACTGGTGGTGCTGAATGTGGGGAATCAGTATTTGAAGACGCTGGCGGACCAGTCGCAGATCGAGAGTGCGCAGTCGCTGGCGCGCGCGGATGAGGTTCTGCTGCAGCAGGCGCAGGCAGAGCACGAGGCAGGAACCGTACCGCGGCTGGATGAGCTGCGTGCGCGGGTGCAGTACCAGACCCAGCAGCAGAAGGTGATCGCGGCGCAGAACACCTATGACAAGGACCTGATCCTGCTAAAGCGTGAGATAGGCGTGCCGGTTGAGCAGAAGATTGAGCTGACCGACACCGCGCCGTATACGGAGCTGGAGCGGTTATCCCTCGAAGAGGCGCGGCGCGCCGCTTACCAGAACCGGCAGGACTACCAGGGGCTGCAGTGGCAACTGCGCGCTGCGCAGCTTAGCCGCTCCGCGGCACGGTATGAGCGGCTGCCCACCATCAATGCATCCGGCAACTTTGGGGTGACGGGGGTGACGGGCGACTCCTACCACGGGACATTCATGGCACTCGGCGAGCTGCGCCTTCCACTCTTCAAAGAGGCGCAGTTTCGCGGGGACCGCGATGTGGCCGAGGCGCAGAAGAACGACGCGCTCAACCGCCTGGAAGACCTGAAGCAGCAGATCGATCAGCAGCTGCGGGACAGCATGCTGGACCTGAACTCCTCGAGTGAGCTGGTCAGGGTCTCGCAGCAGAATGTCGAGCTAGCGACGCGTGCATTGTCGGACGCGAACGACCGCTTTGCCGCTGGCGTCGAGGACAATCTGCCCGTGGTGCAGGCGCAGGCGACGCTCTCCCAGGCGCAGTCGCAGCTGATCTCCGACACACTTCAGTACAACCAGGCGAAGCTGGGGCTGGCCCGCAACCTGGGCATTGTGGACACGCAGTACAAGAGCTACCTGCGCGGCAAGTAAGCCGGCTTTCTCCATCCGAAGCGCGCCAGCGCCAGCGAAACGAGGTCGACAGCTGCGATCAGGCTGACGCATGCCGGCCAGCCTCCTCGATCCCACGCCAGACTTGGTGCGACCCCCGCAACTGTACCGCCGATATAGTAGCAGGCCACGTAGAGGCCGACTGCGGAGGCGCGCGAGCTCTCCGGAGCTGCCTCACGCAGGAAGCTGGTCGCGCAGCTCTGGGAGATGAAGACGCCGGTACAGCAGAGCGCGAGCCCGAGCACGATGATGGGCAGCGAGTGCACGAGCGTCAGCAGCGCGCCGACGAGCGAGAGCAGCAGTGAGCCGGTGATGCCGTTGCGCAGGCCGACCAGGGGGAGCACGGCACCGGCCAGCGGCGTGGCGACCAGGCCGACCAGGTAGACGACGAACAGTGCACTGAGCCGGGCGGTGGAGAGCGAAAAAGGCGGGGCAGCCAGGTAGAAGGTGATGTAGGTAAAGACACCCACCAGCGAGAACAACACATTAAAGCCGAGCACGCACGTGATCAGTAGTCGCGGGCTGCGCAGGTGTTGAAGCATGGGCGCGAACCGTGATCGCAGCGAAGGCGCTGAAGGCGCAGCCGGCAAGGAACGCCTGCGATCCGGCAGCAGCCATGCGACCAGGGCGGCGCCGGCGATCGAAGCAGCGCCCAGCACCAGAAAGGCTGCGCGCCAGCCCAGTCGATCTGCCAGCACGCCGGTGACAGTGCGGCCGCAGAAGCCGCCGAGCGCGGTGCCGCTGACGTAGAGGCTCATGACCGGAGCGACCGCAGTTGGCGGCCAGTTCTCCGTGATGTAGGCGATGGTGGTCGCGAAGATGCCGGGCGTGATGAGCCCCTGCAGCAGGCGCCAGAAGACCAGCCAGCCAAGGGAGTGCGCCGACGCCGAGGCGCAGGTTGGAATGACGAGCAGCAGGATGGCGGCAACGATGACTCGTTTGCGGTTGAGCCGCTCTGTCAGCGAGCCGAGCAGCGGAGCCGACAACGCTACGCCCAGCGTAGAGGCGCTGACGGTCCAGCCGACCGCCGCCTTCGAAGCGTGGAAGAGCGCCTCAAGCATGGGCAGCAGCGGCTGGGTTGCGTACAGCGTGAGGAAGGCGACGACTCCGCAGACAAATACCCCCACCACACCCGCCACCGGGTGGAGCGGGTGCCGCGCACGATTGGCGGAAGGCACCGTGTCCGCAACCGGGGCTGCTTCCCCGAGGGGAAGCAAGGGCGCGGTGGGCGTCATGTCAGAGTCAGCCATGCGGAGGGGCGAAGCTCCAGAGTACGCGAGCTGCCTGCGACAATAGAGGGCAGCATGCAAGAGCCCCCAAAAGCAGCGCAGGCGACAGAGACGCACGACAGCGCAAACCCTGATGACCGCAGCTCCGGCAAGCGAGCGGCCGCGGCATTCGCCTTTCGCGACTTCCGCCTCTATCAACTAGCGCGCGCTCTGGTGATCATGGGCGCAGAGGCCCAGGCCGTCGCAGTGGCATGGCAGGTGTACTCCATCACGCACCGTGCCATCGACCTGGGTTACACCGGGCTGGCGCTGTTTCTGCCCGGACTCCTGTTCATGCTGCCCGCTGGGCATGCCGCGGACCGCTATGACCGGCGCGCCGTCATCCTGGTCTGCTATTCGCTGCAGTTCTTCAGCTCGCTGGCGCTATTCGCGATGGCCTTGGGCGGCGTGCGCCACATTCTGCCGATCTTTGCCGTGCTGTTTCTGATCGGGACAGGTCGCGCCTTCAGCGGACCTGCCAGCTCTGCCCTGCTGCCGCACCTAGTGCCGGAAGAGCACTTCGTCAACGCGATCACTTGGGGGGCAACCATCTTCCAGATCGCCAACATTGCAGGACCCGCGGCCGGTGGACTGCTGTTTACGCTGCCGCTGGCGGCATGGGGCTGGCCGCGCATGGCCGGAGCCCCGCTGGTCTTTCTCTTTACCCTGACGACCGTCGCGGGCTTCCTCATCCTGATCAGCATGCTGAAGGTGCGGCCCGGGCGCATGGAGCATCGGGCTGCCTCCTTCGACCTGCTGCTGGAAGGGCTGCGCTATGTGTGGCGGGCCAAGCTGCTGCTGGGCTCGGTGAGCCTGGACCTGTTCGTTGTGCTGCTGGGCGGCGCGGTGGCGCTGATGCCTATCTTCGCGGAGTCGGTGCTCCACACCGGGGCGCGGGGGCTGGGCCTGCTGCGCGCGGCGCCCGCGGTAGGGGCGCTGAGCATCTCCGTGTTGTTGTCATTCCGACCGATCAAGCGGCGTGCCGGCCGGACCATGTTCGTGTGCGTCGCGATCTTCGGCGCAGCCACCATCGTCTTTGGCCTGTCGCACAACCTGTGGCTCTCCCTGGTAGCGCTGATGCTGCTGGGTGGCGCGGACATGATCAGTGTGGTCATCCGCTCCTCCCTGCTGCAGTTGGCGACGCCGCCCTCCATGCGAGGGCGGGTCAGCGCGGTCAACTCCCTATTTATCGGCGCATCGAACGAGCTGGGCGAGTATGAGAGCGGGTTGACGGCGCAGTGGATGGGCCCGGTGCGCGCGGTGGTGGCGGGCGGCATCGGCTCGCTGTTGATCACGGGGCTGTGGACGGTGTTCTTTCCAGAGCTGCGCAATGCCGACAAACTGGCGGCCGAGTCGCTACTGCAGTCGCCCGAGACTGCTGCGATGGATCGGGAAGAGATCGAGCAGCCGCTCATCTGAACCGAGGCGCACAGCCCGGCGGCCTGAACTGGACTGGCCGGCATCTGAGTCACAAAACGGGAGAGCGATCGCATGAAGATGTGGCATGCCGTAACTGGTTTGACTGTGGTGGTGCTGTTAATTGCGGCATGGCGCATTGCAAGCTACGAGCATGAGCGGAACCAGCCGGGCGCGGACACGCACAAGGTGGAGACGCGGCACGTGAGCGACGATGCGCTGGTGACGCCACGACGGATGTTCATCGACAGCGTGAAGTCGGCCAAGGCGCTGAACGGAAAGACCGTGTGGATGAAAGCCGGATACACGGTTTCCTACTATCCCTATCGGACAGGACGGATTGACTTCGCGCACGAGGCGGGCAGGCTGCCACCGGCACAGGCACTGCTGGTGAAGGACGTGATCGAGACCACGGCCCCGGCTGACTGGACCAGCAGCGTGCCACGCGGCGCGAAGAACGCGTTCGTGGTCTTCACCGAGCCGGGGCGGACGGGTGAATTCGCCGCACCGGTCGCCACACTGGATGGGGCGAACAGCAACTGGCTCTGCGACGATATCTTCTTTTACGACGATCCGCAGTCCCTGTACCACTGGCCGCTCAACATCTGGCAGGCGGTGGCCCGGCACACGGCGGAAAAAGGGATGAGCGAGATCCAGACGACGATGGCGCTGGGCAACGTGCAGCAGTCTGACTCACGCGATCCAGGCAACCGGACGGTGACGTACACCACCATCGACGGCGGGCAGACGCATCACTACAGCGTCGCGTTCTCAGACGATAAGGCGACCTCGGTCAGCTCCCAGTAGAGCGCCTCCAGATCCTGTTCACTGCGCGCGATGGCAACCGCCGCAGGTTCGTGCGCCAGCTGCCGCCGCGTGAATACGGTGACGCCGCCCTTGGGGCAGAGCTTCACACAGGGAATGTCGATGACCCGCACCGGCGCGGTGTCGCGTGAGCGCCGCTTGAACCAGCTCTTCAGACGGGCCAAGGCGCGTACACCTCCGTGCTTCTTCAGCTTGCGCTGACACTTCTTGCAGGCGAAGACGACCTCGCCCTTCCAGGGGGCGCGATAGAGTCGCATGACGCCGGTGACTTCAATTGCCTCCACTGCTTTGCTCATCTCCTAGAGTCGGATGCGCGAAGACGGTGACGCGCAGAGCGAATCTGCCCCAGAGCCTGGAGGGCAGTCCGCTCTGCACCGTCACTCCCCTGCGGAGACGACACTGCATCATCGCGGCAGGACATCGTTGTCGGTTTGGGGAGCATTGCGTATGACGTCGAGGGGCAGCTTGAGATGCGCTTCAGCCATGCTGTCCGGCATGCGTGCGATCCACTGGTTCAGAGAGAAGTCCACGTAGCGCGGACTTCGGAACATCTCCAAGAACACCAGGTCTTCGTTGCCCGTGTTCTCTATGCTGTGACCTGCCATGCTCGGAACGAAGCCGACGTCATTCGCGTGGAAATCCATCGTCCTGGCCTTGGCCCCGGTGGTGACAACAGTCATCCGACCCTGTCCGCGTATCCAGTACTGCCATTCGCTGGTATTGGGGTGCCAATGCATCTCACGGATGGCCCCGGGCTTCAGCGTGACCATGGCCGCGGCTATCTGCGTGGCAACCGGGAAGTTTGAAGCATCCACGACGCGTGTTTCACCTCCGGCACTGCTCTGCGTGGGGGCCATGGCCGCCATCTTGAATGTGTACTTGTTCTTGTTTTCGCGATGCGCGCCAAGGAAGATCAGATCCTTCTCGAGCGGACCGGGCAGAGGCGCCTCGAAGATGTAGAGCTGCGTCTGCGGAAGTCGGTCGAAGCTTTCGCGAGACCAGCCGGTGTTCTTTTTGAGGATCTCCGGCGGAGTGTGTGCCAGGAACTCCGACAGGAGAAAGGTGTCGTCCTCCGAGAAGCGGCCATCATCGAAGACCAGGAGAAATTCGCAGCCGTCCCCGCTCAGTCCCTGGATGGAGTGGGGGTAGCCTGCGGGGAAGTACCAGAGGTCTCCGGATCCCACGTCATCGATAAACATCTGGCCGTCCGGTTGCAGCACGGAGACGCGTGCCCTTCCACTCAGCATGATCGCCCACTCACTCGCCGTATGCCAGTGCAGCTCGCGAAAGGAGCCCTCGGTCAGGCGCATGACGACGCCGGCGAGATCCTTGGAAGGGGGTAGTTCACGCTCCGTGACCTGATGTGTCCATCCGCCCCCTTGAATCCGTTTCGGCACCAAGTCGAACGAGAACCAGATAGGGCCTAGGTTGCCGTGATCTGTGAAGGGTGCATTGTTCGAGTTGGGGTTTTCGTTCAGCAGCGGACGGTTCTCCGGGCCAGGATCGCTGCTGCTGTTGTCGTTTCGACCCGTCAACGGCTCCTGCCGCGTCTGGGCGCAGGCTTCCGCGGCAAAGAAACTGAGGCCCGCACCGGTAAGCGTTGCCGCTCCCACAAAGCGGCGGCGGGAAAGAGCCTGTGCGGATGGACTGTGCGCATGGTGTACGGTCTCAGCGGATGCAGTTGCTGACTTCATACCAATCTCCTGGCAGGCTCACGCTCTTCGCAGCGGCGTGCATGCCTGCTTCATTAGAGAGCCAACAGGAAGAGAGCGCTCATCGTCATTTCAGAAGACTGTGATCCATTCCTTAGATCAGCAACGGGGCGCGAGAGCCTGCGGTGACGACGACCTGCTCAGCAATGCTGACGAACTGCCGCAATAAGGGTGTCTGTCGTGCTGAGACAAATGCCAGACCGATCTCAGAGCGTGTGCGCTCTTGCGTGAGGACCTTCACCGCGATGATGCCGCCATGGCGGCGAGTTATGCCCGCAGGAAGGATGGCTACTCCGAGACCTGCTGCGACCAGCGCGATGGCCGTTTCCATCTCGCCGGTCTCCTGAACGATGCGGGGTGTGAAGTCGGCGGCGCGGCACAAGCTGGTCCAGCGCTGATAGAACGCTGGCGCCCACCGTTCGCCGTAGGCAACAAAGGGTTCTTGCGCCAGATCCCGAACCGAGACGCTGCGTCGGCGAGCGAGTGGATGATGCTTCGGCAGGGCGACAGCAAACGGCTCCTGCGCGACTCTCATGATGCTGAAGCCGCTCTCCTGCAGTGGCAGGCGGAGGAAGCCTACGTCCAAGGCGCCGCTGCGCAGTGCCTCGACCTGCTGCACCGTAGACAGGTTCTTCAATTCAAACTCGACGCTCGTGAACTGTTTCTTGAACGCCAGGGTGATCGCAGGAATCAAGTCAAGCGCAGCAGACATGACAAAGCCGATGCGTAGCAATCCTGTCTGCCCGGAGGAGACGCGCTTGATGCGCAGCTCAATCTCAGAGATATGCTGGAGGAGCTGCTCAGCATCCACAAGCAAGGTCTGGCCGACCCCGGTGAGGGCGACGCGGCGCCGGTTACGGACGAATAGCTCTGCCCCGAGATCTTCTTCGAGCGCCTTGATCTGCGCGCTCAACGCGGGCTGTGAAAGGTGCAGAGTGCGCGCTGCACGGCCGAAGTTAAGCGCCCTTGCAACGGCCACAAACGAGCGTAGCTGCTTCACTTCCAAGAAGGATCTCCTCCACACCGGTACGTGCTCAGAGTCAAGGAGGCACGCTATACGCTGGCCTGCTCTTCAAGCTGCGCCATCAGCTCTTCCCACTCCGTGGAGAGGCTGGCGTGGCGCGTGCGCAGCGTGTCGAGCGCGGTGCTCTGCCGCTGCGTCTCTTCGGGGCTGACGAAGTTGGCCAGAGCCTCTTCCGTGTCAGCGATGGAGGCCTCAACGCGCGGAATCTCTTCTTCGACTGCCTTCAGGCGCTGCTCCATCTGCTTGCGCTTGATGGGATTGACGCGCCGCTGGCGGCCATTGCTCTCTGAGGCAGGCTCGACCGACACAGTGTTTTGAACAGCGGAGGGCGCCACTGCGAGCGGGTCCTGCAGGCCGGCCTTGCGGCGCAGATAGTCTTCGTAGTTGCCCGGGTAGACGTGCACCGTCCCGTCAGCCACCTCGAAGACGCGGGTAGCGAGTGCGTCGATGAAGTAGCGATCGTGAGAGACGAAGATGACGGTGCCGGTGAAGCTGCGGATGGCCTCAAGCAGCACCTCTTTCGCGCGCAGGTCGAGGTGGTTGGTCGGCTCGTCGAGCAGCAGAAAGTTGGCGGGGCTGACCAGGATGCGGGCCAGTGCGTAACGGTTCCGCTCGCCGCCGGAGAGCACGCCGAGCCGCTTGAACGCGTCGTCGCCGGAGAAGAGGAAGCAGCCAAGCAGTCCACGCAGGTCCGCCTGCGGGATGCGCGGGGCGATGCTCGAGATGTCATCGAGCATGCG
Organism: uncultured Acidobacteriaceae bacterium; assembly: GCA_964252395.1. Lineage (GTDB taxonomy): Bacteria > Acidobacteriota > Terriglobia > Terriglobales > Acidobacteriaceae > KBS-83. The sequence goes on along the minus strand of CAXUMX010000053.1, from coordinate 9,231 downwards.
CGCGTCGTGGTCCAGCACCTTGTACTGATCCTGCGCAAAGTACTCCGCGATGACGTTGTGTCCGGGCTTGAGCAGACCGCTGGTCGGCCCCTCCGAGCCGGAGAGCATGCGGACCAGGGTGGATTTGCCGGCGCCATTGAGGCCGACCAGCGCGATACGGTCACCGCGGTCGATAGTGAAGTTCACATCGTGCAGGATCTGCTTCTCTCCGTAGCTCTTGGAGAGATCGCGCACCTCAACCACGGTGCGACCCGAGGCCGGCGGCTGGGGAAAGGTGAAGTGGATGACCGGCTCCTCCACCGGTATCTCGATGCGCTCGATTTTGTCCAGCTCCTTGATGCGGCTCTGCACCTGCTTGGCCTTGGTGGCCTGGTAGCGGAAGCGGCTGATGAAGGCTTCCAGGTGCTCGATGTGCTCGCGCTGATTCCGGTAGGCAGACTCCAGCTGCGCGCGCCGCTCCTGCTTCTGCTCCAGGTAGCGCTCGTAGTTGCCGTGATAGACGTGCAGCGACTTGTTCCAGATCTCGATGATCTTGGTCACGGTGACGTCGAGGAAGTAGCGGTCGTGCGAGATCAGGATGTAGCCGTTGGGATAGCTGTGCAGGTACTGCTCCAGCCAGTTGCGGGTCTCGAGGTCGAGATGATTGGTCGGCTCGTCCAGGAGCAGCAGGCTGGGCTTGGCCAGCAGCAGCTTGGCCAGGGCGATCCGCATTTGCCATCCGCCGGAGAACTCCTGGGTCTGGCGCGACCAGTCGGTCTTGGTGAAGCCGAGGCCATCGAGCACGGCGCCGACCTGGGCGTCGAGTGCGTAGCCGTCATGAGCACGAAAGCGCGAATCCAGCTGGGAGAACCGCTCGGCTGCCGCGTGGTAGGCAGGGGAGTCGTGCTCGAGCTCTGCAAGGCTTGTAGAGAGCGTCTCAAGCTCCTGCTCAATCGAACGCAGCTCGTCGAATACTGACAGACACTCCTCAAAGACGCTGCGGCCGGAGAGCGCGAGGCCATCCTGGGGCAGATAGCCGATGGTTGTGTTGCGGGCGCGGTCGAGCGAGCCGTAGTCCAGTGATTCCAGCCCGGCCAGCGTCTTGAGCAGTGTCGATTTACCGGTGCCGTTGGCGCCCACCAGCGCAGTGCGCTCGCCCGGCGTGACAAGCCAGTTGGCGCCTTCAAACAAGATGCGTGGGCCGAAGCGCTTTCCGGCAGAGTTGAGCTGCAGCATGGGTGATCCCTGAAAGAGATGTCTCAGGGTCTATTTTCTCATCCTGCAGCGCTGTTCCCCGTCTTGCTTGCTGTCGTGCGGGCATGGCCGGTCGCAGCAGTAACGGCGGAGGAAGCTCCGTTTGCGGCAGGGTGGCGGGCGCCGGCCTTTGAGGGCGTCTGCGCGTCGACCAGCGCCTTCCAGTCGCAGGTGGTCTGGTCGGCGTAGGCCAGAGCGAACTCGGCGAGCGCGCGGTCGAACTTGTCTTCCTTCGCGCCGGAGCCGAGATAGCCGGTGATGCGCTGCACATCGCCGGAGCGTGCATGGCCGCGCGCCAGCAGCTCGCCGCAGAGCACAGCATATTCGGCCAGGCCCTCGCCGGCCAGTGCGGTCAGGTCGATTGAAGCCTTGTGGTCATTCAACTGCCGCACCAGGTAGTCGCGATGCGCGATGCTGGTCCAGCCGAGAAAAGCATCGGACTGCAACTGCATGGCGCGCTGTCCCTCAGCAACCGCGCGGCCGTGGTGGATGCGGCCATGCTCGGTGCGCGCGGCCGGCGAGGGCAGATACGGTGCGTAGGCGGAGCCCGGCTCTTCTTTGAACTGCAGGAAGAGCGGATCGCTTGCGCCGTTGCCTTCCAGGTAGACGAGGTAATCCCGCAGGCCGACGCTTCCGGTGCCCACGACGCGGAAGGCAACGTCCAGCGGGCGATATTGATCGAGGAAGTGACGGCGCTCCGGCTGCAGGCTCTCGCGATAGTCAGCGAAGCTGGCCAGCACGGCCTGCGCCTGCGGCCGTCGCAGATGCGTCTGCAACGGCGGATCTTCTTTGAAGCGCCGCGCCGGCTCCTCGGGTCGCGTCACCGCAGCGTCTGCTTTGACGGTGAGGCGCTCCAGCGTATTCAGCGGAGTCTCGCGCTCCGCCTTATGCAGCGCGTCGCTGGCGGGCGTAATGCGCTCCAGCCGGTGTACCTGATAGCGGACTACATCCAGGACGGACATGCGTGCGAGCGCAGCGGCGAGCTTGCGATAGCTGGCGGCGAAGGCGTAGACAGCGTCACCACAGCGACCGTCCTTATGGCCCTGCTCGCGGCCGGCTAGCACCAGACTGGTGGCCATGCGCTTCAGATCCCACTCGAAGGGAGCGAAGCAGGTCTCGTCGAAGTCGTTGATATCGAAGATGAGGCGGCCATCGGGTGCAGCGTAGGCGCCCAGGTTGCGCACATGCGCATCGCCGCAGATCTGCGCCAGGATGCCGGTGTTGGGCAGCGATGCCAGGTCCGCAGCCATGACTGGAACCGCACCGCGGAAGAAGCCGAAGGGCGAGGCGATCATCCGCTCATACTTGAAGGCGATCAGTGCGGGGATGCGTCCGCGCATGGATAGGCGGATCAGTTCGAGCGGGGAGCGGCGGCTGGCCGGGGCACGCCACTGTCCGTGCTGTTGCCGGCGCAGTTGCTTCCTGCTCGCCTGTCCCAGCGCGATGCGCTCTGTCGCAGAGAGAATGGCTGTCATCCCACTGACGATACCGGAAACGCGGACGCTGGACCGGACGGCTGACTCAAGCGATCTGCTGCATCACCTGATCGCGCTCCGCGTCGTCGAGTGCGGGCATGGCACCGGCGTGCGAGGCCACCCAGGAGCCCCAGCGATTGCCAGCTGCGTTCAGCCGGGACAGCGGCGCGCCCAGCAGATAGAAGTGCGTCAGCGCGGCGGTAAAGGCGTCGCCGGCGCCTACGGCGTCCACTACCGTGGTGGGGAAGCCGGAGTGACGGTCCACCTGGTTTGCCGTGACCAGCAGGCTGCCCTGCGAGCCAAGCGTGATGGCGACCAGATCTACCGGGAACTGATCGATGATCTGACGGGCTCCGGAGAGCAACAGCTCCGGCGATGTGCCTTCGCTGTCCGGGAAGCCGAGCAGCCCGAGCACCTGCGGCATCTCGTCGGCGTTGAGCTTGAAGATGGTGGCCAGCTCCAGCGAGCGCTCGATGATCTCCGCGTTGAAGAAGGGCGGGCGCAGGTTGGCGTCGAAGACGCGCACGCACTCTTTCTGTGTCTCGTGCAGGAAGCTTTCAATGGTGCGGCGGGAGGCGGGCGAGCGCTGGGCAAGCGTGCCGAAGCAGACGGCATCGCAGCGCTCTGCCAGGGCCAGCCAGTGCGGCGTGAACTCCAGAAAGTCCCACGCCACCGGCTCATGGATGATGTAGCGGGGCTGCCCCTGCTCGAGCTCTACCGTCACGGTGCTGGTAACGCGGCTAAAGTCTTCCTGGATGTAGTGCGTGCCCACCGGTGTGCGCGCGAGCACGGCCAGCGCCTCGCGGCCCAACTGGTCAGTCCCCAGGCGGGTGGCGATGGCGGCGTCATTGCCCAGCCGGGCGGCCATGACGGCAAAGTTTGACACCGCTCCACCCAGCTGCGGCCCCTCGGGCAGCATGTCCCACAGCAGCTCACCCAGGCCGACGACACACTTTCGAACACTCATTGGATCCTCATGCGGAGAGAGCGCGGACGTTGACTGGGAAGAAGAAGGCGCAACCGGGAGTGAACGAAGGCGACACCAGCGAACCCTCGCGAGCAGGAGAGCGAACGGATTGGCATTTGCCGGCGCATGGAGTGTCTCAGGAACCAGCAGCGGACGGATGCATGCGCCGCTGGCGTGCCAACAGAGCGTACCACGCGCAACGCTCAGCCGGAGACCAGCTCCCGTTCATCCGGCGCAAAGCTGCGGCCGCTTCGCGAGGCCAGCTCACTGTGTGCAGGTGCGGTTGCGTGTGTTAGCCTTCGTGCCGAAGCGGCGCGGGTTGGCGACGCTTCCCAAAGGAGAGAGCGATGCACTGGAAGAAGGCGACGGTGGTGCTGCTGGGATTGACTCTGATGGCCGCAAATCCGGCGATGGCGGGGAGTAAGCAGCCGAAGAAGGCGGAGCCGGCTGCCGATAGTGAAGATGTCTGGTGGAAGCACGCCGTCATCTACGAGATCTATCCGCGCAGCTTCCAGGACTCGAATGGCGATGGCATCGGCGATCTGAACGGGATCACCAGCCGGCTGGACTACCTGAAGTTGCTGGGCGTGGACGCCATCTGGCTCTCGCCCATCTATCCGTCACCCCAGGTCGACTTCGGCTACGACATCTCCGACTACGTGGCCGTCGATCCGCAATACGGCACGATGGCCGACTTCGACCGGCTGGTGGCCGAGGCGAAGAAGCGGGACATCCGCGTGATTATGGACATGGTGCTGAACCATACCTCGGACAAGCACCCATGGTTCATTCAGTCGCAGAGCTCCACCACCAACCCGAAGCGGGACTGGTACGTGTGGGAGAACGGCAAGGGGCCCGGGCAGCCACCGAACAACTGGCAATCGGTATTTGGTCACTCCGCGTGGCAGTACTCGCCCAAGACGGACCAGTGGTACTACCACAAGTTCTATATTCAGCAGCCAGACCTGAACTGGCGCAATCCGGAGGTGGAACAGGCGATGTGGGGCGCGGTGCGCTTCTGGCTGAACAAGGGCGTCGCGGGCTTCCGCCTGGATGCCGTGCCCACGCTGTTTGAAGATGCATCGCTTAAGGACGAGCAGCTGCTGCCCGGGACCAATCCCTACGGCGATCCGAACATCGACAGCTCCCTGACGGAGAACCTGCCCGAGGTGCATAAGGTGATGCGCGACCTGCGCGATGTCACCAACGCCTACCCTGGCAATCGTGTGCTGATCGGTGAGACCTACCTGCCGAACGCAGAGGAGCTGAAGAAGTGGTACGGCGCCAATCACGATGAGCTGCAGCTGCCCATGGATACGCAGGTGGGCTTCCTGAACAAGCTGGATGTGAACCTGTTCCGGCAGAAGATCGAGCAGGTGGAGCATGACATCGGCGACAACCAGCCGCTGCTGGTCTTTGACAACCACGACAACCCGCGTATGGACGCGCGCTATGGCGACGGCAAGCATGATGTAGCGATCCAGCGCATGCTGGCGACCATCCTGCTGGCCACGCGCAGCACCGCGCTGATGTACTACGGAGACGAGATCGGGATGAAGACCACCCCACCGACCCGGGTGGAGGACGTGAAGGATCCCATCGGTAAGACCGGCTGGCCCCGCGAGAAGGGCCGCGATGGCGAGCGTACCCCGATGCAGTGGGACGGCTCACCGGAGGCGGGCTTCACCAAGAGCGACAAGCCGTGGCTGCCGGTTCCGGACAGCTACAAAACCATCAACGTGGCGGAGGAGACGCACGACACAGACTCACTGCTGCATTGGTACCAGCAGTTGATCCAATTGCGGCGGGACAATCCGGCGCTGCATACGGGCAAGCTGACCATGCTGAACACCAGCGACGACAAGGTGCTCTCCTGGGTGCGGCAGGCGCCGGGGCACCCGGCGGTGGTGGTGGCATGCAACTTCACTGCCGACCTGCAGAAGGTGAACCTCTCGCAACAGGGCAAGCAGGGCAAGACGCTGCTGAAGTCGCCGGGTGGCGCCGATCCGGCTGCACTCGACGCAGTAGAGCTGCCGGCCTACGGCGTCTACATCGGGCAGGTGCAGTAGCGCCCGGGCTTCGGGCGCTAGGCGCGGACGCCGTTCTTCGCTGCGGCAAGGACGGCGTCATACTGCGCGTAGATGCTCTCAAACACGGCATCCCACGAGGCTGAGAGCGCATAGCTTCGGGCCTGCACGCGCATGGACTGATGCAGGTCTGCATCGCCCGCCAGGGCTGCGACGGCCGCTGCGAACTCTTCGTCCGGCCGTATGAAGCCGGTCTGCCCATCCCGGACAATGCGAGCCGGCCCGCCGTCGGGGGTGACAATGGCCGGCACGCCGGACGCCAGCGCCTCCAGCACGGCGTTGCCGAAGGTATCAGTATGCGAGGGAAAGACGAAGGCATCCATGTTGGCGTAGGCGCGCGCCAGTGGCTGCCCGCGCAGCACGCCGGTGAACTCCGCTGGTGAGAGCCGCTGCCGCAGCCAGGGCTCCTCTCCGCCATGGCCGACAATCAGGAAGCGGTAGCGCATGCCGCTGGCCAGCTCCCGCAGCTGCTGCTGCAGCTTGGCCAGCAGCGCCGTGTTCTTCTCTACCGACAGGCGACCGACGTACCCCAGCACGAAGTCCCGATCGTCCGGTGCACGGTCGCGATAGCCGGGCGAGAAGACCTCTGTATCGACGCCGCGGGTCATCAGGTGGCAGGGCCTGCCGGTGGCTGTCTCCAGTAGCCGGCAGAGCTCCTGGTTCGGCGCAAACAGCACCCGCGCCTGCCTGTAGAACAGGGCAGAGGCCCACAGAGCGGAAGCCTGGATGTGGCCTGCCACCCTTGGACCGCCGCTGCCGAAGTGGCGGGTCAGCCAGCCTGAGCGCGTGGCGGCATACTCATGCACGTTGGTGTGCCAGGAGGCGACCAGCGGTACACGCAGCCGGTGGGCGATGTAGGCGCCGAGGAAGCCCAGCTCCGTGGGGCCGGTGATGTGGATGATGTCCGGGCGGAAGCGACGCGTGTCGGCCAGCATGCGCGGCATATGGCGCCAGTAGGCAAGGTCGAAGCGCAGATCCTTCTCAACCGGAAAGGAGAACGCGCTGCGAGGCAGTTCCAGGGTCTGGACCGAACTGCCATCGCGGCTGGCGCCATCCGCCGGGCCGGCGCGAACGCAGAGAAAAGGCAGGCTGCGTCGCCGGGCAAAGGCTTCGAAGTGACGGCTGGTGTGCGCGACTCCGTTGACTTCATGGAAGGCGTCGGGGAAGTACGCGACTCGCGGTGCAGCGCTGGCCAGTTCCGACATGACGGCATTCTCGCTCAAACCAGCGCCGATCCCTCAGAGAAGCCGGTGGGCGTTGCCCGATCCGGCACTGGCGCCGAGCGAAGATGCCGTGACGCAGCTTAGACTGCTTCGCCTTCGCCCAGGGCGAACTGCAACTGACGCGACTCGTTCCAGGCCAGCTTCAGGCTACCGCTGAAGGGAGCACAACCGGCGAGCCGCGCGATGGCGATCCCCATGCGCAGCATCAGCGGGGCCTGGCCGGTGGGCCAGAGGGTGCTGATGGGTGAGATACCACCTTGACGATCCGGATGGAAGACGCGCTCATCCCAGCGGCGTGAGCCCTCGGGGAAGTCTGGATAGTTGCGCACAGCGTCGATGGTGGACTGCATGATGCGGTGCTTCCAAGGCTCGGCGTACTGCGGCATGAAGAGCACGTGGCTGCGGCGCTCCCAGCGAAGCTCGTGCACAAACTCATTGAAGGAAGTGGCCTCGGTCAGGTTGACGTTGGCATTCGGCTCCAGCCCGTGGCGGTCGCCGCCGGAGATCAGCAGCTTGCCCCAGCGCGCGGCCAGGGTACGGACCACGCGGTTCTCATCCCAGTGCCGCAGGCCGTTCAGCTCCAGTGCGTGGATGAATTCGCCGTTCTGCTGCATGAACTCTTCCACCCGCAGTGCGTGCCGCTCTGTACCGATCTCGTACAGGTCCCACATGGGGTGGTTGAAGACGATGAGCACGTTGGGCAGTGCGTGCAGCGCGCTGAGCAGCTCGGTGAGCCGCGCGTCCGAGGGGCTGGCGGTGAGCTCCTCAAAGGTGCGCATCCAGGCGGCGCCTTCCGCGCTGGGCAGGTTGTGGATGCCGAGGTGGAAGGACTGGTCGCCGCCGAAGGGCGTGGTCCACTCTACGGAGACAGGTATGTGCCGGGCGCTGGCCACGGTGCGCAGCAGCTGCGGAGCTTCGATGTTGTCGTGATCGGTGATCGAGACCAGGGCTGGACGCTGCAGTGTGTTCTCGATTTGCCGGCGCTCCAGATCAAAGGCCAGGCGCGGCGTGAGCGGCGGGGTCCAGTAGGCGCGCGGATAGTCCAGCTTGAGGATCGCGCCTTTCGTATGCGACTTCTCAATATGGCGGAAGAGGCGCCCCCAGAAGCCCTCTCCGGAGACTACGTTGACGACGAAGTCGAGCGTCTCCTTGGAGCGGTTGGTATGGCTATGCAGCGAGACGCCGGTCGAGTAACCGCGCGCGGCATCAGGGTTCTTCCATAAGTACGAGATCTGGTTGTCGGTAACGCTGGATCCGTTCATGGCTGCCCTCCTCTGACCTGCTTGCGGGCAGTATCGGAAGAAAGCAGTGAACGCGAGATTACGGAGGCAACAAGAACCGCTGAAATCTGCTACAACTTCGGTGCAAATGTGAACGGGAGGTTGCAAAGGAATCGAAACAGTTACCGAGCAGACAGAAATTCCGCCAGTCCCCTCTTACGTGCGACACACGCAAACACGTGTTACGTTTCGCGCCGCCCGCGGCCGAACTCGTCACCGTGTCTTCGCAATATCCGGGCCACTGTCGAGGGTGGCATCGGGCGGGGTATGGCGGCTCTCCGGCTCCAGATGGTTGGCGATGAGGCCGGCCTGCAGCAGGGTGAAGGCCTCCTCTGGCGTGTCCGCATACTGGAACAGGTCGTAATCGTTCGGGGAGATCGCACCCTTTTCCACCAGCACATCCATATTCAGCACGGACTTCCAGTAGGAGGAGCCGTAGAGGATGACGGTGATCTTCTTCGCCAGCTTCTCGGTCTGCGCCAGGGTGAGCACCTCGAACAGCTCATCGAGCGTACCGAAGCCGCCGGGAAAGACCACCAGCCCCTTGGCCAGGTAGGCGAACCAGTACTTGCGCATGAAGAAGTAGTGGAACTCGAAGTTGAGAGCGGGGGTGACGTAGCGATTTGGCGCCTGCTCAAAGGGCAGCTTGATATTGAGACCGACCGTCTTGCCGCCGGCCTCGTAGGCGCCGCGGTTGGCCGCCTCCATGATGCCGGGGCCGCCGCCCGAGGTGACGACGAAGCGGTGATGACGGCCCTTGAGCGACATGGACCACTCGGTGAGCCGGTGGGCCAGCTCGCGCGCGTCCTCGTAGTAGCGGGCCATCTCGACGGCAGCCTCGGCACGACGGCGGGCATCCGGATCTGCGCTGGCGGCGCCGTCGGCTGCGTGGGGGCCGGCGCCGTTGATCTGGTCGAGTGGCGGGGGCTGCTCGGACGGCGGCGCCGGCTCCGCAGACCCAGGCCG
>CAXUMX010000052.1:0-23854 GCA_964252395.1 uncultured Acidobacteriaceae bacterium | reverse complement strand
AGTCACAAGTCCGCAGCAGCACCAGCCAAGAAGGCGCGCGTGGCGAAGAAGACCAAGAAGGAGGCTCGGTAAGCGATGAGCGAACAGATTATGAACGAAGCGCAGCTGGCCGCGACCGACCGCCGCAATGAGAAGGTGGGCCATGTGGTCTCGACCAAGATGCAGAAGACCATCGTGGTCGAAGTGGAGATGAAGAAGGCGCACCCCAAGTACAAGCGCGTGGTGCGGCTCACCAAGAAGTTCTATGCCCACGATGAGGCGAACACCGCCCGCGTCGGCGACATGGTGCGCATTCGCGAGACCCGGCCGATGAGCAAGCTGAAGCGCTGGCAGCTGCAGGAGATTCTGCGCCGCTCGACGTTGGCGCAGGTGCAGGCAGCCGAGGCCGCAGCCAGCCCAGAGCTGACTGCGTAGGCAGTCGCGTCAGGCAGGGGGAAGCAGCGGGATAGGGTAGCTGGACAGCGTAGCGGGGAACGGAGACAAGAATCATGTCAGTGCAGATGAGAACGATGCTCGAGGTCGCCGATAATTCCGGCGCACGCAAGCTGCAGATGATCCTGCCGCTGGGCGGCGCGAGCGGCAAGAAGGCCGGCCTGGGCGATGTGATCACGGCCGCGGTGAAGGAAGCTTCGCCGGACGGCCAGGTGAAGAAGGGCAAAGTAGTGAAGGCCGTCGTGGTCCGCATGCGCAAGGAATCGCGCCGTCGCGACGGTACCTACATCCGCTTTGACCAGAACGCAGCCGTACTGATCAACGATGCGGGCGAGCCGGTGGGCACGCGCGTATTCGGTCCGGTCGCACGCGAGCTGCGCGAGAAGAAGTTTCTGAAGATTGTGTCGCTGGCGCCAGAGGTTATCTAGCTCCTCAGAGTATTGGGTCCGAGGGGACTGGGCAGCTCCGGTTGAACAGCGAGGGAGAGACGAGATGGCAGGGTTGAAGATTCAGCGCAACGACACGGTCATGGTGATTGCAGGCGCGGACAAGAGCAAGCGGGGACGCGTGCTGCGGGTAATGCCGGACGAGGGCAAGGTCCTGGTGGAGCACGTGCACATCGTGAAAAAGAACGTGCGCCCCAATCCGCAGAAGAACATCAAGGGCGGGATCGCCGAGCAGGAGTCCCCGATCCAGATTTCGAACGTGATGCTGGTCTGTCCGGACTGCGGTCCGACGCGCGTCGGCTTCAAGCGCGAAGGCGACACCAAGGTGCGGGTCTGCAAGAAGTGCGGCTCAACGCTGGCGTCGAAGTCCAAGAAGTAGCCGAAGGCAGCTGACCGGGAAGAACCGCAGCAGCCGGCCAGCAGTGAACAAGCGCACGCAACGGTACACGGGCGATCGAGCCCACTCCGGGACCGTGAAGAGAGCGAGAGAGAACGATGGCAACGCGACTGAAAGAGAAGTACTTAACCGAGATCAAGCCGGCGCTCCAGAAGGAGCTTGGCCTGAAGAATGCGATGGCTGTGCCGCGGCTTGAGAAGATCGTGCTCAACATGGGTCTGGGCGAGGCGACACAGAATCCGAAGATGCTCGATCCGCTGATTGCGGACCTGGCCGCGATCGCCGGGCAGAAGCCGGTGCCGACCAAGGCGAAGAAGTCGATTGCCGCCTTCAAGGTGCGCGAGGGCATGCCCATCGGTGCCATGGTGACGCTGCGCGGCAACACGATGTATGAGTTTCTTGACCGTCTGATCTCGATCGGGCTGCCCCGCGTGCGCGACTTCCGCGGCGTGTCGACCAAGAGCTTCGATGGCCGGGGCAACTACACATTAGGGATTCGCGATCAGCTCATTTTTCCGGAGATTGATTACGCCCGGGTAGAGAAGCTGAAGGGCATGAACATCACCATTGTGACCACGGCCAAGGACGACAACCAGGCGCGCGCGCTGCTGCGCCAGTTCGGCATTCCCTTCCGCACTGCCGCCTAGGCGCGGTCTGCGGCAAACAGAGTAGGCAACGAGGACCAGATCAGATGTCAACCACTGCAAAGCGCGTTAAAGATGCACGCAAGCCGAAGTTTTCGTCGCGGAAGCACAACCGCTGCCAGCTGTGCGGCCGCCCGCGCGCCTTCCTGCGCAAGTTCGGCGTATGCCGTCTCTGCTTCCGGGGCCTGGCGCTGCGTGGCGAGATTCCCGGTGTCGTCAAGTCTTCCTGGTAGGAAGCGGACCGCCGTCAACCATTCCGCCTGACTTCGCATATTGGAAGCGGGCCACACCATCTTCGCTGGTTCTCCTGTCCCCTAGCCGGAACGGGAGCGAACGGAGGATGAAGGAGAGAGCATGAGCTTTACCGATCCAGTCGCCGACTTTCTGGCACGCATTCGCAACGCTATCCGCGCCCGCCATCAGAAGCTGGACGTTCCGGCCTCGAAGCTGAAGGCAGAGATCGCCCGCATCCTCAAGGAAGAGGGCTACATCGCCAACTACAAGGCCACCGAAGAAGAGGGCCGGCAGGTGCTGCGGGTGTATTTGAAGTACGGCGCGAACAACGAAGCGGCGATCCGCGATCTGCAGCGCGTCTCCCGCCCCGGCTGCCGGGTGTATGTCGGCCGCGATGAGATTCGCCGGGTGCAAGGTGGCCTGGGCATCAACATCCTGACCACGCCGCGCGGTGTGATGACGGGACGCCAGGCACGCCGTGAAGGCGTCGGCGGCGAGATTCTCTGCGAAGTCTGGTAGCAGGAGCTGCCAGCTTTTCGCTCTTAGCTACTGTCTGAGTAGATGGCGGTAACGAACCTTGTAGGACTCCGCGGCAGAAGGCTGTTGCGGTGGGCAGGAATGGCTGCAGTGGAACGGAAGAGGCTAGTCGCTAGTAGCTGCCTCCTCCGGGACTCGCAAGCCGCACGAAGGATCTGACGATGTCACGTATTGGAAGACAGCCGATTCCGCTTCCCGCTGGTGTGAAGTACACCGTGCAGGGTTCCGAGGTGCTGGTCGAAGGGCCGAAGGGCAAGTTGAAGGCGCCGCTGCCGGCAGGCATTGCGCTTGAGCAGCAGGAGGGCAACCTGGTTGCCACCCGCAACAGCGACACGCTGGCACCGCTGCATGGACTGACCCGGGCTCTGCTGTTCAACGCCGTGCAGGGCGTGACCAAGGGCTGGACGAAGGAGCTGGACATCGTTGGCATCGGCTACCGCGCTGAGCTGAAGGGCAAGAACACGGTGGTGTTCACCCTGGGCTACTCGCACCCCATCGAGTTCCCGCTGCCTACCGGCATTGAGGCAACGATCGATCCCAAGCAGACCAAGGTGACGGTCAGCGGTATCGACCGGCAGAAGGTCGGCCAGGTAGCCGCGGATATGCGCTCGCTGCGCAAGCCCGACCCGTACAAGAACAAGGGCGTGCGCTACACCGACGAGAAGCTGAAGAAGAAGGTCGGTAAGACCGGCGCCAAGTAAGGCGTACCAGACTGAACACAACCGAACGGGCCCGCCAGGCGGTCCCGCTGTTAGGAAGAGACGACGATGATTCCGCAGAGACAGAGAAACGAGATTCGCCAGCGCGTGCATGCACGCATCCGGCGCAAGATGCAGGGCACCGCGGAGCGGCCGAGGCTGAATGTCTACCGCTCGCTGAACCACATTTACGCGCAGGTGATCGACGATGCAGCCGGCGTCACGCTAGTGGCTGCCTCCTCGAAGATGTCCAAGATGAAGACTGGCGGCAACGTGGCGGCAGCCCGCGAAGTGGGCAAGCTGGTGGCCGAGCGCGCCAAGGAGAAGGGCGTCTCGAAGGTGGTCTTTGATCGCGGCGGCTATCTGTATCACGGGCGCATCAAGGCGCTGGCCGATGCCGCGCGTGAAGCGGGTCTGGACTTTTAAGGGATTGGCAGGGAGGAGCCGAGCGCTCCTCGGAAGGATCAGGACGGATGGCAATACTCAAGAAGAAGATCGATGCCGGGCACTACAACCTGAAGGATCAGGTGGTTGCCATCAACCGTGTCACCAAGGTCGTCAAGGGCGGTAAGAACATGTCCTTTGCAGCGCTGGTGGTGGTGGGCGATCCGGGTGCCGGCGTGGTGGGTTACGGCTCGGGAAAGGCGAAGGAGGTGCCCCAGGCAATTCGCAAGGGCATCGAGAGCGCGAAGAAGAACCTGGTGCATGTGCACCTGACCGATACGTCGATACCGCACCAGGTGCTGGGCCGTTATGGCTCCGGGCAGGTACTGCTGAAGCCCGCTCCGGAGGGCACGGGCGTCATCGCCGGTGGCGCGGTGCGCGCGGTCATGACCTCCGCCGGGGTGCAGAACGTGCTGACCAAGAGCCTGGGCACGGCCAACCCGCACAACGTCATCAAGGCTACCTTCGACGCGCTGGTGCAGCTGCGTGACCGCGCCGATGTGGCGGCGCTGCGCGGCAAGACGGTAGAGGAGCTCTAGTCATGGCGGACAATGCGAAGAAGACACTACTGATTGAGTACTACCGCTCAAAGATTGCGACCCCGGAGAAGCACAAGAGGGTGGTCAAGGGTCTGGGCTTCACCCGCCTGAACCAGATCGTCGAGCGCGAGGATACGGAGTCCATCCGCGGCATGGTCAAGGCCATCCCGCATCTGGTCCGCATCGTCGAGTAGTCGGTTTACAATCGAGTAACACGAAACATATGCGAGTCGGCCTCCCCGCCCGGAATCGGGCCCATGGGGAGGCTGGCGTTTAGCGAGGAAGAAATGGCAAAGAATCTCTCCAATCTGCGTGCGCCGAAGAAGGCCAACACCGGCCGCAAGCGTGTCGGCCGCGGTATGGGCTCGGGCATGGGCAAAACGTCAACCCGCGGCCACAAGGGCCAGGGCTCCCGCTCCGGTTCCAGCCTGATGCGCGGCTTTGAAGGCGGCCAGATGCCGCTGCACCGCCGGCTGCCCAAGCGCGGCTTCACCAATATCTTCCGCACTGAGTACACGGTCCTGAACCTGGACCGGCTGGCGGAGCTGACCGAGACCGAGCTGACGCTGGAGCGGCTGGCTGAGCTGGGGCTGACCAAGAAGAAGGGTCTGTTGAAGATCCTCGGCAATGGTGAGCTAACCACCGCCATCACCGTGCACGCACATAAGTTTTCCAAGTCGGCGCAGGAGAAGATCGAGCGCGCCGGCGGCAAGGTCGTCGTGCTGGGCGCGGCGGCTTCCACCCAGGCGTAAGCGACTGCCCGCGGCCGGAAGACGGTTTGCGGGTGGGCCTCACCGTGTGATCATGGCCGTGACCTATGTTTGAGAAGTTTTCGAATATCTTCCGCATTCCGGATCTGCGTAACCGCCTGCTGTTCACGCTGGCGATGCTGGCCGTCTACCGCCTGGGCGCGCACATTCCCACCCCTGGCGTCGATACCAAGTTGCTGTCGCAGTTCTTCGATCAGCAGAGCGGCTCCGCCCTGGGGCTGGTCGATCTGTTTTCGGGCGGCAACTTGCGCAAGCTCACGGTCTTCGCGCTCGGCATCATGCCGTACATCACGGCCTCGATCATCTTCCAGCTGCTGACGGTAGTCTATGAGCCGTTGGCCAAGCTGCAGAAGGAAGGCGAGATTGGCCGGCGCAAGATCACGCAGTGGACTCGCTACCTGACCGTGGTGCTGGGCGCGGTGCAGTCCTTCGCGATTGCGCTGACCCTGTCGCACGGGGCGGGCGGGCAGTCGTACGTGCTCAACCCCGGGCCAGGCTTCGTCATGATGACGGTGCTGACGCTGACCACGGGCACGGCCTTCATCATGTGGCTGGGCGAGCAGATCACGGACCGCGGGGTAGGCAATGGCATGAGCCTGCTGATCTTTGCCGGCATCGTCGACGGGCTGCCGCGCGGCATCCAGGATCTCTACGAGAAGGCGCGCACGCAGGCCTTCGGCGCCTTCACCGTTCCGGCGATCGCGCTGCTGGTGGCGGCCATGATCCTGATCATCGCCTTCATCGTCTACGTCGAGCGCTCCGAGCGTCGCATCCCGGTGCAGTATGCCAAGCGCATTGTGGGGCGGCGCCTGATGGGCGGGCAATCGACTCACCTGCCGCTCAAGGTCAACTCCGGCGGCGTGATGCCGGTCATCTTCGCCAGCTCCATCCTGTCGGCTCCGCTGCTGTTTGCCAACTCGAACTTCATCCGCAGCCACAGTTTTCTGAGCCGCACCTTCGACGCGCTCCGTGCGGGTGAGCCCTGGTACGAGCTGCTCTCGATGGTGGCGATTGTCTTCTTCGCCTACTTCTATATCTCGATCGTCTTCCGTCCAGACGACATCGCCGACAACATGCGCAAGTACGGCGGCTTCATTCCCGGCATTCGCCCTGGGCGGCGCACCTCGGACTTCATCAACGACATCCTGACTCGCATCACGCTGGTCGGTGCTCTGTACCTGATCGTGATCACGCTGATCCCGCAGTTTCTGATCAGCGGCATTCACCTCGAAAACCTGTGGCTGGTGGGACCGATCTTCGAGAAGATGCCGACCTGGGTGACCCACGGACTGAACCTGAACTTCTACTTCGGCGGCACTTCGCTGCTGATCGTGGTAGGTGTGGCCATGGACACGGTGAACCAGGTGGAGTCGCAGCTGATCATGCGCCACTATGAAGGGTTCTCGCCCCGCAGCGGCCGGGTGCGCGGACGCCGCGCGTGGTAGCCGGAGCAGTGGAGCTGGCCTCCGAACCGACTGCGGAGACGGCCTTTCTGCCTGGCCCGGTGCTGCTGCTGGGGGCGCCGGGTGTGGGCAAGGGAACGCAGGCAAAGGCCATTATGGCGGCCTGGGGTATCCCGCAGATTTCGACTGGAGACATCCTGCGGGCGATCAAGAATCGTGAACTCGTGCCATCGCCTTTAGCTGACCGCCTGCTAAGCGAAGGCAAACTGCAGGAGGACGATCTGGCCCGTATGGCTGCGGGCAAGCTGGTCTCAGACGCGTTGGTGAACGACATGGTGGCAGCCCGCCTGGAGGATCAGGACACGGTGCGGGGCTACATCCTGGACGGGTTTCCGCGCACCCTGGTCCAGGCCAACTGGCTGGATGCACATCTGGCCCACAGTGGCAGCGGCCAGCCCGTGGTCGCGGTTAGCCTGCGTGTGGACGAACGGCAGTTGCTGGAGCGGATCACGGGCCGCCGCACCTGCCCGACCTGCAGCCGCATCTACAACATGCACCTGCAGCCGCCGGCGGTGGACACGGTGTGCGACTTCGATCAGACCGTGCTCGAGCAGCGCCCGGACGATACCGAGGCGGTCTTTGCCGAGCGCATGCGCGCCTACAACCAGCAGACCGCGCCTGTGCTGGAGCACTACCGCACTCTGGGTCGCTATGCCGAGGTGGGTGGAGATCAGGCCATCGAGCAGGTGACGGAGAGCATTCTGGCGGCCGTTGCCCGGCTGCGCAGGTAGGGGCAGGAGCGAGCATGGCGATCGTGATCAAGACAGTGAAAGAAGTGGAGAAGATGCGACGCGCAGGCGCGATTGTGGGCGATGTACTGAGCGAGGTACGCGCTGCGGTCAAGCCCGGCGTGACCACGCTCGACCTTGAGAACGTTGCGGCGCGGCTGATCGAAGAGGCGGGCGCCAAGCCGGCCTTCAAGGGCTACCACGGCTTCCCCTGCGTCCTGTGCACCTCGCGCAACGAGCAGGTGGTGCATGGAATCCCTTCAGCGGATACGGTGCTGACAGAGGGCGATATCCTGTCGGTCGACTGCGGCGTGGTAATCGATGGCTTCTACGGTGACTCTGCCATCACTATCCCGGTGGGCAGAGTGGCGCCTGAGGCGCAGCGTCTGCTGGATGTGACGGCCGGCTCGCTGGTGAAGGCGATCGATACGGTGCGCCCCGGGGCGATGCTGGGCGATGTAGGCGCGGCAGTGCAGGAGATGGTCGAGGCCGAAGGCTTCAGTGTGGTGAAGGAGTTTGTCGGCCACGGGATCGGGACCAAGATGCATGAGGACCCGCAGATCCCCAACTTCGGGCAGCGGGGCAAGGGTGTGCGGCTGCGCGAGGGCATGGTGCTGGCGATTGAGCCCATGGTGAACGCGGGCGGCGATGCGGTACGGGTGCTGAAGGACGGCTGGACGGCAGTGACCGAGGACGGCAGCCTGAGCGCGCATTTTGAGCACACCGTGGCGGTTACCAGGGACGGGGCAGCGATTTTGACCCTGTAACCCCCTTAGTCAGGTATCATAGGGGTTGGCGTTGGCGAGGCCGGGACATCTGGCGGACCAGAGGCGGGGAGTGTAATCGCTCACCTTGCTGCAACTGGGACATGGCAGAAGGGAATCTGGCAGAACTGGGAAGATTGATTGTCGAAGGAAGATGCGATTGAAGTCATGGCAACGGTGCTCGAGACGTTGCCAAATGCGATGTTCAAAGTAGAGCTCGAGAACAAGCATCAGGTGCTGGCCCACGTATCCGGACGTATGCGGAAGAACTTCATTCGCATCCTTCCCGGAGATCGTGTTGCGGTGGAGTTGAGTCCGTACGATCTGAACCGCGGCCGCATTGTTTACAGATACAAATAGCCACGAGCTTTGAACTTTGCTTCCGGCTGCATGCGCGGAAGCCATTGAGCTGTCTCTGGCCTTGCCTTGAATTTTGGGAGCGGGATATGAAGGTACGTGCATCGGTAAAGAAGATTTGTGACAAGTGCAAGGTGATCCATCGCCGCGGCGTGGTGCGGGTCATCTGCGATAACCAGAAGCATAAGCAGCGTCAGGGCTAAGCGGCTCGACGTCTCTCAACGCGGTTCCGGGGCGAGTTAGCCGAAATCAAGGCTTGCGATGAACCCCGGCTCCATGGCAACCTGCCGGCGCCTCAACAAGGCAATGGCCTGAACGCATCCGGCGGCGACGCTGTGCGGATGCATACGAAGGAAGAGCATGGCACGCATTGCTGGCGTCGATCTGCCCCGCAACAAGCAGGCACGCATCGCGCTCACCTACATCTACGGAATCGGCGACCCGCGCGCAGCACGCATCCTGGCTGCGGCGAACGTCGATCCGTTCAAGAAGATCCAGGACCTGGGTGAGGATGAGGTCAACCGCATCCGCCAGGTCATCGAGCAGGAAGGCAACATCGAAGGCGATGCCCGCAAGGACGTCTCGATGCATATCAAGCGCCTGATCGATATCCAGAGCTATCGTGGCAACCGTCACCGCCGCAACCTGCCGGTTCGCGGCCAGCGCAGCCACACCAACGCGCGCACGCGCAAGGGTCCCCGCAAGGGAACCGTCGCGGGCAAGAAGAAAGCGACGAAGACCTAAATGGCGAAGGAACAGAAGGCAGCCGGCGGCAAGGCCGGCAAGAACAAGAAGTTCAAGAAGCGCGAACGCAAGAACGTGCCGTATGGACTGGTGCACATTCAGGCGTCGTTCAACAACACCATCGTCACGATCACGGACAACATGGGCAACACACTGTCGTGGAAGAGCTCGGGCTCGCTCGGCTTCCGCGGTTCGCGTAAGGGCACGCCCTTTGCGGCACAGCAGGCAGCCATGAACGCCGCCAACCAGGCTCGCGACCATGGCTTGCGCTCGGTCGATGTGCGGGTCAGCGGACCCGGCTCCGGGCGCGAGTCCGCAGTGCGTGCACTGGCTGCGGCCGGCATCGACGTGCGCTCGATCCGCGACGTCACGCCGATTCCGCACAACGGCTGCCGTCCGCCGAAGCGTCGCCGCGTCTAGTTGTACGTGAATCAATGGCTGTTCGCTGTGAGCAGAAGCGGGCGGCTGATGACAAAGGACTGGGATGAAGGGCGTCAGGCCTGTAAACCAGTCGACACTCGAAGTTGAGGAGAATGTAAGTGGCACGTTATACCGGAGCAGTCTGCCGCCTTTGCCGTCGCGAAGGCATGAAGCTTTTTCTGAAGGGCACCAAGTGTCACACCGAGAAGTGCCCGGTGGACAAGCGCAACTTCGCACCCGGCCAGCATGGCCGCGACCGCAAGGTGAAGATCGTCGGCTACGGTCTGCAGCTGCGTGAGAAGCAGAAGGCGAAGCGCATTTACTTCACGCTGGAGAGCCAGTTCCGCGCCTACTACGAGAAGGCGAACCGCTCTTCGGGCGTGACCGGCGAAATCCTGCTGCAGCAGCTGGAGCGCCGTCTGGACAACGTGGCCTACCGCCTCGGCTTTGCCTCCAGCCGCCGCCAGTCGCGCCAGATTGTGCGTCATGGCCACGTGGAAGTGAACGGGTGCAAGGTGAACATCCCCTCCTACCAGGTGCAGGTGGGCGATGAGATCAAGGTGCGCGAGAACAGCAAGAAGATGACCGTGCTTGAGAGCTCGACCGAGTTCGCCAGCCACCAGCAGAGCCCGCAGTGGCTGCAGGTGGATCATGCGAACCTCTCTGGCAAGGTCCTCGCTCTGCCGAAGCGCGAAGACGTCAACCTGCCGGTCAATGAGCAGCTGATCGTCGAACTTTACAGCAAGTAAGCGAGCGGGCGCGATCCTTGCGCCTGCGGTGCTTTTAAGTTTGCCGGGCAGCGTTGGCTGGCCCGGGTTACACCCCCCGAGGCGGGAGTTTTAATATTAACGAACCAAGAGCCACAGGCACAGCCGTTGCAGAATGCTTCGCGGCGTTTGCTGTGCAGGAGTGATACGCATGCTTTGGAGAGGATTTCAAAAGCCGAAGCGTCTTGCAGTCGAAACCGAGACGCTTACCGAGAAGTATGGCAAGTTCAGCGCACAGCCCTTTGAACGGGGCTTCGGCACCACCGTCGGCAACGCGCTTCGCCGCGTTCTGCTGTCCTCGATCGAAGGCGCGGCGGTAACCGCGGTCAAGATCGAAGGTGTGTTGCACGAGTTCCAGTCGATCACCGGCGTGGTTGAGGACGCGACCGACATCATCCTGAACCTGAAGCAGATTCCCTTCAAGTTGAGCGGTGAGGGTCCGAAGGCGCTCTATCTGCGCGCCGATCAGCCCGGTGTGGTCACCTCTGGCATGATCGAGGCTGATGGCGACGTCGAGATTCTCGATAAGGACGTCTATATCGCGACGGTCAGCGAGGGTGGCAAGCTGGATATGGAGATGCGTCTGAAGCGCGGGCGCGGCTACATTGCGGCCGATAAGAACTTTGACAGCGATCTCGGCATCGGGTTTATACCGGTGGACTCGGTTCACTCTCCCGTGCGCAAGGTGAATTATCTGGTGGATGCGGCGCGTCTTGGCCAGATCACGGACTATGACAAGCTGACGCTTGAGGTGTGGACCAACGGCTCGGTACTGCCGGCGGATGCGATCGGCCTTGCTGCCAAGCTGATCAAGGACCACATGAGCATCTTCATCAACTTCGAGGAAGAGATCGAAGCGGAGCACCAGTCGGACGAGGGCCGCATGCAGTTGCGGAACGAGAACCTCAACCGATCGGTCGAAGAGCTGGAGCTTTCTGTCCGCAGCTACAACTGCCTGAAGAACGCGAATATTCAGACCATTGGCGAGCTGGTGCAGAAGACCGAGCCGGAGATGCTGAAGACCAAGAACTTCGGCCGCAAGTCGCTGAACGAGATCAAGGAGATCCTGGCGCAGATGGGTCTGTCGCTGGGCATGAAGATCGACGAGAACGGCAATGCTGTTCCCGGCCCGACCTCCATCCTGCCCTCGCAGATGCTGCAGCAGAGCTACAACCGCTTCGATGACGAGGAAGACGACCTCGACGTGCTCGAGCCGATGCAGAACGAGCCGGAAAACTTCTAACTTCAACGCCGGGGTGGGGTGACCCACTCCGGCGCATACTTCCGGCGGGCTGTTTGCTGCCGCTCGATAGAGAGATTTGCCATGCGCCATCGCAATGCTGGATTCAAACTGGGGCGGAACACCAGCCACCGCCGCGCCATGCTGCGGAACCTGGTGACGTCCATTCTTCTAGAGGATCGCGTCGTAACTACGGTGACCAAGGCGAAGGCCGCGCGGCCGCACGTAGAGAAGATGATCACGCTGGGCAAGCGCGGGGACTTGCACTCCCGCCGTCAGGCCCTTGCTTACCTGATGACCGACGATGCAGTCTCACGGCTGTTTGAGACGGTCGCGCCGCGTTATGGCGACCGCCAGGGCGGCTATCTGCGCATCGTGCGCACCGGCTTCCAGAAGGGCGATGGGGCAGAGAAGGCCTTCATCGAACTGCTGGGCGCGGAGAAGCTGCTGGACGAGAAGCGCCAGAAGCGCGCCGAAGTTCGCCAGAAGCGCCGGGAAGAGATGGAGAAGGCGATGGCGGAGCAGAGCGCGAACGATGGCGAGCAGGGCGCAGCCTAGCGCCACTGGGTATTGACCCTCACGATCACTCGTGGCCGCTCGTCTATAGCGGCCCCCGCGCATGCTGGCTAACGGACGGTTGTGCGCGAGAGGGGAAGCATTCATGCAGAAGCGCGACATCAATGCTGCGGACGGAACGCCACCCGCAGCGGCATACAGTCAGGCTGTCGAGGTGAGCGGCGGTACCCGCATCCTCTTCATCAGCGGCCAACTCGGCACAGAGCTCGATGGAACGACGCCGCCCACCATGGAAGAGCAGTCGCGCCTGGCGTGGCGCAATGTCCGCGCACAGTTAAAGGCTGCCGGCATGGACTTCCAGAACCTGGTGAAGGTCACAATGATCATCCCGGATGCCGCGGACATTCCGGCCAGCCGTCCTGCACGTGCAGAGGCGCTGGGTGATCTTCGTCCCGCCAGCACTGTGATGATCGCCGGCCTGGTGAACCCGGCATGGAAGATTGAGATTGAAGCGATCGCGTACGCCTGAGACTGCACGTCGCCGCTAGCGATGCGCAGCCCAGGTGAACTCGAAGCCGCCGGTGACGCTGCGGCCGGGTTCAGGGGTGCCGGGCAGCTCCTCGTATCCGGTGTTGCTCAGGTTCTCCAAGCGCAGGTAGGGACGCACCACCCCGATGCTGCGCGCGACGGAAACATTCCACTGGATACGCGGTCCTGCCGACTCGTTGCACGACGGCCACCTGCGTACGGGCCAGCACCTGACTGGTGACGGCGCCTGACCAGACGAAGGAGCCGCTCTGCGCGGCGTAGTTGAAGACGTACGCAGAGATCAGCCCCGGCGGGGCACTCCGACTGGCGTGGATGCCGGTGTACGCGAGATCCAGCTGCTGGCTTGCCGGCAGGCGCAGTTGCAGCGCTGTTTCCGCGCCACTGAAGGCAAGAGAGCCAGTGTTTGTCGCCTGATACCGCGCGGCCAGGGACGGCTTGGAGTAATCGATACCGTGGTTGATCTGATTGCGGAACCCGGTCGCAGTGAGCGACACGCGGCTGCCGGGGTTCCACAGCAGCCCGCCCTCATAGCTCCATGAGGTCTCGGGCTTCAGGTTCGGATTGCCCACTGTCGCCGGGTCACTGTAGTAGAGATCGGTGTACGTAGGCAGGCGGAAGCCGTGGCCTGCGGATGCGCGCAGCCGCACGGCGGAGCTGATCCGGTATCCCGCCGCAACGGTGGGCGAGAAGTCACTGGCCCCTCCGCTGAAGACCTCTTCGCGCGCAGCGACAGAGAGCGTCCACCGATGCCACTCTGCCAGATCGAGGCTTGCATAGCCGGCGCCTCGATTGCGTCCGTGGCGCCCGAGTTGCGAGCTGCGGATGCTATCTGCCTGCGCGTCAAGTCCGGTAGAGAACTGCAGGCCGTGGCGCAGGACTTCGGTGCGGCGCACCACGCCCTGCCAGGCATCGTCGATGTGGTTGTTCTCGTAGAGCGACGGATCGGTCACCTCGAGTATGTACACGTCACTGTGCCGGCGATAGCTGAGGGCAGCCCGGGTGTTGCGCCCGAGCTGCTGCTGGATCATCGCGAGCCAGCCTTTGGTGTGTTCGAAAGACTCGTATGGGCCGTAGAACTGGTTCGCGCCGAAGGGGCGGTCGCTGCCTGCCAGCAGCAGATCCGTCACTCCCAGACGACTGTGCAGCCAGGTCTCTGAGGAGAGCGCCTGGCTGCGGTAGTTGCGGTCGATAGTGAAGCCGGCCGAGGTGTCGCGACTGCCCGCCAGCCTCTCAGACCAGCGCGGCCTGGCGTACTCTCCGACGAAGTGCTGCGCCGTGCTTTGAAAGCTGCCGTAGCCCGTGCGTCCGATCAGTGAGAGGTGCGCCGGCATACCAGCGGCAGGACGCTCCGGCTCCTGCGTGATCAGATCCACGGCCCCGGCGATCGCGTCTGAGCCGTAGTAGGCCGAGCCTGCACCATGCAGCACTTCAGCCCGCGCAATTGCATCCAGCGGCAAGGGAATGTCCAGGTTGAAGTGTGACGTCTGCGGGTCGTCCACGCGCAGACCATTGAGCAGGATCAGTGACTGCTCAAACGTGGCGCCTCGTATGGAGGCATCGGCCTGCACGCCGTTCGGTCCACGCTCCTGAAAATTCAGAGACGGGTCGAGGCGCAGCTGGTCGGGAATGGATTCAAACGACAGCGGCTGCGTCTCAATCACCACCACCGACCGGTCGGAACCAGCAAGCACGGTGGGATCGGCGCTGGCGGTGACGACCACAGTCTGCGGTGAGGTCTGCGGCTTCACCGGCGGAGTTGAGGGCGTCTGCTGCTGCTGTGCCCACAGCGGTAACCCGGCAGACAGCAGCGGAATAAGGAGGGATTTCAGGTGCATGGGGAACTGCTGAGTATAGAGGCCCAGTGCCTATGCTGCGCGACTGGATGCGCTGTGGCTCTGGCGCATCAATCCTTGCTGGCTATGCCGTCGCGGGTCGAGTTTTTGACCGCATACATGCGGCGATCGGCGCACTCCAGCAGCGCGGCGGGGGTGGTGCCGTCCTCCGGATAGGTGCTGATGCCCAGGCTGGCAGTGATCCGCAGCGACAGCCCTTCCGCCCGCAGGAAGGTGTGGATGCGTATCACATTCAGCAGACGCTGCGCGGCGCCGATGGCAGCAGTGCGGTTGGATTGCGGCAGCACTATGACGAACTCATCGCCGCCGTAGCGGAAGCAGACGTCCACGCTGCGCATGGTGCGGCTGATGACTTGCCCTATCTCGGCCAGCATGCGGCTGCCAGCGCCGTGTCCGTGCTGGTCGTTGACCTGCTTGAAGCCGTCGAGGTCGAGGAAGATCAGGCTCAACGGCGTTAGAAAGCGCTCTGCGCGGGCGATCTCCGCCGGCAACACCGCTGCGAGATGACGCTGGTTATGCAGCAGCGTCGTATCGTCGGTGATGGTGAGCTCCTGGATGCGCTCCACAGCACGCGCGTTCTCAATGGCGATGGCGGCGTAGTCGCAGAGCGTGTACAGGAATGTGATGGACTCGTCCGAGAGCTTCTGCGGCTCGACGTGCGTCAGCTGCAGCACGCCCAGGGTGCGCTCCTTGGAGCGCAGCGGGAGGCAGATGGCAGAGTGCATCTGCGGACTCTGCCGCGAATCGTCGGAGAGCCGCGCGTTCTGGCCCTCGCCGGTCGTGATCAGCGCCTCTCCATGCAGTGCCACCCATCCCGGGATGCCGGTGCCTAGCGGAATGCGAATACTCTGCAGAACCTCGTTCGAGGTACCCCGCGCGACGGCGTAATAGAGGTCGCGTCGCTTTTCATCAAGGATCAGGAGCGACCAGCTCTCGGGATGGAAGAAGGGTTCCATCTGTGCCAGCACGCTGCGCAATATGCTGGGAAGATCGAGCGCCGACGTCAGCGCGCGCGCCGCGTCGTGGAAGATGCGGAGGTGTTCAAGGGCAGGGACACCGGGTCGGAGCTCTTGTGGCATGGGTCTGGTGACGATTGTCCCACGGGTGGTGCCGATTCGACGAGTCACCGCATGGCAGTGCCGGTTCAGCCGCCGATGTGGACCATGCTGCGGCTAGGCTTCAGAAATCCCGGCTCCCCGATGTGATGACGCGCCTCTTTCTGCTGCATCACGCGGCGGATGTACTCAGCCAGATCATCGTCCGAACCGCCCCGATGGAGGACGCCGTAGAGATCGTGATCCATCTGCGAGAAGAGGCAGGTGCGGATCTTGCCATCCGACGTAAGCCGGACCCGGCTGCAGGCGCCGCAGAAGGCCCGCGACACAGGAGCGATGATGCCGATCTCTCCGATACCGTCGTCGAAGGTGAACCGCTGCGCTGTCTCACCGGGCGCGTTGCCCGGCAAGGGAACCAGCGGGCGCACCGCACTGAGACGCTCCAGCAGCTCGTCATAGCCGATCACCGTGTCGCGCGACCAGATGCGGCCCTCTTCGAGAGGCATGAACTCGATGAAGCGCAGGATCACGCCTTCGCTCCGCGCGAAGTGAGCGAAGGGTACGATCTGGTGATCGTTGAAGCCGCGAAGCAGCACACAGTTCACCTTCACCGGACCCAGCCCGGCTGCCTGCGCAGCGCGAATACCGGCCAGCACCTTGTCATAGCTGCCGGGGACGCGCGTGATGCGGGCGAAGACCTCCGAATCCACCGCATCCATGGAGACAGTGGCGCGGGTCAGCCCGGAGTCGCGAAGCGGGCGCGCCTGCTCCGCCAGCAGATGTCCGTTGGTGGTAATGGCAATATCCAGTGGGCGGCCGGCCAGCGGCTCGTGTAGGGTTCCGTCGGCTGCGTAGCTGGTGCGAAGCTGAGCGATCTCACGGACCAGCCCGGCGAGTCCGCGACGCAGTAGCGGCTCGCCCCCGGTCAGCCGCACCTTCTCAATGCCGAGCTCGACAAAGATGCGGATCAGGCGAAAGTAATCATCGAGCGGCAGCTCGCTGTACTGCGCACCGTCGGTGCCGGTGCGGCAGTAGACGCAGCGATAGTTGCAGCGGTCAGTGACGGAGACGCGCAGATCAGTAATCGCCCGGCCGTGGCTGTCCGTAAGCCGCTGCTCCCCGACTAGCGGGACGGCGATACCGGTCGGAATGGACTGAGTGGACACGTGGATAAGATGCGGCAGGGCTGCTACTCTCGCCTATTCCTATTGTACGGAAGCGCTCAGTCGCCATGTACGGAATAGGCCCGCTACCGGCGTCGGCGTGAATTCGCTCCTGCTCGATGTTCGTGGAACCCGGCACTTATGCTGGACGTAGCATCTGCTGTTCTGCCAGTCGTCGCTGTCCCAAGGGAGAGCCATATGAGTTTGCACTGGACGCTGATTCCTGTGGCATTGGTCGCAATCGCTACCGTGCCGTCTGGGCAGGGTCATCCGCCAGCCGACGTGCATGCAGCCCCTGCCTATGCCGGCGATGGCAGCCTGCTGGTGCCGGCGAACTACCGTGAGTGGATCTTCCTCAGCTCTGGCGTCGACATGGTGTACGGTCCGAAGGCAATGGCCATGGGGCATTCCATGTTCGACAACGTCTTCGTCAACCCGGAGTCGTACCGGAGCTTTCTCGAGAGCGGCACGTGGCCGGACAAGACCACCCTCATCCTTGAGATTCGGGGCGCGGAGACCAACGCGTCCATCAACCGCGGTGGCCACTCGCAGAGCACCGAGGTGATGGGGACGGAGGTGCATGTGAAGGACACAGCTCGCTTTCCTGGCGGATGGGCCTTCTTCGACGTAGGAACGCCCGGCAAAGGCACGCTGATACCGCAAAAGGCGGATTGCTATAGCTGCCACGAACAACATGCGGCCGTGAACACGACCTTCGTGCAGTTCTATCCAACCCTGCTGCCCGCGGCCACACAGAAGAAGACCCTGAGCGCGGCGTACCTGAAGGAAACCAGCGGGCAGAAATAGCCCGGTCTGTCACCCTCGAGCCTGCGCCTGTCGCCGCATCCACAGCATGATTGCGATCACGATCAGAGAGGGGACGATGCAACCCAGCAGGCCAACCTGATAGCTGCCGGTGTGATCGTGCGCTACTCCCATCCAGTACGGGCCAAGAAAGCCGCCGAGCATGCCGACGCTGTTAATGGCAGCGATGCCCACCGCTGCCGAGCGCCCGCTAAGGAAGGTGGGCGGGATCGCCCATTGCACCCCGAGCGTGGCCACGTACAGGACGATCAGCATCGAGAGAGCAGGCACCGCAACCCATGGACGTGTGGTCAGTCCGCTGAGCAGGAAGCAGATCGCGATGAGAGCAAACGGGATTGCGACGTGCAGGTAGCGCTCCTGGGTGTGGTCAGAATGACGGGCGGCCAGGATCATCCCCGCGGCTGCGATCAGGTTGGTCCCTGCGAGCAGGAAGCCGACACCGGTATGGCCCAGCCCGGTCAGCTGCTCCAGGATCGCCGGAGCAGAGAAGTTGTAGCTGTAGGCGACGAACAGCACGCAGAGGAAAAGACAGGCCATCAGCCCGACACCGGGCTCCCGCGCCAGCGCCCGCCAGCTGCCGTCGTGCGCACCGTGCGCCTTACTGGCAGCGAGCTGCTGCTCTTGTGCGAAGCGGTTGAGGATCCAGGTACGCTCCTCGGGCTGCAGCCATGACGCGTCGGCGGGTCCATCCGGAAGCTGAAACAGGATGACGACGCCGAGCAGGACGGCAGGGAGACCCTCCACCAGGAAGAGCCATTGCCAGCCGGCAAGGCCCAGCTTGCCCTGCAGGTTCAGCAGTGCGCCCGCCACCGCACCCATGCACACACTGCTGAGCGGGAGCGCGACATAGAAGCGGCTGATGGAACGTGCCCTCTGCTCTGCCGGGAACCACTGAGTGAGGTAGAAGATAACGCCGGGGAAGAAGCCTGCCTCGGCGACGCCCAGCAAGAAGCGCAGGAGGTAGAACTGGAGCGGGGTGCGAACCAGCATCATGGCAATGGCCAGCAGTCCCCAGGTGATCATGATGCGGGCAAGCCAGCGCCGCGCGCCGAAGCGGACCAGCAGCAGATTTGACGGAATCTCACATAGCGCGTAGCCGAGGAAGAACAGACCGGCGCCCAGGCCGTAGATGGAGGCGCTGAAGTGCAGCTGCTGATTCATCTGCAGCGCGGCGTAGCTGACGTTCGCGCGGTCCATATAGGCCGCGCCATAGCAGAGACCCAACAACGGCAGCAGACGCAGGCTTGCCTTGCGCAGTGCCACGCGGCCAGTCTCCTGCTGGTCGGCCAGCGCAGCCCCAAGAGCAGTGTCAACGACGGACATGACAGAACGGCTTTCTGGGGGCGAGCGAGCTAGATTGGGCCGAGTGTGTCGAGCATACACCGCTGCCGCAGCTTGCTGCCAAGAGCGAGCCCAGACCGATCCAGCAGAATGCTTCGTTCCCGGCTACTGCGGCGGAGGGATGATGCGCGCCGTGGAACCCGGCGCGGGGCCGAAGTGGTCGCCAGGGAAGGGCGGTATCCCGAAGTGTCCGCGCAGGTGCAGGATGTCCAGCGGGCTCAGGTTGCCGGAGAAGGCGATCAGGTTCAGGTTGGTCGCGTTCTCAAACAGCACCACGGCGCCGGTGACCTGCAGGTGATGGAAGCTGATCCAGAGGTCGGTTGCGCCCTCTCCATTGCGTGCGTGCGCCGTGACCAGGTGTTGCCACCCCAGCGCGCTGTACTGGTGGCGGACGACGTCCAACAGCCGAGGGTCGTACATGCCTGCGCCCGCATAGTGGTAGCTGTGGACAGAGACCCCGTTCAGCCGGGAGAGTGCGCTAGCAGTGGCAGGGTCTGCGGGCCCGTCCCAGAGTCCGCTGGCCAGCTGCAGCATGGAGCGGTCGAAGGTGAAGTCCGTGTGAACGGGGGCGGTGCGGCCTAGCCTCTCCATGCCTCGCGGAACCCAGCCCAATGGATTCTCTTCAGACGAATAGGGGGCGGCGGGGGGATACCCGGCCTGCGGATAGGCTGGCTCAGCCGGCGGCTGCTGCGCTGGAGATGGCGTGGATGGCGGCGCCTGATCGGCCTGAGGATCCGGCGAGGGTGGGGGATAGGGTGAGGGCTTCTGTGGCGCCGCTCCATCGGGATAGGCGTGCTGCGCCGGGGAGTCCTGTGTGTCGGGCGGCTGGGGGTGCGGTGCCGCATCGCCGGTGGGAGCGGGCGGCGGCGGAAACTTGGGATACACCGCCTGCTGCGCCAGCAGCGGCGGCGCGGCAAGGGTCAGCAGCAGAGCGAAGGTGGCCAGACGGGGCATGACACTGGTGAGAACGCGTCTGCCGGAAGGAAGTTGCGGTGCTCTGGAGAGTACTTCCCCACTCACACCGCATCGCTGCGCGCTCTACTCGACGTGGTAGTTGGGCGCTTCGCGGGTGATGATCACGTCGTGCACATGCGATTCGCGCAGGCCTGCATTGGAGATTCGGACGAAGCGCGCATTCAGCTGCAGCTCCTCGATGGTGGCGCAACCCAGGTATCCCATGCCGGAGCGCAGACCGCCAACGAGTTGGTAGACCATCGCCTCCAGCGGGCCGCGATGGGGCACCCGGCCTTCGATGCCCTCCGGGACGAACTTGGCCAGCCGATTCTGCGTGGTGCGTTCCCGCTGCACTACCCCTTCGGTGGGCTGGTTCGGATCTTCCATGTCGCGTGAGCTCTGGAAGTAGCGCTCGCCCGAACCCTGGGACATGGCAGAGAGGGAACCCATGCCGCGATAGGCCTTAAAGGAGCGACCCTGATAGAGGATGGTTTCGCCCGGGCTCTCATCGACGCCGGCAAACAGCGAGCCAATCATCACGGACGATGCGCCCGCGGCGATCGCCTTCGCGACGTCGCCTGAGTACTTGATACCGCCATCAGCGATCACCGGGATACCTCGCTCGCGCGCCGCACGGAAGCACTCCGAGATGGCCGTGATCTGCGGCATGCCCGCGCCTGTCACCATGCGTGTGGTGCAGATAGAGCCTGGGCCGATGCCGACCTTTACAGCGTCTGTACCTGCATCTATCAGGGCCTTGGCGCCGTCGTAAGTGGCGACGTTGCCGGCCAGCAGACCTGTCTCGGGAAAGCGCTGCTTCACCTGGCGAACCGCCTCGAGCACACGCGAGGAGTGGCCGTGTGCGGAGTCGATAGACAGCACATCGACACGACTGCGGATCAGCTCTGCCGCGCGGTCCAGGTAGTCGCCGGTGGCGCCGATAGCAGCCCCCACCCGCAAGCGACCCTGCTCATCCTTGGCGGCGTTTGGATATTTGAGCTTCTTCTGGATGTCCTTGACCGTGATCAGCCCCTTCAGCTCGTAGTCGCCATTGACTACCAGCAGTTTCTCCACGCGATGCTTGTGCAGGATCTGCTCCGCCTCTTCAAGCGTGGTGCCCACCGGCACCGTGATCAGGTGCTCCTTGGTCATCACATCGCCGACCGGGATATCGGTGCGAGTCTCGAAGCGCAGGTCGCGATTGGTCAGGATGCCGACCAGACGCTTGCCGCGCGTGACCGGCACTCCGGAGATCTTGTAACGCCGCATGACGTCTAGCGCGTCGGAGATGAGATGCTCCGGTCCAACGGTGACCGGGTCGACGATCATGCCGCTCTCGGAGCGCTTCACCTTGTCCACCTCACCGGCCTGCTGCTCGATCGTGAGGTTGCGGTGGACGATGCCAATGCCGCCCTGTTGCGCCATCGCAATCGCAAGGCGTGACTCGGTCACGGTGTCCATGGCGGCGGAGAGGAGCGGTGTGTTCAGGGTGATGCGCCGGGTCAGCTGGGTCTGGGTGGAGACCTGGGCGGGAACTACTTCGCTGTATGCGGGAACGAGCAGAACGTCGTCAAAGGTAAGCGCTTCCGGTACGGGGCTCTCGATCATAGATATAGGGAGACGCCTGGCCAGTAGCCTCGACAGAAGGGGTGAAGACAGGGGCGAGCGTCTTCGCTTCATTGTATCCCGGCGAGCCTGGTTGCTGCTGGAGGCGACGCCCCGCGCGGGGCATCGGGCGTCAGCGGGAGAGGATCCTGCTGACATGCGACTCCACCAACAGCGGATCAGCAGACTGCTCAATGCAGATGGAGACGTGGCCGTCCTGATACGCACGCACCACTTGATAGAAGTTGCCGTACGCGACGATGAGGAAGCGGAGGCCGCCGCAGTCGATGTTGCCGCGCTGCGTCGCCAGGGTCAGCAGGGCCGGGTTGACCAGCAGCTCCTCATAGCGATCGCTCTCCGAGGCGGAGGCCCCGTGAACGTCCTCGCGCTGGCGGCTGGTGAGCTCCCCGCCGCGGTAGATGGCGACGTACCGCACATCGGGCACGAGTGAGAAAATCTGTGCGATCAGGTGGTGCGCGTCTTCCTGCTTCATGCACGCAGTATAGGAACCCAGGCAGAGCTCTCGCACGCTTGGGTGCCATGTAGGATCACAAACAGTCCCGGGAGTGCAAAGGAGACCGATGTTCGTTCGCAAGACAAGTGTGTGGTTGGCATTGATTACGGCGGCGATGCTGTTGCATATGTGGCCGGCGCAGGCTCAAGATGCGGCAGCGCACCACGCGTTTGCGCGCGTGGTCCTGGGCGGCGACATCGCGGCGCCGGTCAGCGGCCGCCTGCTGGTGTTCGCGAAGAAGGCGGGAGCCACTCCTTCAAAGCAGGTAGAGATCAACGATCTTCGCCCCGCTGAGACCTCAGTCGCCGCGATCGAGGTTGACCAGTTAAAGCCCGGGGCTGCCGTCGAGGTGGACCTGGACCAGATTGCCTTTCCGGCTCCCTTCGACACTATGCCGCGGGCGGATTACGAGCTACAGGCTGTCCTTGATACCGCCCGCTGCTTCAACTATCAAGGTCGTGTACCGGAGGACTGGCAGAGCCCGGTGGTTGAACTCAAAGGCTGGCAGCCAGGCGAGGGTATGGAGCCCACCCTGACGTTGCGCGAGCATCCGCAGCCGGGCGGCAGCGCCGTTGCTGCGGCCGCTGCCAGGGCGGAGGTCAAACCGGGCGTTGCAGAAGAAATCGAGCTCGAGAGCGAGCTGCTGACGAAGTTCTGGGGCAAGCCGACCTACGTACGCAGCTGGGTCATCCTGCCGCCGGGCTACGACGCGGCGTCCAAAGCAACCTACCCTACGATGTACTGGACGCACGGTTTTGGCGGGAACCTGGGCGATGCGCTGGTCTCCGGGCTGGCGCTGCGCAAGGAGATGCTTGCGCGCAAGGCACCGCCGATGATCCTGGTCATGTTGGACGAGTCGATCCCGCAGGGCACGCATGAGTTCGCCGACTCAGTGAACAACGGTCCCTGGGGTGCGGCGCTGACGACGGAGTACATTCCCTATCTCGAAGCGAAGTACCGCATGGATGCGCGGCGAGATGGCCGCTTCCTGAGTGGCCACTCTAGCGGCGGCTGGGCCACGCTGCAGTTGCAGATCAACTACCCGCAGATCTTCGGCGGAACCTGGTCCACCTCGCCCGATCCCAGTGACTTCCACGACTTCATCGGCCCTGACCTCTACGCCCCGCACGCGAATCTGTACAAGAAGAGCGACGGCTCGGAGAGGCCAATCATGCGCGCGAATGGGAAGGTGGTGGCAACGCTGGCGCAGTTCAGCCGGCTGGAGCAGGTGCTGGGGCCCTACGGCGGCCAAATGACCTCATTCGACTGGGTCTTCTCTCCCAAGGGCGCGAGTGGCGCGCCAGAGCCGATGTTCGATCGTGAGACAGGCGATGTGAACCCGGCGGTGGCGGCGTACTGGGGCGAGCACTACGACCTTCCGCATCTGGTGGAGCGGCACTGGGCGGGGAATGGGCCGCTGCTCAAGGGCCGCATTCACCTATTTGTTGGCACGGCAGATACGTTTTACCTGGATCAGCCGGCGCGGCTGTTCGAGGCGCGGCTGCAGAAGCTGGGCGCTGATCCGCACTTCACCTACCTTCCCGGCCGGACGCACTTCGATCTGTACAAGGTTGGGGACGATCGTATCGGACTCTCGAACCAGATTGCCGCGGAGATGTATGCCGTGGCGCGCCCCGGGGTGGACTGGAAGCAGCCAGCGCATTGACTCATCCACCACTCTGATCCGCTCGCCTGTGCAAGAAAGCTGAGCTGCGCCACCCCTTCCTGAGAGGATGCCGGATGACCCGCTGCCGGCCGGGCATGGCGGTTGGCAACGGCCGGGGCGCGGCGTATCATAGGTACAGACGAGTTTGCTCCGCGCGTGACGGAACCGGCGGAGGAGATGAGTGGGCGA
>CAXUMX010000051.1:17492-24474 GCA_964252395.1 uncultured Acidobacteriaceae bacterium | reverse complement strand
GACTATTCCGGCCGTTCGGTGATCGTCGTCGGTCCCGAACTCAAGCTGCACCAGTGCGGTCTGCCGAAGAAGATGGCGCTCGAGCTGTTCAAGCCGTTCATCTATCACCGGCTGGAGCAGACCGGGCAGTGCGACACCATCAAGCAGGCTAAGGAGATGGTGGAGCTGCAGAAGCCGATCGTCTGGGACATCCTGGAAGAGGTGATTAAGGATCACCCGGTACTGCTGAACCGCGCCCCAACCCTGCACCGTCTGGGCATTCAGGCCTTTGAGCCGGTGCTGGTCGAAGGCAAGGCCATTAAGATCCATCCGCTGGTCTGCACCGCCTTCAACGCCGACTTCGATGGCGACCAGATGGCAGTGCACATCCCGCTGTCGCCAGAGGCGCAGGTGGAAGCCAGTGTGCTGATGCTGGCTTCGCACAACATCCTGTCGCCTGCCTCCGGTCAGCCGATCACCGTGCCTACCCAGGACATGGTGCTCGGTCTCTACTACCTGACTAAGGCCAAGAAGGGGGCGCGTGGTGAGGGCCGTGCCTTTGCCAATATTGAAGAAGTGCTGATGGCGCTCGAAGCGAAGGAAGTCGAGACGCTCTCGCCCATCCGTCTTCGCTACTCGGGGCCGGTGCTCGATATGACCACGGCCTACGACGACCAGGACCTGACGCACACCGAGCCAATCGAGTATGACAAGCAGTTCATCTCGACCACGGTCGGCCGCGCCATCCTGAACGATGCGCTGCCGGAAGGCATGCCGTACGTGAACGGCCTGCTGAAGAAGAAGGGCATCGGCCAGCTGGTGAACTACTGCTACCTGAATCTCGGCCTTGAGATCACGGTGAAGACACTGGACCGCGTCAAGGAGCTCGGCTTCCAGTACGCGACGCGCTCTGGCCTCTCCGTCGGCCTCGACGACATGGTCATCCCGGAGTCCAAGGGACCGACCGTGCGCGATGCAGAGAAGCAGGCAGTTGCCGTGCAACAGCAGTATCTGGATGGTGCCATCACCAATGGTGAGCGCAACAACAAGGTCATCCAGATCTGGTCGGCTGTCACCGAGAAGGTCGCAGACGAGATGTTCGGGCAGATGCAGCAGCGCGACAAGGAAGGCACGATCAATCCGATTTACGTCATGGCCGACTCGGGCGCTCGCGGATCCAAGCAGCAGATCCGCCAGCTCTCCGGCATGCGTGGACTGATGGCCAAGCCTTCGGGCGAGATCATCGAGACGCCGATCAAGGCCAACTTCCGTGAAGGTCTCACCGTGCTCGAGTACTTCATCTCGACCCACGGCGCCCGCAAGGGACTGGCCGACACGGCGCTGAAGACGGCCGACTCCGGCTATCTGACGCGCCGTCTGGTCGACGTGGCGCAGGACGTCATCGTCAGCGAACAGGACTGCGGCACGGCGGAGGGCATCTACGTGATGCCGATCGTCGAGTCGGGCGAGATCATCGAGCCGCTGCGTGACCGCATCATCGGCCGCGTATCGCTTGAGAAGATCAAGGACTACGAGGGTAAGGTCATCGTCGAAGTGAATCAGGAGATCGACGAAGATCTAGCCTCGGCCATCCAGGCCGCCGGCATTGAGCGGGTAAAGATCCGCTCGGTGCTGACCTGCGAGTCCAAGCGCGGCGTCTGCATCCGTTGCTATGGCCGCAACCTGGCTTCCGGTCGCACCGTGGAACTGGGCGAAGCAGTCGGCGTCATCGCTGCACAGTCCATCGGTGAGCCGGGCACGCAGCTGACCATGCGTACCTTCCACATCGGCGGCACGGCATCGCGCGTTTCGGAGCAGTCGCACCTGGACGCGAAGAATGCTGGCACTGTGCGCTTCATCAACCTGACCACCGTCCGTTCGAAGGCCGGTGCTCTGGTCGCGATGAACCGCTCGGGCGCCATTGCTGTTGTCGATGAGCGCGGCCGCGAGAAGGAGCGCTACCAGATCGTCTACGGCGCCAAGCTGCAGGTGGAAGATGGAGCGCAGGTCACGCTGGGCCAGTCGCTGGCACAGTGGGATCCGTATACCTTCGCCATCCTGACGGAGATCGGCGGCACGGTGCAGTTCAAGGATCTGCAGGAAGGCATCACGCTGAACGAGGAAGTCGATGAAGTCACCGGCCTGTCGCGCCTGGTGGTCTCGGACGCTCCCGACGAGAAGCGCCAGCCAGCCATCGTGATCAAGGGCGCCAAGGGCAACAAACGGTATCTGATGCCCAGCCGCGCGCACCTCATGATGCAGGACGGCGACGAGGTCTTCCCGGGAGACATCCTGGCCAAGATCCCGCGCGAGACCACCCGCACCAAGGACATCACCGGCGGTCTGCCGCGGGTCGTGGAACTGTTCGAAGCACGCAAGCCGCGCGAGACCGCCATCATCAGCGAGATCGATGGTGTGGTTCGCTTCGGGGAAGTGTCGAAGGGGCAGCGCAAGATCTACGTCACGGCTGAGAACGGCGAAGAGAAGGAGTACTCCGTGCCTCGCGGCGTTCACGTCAATGTGCAGGAGGGTGAGCGCCTGCGCGCCGGCGAGCCGCTGATGGATGGTCCGCTGAACCCGCACGATATTCTTGCCGTACTGGGCGAGAAGGAACTGCAGGCGTACCTGGTGAACGAGATCCAGGAGGTCTATCGCCTACAGGGTGTTGCCATCTCTGACAAGCACATCGAAACCATCGTGCGGCAGATGCTGCGCTGGGTGAAGGTGGAAGAGATTGGTGACACCACGTTCCTTCTCGAACAGCAGGTGGATCGCTTCCGCTTCACGCTGGAGAATCAGCGGGTCATCGCTGAGGGTGGCCGTCCCGCGGTGGGCCGTCCGCTGCTGCTCGGCATCACCAAGGCGTCGCTCTCTACGGACTCGTTCATCTCTGCGGCGTCGTTCCAGGAGACCACGCGCGTGCTCACCGAGGCGTCCATTAACGGCGCGATCGATGGCCTGCGCGGCCTCAAGGAGAACGTCATCGTCGGTCGTCTAATCCCAGCCGGCACCGGCATGGAGTTCTACCGCAACATCCAGCTCTCACCGGAGCTGGAAGAGGCGGCCCAGAAGGTGCAGGAAGAGGTCACCGCGGCGCATGAGGCAGAGGAGCGCGAGCTCGAGCTAATGCGTCAGGAAGGCGAAGCGGAAGAGATGGCAGCAGAGTAGTCAACCCTTCCTTCGTCGTACCCAACCTGCGGATCGAAATCAGGCGGGGCCTTTGGCCCCGCCTGTATATTGTGTGGGTGAACTTCCGCTACGAAAAGGCGTCTTAACGAAAACGAGGTAGCGCGCAAAGGATGCTGGCCCACTGTTGACCTCCCCGCTCCCGCCACCGGCCAATCGCCGGCTCCGCCGCGCCCTCCTTCCGACGTGCATACGGGAGAGCGGGCTGCTGCTGCTGATGGCGCTGACGGCAGTGCTGGTGCAGGGCTATCACTTCGGCACTGAAGACGCAGGCATCTACGTACCCGCAATCACGCGCTTCGCGCATCCCAACACCTTTCCGTTCGGTGAAGAGTTCTTCCTCTCGCACGGGCACGCGTCCATATTTGCCGCGCTCGCCGGTGGGGCCGCGCACCTGTTTCACTGCTCCGTCGCACTCTCTGTACTGCTCTGGTACCTGCTTGGGACATGGCTGCTGCTGCTGGCCGGGTGGCAGATGGCAAGGCTCTGCTTTGCCGATGCAGCAGCGCGCTGGGCAGCAGTCGGTATGCTGGCGGCAGTGCTGCCCGTGCAGGTCGCGGGCACAGCCATCCCCATCATGGACAACTACTTCACCGCGCGCAGCCTTTCCACGCCACTGACCCTGCTCGCGTTGACAGCGGGTTTGCGTGGGCGATGGCGCGGCGCCATCATCTGTTTAGGATTCACACTCTTCCTGCATCCGCAGATGACGTTTTATGCGGCGGTGCTGCTGGCAGGCATCGCGTTGCCGCAGTTCTGGGAGGAGAAGAGCGCTCACGCACAGCAGGTAATCAAGGCGCTGCCGGTCGCGCTGGTTTCCATAGGCTCCTTCGGCAGCCTGAGCTCGATGTTTCCTTCGGGCCCTGCTTCCGGCCCTTACCGAGAGGCTGTCTACTCACGAACCTTCTTCTTTGCCGGCAACTGGGATGTAATCCAGTGGATCGGCGTGTTTTGCCCACTGCTGATCTTGATCGGTCTCAGCAGCTATCCGCTCAGCACGCTGCGGCCGGCGGCGCGCCGACTGTGCGCCACACTGGTCGCTGCCGGGGTGCTGGCCACCATCTTGTTCCTGGTGTTCTCCAGCTCGGCGCGGTTCAATTCGCTGGTGCGTCTGCAGCCCATGCGTATCTTCCAGCTCCTGTACATCGTCATGTTCCTGCTGCTGGGTGGGCTGCTGGGCCAGTACTTTATACGCGGCCGTGTGCTGCGCGCCATCGCGGTGTACCTGCCACTCGCGTTGGGGATGTTCGCTCTCGACCGGTACATCTATCCGCAGAGCCCGCATTTGGAGTTGCCGGAGTGCAGCTCGTCCAACCCCTGGCTGCAGGCCTTTCGCTGGATTCGCCAAAACACACCACAGGATGCTGTATTCGCGCTCGACCCGGAGTATCTCCACATGCGTGGAGAGGATGGACATGGCTTCCGGGCATTGACGGAGCGGAGCGTGCTTGCCGACGAGTACAAGGACAGCGGCGTTGCTGCCATGTTCCCCGCGGTTGCGCCGGAGTGGGGGCGCGAGGTGCAGGCGCAGCAGGGCTGGCGCGGCTTTCGGCAGGCGCAATTTCAGCAACTGGCCGCGAAGTATCCAGTGACCTGGGTGGTGGTCAGCCCGGCGCAGGACGCCGGGCTGGAGTGCCCCTACCACAATCAGACGCTGTCCGTCTGCCGGATACCCATTGCCGCCTTAGCTGCGGACCGCGACGCCCACCCGGCGGAGAAGGTCGGGCATCTTCACCATCTTCGCGGACCCCGGGCACTCGTCTCTTCGATGAACCACGCCTCCGTACTGCTGCCCCCTGGCTCGTCGCCTGCTCAGTAAAGTTCTCCGCGGGCCATCTCCGCTCTGCCCGTCCCACATCTGTCCCCAAAGGCGCGGGCCGGTTGTCACTCATCTGCTAGCGTTCCGAGGTACGACGGCGATAGCGGCGCTCGCGCATGGCTGCCTCGCGCTTCTTTACACCATGATGCTTGCGGATGCGATCGCCGACGTAGCCCACGCCACCGCCTGCCGCGCCGCCGATCAATGCGCCAGGTACGCCGCCCGCCAATCCGCCGATCAGGGCTCCACCAGCCGCGGTGCCTCCCACCGTCTTCAGGGTGTTGTGGTGACGTTTGTCATGGGCATTCTGCTCCGCCTTGGCGCGGGCATGGATCGTCTGGTCGCTCTGGGCATGCAGCAGCGGCGTCGTAAACAACATGCCGGCTCCCAACAGGAGGGCAGGAAGGGCGCCCTTCCGCATCCGCTGCAGCCTTTCGCCTGCTGGCTGGGTGATCGAAGCTATCGTCATAAATGGATTTCCCTTTCTCTCGCCGCTCTCTGTGGAAGCATTATCTGCTTCTCGAGTAGCGGCGTATGTACATCGGAAGTTCGGATGCGTGCCGGGCAGGATCGACCACTCTGTCGGCTGGTCACCCGGTACTGATGGATCGTTTTTGCAGTAACTTCGCTGAGCCGCAAGCATCTTTATTGAGGGGAGAACATGTATGGGTGATAGGGGATCGTGGCTTTTCAGGAACACGATGACGATTATGGCGGCAGCAGCGTTGCCGCTGATGGTCGGCGTCGCAGCCGCGCAGGGGCGGCAGCTCTTTCCTGACCCCAGCCAGGCAAAGCCGCAATTGCATGCGGCCCTGGTGAAGGCCAAGGCAGAGCACAAGCACGTGCTGCTGGACTTCGGCGGTGACTGGTGCAGCGATTGCCACCTGCTGGATATCTACTTCCGCGAGCCTGTGAACCAGAAGTTGCTCGACGCGAACTATGAGGTGGTCCCGGTTAACATCGGCCACCTAGATCAGAACATGGACATTGCTAAGCGGTACGGAGTGCCCGTCGAGAAGGGCGTGCCGGCTTTGGTCGTGCTGGACTCGAATGGCAAGGTGCTGCATGAGCAGACGCACGGCAGGTTCGAGTCCGGGCGCGTGGTCGAGTCGAGCGACCTGACTCGATTCCTCAACAGATGGAAGCCGGGTGCGCCGCCCGCGCAGGCCAGCCGCTGACGCCAGTCGGCGCTTTGCCGCTAGCAGTTGCCAAGCGCAGCGAGTGCTGCCAGCGCTGTTACTGCAGGACCGTGAAGCTGCCGGCCTTCTCCGCCTCAGAGCTGCCGCCCACATATACATCAAAGCTGCCCGGCTCGACCGTCTTCTTCAGATCGGTGTTATAGAACGCCAGCTCTTCGAAGCCCAGTTTAAACTCCAGATGCTGCGACTCTCCAGGTTGCATCAGCAGTCTGCGAAATCCCTTCAACTCGCGGACTGGCTGCGCAACGCTGGCAACGGTGTTGTGCAGGTAAAGCTGCGCTACCTCCGTGCCCGCTACCTTGGAGACGTTCTTCACGTCGACGCTTACCGTGATCTCACCCACGTCTTTGCTGCTGCCACCAGTCTGCGTGATCTTGGCATTGGTGTACGCAAACTGCGCGTAGGACAGCCCCCAGCCAAACGGATACACCGGCGCGTTCGGAGAATCGATGTATCGCGAGATGTACTTCTCCGCCGTATTCGCCGGTGGATGGGTCAGGTCTGTATCGCCTACCGGCCTTCCGGTGGCCAGCTGCGCCAGGTAGAGCGGCTCCTGACCGACGCTGTATGGAAACTCGACCGGCAGCTTGCCGGAGGGGCTCACCTCGCCGTCCAGGACAGACATCAGCGCAGGCCCCGCTTCCAGCCCGGGAAACCAGGCCTCCAGAATCGCCGGCACATGATTCGCAGCCCAGGGAATGGCCGTCGGCCGGCCGTTGAACAGCACTAGCACTACCGGCTTTCCGGTCGCCACCAATGCTTCGAGCAGTTGCTCCTGATTGCCGGGCAGATCCAGACG
>CAXUMX010000051.1:0-17482 GCA_964252395.1 uncultured Acidobacteriaceae bacterium | reverse complement strand
CATGGTGCCGGCCTCACCCAGCGCCACCACCGTCAGGTCGGCTTTCTTGGCCGCAGCAACGGCAGCGGCGAAGCCGCTGGTATCCGTGCCTTCAATGTCCGTACCCTTCACATAGGTGAGCTTGTTGCCCAGCTTCTGCGCCATGGACGCGCGCAGCGTGGTGGTCAGGTGTGCATCCCCCTGCGCTCCCCAGCTGCCGATCATGTCTTCCGCATCATCGGCTAGCGGACCAACCAGCGCGACAGACTTTAGATCGCTGGCCAGCGGCAGCAGTCGGCCAGTTCCGGGAATCGCTTCGTTCTTCAGTAGGACGAAGCTCTCCTGGGCAGCCTTGCGCGCGATTGCGCGCCGCTCAGGCGTTGCGCCCGGAGCGGGTGTGGTCTCGTTTGCGTATGGATGTTCGAACAGTCCCATTGCGAACTTCACCCGCAGGATGCGCCGCACTGCCTCATCGATCACTGGTGTGGGTACCACACCGCTCTCCACCAGCCCGGCCAGGCGCGAGTGGTAGAGGTCGCTCTCCATATCCATGTCCACGCCCGCGGTGACGGCCTTGCGCGCGGCAGTAGCGCCGTCTCCGGCCACCCCGTGCTTGATCAACTCACCAACCGCGCCGTAGTCGCTGACCACCAGACCGTCAAAGCCCCATTCCTTGCGCAGGATCTTGGTTAAGGTGAATGGGTTCGCGCTCTCTGGAACTCCGTTCAGTACGTTGAACGCCGACATCACTGTGGCCGCACCTTCATCGACTGCGGCCTTGTACGGAGGCAAGTACACCTGGCGCAGACGGATCTCCGACATGTCCGTGGTGTCGTAGTCGCGCCCGGCCTCCGCCGCGCCATAAGCGGCGAAGTGCTTCACGGAAGCGGCCACGGAGTCCGGTTTGCTGAGGTCTCCCTGCTGATAGCCCCGTATGTAGGCGCGCGCGATGGCGCTCCCCAGATACGGGTCTTCTCCTGCACTCTCCACAATGCGCCCCCAACGCGCATCGCGAGCGATGTCCACCATCGGCGAGTAGACCCAGTTGATGCCGTCCTCCCTCGCCTCGCTCCCGGCGATGCGGCAGGCCTGCTCGACGATCGAAGGATCAAAGCTCGAAGCCAGCGCCAGCGGGACAGGGAAGGTGGTGCGGTGCCCGTGGATAACGTCCAAACCCATCAGCAGGGGGATGTGCAGCCGCGACTTGTCGACCGCGATGTGCTGGTAGCGGTTTGTCTCCTTCGCACCAGTGACATTCAGCAGGCCACCGATCTGCCCCTTCGCCAACATCGTGTCGTAGTCCAGCTTCTCGCCGTTTGGTCCGGTGATCAGACTGCCGCTAGTGTAAAGCGACAGTTGCCCGATCTTTTCCTCCAGCGTCATCTGCCCCAGTAGGGCGTCGACGCGCGCATTCAGCTTCTTGTCTGCCAGCTGTGCGCTGGGGTGTGGCGCGGCCGGCGGCGGCGGTGGCGGCGGCGTGCGTTGCTTGCGGCCAGAGCCCCAGCCAGCCAGCGTGCAGCAGAGCGTCAGACTGAGCGTGCTGAGCAGAATGCGATCACGAAGTGATGAGTTCAACAGGCGAATCTCCCTGAGGGTTCGAGCACGAGTGCAGCACCCGTATGCTAACAGTGCGGATGCCCGGCTGCGTCATCGGATCCGCCTGCATGCGAAACCAAAGAAACGGGTTTGCGCAGAAGTCTCACGGTGCGCTGCACGGTGCGACTATGGCTGGAGCATCCTCCGCGATACCGGGTTCGCGGGGAAAAAGCTTTGTCAGCGGCAATCGCCGGCGGTACCCTTAAGGCTGGAATGCTGCGCCTCTTTCACCAGCTGCGGCGCGCCATGCTGCAGGCGCTGTCCCATGAAGTGTTCACGCTCGCCAAGGCAGCGGCGTACTCGGCCATCCTCGGCCTGTTTCCTGCGCTGCTGGTGGTCACGACCATCCTCGCGCTCGTACCTCAGAGCGACACACTGGTCGGTGAGGTGCGCGGCGCGCTGGCGGACATCCTGCCGGGCGACGCGGTCTCTGCCGTGCAGGACTACTTCAACGCGCGCCACTCCCGCTCCCTGCAGGCGCTGCTCTCCGCCGTCCTGGTCAGCATGTTCGGCTGCATGGGCGTCATGACCTCGTTCATGCAGGGTTTTCGCCGCGCCTTTGAAGGTCCACTGTTCGACGGCTCGAGGACCAGCTGGAACAAGTCGCGGGAGCGCTTTGTAGCGCTTGTGCTCATCCCGTGCTGCCTGCTGCCGCTCGCGCTCTCCACTCTGCTGGTCGCCTTCGGTCATCAGATCGAGGTCTGGCTGGTGGACGCGGCCGGCCTCAGCTTACGTCCTCTGCTCCTGCTGCTGTGGCGGCTCACCCGCTGGGCCATGGCACTCGTCACCACAGTGGTCGTACTCGGGGTCATCTATCGGTTCGGCACGCCGCGCCGCCAGCGCTGGCTGGACGTGGTTCCTGGTGCGGTCGCATCGGCCATCATCTGGTTCGTCGCCACCCTCATCTTTGGCTGGTACGTGACCCGCTTCGCCGACTACAGCGTCATCTACGGCTCACTGGGTACTGCGGTGGCGACCCTCGTCTGGCTTTACATCACCGCGCTGAGCGTTCTGCTCGGGGGAGAGATCAACGCGCAGGTGGAGGCAGAGGCGCTGCGGAAAGTGCCGCCGGTGCAAGCTTCGGAGCCGGAGCTCTCACTGCATTGAGTGCAGCATGCCTCTTGAGTGGGGAATGTGCAGACGATTTGCGTTCATAGGCGCAGTCTGCTCCGGGCGCAGCGACCTGCGAGTAGAATGTCCATAAGTTACGAGTCAAACATTTAACCCCGCAGGATTGCAGGGCTGGAGCGCAAACGCATGCTGGCTGTTGCAGAGGTGCCGATGTCAGAGTCCCAGGAGATTCGCCGCACCAAGATCGTCGCCACGCTGGGCCCCGCGTCAAACAACGAGGTCACGTTCCGCCAGCTGGTCCGAGCCGGCCTCGATGTCGCCCGCCTCAACTTCTCCCACGGCACCCATGAGCAGAAGCTGGAGCTGATGCAGATGGTACGCAAGGTCGCGCGAGAAGAGAACAAGCCGCTCTGCATCCTCGGGGACTTGCAAGGCCCCAAGATCCGCACTGGGCGTCTGGAAAACCGGACGCCGGTGCAGCTGACCGCCGGCCAGTCGCTGACGATTACACCGCGCGATGTCGCTGGCACCGCCACTTGCGTCAGTACCACCTTCACCACGCTTGCGGAAAATCTGAAGACCGGGGACCGCATCCTGCTCTCCGATGGGCTCATTGAGCTGCGCGTCGCTGCCCTTCACGGCGACGACGTGGAGTGTATGGTCATCAACGGCGGCACCCTGGGTGAGAACAAGGGCATCAATCTGCCCGGCATCGCCGTAAAGGTTCCTTCACTCACGGAGAAGGATGAGATCGACCTGCGCTTCTGTATCGAGAATGACGTCGATGCGATCGCCGTCTCGTTCGTGCGCACCGCTGAAGACATACGGCACACGCGGGAGCGAGTGCAGGCCATGGGCAGCGATATCTGGATCATCGCCAAGCTCGAGAAGCCGCAGGCGATCGATCACTTGGAGGGCATCCTGGAGGTAGCTGACGGCGTGATGGTCGCGCGTGGCGATCTGGGTGTCGAGGTGCCGCCGGAGAAGGTGCCGGCGATCCAGAAGCACGTGATTCGCCGCGCCGGTGAGTATCGCAAGCCGGTCATCACTGCGACGCAGATGCTGGAATCGATGATCGAGAATCCACGTCCCACGCGCGCAGAGGCTTCAGACGTCGCGAATGCCGTGTACGACGGAACCGACGCCGTTATGCTCTCGGCCGAGTCGGCAGCCGGCAAGTATCCGGTAGAAGCAGTCCAGATGATGAGCCGGATCGTGTTGGAGAGTGAGGCCCAGATCCAGTCTGACCCGACACTGAGCCGCCCCCGCTCCACCCGCGTGCGGCTCTCCATCTCGGAGACAATCTGTGAGTCCATGGCGCACGCTGCCGAGGACCTGGACATCGCCGCCATCGCCGTCTTTACCGAAACCGGCACCACTGCGCGCCAGCTCTCGAAGTGGCGGCCCAAGTCGCCGATCTATGCGCTCTCCAGCGTGCCTCAGGTCATCCACCGCATGAACCTGCTGTGGGGCGTACAGCCGCTCGGCTGCGCTAAATGCTCGACTGCGGAGGACATGGTCGAAGCGGCAGAGCAGCTGGTCACCAAGGGTGGCTATGCGCGACCGCAGGAGATCCTGGGCATCGTCGCCGGGACTCGCACCCTCTCCGGTTCCACCAACTTCCTGCGTCTGCATGTGCTGGGAGACCGCGTGCCCGACGAGCGGCTCCAGGCCAACAGCCGCGAGCTGACCACGGCCTGAGGCGCAGAGAACTTCAGAGGCCGCGGACAAGCTTCCGTTTGTCCGTGATCGTCTGAGATTGTCTGCAGTTCTCCATCGCTTATGCGCTCTATCGACCGTGACGAAGTAGCCCGCCGGCTTACCTACGACGTGTGCATCCCGCTGGTCCGGGACGCTATGGTCGCCTTCTCCCGGGGCGAGACGCGGCAGCTGCTGCGCTCCATC
This sequence comes from uncultured Acidobacteriaceae bacterium, assembly GCA_964252395.1. Lineage (GTDB taxonomy): Bacteria > Acidobacteriota > Terriglobia > Terriglobales > Acidobacteriaceae > KBS-83. The sequence continues at coordinate 12,931 of CAXUMX010000051.1, read as the reverse complement.
ATTCCTCTGGCAGAGGGGCATCTGTTCGGCATCATGCCCGGAGCGCTCGCTGAAAATGCGCCGTTCGGAGCCAAGCTGCTCAGCGTCTTCCATGAGAACGCAGCGCAGGGTCGGCAGTCGCACCAGGGCTTGGTCGTGCTGTTTGAGCCGGAGGCAGGCGTCCCGGTCTGCATCGCGCACGCGGGTGAGATCACAGCCATCCGGACCGCTGCTGCCAGCGCCGCGGCCACGGACGCACTCGCCCGCCCGGAAGCGCGGCACCTGGCTATTCTGGGCACGGGTGAGCAAGCACGGACGCACGCGAGGGCCATCAGCCGAGTGCGCCCGTTGCAGCAGATCACAATTTGGGGCCGCTCGCACGACTTGGCGCATGCATTGGCGCAGCAGCTTGGCGCGGAGCTCAACCTGCCTGTCCTAGCAGCTACAGGCGTACAGGCGTGTGTCTCAGAGGCGGATGTCATCTGCACGGTGACTTCTGCACCAGAGCCGATCCTTCACGGTGCATGGGTACGGCCGGGCACGCACGTCAATGCCGTCGGCTCCAGTCACGCAGGACCGTCGGAGATCGATAATCATCTGGTCGCCCTCTCTCGCTTCTTCGCGGATAGCCGGCAGGGCGTGCTCAGCCAGGGTGCGGAGTTCCTCCGTGCCAAGCAGGCCGGGCTCATCGAGGATACGCATATCCTCGGCGAGATTGGACAGGTGTTCGCCAGAGCCGTGGAAGGCCGCGTGACGCCAGAGGACATCACGCTCTACAAGTCCCTGGGCCACATCGTGCAGGACCTCGCCGCCGCCTGGTGGCTCTACAGTCAGGCGGAGTAGAGGCGCAAGCGCGTCTCTGCTTCTACACGGTGCATATGTCGTCCTCAGCGCTTGCTTCAAAGCAGTTGTCTCCATCGCGGCTCGCGTGCTCTCCTTGAGCGATGGGCCGGATCCACGTACTCACTGACCAGGTCGCCAATCAGATCGCTGCCGGTGAGGTGGTGGATCGGCCTGCGTCCGTGGTCAAGGAGCTGCTCGAGAACGCGCTCGATGCGGGCGCAACCCGCATCCGCATCGAGGTGGAGGGCGGCGGCCGCAAGTTGATTCGCATCGTCGACAACGGCTGCGGCATGATGCGGGACGATGCGCTGCTGGCCTTCGAGCGGCACGCCACCTCCAAGCTGCGCACCAGCGACGACCTGCTCTCCATCGCCACCCTTGGCTTTCGCGGGGAGGCACTTCCTTCCATCGCCTCGATCGCGCGACTGGAGATGGACACCCGCGCGACGGAGGAAGCCGCGGGCACCCACCTCGAGATCGTTGGCGGCCGCATGCATCGTGTTGAGGATGCAGGGCTGCCCCCGGGAACGACCATTGCGGTGCGCGATCTATTCTTCAATACGCCGGCGCGGCGCAAATTCCTGAAGTCTGAAACGACGGAGCTGGCACACGTCACCGCGCTGGTGACACACTACGCGCTGGCTCATCCGGACAAGCACTTCGAGCTGCACTCGGCCACGCATGCCTTACTGCAGGCATCGCCCGTGGCGCAGCCTGCAGACAGAATCTTTCAGATCTTCGGGAAGGACACGCTTGACCAACTGCTTCCCGTCGCGGCAGAAATTGATCTCGAGCGTGTCGGTCTGCCTGCGCCGCCGCCGTGGAAGCAAGATGAGGATTACCAGCCGCCCGTGCCGGGCCACCTGCGGCTCAGCGGCTTCACCTCTAAACCAGAGCTCGAAAAGCTCAATCGCAATTCCATCTACTCCTTTGTCAACCGCCGCCTGGTGCGTGACCGCCTGCTGCTGCATGCCGTCTCCGAGGCGTATCGCAACATCCTTCCGCCCACCTCCTTCCCGGTTGTGCTGCTGTTCCTGGAGCTGCCGCCGGAGGAGGTAGACGTCAATGTGCATCCCGCGAAGACCGAGGTGCGCTTTCGCCAGCCCGGCTTCCTGCATGACTTTGTGCGGGACACGCTGCGCAACAAACTGATTCAGGCGCGGCCCGCTATGGGCTTTCTCAACGCGCTGCAGGCACATCCGGTCGCCTCGCCTTCGTTAATCCCGGCGATCTCCACACTCCCGGGCTCACCCGACGGTGAAGAGTCCGCACCCGCGCCGGCCGCGGAGGACGCAGATGCTTTCTCACTCGCGCCGCCTACTCTGCCGCCGGTGCCGCAACGGCTGGACTTCGGCGGCTTCCTGCAGGATGACCCGATACATGCTTCCGCGCCACCATCGGCCCCCGCTCTCTCCGGCGCGCTGGCCACAGCGATTCTCGAGGCAGACGGGGTCGCTACCGCAGTCGAGGAGCCCGGGGATGCGGTCACGCTCAACGCGCTCGCCACACTCAAGCCGCTCGGGCAACTGCGCGAATCGTTCATCTTGGCGACCAACGAAGAGGGACTCTGGATCATCGACCAGCATGTCGCGCATGAACGGGTACTGTTCGAAAAGGTGCTGCGCGAGCGCGAGGTGGAGCGGGTGCAGCGTCAGCGATTGCTGATGCCCATGCTTCTCGACCTGACGCCGGCGCAGATGGTGGCCTTCGCCGAGATCGCTGCAGAACTGGAGCGTAACGGCTTCGAAGCAGAGCCCTTCGGCCCGCGTACCCTGGCCATCAAGGCGGCCCCGGCGGGCTTGGAAGGCCGCGAACTCGAACGGATGCTGGTGGAGGTGCTGGAGCAGCGTGACCGGCTGGATCAGCGGGAGAATCTGGTCACCGCCCGCAACCGCATTGCGGCCTCGATTGCCTGCCACGCAGCCATCAAGATCAACATGCCGCTGGACCCGGAGCGCATGTCCTGGCTCCTGCGGGAGCTGGCGCGGACCCAGCATCCCACCAGCTGCCCGCACGGCCGCCCTATCGCATTGCGCTATTCTTGGAAGGACATCGAGCGCGCGTTTCACCGTATCTAGACACTCCATACGGCTCCTGCCGGTGAAGGGGGCTTCGGGCTCCGCGCTCCTCTCGTTCACGATCAAGATTGGAAACCAATGAGACAGGATCAGTTAGACAAGGCGCGGGCTTCGCGCTGGCGTCAGGATGGCAACGCGTTAGTGACGCTGGATGATGCAGAGCTGTGGCTTCGCGATACACCGCTGTGCCTGTACCTGCCGCGCCGCACGCATCTGCCCGTACCCGCACCCAGCTTTGTGGAGGCAGTGGCCGGCAAGGCAGATGCCGCATCCAGCCCCGAGCATCTGGCGGCTGCGAGTGAGATGCTCTCGCGGCTGGTGGCCTCCGGCGCCGTAGTGGCACTGAATCTGTTTGGCGCGGCCGCAGGCCTGGCGGGTGAGCAGCCGGACTTTCTGGCAACGCCCGAGGCGCTGCCCTATCTGTATGCGCTGCAGCCGGAGCGGAATCCCAAGCGCGCGCCGTCGACCGTGGGCTCGGCACGCGTGTCGCCACTGGCTGCGGAGGTCTATAAGACGCTGGAGCGTGATGGAGCTCAGACTGCGCTTGAACTGCGTGAGCGGCTGGGGCGCGAGGTGACAGAGGCGGCGGTGCTCCGCGCCATGGGCGAGCGGTGGCACCCCATGCGCGCCGGTGCTGTGGCGGCAACCCCCGGGGCAGCACGCAGGCGCAGACCACCGCTCTCGCTATGCTGATCTCGTTCTACCTGCGGTCGGCCATCGCTGCGACCGGGGAAGAGGTGGAGCTTTTCCATTCCCCCGTATCCTCCCGTGCCCGTATCCGCGACGTGGTGCATGGCTTAACCGCAACCCGGCAGCTCAGCGAATTCTCGCTCGGCGGCGAGGCACAACTCTACGTCGAGGGCACCCTGCCTGAGATCGTGGAGGAAGAGCCCGCAATCGCCGCTACGCCCCTGGCAGGCGCTGATGCCGGGCTGGAACGCAACCCGCCCAGCTTCGCGGAGTCGGCGGGCCTCCCGATGGTCGCGGCGCAACACCGCCCACGTCCGGCCTATGGAGATCGTCCTCGCCGCCCGGCGGCGGGCGAGCGTCCCCCGCGCCGCGAAGGCTCCTTCCGCAAGCCACGCGAAGGCAGCGAGTTTGGCCGGCGCTCAGAGACGGGCCGAGGCGCAGGCCGCGGACCGGACCAGCGCAATAGCCGTGGCTCGGATCGTCCCCGCCCGGCCGGCCCGCGCTCCGATCGGCCCCGAAGTGAGCGTCCTCCGCGTACCAATCGCCTGACCTCCACCGGCCAGCCACGCCGTCCCGGCGGCGGCTTCCGCAAGAGCGCTGGAGAGGCAGCAGGACCACGATCTGCTGGTAATGCGGGACGTCCACCCTTTGCCACCCGCGGTCCACGGCCGGAGGGCGGACTTCGCAAGCGGAACGAAGGCGCGCCGGAGCCTGGAGCGAAGCGCTTCGACCGGCCCACGACGGATCGCGGAACAGAACGCGGCGGCAGCCGCCCGCCCGCAGGCCGGCCCTTCCGCAAACCGCTGGAGGGCGGAGAGGCACCGGCTCGTCCGCGCACCTACTCTGGACCCCGTCCGGAAGCTGGCGGCGACCGCCCTTTCAAGAAGCCCTATGCTCCGCGCGGACCACGGCCAGAGGGTGCCGGTCCGGCAGCAGGCCGCCCGTTCCGCAAGCCCTTCGCCGCAGCAGGCGAGAGGCCTGCAGGCGACCGGCCCTTCCGGAAGCCGTTCGCACCCAAGGGTGACCGCCCCGGCGGCGATCGCCCGTTCAAAAAACCATTCGCGCCGAGGGGGGACTGGCCTGCCGGTGATCGCCCGTTCAAAAAGCCCTTCGCTGCACGAGGCGAAAGGCCGGCCGGCGATCGAGCCTTCAAAAAGCCATTCGCACCCAGGGGTGACCGACCAGCCCGCGAAGGCGGAGCGGCAGCGCCGCGCCGCAGCTTCAGTCCGCGTCTGGAAGGCACAGAGGACGGCGCAGCACCGCGGCGCAGCTCTGCTTCGCGGCCTGGCGCCGCACCCAGATCCGGAGGCTTCGGAGCTGGTGGTGCAGGCGCGCGCCATCGTCCTGGTGGATTCGCCCGTCCTGCTTCGGGCAAGCCAGGCGTCCGCAAGCCCGGCTTTGGTGGGGGTGCTGGCAGCCCGGCAGGACCTTCCAAAAGGCCGCCCGGTGATCGGCCTGGACGAGTCGCTGGTGCACGGCCAGGGGGAGCAAGATCTGGCGCGCCAAGGTCGGGCGGATTGCGACCCAGTGGGCCACGGCCCGGCGGCGCAAGGCCCGGCGGCTTTGGTCCGCCGCGCCGCAAGCCGAAGAGCGGCCCCGCTGATTCTGGAGAGCAGGGCTGATGGCTGGTCCCACGTCGGCGGGTAGCCGTCTGCCACTGATCGTTGCGATTGACGGGCCTGCCGGCGCCGGCAAGAGTACCGTGGCGGGCGCTCTGGCTCAACGCTTCGGCCTGTTGAATCTGGAGAGCGGCGCCATGTACCGGGCCTTCGCGCTTAAGGCGCTGAACCACGGCATCCCCACCAGCGATGCAGCCGCGCTCGAGGAGCTTGCGCATACGACACACGTGCGGCTGGAGCCATGCGAGGCAGGCAATCGCGTCCTGCTCGATGACCTGGATGTGACGGCTCTTCTGCGCACTCCCCAGGTCACAGCGGCCGCGTCGGAGGTCAGCGTGCATCCACCCATCCGGCGCTGGCTGGTGGGCCTGCAGCAGGCCATGGGAGCCCAGGGCAACGTGGTCATGGAAGGCCGCGACATCGGCACCGCCGTGTTTCCTTCCGCTCCGGTGAAGATCTTCCTCGATGCCTCGCCGGAGAAGCGTGGCGAGCGTCGCTATGAGCAGAGCCGCGGTGCCGCGGCGGAGGCGGCAGCGCAATCCGCATCCGGCATCCTGCCCGCTGCGGTGCTGGAGCAGATTCGCGAACGCGATCGGCGGGATCGCACCCGGGCCGACTCACCGCTGCGTCCAGCAGAGGATGCCGTCATTATCGACTCCACCGACCTGTCACTCGAGCAGGTGATTGAACGTGCCGCTGCCCTGGTGGAGCACCATCTCGCGCAGGTCAGCCCTCCGGCATCGCTGTCTTCCTGAGGCATCTCAACGGAAGTTCAAGCGCTAAATCGTCTACTGCTCGCTGGTCTCCGGTTGCGGTACGTCCTTGGGCACGTGTAGTCGCGGCGCCTTCGGTGCATGCGGCGGCGTCGGAGGCTCGGGAGTATCCGGAGTCTCAGGGCGGCTCTCTGTTCCGCCGCGCTTGATGCTCACGTCTCCGTGATCCGTCGAGATGCTGACGGAGATGGGTGAGCCTCCACCTGTCCCGGTATCCCCGCTCAGATGCTTGTCGCTGCGGTCGGTCTTGCCGGTGTAGCTCAGGTCGCTGGAGACGTCGCCATCGCGCGTGGTGGCATCCACGCGGTACAGGCGATCCGGCGGCAGCCCGACATGGATGGCTCCATTACGGTTGCGCAACTCGATCGGACCCGCGGCTCCGCTGCCGTTGATCAGCTCGGCTGTGATGTCGCCGTTCGAGGTTTCAATGTGCAGGGGTCCCATCACGTTCGACAGATTCACGTTCTTGTCGCGGGTGTAGACACGCGTATTGCCAACCGCGCGATTCATGTTCAGATCATCGTGGTCGAGCGATAGATCTCCATCCAGCCGGTCCAGGTCAAGGCTGGTGCGGGAGGAGTGCAGGCTGAAGGGAGCAGCCACCTTCGACACACTGACATCACCCAGGAAGACGCCATCAAACGCGACCTTTCCGCTTACGTCGGAGAGGTCCGCGTCTTCGGTACGGCCGGTCAGGTGCAGTGTGCCGCTCAGCGCGTGTCCGGCAAAGTTGCCGCCGGAGAGTTTCGCAGTGCAGGCGCCTCCCAACTTGTTCAGGGTCACGTCGCCGCGTCCGGCATCGACTGCAACCGTTCCGTTGAGGCCATTGACGGCCACGTTGCCGCGTCCAGCTGCAATGGACAGGCTGGTTGACACCGGCACTTGTACGGTCAGATCGACCGTGCCGCGATCTAGGTTCGCGGTCGTCAGGGTGGCGTCATTTCCGTTGACGCGAAGACCTGGCTGAAGCTTGGCGAACAGTTTCTGCGCATCCCGGTCATCGCGGCTGTATACCACCTCGTGCGCGCTGACGTGGATTCGATCGTCGGCCGAGGTCGCGATCGACACGTCGCCGCGAGGGTTCTCGATGGTAAGCCGCCCGTTGCTGCCAAAGGACTCGTCGAACTGGCGATCTGTGTCGTGCTCATCGCCAAACAGGTGCATGCTCCAGTCCTGGTCGGGAGCGAAATGCCACCCGAACGGGCTGTTGGCTGCGTGCCTGCCCAGGACGCCTAGCAGCGGCAGAAAGATGAGCAGGCTCAACAGGCCGCCGAAGCCAAACCGGCCCGCGTACGGCTGGTCGCGCTGCACATACCACTCGCCCAGCAGCAGCACGCCGACGCCGATCAGCACCAGCGGCCACCAGCGGATGTACCAGTCCCAGAAGGTGTAGCCGCTCAGCACCCCGGTCTGGATCAGCAGCGCCAGGATGCCGACGGTAATTAGCAAGATGGGGCGCACCAGGGAAGGCCGCCGCAAGTTGCGGTAGTAGGCGCGCTGCATCCGCATCTGGTCTTTCTGGGCGCGGCGCTGGTACTTCCACTGGCGCCGATCGTAATTGCCCGGTCCGCCTGTGGGGCCGGTGTAGGGCGGAGGCGCAGCAGCCATTAGCGGCCTCCTTCGGTGGGCTCGATCTCGCCAGGCTGGGAAGGAACAATCGCCGTGCCCGAGACGGTCCCGCCAGTGGGCGTCCAGCCGGGAGCGGGCTGCCCCGGGTAGCTGGGCTGCTGGTAGCCGGTCTGCGGATAGCCTGTCTGGGGGTAGGAGTAGGGTGGCGGCACCTGTCCCGGGTCTGGCTGCTCAAAGGTGGCCCGCTCCAGCAGCGTCAGCACACCGGCCAGCACCAGGTACAGCGGCCAGCTCTGGCTGAAGCTCAGGATATGCCACTCATGTAGCAGCGCCGTGACACCAAACAACAGCAGGAAGGCAGGGCCGCGCATGCGGCGGATCAGCAGCCAGCGGTTCATTGCGCACCTCCGCTGGGGCCTGCCCCTGCGGGCGGCACAGTGAAGCGGGCCCGCCGCACCATGATCCACACGCCCAAGGCGATGATCAGTAGCGGCCAGCTATGCGATAACCAGCGCTCATGCACCAGCCCCAGCGAGACGAAGAGGAAGAGTACGCCGAGGCCGATTAGCAGGATGGCGCCCAGTGGCAGGTCGCGCCGCCCAAGCATGGGCATCATCGGGTCAAGCGGGACCGCCGGGGGCACAGGGGCATAGCCGGGCGGCGGCGGGTAGGCGCCTGCAGCGGTATAGCCGGGAGCCGGCGGCGGCTGCTGACCCACATAAGGCTGACTGTAGCCGGGCTGCGGATCCGCAGATTGCGCGGCTGCCGGGTTCCCGGCGCCGGAGACGAAGTTCGCGGCGGGAGGCGCCGCCGGATCCCAGCCTGGCGGCGGCACCGGAGGAACCGGCGGGATCGGTGGGCCTCCGTGCATGGGCAGAATGCCGAGGCGTTGCGCGATATCGTTCAGGCCGAACGGATTAGGCAGCGGCAGTCCGTCGCGGCGAGCGATGGCCGTCTGGTAAGCGTCGAAGACCTGATAGAAGACCCATGCAGCGACCAGCAGCCCCAGGACATCGGCAGCGTGCGACATGCTGACCAGCACGGCAAAGATCAGCACATGCGCGATCGCCTTCGGGTACTGGCCGTTGTACATCGCGCCCACGCCGGGAATGAAGCCCAACAGACCAGCCAGCAGTGGGTGCGGAGCGCCGGTAGAGAGTCCGAGACCCGGCGCGGGAGTAGCTCCGGCGGCGCGCAGACGATCTGCCAGGCACGCCTCGCAGTACACCGCGCCGGCGACGTTCCGCACGCAATCCCTGCAGAGAGGCTTGCCGCAAAATTGGCAATAGGCAGTTGCCGGTACCTCGGGGTGATAGTGGCAGTTCATACCAGGCTCCTTTCTGACTGCTTACGGGTATTGCCTGGGTAGGGGAGAGCAATTGCAAAGGGCCCGGAATGTAGCACTGTTCTGGCGTGCCCATGAAAGCGGGCCAGCATGGGACTTGAGGACTGCCAGCGTGTGCGCCCGGGCAGCGGTGCAGGGGCGGGCGACCGATCCTTCTGGGCCGATCCGCCCACCTTGCCATTGGGCTGTGCTACCGGCGTGGAGGGCCGTTCAGACTCTGGTTGGGGCTGGCCGGGCCGTTCCGCTCCAGGCTGCCCAGTGCTGGGCTGTCCTGTACGCGGCTGCGAACTGCCGGGGTCAACCGAGGCCGGTTGCGCCGCGTCCGGCTGGGGCGACTGGCGAATCTCGTTCAGTCGCGACTCCACCTCGTAGACAAACCGCAGATTGGAGTAGTAGCGCTGCACATTCTTCGAGGTCGCGAAGTACTCGTGACTGATAGTCGAGACCAGGGTAGAGGGTCTCAGGTCGTTCAGCTTGAATTGACTCAACCGGACCCCGGTCAGGTTGAGCGTAAGCGCGATGGAGAAGAAGGCCATTGCCAGCGTCATCAGGATGCGTGACTCGGCCATGTGCTTCTGCAGCATGTGCACGCCCAGCCACGGGTGTGACGGGACGGCAGCGGCTCCTGCGGGCAGTAGCGGCCCGGACTCGGGAAGTCCGCTGGTGCCGGCCAGAATGCGCTCTACCAGCCCTTCGGGCGCAGGCGGCGCTTCGCGCAGAAACTGCAGCCACTCACTGCCGCGCCGGGCCGCCTCCAGCAGCTCCGCGCAGGCCATGCAGGCATCCGAGTGCGCCGTGAATGCCGCCGAGTCGCTTGCCGAGAGCGTGCCGTCGAGAGCATCGGTCAGCAGAGCCTCCCAGGCTTCGCATTTCAGCGTGGAGCCGTTTGAGCCTTTCTGCGGATTTTGATTGGTCGCCACGTTACATCACCTGCTTCTTGTTGCGTCCCAGCAACCGGGCCAGCTCGGCACGGCCGCGGCTGATGCGGCTCTTCACCGTACCCTCGGGCACGCGCAGCACCAAAGCAATCTCTTTGTAATTCATATCCTCCAGATCGCGCAGGATGACTGCTTCCCGTAGCTCCGGAGACACCTTGGCGAGGGCCGCCTGCACCATCCGCTCCAGTTCACGCGCGACCGTGTGGTCGTGCGGCGAGCGGCGGGCGTCCTGCAGCAGGTCAATGCCGGCCCGCGGCTCCTCGGTATCGTCCCACCCGGCATCCAACGAATCCGTGGACCGCTCCATGCGGCTGCGGCGGAAGTGATCGACCAGCAGATTGCGCGTCAGAGTGGTGATCCAGGTGGTGAAGCTGCCTTTGTCGCTATTGAAGCTGCGCAGGTTTCCGTAGAGCTTGAGGAAGACCTCCTGGGTAAGATCCTCGGCGTCGTGCGCGGAACCGGTAAAGCGATAGCACATCCCGTAGATCCGGCGATGATGGCTGCGCACCAGTTCCGCCCAGGCGCCGCTATCCCCGCGCAGGCAGTGTTCCACCAGGACACCCCAGTCCACACCGACCGGCGGCATGGCCGGAGCGGCAGCGGCGCGGGCGGCCGCATCCTCACGGCGCGCGCCGGCATAGGTTCCCGTCTTAGCGGCTGTGCGTTCCACCTGCCGGCCAGAATACGGCAAGGAAGAAGCAGCGGAGTTGGAAACAGGAGAGGCGATCTGCCACAGCCCGTTGGTCCGCGTGCGGAAGGGCTCGATCCCCAGAATGACCGGCCATGTCGCTGCCACGCTCATGGGATTAGATACGGAAGGATGGCCGCTCTGGTTCCATCGCGGGCGGGGCAGCGGGAAGGGAGAATTCACCTTGCGATGATCTCCTCCCTTGGGGCCTCTCGACTCTCCCAGCTGGCTAGTTCCGCTCGCTCGACTGGATCATGAAGTCTGGTCCGACCGGGCTCTCGTAAAGCGAGAGGTCGCGGGTGACCACGGTCAGCCCGGAGGGTGTGACATGGTAGTGCCGACGGTCTTCGGTCTGGTCGTAGCCGATGACTGTCCCCTCAGGCAGGTGCACATCGCGGTCGATAATGGCGCGCTTGATGCGGCAGTGCCGGCCGATATTGACGTGGGTGAAGATGATGCTGGAGTCGATCTCGGCGTAGGAGTTGACGCGCACGTCTTGAGACAGCAGGCTGTTCCGCACTACCGCGCCCGAGACCACACACCCCTGAGAGACGATCGAGTTTACCGCCATGCCGGTACGCCCCGGCTCGCCGAAGACGAACTTAGCCGGCGGATACTGCCGCTGCCGCGTGCGCAAGGGCCAGTCCCGGTCGTACAGGTTGAAGATCGGCGATACCGAGACCACGTCCATGTTGGCTTCGTAGTAGGCGTCGAGGGTGCCGACATCCCGCCAGTAGAGCTCCTTGCGGTTCTCATCGACGAAGTTGTAGGCCGTCATCTTGTATTTGCCCAGCAGCGAGGGCAGGATGTTGTGGCCGAAATCGTGTTTGGAGGTGGTGTCATCGGCATCGCGGATCAGCGCGGGCAGCAGCACGTCCGTGTTGAAGATGTAAATGCCCATCGAGGCATCCACCATCTCCGAATTCCAGGGAGAGCGCAGCTTCGTCTCCTTGGGTTTTTCCAGGAATCCGATAACTTCGCCGGACCGGCTGACATCGACCACGCCAAAGCGCGATACCTCGTCTGGGCGAATCGGCAGCGTCGCCAGGGTGACGTCCGCGCCCACCCGGCAGTGGTGGTCCAGCATGAGCTGGTAGTTCATCTTGTAGATGTGGTCGCCGGAGAGGATGATGACGTGCTCCGGCTGCTCGGCCCCGATTGAGTAGATGTTCTGGTACACCGCGTCCGCGGTGCCCATGTACCAGTTGGCGCTGACCCGCTGCATGGGCGGCAGAATCTCGATGAACTCGCCCAGCTCCTGCGCAACACTGCCGCTCCACCCTTCGCGGATGTGGCGATTTAGGGAGAGCGCCTTGTACTGCGTCAGGATGTAGACCCGTCGGAGGTCGGAGTTGATGCAGTTCGAAAGCGTGATGTCGATGATGCGGTAGGTGCCGGCAAAGGGAACTGCAGGCTTGGCGCGGTCGCGCGTGAGGGGGAACAAACGCTCACCAGCACCTCCGGCGAGTAATACGCCCAGTGTGTTCTTCATGATCGCTTTCAGATCTCCTCCGAGCAAATAGGAGCATTGACTTCGAAGCGGACGACCAGAGGGGTAGATCGCCTGGATTCGTTACCGGACCTTGCGGCCCGCGCGAGCTAGCTTACAGGCTAAAGGGCGAAGCTGGACAGCGGGGAGCTAGGGAGAGCCGCGGCTTTCGAGAGTTTTTCATGTTGCAGTACAGAGTTTGACCACGTGTGAGACCCCGCCTGCACTGGCGGCTTGCCCGCCTCATCATCCCTGATGGTCCTTCACAGGCAGCCGTGGGTCCGCCCGCCGACCCTGGCCGCGGTCAGTGGCCGCGAACGTCGGAAGGGCCCTCCTCGGTATCGCCTTCGACTGAGATCCGCAGCGAATGCAGGAAGCTGACATCCTGCTGCGTGAAGGGCAAGCCGTCGATGGTGGTGGCCTTCTCTGCGCCGTCTTCTTCCCCGGGCTGCTGCTCGACTTCATTCAGACCGATGGTCGCCTCCAGCATCAGCAGGACATCGAAGCCCTGGCTGCGGATGTTCTGCACCACCCCGGCGATCTGCTCAGACTCGGAGACGGACTCATGGATGGCTTCTCCAAGTTGTTCAATCAGCTTGCGCACATTTGCGTTCATTGCTGCCTCCTCGCCTCCACTGCCGGGTCGCCCAGCATCTGTCTACCTTACGTCTGATGGGCGGCAGGGGCAATCCGATCCCCTGATCGCAAAAAGGAGCACTAACTTTGCCGGCCATCTATCTGACGCCGGCGTCCCTGCTCGCGTGCGGAAGGTCAGAGCGGGAAGCTTCGCAGCGAGCGGCTGCTTTAAACTGCTTGGCATGGAGCCGAATCGCTTTGGGCGACGCCTTGGCATCGGAGTGCGCGTCGCCTCGCGGATGGTGAAGGAGAGGGCGGCGGCGCAGTCCTCTGCTCCCCAGCCC
>CAXUMX010000050.1:0-25100 GCA_964252395.1 uncultured Acidobacteriaceae bacterium | reverse complement strand
CCCACCCCCCCCCCCCCACCCCACCCCCCCCCCCCCCCACCACAAACCCCCCCCCACCCCCCCCCCCCCCCCCCACGCGATGTTCCCCGGTCCCAGCAGATGAATGGCCAGCCACTCGGTCGCGAACGCGCCCGGCATGTTGATATCGATGATCTCGCGGTACGGGGCCATGCCATGATCCATCAGGAATGCCACGTAGTGCATGATTGAAGCGTCACCGACGATTGGCCATCGCCACGACACCACCAGGGCATAAACGAAACAGATGCTTAGCAGTGCGATCGGCAGCAAGACCAAGCCAGGTGCGCTGGCAAGCAGCGAGCTTCGACCTTGCTGGAGGGGAGAGCCGTGTAGCACGGCTGACTTGATGCTCACATCGCTCAAGGTACACTGGCAGTATTCGAATTATCAAAGATGATTCAGGGAGACAGTAGTGTCCGTCGAGCGCACCTTCAGCATCCTCAAGCCAGACGCAGTTCGAAAGAATCAGACCGGAGCCATTCTTGCCGAGATCGATAAAGCCGGCTTCCGCATCGCCGGCATCAAGAAGCTTTCGCTCTCGAAGTCACAGGCGCAGGGCTTTTATCACGTGCACGCACAGAGGCCCTTCTTCGATTCGCTCACCACGTTCATGTCCTCCGGCCCTATCGTGGCACTGGTTCTCGAAAAAGAGAATGCCATCGCCGACCTGCGCAAACTGATGGGTGCGACCAATCCAGCGAACGCCGAAGAGGGCACCATCCGCAAGAAGTTTGCCGGATCGATTGAAGAGAATGCCATCCATGGCTCCGACGCTGCAGAGACGGCAGCATTCGAAATTGGCTACTTCTTCGCCGGGCTTGAACTTCTGTAGAGAACGCCAGCCCTTGCGAAAGGCGGCAGTCACCAGACAGGTGCTGCCGCCTTTCGCTATTTGGGATCTAGCGGAAGACCGGTCCCTTCCCCAGGCCAAAGCGATACACAATGCCCACCGAGAGTCCGAACTCGCTCTGGCTGTATGAGGTATGGTTCGAGGGCACGATCGTCGGCGTGGGAAAGCCCCCGAAGCGGGTGTAGATCCAGTCCGGCGAGATGCGCAGCGCGATCCTTGGGGAGCGGTTCAGATCCAGCGAACCACCTGCGGCTGCGGCAAAGGAGCCACCATCGTCAAAGAGCCCGACGTCGCGTGGACTTGCGCCGCTGCCCAGGGAGTGGCTGAAGACTCCGTAGGCGCCGCCCGCCATGCCGTGCGCGCTCAACGCCACGTGCTCACGCGCGATCAGGCGATAGGTGGCGCCACCCAGAAACAAATGCTCATACACCAGCGGTCCGTGCACATTGAAGGCATTCGGAGCCGGCCCTTGCGTGCCGTAGTAGCCGCGAAAGTTGGCTGTGGCGCCAAGTCGCGGCGTGAACCAGCGAATGCCCTGCACATCAAAGCCACCCAGGTTTGCGCCCTGCGCCAGCAGCGGGCCCGCCTTGAAGTGTGAGAATGCCGCGCCTCCGTACACCTCGTACCGATTGTCATAGCGGACGGCGCTCAGGGTTTCATTGCGATTGACGTTCGGATCGATCGTGGGTGGCGGCGGTAGCTTGTTGGTCTGGTTGGAACCGCTGCTCTGCGCATTCAGGGCGACAGCGCCCAGCAGAGCGCCGGCCAGCAGGAGACAGCCGCTCCTGCGGAGAAGAAGAGAGTTGGACAAAACGGACGGCCTCCCAAAGATCAAGCCAGTGGCAATGAAGTTTCTGATGAGGTTTCAGGATACATGCGCGGCTCGGCTGACAGCGAGCGGCCTGCACACCGCGAAACGCGCTACGCTGGAAGTGTGTTCGACAGCCGTTCCAGACTCGAGGCAGAACGATTCGATTCCATTGACGCGATGATCCGCGCTTACTCAGACGAAGCAGTCGTCATCGCGAGGGGACGGCATCGCATGCATCTGGACTACGCGCCCGCATCGATTGACACGCTGGAGACACTGCTGGAGCAGCAAGCTGCCGTTGATCTGGAGTTTCAGTCCCGGCTGTGGGGCAGCTACTTTGGCGAGGTGCTGCGCCGCCGCTGGGACGGGCACTGGCTGCTGGCGCCCTATCCGGGAACGGCGCAGTCCGCGCTCGGCCCAGAGGGTCGGTCAGCGGGGGTGCAGGCGGAGGCAGCAGTGCCGACGCTAGAGGTCCGCGGCTCACGCCTGTGGCCGACCCTGAAGGTCTACCGCCGCCTGACACTGGGCGCCTCTGAGAATCTCAAGAGCTTCTACGCACTGGTTGATCAGCGGCTGGGGCCACCGCCACCCGTGCAGTAGCCCGGCCTTGCCCGCCGATTCTACATGAAGGCGATTCGGCCCCGACATCCAGTGCACCCCCGAAGGGCGTACCATAGGTGTGGAGCGGGACCGGGCTGGCTATGCGAGAATGGACAGCGGGCACACTCCCGTACAGCGGCCGTTTGCCGCATCCGGAAGGACATCGACATCATGGGCGAGCTACTGACACCGACACATCTGATCCTGGTCCTGGTTGTAGCACTGCTAGTCTTCGGCCCTAAAAAGCTGCCGGAGCTGGGCAAGGGGCTCGGCGAGGGCCTGAAGGGCTTCAAGGACGGCATCAAGGGCGGTCCCGAGGCCACCAAGCAGCAGGACGCTGCTGCGGTACAGCCGAAGAACGAGCCGATCCAGCCCAGCTAGGGCAAGCTCGAAGCGAACGAGAGACGCCGGGCACGTGCCCGGCGTTTGCTTTTGCGGCAGAGAGGGCCGCGTGCGGGAGAGCAGGTGACCTCCCCGCCCGGCGGCCTTTAGCGCTTAGCGCGCGCGATGGCCGATGTCGCGACGATAGTACATACCATCGAAGTGCAGCTTGCCAACGGCCTCGTAGGCCAGCGCCAGCGCCTCCTTCAGCGTCGGCCCCGCAGCGGTGACGCCCAGCACGCGGCCGCCAGCAGTCACGATCTGCCCGTTGCTCTTCGCCGTCCCTGAGTGGAAGACCTGGACACCCGGCAGTGTTCCTGCGGCCTCCAGGCCGGTAATCACGTCACCTTTTTTGTAAGTGCCCGGATATCCGGCCGCGCTCGCGATCACGCAGGCGGAGGCGCCCGGTTTCCAGCGCAGCTCTGTTTCCGAAAGCCGCCCATCGACTGCTGCTTCGAGCGCCTCTACCAGGTCGGTGTCCAGCCGCATCAGGATGGCCTGCGTCTCCGGATCGCCAAAGCGCGCGTTGTATTCCAGCACCATTGGACCGCGCGGAGTCATCATCAGTCCGCAGTACAGGACGCCAACAAACGGCGCATCCTCGGCTCGCATGCCGTCCAGCGTGGGCTGAACGATATGGTTCAGGATCCAGGTGCGCAGTTCGGCGGAGAGCATGGCATCCGTCGAGTACACCCCCATGCCGCCGGTGTTGGGACCAGTATCGCCGTCCCCTATCCGCTTGTGGTCCTGTGCAGGAACAAGCGGCGCCGCGTGTCTGCCGTCGGCGAGTACCAGGAAGGAGAGCTCCTCCCCTTCCAGAAACTCCTCAAGAACGATAGAACTGACAGTTCCGCCGGTGAGTTGGCCCGAGAAGAGCGCACCGATCGCCGTCCGTGCCTCGCCCATCGTGTGACAAATGACGACGCCCTTGCCGGCGGCCAGGCCATCTGCCTTGACCACCAGGGGAGCGTGGAAGTGGCGGAGCGCCTCCTCCGCCTCCGCCGCCCGCTCAATCACTGCGTAGGCCGCGGTCGGGATATTGTGGCGCTGCAGAAAACGCTTGGCGAAGCTCTTGCTGGTCTCGAGCTCGGCCGCGGCCCTGGAGGGTCCGAAGACGCGCACCCCCTGGCGGGTTAGCTCATCGGCCAAACCAAGGGAGAGAGGGAGCTCCGGCCCTATCACCACCAGGCCAGGGCGCTCCGCCGCGACCACCTCCAGCATCGAGTCGAGCTTAGCTATGTCCGCCGGCACACATCGGGCTACCCGGGCGATGCCGGCGTTACCGGGCGCGCAGACCACCTCATCCACCTTGGGCGATCGGTCGATCGCCCATGCCAGCGCGTGCTCTCGCCCACCGCCTCCAAAAATCAGCACCTTCATCTTCGGTTCTCGTTTCCAGGGCGGACTGGTTTGACCTGCACGCGGCGGTTTAGTTCTAAGCAGTACGCCCTCGCTGGCATGGTACGACAGCGAAGCAGTAAGCCCCACTGAGACTCTGGATGTACCCATAAGTCGTTGTATCTGTAGAGATTGGAGCTAAAAGAAGTGAATAATCCAAATTGAGTGCGAAACACTCAGAAAATCTGCAACCAATCGATCTATAATGCCGTCTATAGCAGTGAAGGCCGAAGTGATCGGCTGAAATCCAAATTCTGAGGTGACGTGATGGCAGTTGTGCGTTGGGATCCCTTCCGCGAGGTCGTCTCCCTGCAGAGCCGGCTCAACTCTCTCTTCCAGGACTACGGCCGCGGTACACCCGGCAGCGGCTTTGAAGGAGACGCCCTGGCGGCGGCCAGCTTCGCGCCTCCTGTGGATATCTATGAGGACGAGCAGAAGCTGGTCCTGAAGCTCGAAGTACCCGGAGTCAAGCAGGACGACATCGACATCCAAGTCGAAGGCCGCACCCTGACGGTGCGTGGAGAGCGCAAGTTCCACAATGAAGAGAAGCAGGAGAACTTCCATCGTGTGGAGCATCGCTATGGCACCTTCGCCCGGAGCTTTACATTGCCCAGCACGGTAGATCCGGAGAGCATCGAGGCCAACTACGACGCTGGCGTGCTGCAGTTGCAGCTCGCTAAGAAGGCGCAGGCGCGGCCGCGGCAGATCAAGATCGGCTCCGGTTCGGTTTCGACCCAGGGCGGGCAGAACGCGACCAGCCAAAGCCAAGGCGGGCAGGGACAGACTACGCAGAATCAGTCCGGCCAGAGTCAGTCGAGCCAGAACCAGGGAGCGGCAAAGCAGGTAGAAGGCGCAATGGCCAAAACAGCGTAACGACGCTGTAGGACTCAGCAGTGCGGGAGTCTCCCACAGGACGGCTCCCGCATTTTGCTGTTTAAAGAATTCAGGCGAGGGCGCGGAGCGGCGCCTCGCACATTCCGTGCACTGCGCCCATCATCCGAGTCATCTCAAAGGGGGTCAGGATGGAAGAAGGGCGCAATCCGCTCCAGAGACTTGCAGGTGAGGTTTCGAAGATATGGCAATTCGTTGGGATAAGTTCACAGTGAAATCGCAGGAGGCAGTGCAGGCGGCGACCCGCATCGCGCTGGAGCACGGCAATCCGGAGCTGACGCCGATGCATCTGCTGGCGGCGCTGCTGGAGGATCGCGAGGGCATCATCGTGCCCGTGCTGCAGAAGGTGGGGGTGCCGACGGAGCAGTTGCTCGCCCGCGCCAACGACGCCATCGCACGCTTCCCCAAGGTGGGCGGCGGCAGCTCGCAACCGGGGCTGTCAAACGCTCTGCAGAAGGTCCTGGATCGCGCCTTCAAGGTGGCCGAGGACTTCAAAGACGAGTACGTCTCGACCGAGCATCTGCTGCTGGCACTGACGGAGCAGAAAGGTGAGGGGGCGCAGCTGTTGCTGGCGTCGCTGGGGGCAACCCATGAGTCGGTGCTGCAGGCCCTGACCACGGTCCGCGGCAATCAGCGTGTCACCGATCAGAACCCCGAGGCCAAGTTCCAGGCACTAGAGAAGTTTGCCAAGGACCTGACGGAGCTCGCCCGGCGTGGCAAGCTTGACCCGGTGATTGGCCGCGATGATGAAATCCGCCGCGTGGTCCAGGTGTTGAGCCGTCGCACCAAGAACAATCCGGTGCTGATCGGTGAGCCGGGTGTCGGCAAAACAGCCATCGTCGAAGGGCTGGCGCGACGCATCATCTCTGGTGACGTGCCGGAGGTGCTCCGGGACAAGCGGGTGATTTCGCTCGACCTGGGCTCCATGCTTGCTGGCGCGAAGTATCGCGGCGAGTTCGAGGATCGCCTGAAGGCAGTGCTCAAGGAGATCGAGGATTCGAAGGGCGAGATCATCCTGTTCATCGACGAGCTGCACACATTGGTCGGCGCAGGCGCAGCGGAAGGCGCGATTGACGCCAGCAACATGTTGAAGCCGGCGCTGGCGCGGGGCGAGCTGCGGGCCATTGGCGCCACCACGCTGAATGAGTACCGCAAGTACATCGAGAAGGATGCTGCGCTCGAGCGTCGGTTCCAGATCGTCTACGTCGGTGAGCCGAATGTCGAGGACACCATCGCCATTCTGCGCGGACTGAAGGAGCGCTACGAGGCCCACCACAAGGTGCGTATCAAAGACTCTGCCATTGTGGCCGCAGCGACGCTGAGCCACCGCTACATCTCGGACCGGTTCCTGCCCGACAAGGCCATCGATCTGGTGGATGAGGCAGCCGCAGCGCTGGCAATCCAGATCGGTTCCGTGCCGGAGGAGATCGACACGCTGGACCGTGAGGCCACCTCGCTTGAGATTGAGAAAGCCGCACTGAAGCGCGAAACGGATCCCAACAGTCGTGAGCGGCTGGAAATCGTTGAGCGCGAGCTGGCCGCGATCAAGGAGCGGGCCACTGCCCTGCGGGCGCGCTGGCAGAAAGAGCGGGAGACCATCACCCGCATCAGCGAGCTGAAGCAGCAGGTGGAGGCTCTACGCTTCGAGATGGAGGAGCAGACGCGTAAGGGAAACCTGGAGCGCAGCGCGGCTATCCAGTACGGCGAGTTGCCCCGCGCTGAGGCGGAGCTTCGCAGGCTGAACGCAGCGCAGGATGCGGAGACCGATGCTGCGCGCACCGGCGAGCGCAAGCGCATGCTGAAGGAAGAGGTGGACGAGGAGGATATCGCCGCCATCGTCAGCAAGTGGACGGGCATTCCAATCTCCAAGATGCTGGAGGGCGAGGTCTCCAAGCTGGTCCAGATGGAGTCGCGTCTGCGCGAGCGCGTCATCGGTCAGGACGAGGCGCTCACCACGGTGGCGAATGCGATTCGTCGTTCGCGTGCCGGGCTCAGCGATCCAAAGCGGCCGATTGGCAGTTTCATCTTCCTGGGCCCTACAGGCGTGGGAAAGACGGAGACAGCGCGTGCACTGGCGGAATTCCTCTTCGACGATGAGCAGGCAATGGTGCGCGTCGACATGAGCGAGTACATGGAAAAGCATGCCGTGGCGCGTCTCATCGGTGCGCCTCCGGGCTACGTCGGCTTCGACGAAGGGGGGCAGCTGACGGAGGCGATCCGTCGCCGCCCGTATGCCGTCATCCTGTTCGATGAGATCGAGAAGGCGCATCCGGATGTGTTCAACGTCCTGCTGCAGGTGCTGGATGACGGGCGGCTGACAGACTCAAAAGGTCGCACTGTCGACTTCAAGAACACGGTGCTGATCATGACGTCGAACCTGGGCGCGCACGCCCTGAATGCCGAGGCTCTGACCGACGAGGCAAGCTTCGACCAGGCGCGCGAGCAGGTGATGGAGGTGCTGAAGGCGAGCTTCCGGCCCGAGTTTCTTAACCGTGTGGACGACATCGTGATCTTCCGTCCGCTGGGCGAGGAGCAACTGTCGCACATCATCGATCTGCGGCTAGTCGACCTAAAGAAGCTGCTGGCGGACCGCAAGATCACGCTCGATCTTACCGATGCGGCGCGTCATCAGCTGCTGATGTCCGGCTACGACCGTGCGTATGGTGCGCGTCCGTTGAAGCGCGCCATCCAGCGCCTGATTCAGGATCCGTTGGCGATCAAGATCCTGGATGGTGAGGTGCTGCATGGCGACCACGTCAAGGTGGACGCAGACCCACTGAACAACCGGCTGGTCTTCTCGGTTGAGGAGCGGGAGGCGCCGGTCACCACTACCGTCTGACGCCGGTCTGCTTCGCAAAGCAAGAGGGGGAGAGCCAATTGGCTCTCCCCCTCTTTTCTCTTGGGAGACTATTCGCTGGGCGTGTGATCCGGATGCGAAATGTCTTCGAGCACGCGATTGATAGTGGCCTCGGTCGGATTGCTGGACAGGTGCAGCTTGCGGGTGGCCTTGCTGGTGGTCTGGCAGAGTTGGAAGCGATTCGGAATCTCTTTGCTTGCAGCGTAAACAAGGGACGAGCGCAGGGTGAGCCTCCTCGGCTGGTGCGTACCACTTTTGCTGATGACAGAAAGGGCTCTGAGTAGAGGCCGCTGACACGTGCGGGGCCTCTACTCAGGCGTGCTGTATCTCCAGTCTACGCTATGGGCTTTTGCGCAATGGCCACACGCGGAATTCGCTGCAGATCATTCGTAAAGGCAACCTGCACAAATCCGCTGTCTGCCAGGAGGTGCTGTACGGCATCGCGCTGACCATGACCGATCTCCAGCAGCAGGTGGCCACCCGGCATCAGGGCTGCTGCCGCTTCGGGGATGAGGCGGCGATAGACGGTCAGGCCATCCTGGCCTGCGTAGAGTGCGAGGGAGGGCTCATACTCGCCCACTTCCGGTGCCAGCCGCTCGCCTGCAGGGACGTAGGGTGGGTTCGAGACGATGCAGTCGAAGCGCTCCCCGGCAACGGCTCTTAACAGATCGGAGTGTAGGAAACGAATGCTCCCATGCGCCTGCAAGGCCGTTGCATTCTGTTTGGCGAGAGCGAGCGCAGCGGGGGAGATATCGACCGCAATTACGCTCGCGGAAGACAGCTCAAGGGCCAGCGTAATGGCCAGTATCCCGGAGCCGGTGCCCACGTCCAGCAGACGCAAGGGGGCAGGGGTCAGAGCAAGCACCACTTCGACTAGATGTTCCGTCTCCGGCCGCGGAATCAGCACCGCGGGCGTGACCTGGAAGCGGCGACCGTAGAACTCCTGCACGCCAGTGATGTACTGGATGGGCTCGTGCTGCGCGCGTCTAGCGACCGCAGCGCGGTAGCTGGCCAACTGCGGGTCGGTGAGGTGACGCTCCGGGTAGGTCAGCAGTGCGACGCGGTCCAGCCCGGTGACTGCCAGCAGCAGCAGCTCCGCATCGCGGCGCGCGGTGGGGCTCGGTGCCAGTGTTGAACTCGATTCTGCAAGTGCGTCGGCCAGGGTCATCGGGGTGGGTCTATCTCGAGGAATGCTATACTTACGTCAACGCTTCAGAAGGGTGATGCCGGTATGGCATCCCGAATGCGGCCAGCAGGCTGGCCCGGGGCACTCCGATGAGTGCCATAGCCCGACCTCAAAGCGTTGCCTTTCACCGCGTGTCGAGTGAAGGGAGTTCGCGAGGCCATGATCGCCTCCTGAACGCAAGGATCGTGCGGCAAGAGCGGAGGCTGACAAACCAACGTCAGTCGGCAGTACCAAGAAGTCCCCACCGTTTTTCCCCTACGTGCATAAAAGAACAGCGCACTGCCCCGATCGTTCCTGCAGTACGGAACGACACGCGATCGGACCAGAGCAGCTCTCTCGCATTGTGAATGCCTGAGCTTGCTCGACTGGCAACAGCGCATGTCGCGCATCGCGGCTCACACCTGAAGTGTGCCGCCCGGCGATGCATAGGAACCCATTGAATCTATTTTCTGAAATGCCTCTTTCCCCGCTGGTGCAGAAGCGCCTGGCGGCGGTCGATTTTGTTATTCCCACCCCCGTACAGGCCCAGGCCATCCAGCCGGCGCTCGAAGGCCGCGATGTGCTCGCGACTGCGCAGACCGGTACCGGCAAGACGCTCAGCTTCATGATCCCGATTATCGAGCGGCTGCAGAAGGTGCAGGGCAAGCAGATCACCGCATTGGTGCTGCTGCCAACGCGCGAGCTTGCAATGCAGGTGGAGAAGGTCTACCGGCAGCTTATGCCGGAGGGCAACATGCGCGTCGCGCTGGTGGTCGGCGGCCTGGCTGAGGGGCCGCAGCTTGAAGCACTCCGTCGCGGCGTTCGCCTGGTGGTCGCAACTCCGGGACGCCTGGAAGATTACCTGGACCGCAAGCTGGTCAAACTCGACGGCGTCGAAGTGCTGGTGCTGGACGAGTGCGATCGCATGCTAGACATGGGCTTTAAGCCCTCAATCGAGCGCATCGTCGGCAAGTTGCGCAAGGATCGGCAGACGCTCTGCTACTCCGCCACTCTCAACTCGGATATGCGCGAGGTCACCCGCGAGTATCTGAAGAACCCCATCCGCATTGACATCTCAACCGAGCTGAAGCCGGCCGAGAATGTGGCCCTGCAGATGTTCGAAGTCTCTAAGGACAAAAAGCCTGAGCTGCTCGAACACCTGCTGAGCACGCACGAAGGCAGCTTCCTGGTCTTCACCCGCACCAAGCACGGCGCGGACCGGCTGGCCAATCGGCTCTCCCGCATCGGGCATGCAGCGGCACGCATTCATGGCGACCGCACGCAGTCCCAGCGTGTCCAGGCCCTGAAGAGCTTCGCCGACGGCTCCAACCGCGTACTGGTGGCCACCGACGTAGCGGCGCGCGGCATTGACGTGCCGCACGTCGCGCACGTGGTGAACTACGATCTGCCCAAGGAGCCGGAGGACTTCGTCCACCGTGTCGGCCGCACTGGCCGCGCATCGTGTTCCGGAACCGCACATACCTTTGCCATGCCCGAGGAGCGCAATGAAGTGAAGCGGATCGAGCGCAAGCTTTCGATCAGCATGAAGCGCTTCAAAGTCAGCTCGGGTGCACCGGCAGTGAAGGCGTAACCACTCAAGTCGCGAATACGGGAAAGGCGCGGAGCAACCACTCCGCGCCCTCTTTTGCTTTCTATCGGACCTTACTGCGTCATCTGCTCGGAGGTTCGTTTCATATGTTTGACGCAGTGGGCGAGAATTACGAGTCGAAGAGTGGACAGGTCACCGTCGGTCATCTTTTGATGATGGTCGTCTTCGTCATTACGGTCGAAGCCGTCATCTTTCCCATCAGGCACGCGGGTGGTGGCCTCTTGAGGTATGTCCTGGGCATTCCACTCGGGTTGGCGTTTGGAGTCTTGGTGGTCCGAATGAACTGGACTATTGGAAAGTTCCTTTGGACTCGTAGCCGAAGCTACTCGGCCAGAATGCAGAATGCGCTCGCGATAGTTTTACTCGCCCTCGACTTTGTCTGGATGGCAGTGGGGGCGATCGGGGGATCTGGACTCGGCCGCCTCCTAGTCAAGCATGTAGCTTGACCCTGCCGCTCATTGCGTCATCTGCTCCTGCAGCTCTTCAGGCTCGGAGCCGAGCCACTCGTAGTGCTGCGCCGTGCTGTCGAACAGCGATGTGGTCTTGAAGGGCTCGTACTTACCGGTCAGCGCCGCCTCCCGGGTCCTGCCCAGCACGTCTGTCAGCTCCTCGTCGGTAAACGGCTGGAAGGTGCGTGCGACCTCGAAGGCCTGGTCCAGAATCTCCATGCGATCAATCCCGGTGATTACCACGGACGTGGGTTGGTGCAGCGCGAAGCGCAGGCACTCCTCCGCGGTGGCCGTCTTTGAGCGCAGGATGAAGCCATCGGCCATGCTCTTCATCGCCAGCACTCCAACGCCGCGGCGCACTAATTCCGGAACCACGTGGTTCGTGAACGAGCGGAAGTGCGCGTCCATCACGTTTACCGGCATCTGCGCAGTATCGAAGTGGAAGCCATGCTGGTCCGCGATCTCAAGCATGCGCAAATGAATCTGCGGATCCTTGTGTCCGGTGAAGCCTATGAAGCGCAACTTGCCAGCCTGCTTCGCCTCGAGCATCGCCTCCTGCGCGCCCTCCGCGGCGAAAATGCGGTCCGGATCGTCGAAGCGAACGATCTCGTGATGCTGCACAAGGTCGATGTAGTCGGTGCGCATGCGCGCCAGCGATTCGTCGATCTGCTGTCCGGCCAGCTTCTTCGTGCGGCCGTCGATCTTGGTCATGAGGAAGGCGCGCTGGCGGTAGCCATCCTGGAGCGCCTTTCCGTAGCGCAGCTCACTCTTGCCTTGGTTGTAATCCCAGGAGTTGTCGAGGAAGGTGATGCCCCGGTCCAGCGCCTCGCGGATCAGCCGGATGCCAAGCGCTTCCTCCACGCTGGGTAGTCCAATGTGATATCCGCCCAGGCCTATGGCTGAGACTTCGACTCCGGTGGTGCCAAGCTGGCGACGGGGCATGTCGCTGTGATTCGCCACGTGGGATGCTCCTCTCGCGCAGGTCGTGTGCAGACCTGCTACGCGGTAGGATGCATCGATGCTTCAGGACTCCGTACGCCGGGTGACCTGGACCCAGTTCACGTCGCCATGGCTGACAAAGCCGAGCCGGTGATACAGGGCCACAGCGCGTGCGTTCTGGTCACGTACATGCAGAAAGGGCGTATCACCCTCGGCCACCATGCGGGCCGCTACCTCCTGCACCAGCTGATAGGCGTAGCCGCGTCCCAGGTGATCGGGATGCGTGCAGACGGCAGTGATCTCGCGATAGCCCGCGATCCACAGCCGCTCGCCTGCCATGGCCACCAGCTGACCGCCAACCCGGATGCCGCGGAAGGGGCCCATCTCCGGCGTACCGATGCGGAAGAGCGCAGGGAAGGCGATGTCGGTAAGCGCGACCATATCCGGTGCATCGGCGACCGGGTCGAGTGCGAGCGAGGGGTGAGGACGGTCGAGCGGCGGCGCTGGGTAGCGGTCCGGCGCGGGGTACATCTGCGGGCAGAGAAAGCGGCGCACCTCGGCCAGCGGGCCGTCCTCGAGCGGACCCGGGTTCACCAAGAAGATGCGCTCCTCCGGCTCCAGCAGGGCGGCCAGAGCGGCGACGGAGGCCTCGGTCCAGTGCTCGACCGCAGCGATGGGGCACACTCGCGCCGGGTAGCGCAGCGCTAGCGCATTGCCTTGCGCCAGATGGCGATGGCGTGTGGTCAGGGCCAGCCAGGCCGGATTCGCAAAGTACGGTGGTTCCGCGGCCATGCCTGTTATGACATTCCGATCACGTTGCCGTGCGCGTCGACGTCCAGCTGCTCCGCTCGGGAGGACTTTGGCAGGCCCGGCATCAACATCATGTTGCCGGAGATCGCGACGAGGAACCCAGCGCCGGCGGAGAGCGCAACGTCCGTGATATGCAGGTCCCAGCCAGTGGGAGCACCGGCCAGCTTGGGGTCGTCTGAAAGTGAGTATTGCGTCTTCGCAACGCAGATCGGCAGCGCGCCAAAGCCCCACCCGTGATAGCGGGCAAGCTTCTGTTGCGCCTGCTCACTCAGCACCACGTCGCGTCCGCCATAGACCTGTTTGACGACCTTGCGCATCTTCTCGATGGCATCATCCTCGGCGCGGTAGACGGACTCGGCGGTTGGCTCCGGGTGCGCATCAATGGTGCGGACCACCACTCGTGCCAGTTCCGCCGCGCCCGCGCCCCCATGGGTGAAGCCCTCCGTGATGGCATGGGGCAGCCCCTGCTCTGTGCACCAGGCCTGCAGTCGTGCATGCTCCTCCGTCGTATCAGCAGGGAAGTGGTTGATTGCGACTACCACCGGGACACGGAAGTTACGCAGCGTCTGCACATGACGCGCGAGGTTGGGAAGCCCGGCATCGAGCGAGCCGGCGCCCTGATTTTTCAGGCTCTGCGCGGTGGTGACCAGGACTGCCACAGCGGGGCGGATGCCGGATATCGGCATCACGATGTCGAAGTACTTCTCTGCACCAAGGTCCGCCGCGAAGCCGGCCTCGTTGACGGCATAGTCGGCCAGCCGAAGCCCGATCTGCTGAGAGACGATGCTCGAGGTGCCATGCGCGATATTGCCGAACGGGCCAGTGTGCACGAAGGCGGGCGTGCCGTCCGTGGTCTGCACCAGGTTGGGCTCCAGCGCCTCAGCCAGCAGCGCCATCATGCCGCCGGTGGCCTTCAGGTCGTGGGCGCGCACCGGCTCGCCCTTACGGTTAGCGCCGATAACGATGCGATCCAGGCGACGGCGCAGGTCGTCACGATTGGCAGCCAAGGCCACGATTGCCATCACCTCAGATGCTGCGGTGATAACGAAGCCGGAGTGACGGTCCGCCCCATCGCGCTTGCCCCCTGCGGAGACGACGATGCGCCGCAGCGCGCGGTCATTCATGTCCAAGGTGCGCGGCCAGGTCACCGCCGCCGGATCGATGTCGAGCGCATTGCCATGGAACAGGTGCGTATCGATGAGGGCGGCAAGCAGGTTATGCGCCGAGGTGATGGCGTGGAAGTCGCCGTGAAAGTGCAGGTTAATCTTCGCAGCCGGCTCCACCTGGGACCGTCCGCCACCTGCGGCTCCCCCCTTCATGCCGAAGACTGGTCCGAGCGACGGCTCGCGCGAGGTCAGGATCACGCTCTTCCCGACGTGCGCCAGACCTTGAGTCAGGCCGATGGAGGTCACCGTCTTGCCCTCGCCGGAGACGGTTGGGGTGGTCGCCGTGACCAGGATCAGCTTGCCGCGCGGGGGCAGGGCGGGATCGTCGAGCAGGTCGAGCGAGACCTTGGCTCCGTAACGTCCGATGGGTTCGTACTGGTCTTCGGTGAGGCGCAGCTTTTTGGCAATGGCGGCGATGGGGAGCAAAGAACTGGGTGGCGTCATGGGCCTTTTCAGCGTACCCGATTGTCGCCCCGTGCTTGTACTCTGGATATCCGACCGATATAGTCTCTAATAATCAGGACAGAGTTGATCGCATATTGCGGTGCCTTGATCTGATGAGCTGCACCGATGTTCTGCCGCACTTGTATCTTCTGGAGGCTCTTTCCGTTCATGGTTCGCAAAACCACCCCGCTGCGTTCGATTGGCGGCCCGCTCCTCTGCTTCTTCCTGCTGTTCTTTGCGTTTCTACTTCCCCGCCTCGCGCAGGCGCAGGAGCCGCCCTACTTCGTGACCTACTCACAGGCGCTCGAAGAGCCGGGAGACCTGGAACTGGAGTTCAACAGTCTGGCTGGCTCTCCCAAGGGTGGAAATGCGTTCTATGCTCCGACCCTCGAACTCGAATATGGCGTGACCGCCTGGTGGACCAGCGAGCTGTACGTGCAGGGGCAGACCACCCCGGCGGACTCTAGCGTATTCACCGGCTTCCGCATTGAGAACCGCTTCCGCCCCATTCCGCGCGA
This sequence comes from uncultured Acidobacteriaceae bacterium, assembly GCA_964252395.1. Lineage (GTDB taxonomy): Bacteria > Acidobacteriota > Terriglobia > Terriglobales > Acidobacteriaceae > KBS-83. Next base: position 10,191 of record CAXUMX010000050.1, on the reverse strand, counting down.
ACTGCCGGTAAACCCGCTCTTCTATCTCGAGTACGAGGACATCAACGGCGCCGACCGCAGCCTGCTTGAGGTGGTCGGCAATGATTCGATCGACGACCTGCGTGGCAGCAACGCAGAAGGTCGCGCCGATGTAGCGCATGAACTCGAGTTCAAGCTGCTACTGTCCAGTTACTGGCGCTCCTGGAATGTGTCAGAGAACTTCATAGCAGAGAAGAACCTCCATGAAGGCGAGCCGTGGGAGTTCGGCTATGCGCTTGGCCTCAGCCATCCGCTGGCCACACACAGCGGGTCAGGTCGGTGTGTGCTGTGCCGCCAGAACTTGTCCGCCGGGGCCGAACTGTATGGGGGGTTGGGTACCACCGACAGCTTCGGGCTGCGCAGCACTTCGCACTATGCCGGGCCGGCAGTCAGGCTGGATCTGCCCGGCGGTCGTACGGCGGTCTCCTTCTCGCCTCAGTTCGGGTTGAACGACAATAGTGCTGGTGTGCTGTGGCGCTTCAAGGTCTCATACGAGCTGCAGCAGGTTCGTGAACTCTTCTCCGGAAAGGCTTCGCGTTGATGCGTCGTATTGCTCCCCTCCTCTGTCTGCTGTTTGCTGTGCTTCTGTTGACCGCTGCCGGGTCTGAGCCCTGGCTGGCCAAGGTTCCCCCGGCGGATCGCACTGCTGTGAACCCGGTAGCGGGCAAGGCGGCGGATATCGCCGCCGGAGAAAACCTCTACAAGAACTCCTGTGCCCGGTGTCATGGTTTCGATGGCAAGGGCAAGGCGAGCCGGCCGCCGGTCCGCTCCGCAGAGGTGGCTGCGGCTACCGACGGCGAGCTTTTCTGGCTGCTGAAGAACGGCGAACCCTTCCGCGGGATGCCTGCCTGGGCCAGCATCCCGGAGCCGGAGCGCTGGCAGATCATTGCCTATTTGCGAAGCATCCAGGCGCCGGCACAGAATGTGCCTGTGCCCGTTGCGAATCCTTTAGGGGTGAAGTAGGCGGCCTGCTCAGCGGGAGAGACGATAGAGCGACTCCGCATTTCCGCGCAGGAACATCCGAGCCAGCTCTGCCGCACGTGCGGGCGTGACCTCACCATCGCGCTCCATGCCGGTTAACGCCAGGCCCAGTGCGGTGTGCGCATTCCGCGCTGCCAGCCAGGTGGACTCCTCCCACCCCAGCGCCGCGGAGTAGGGGTAGCCGTCCGTCGCGAACAACACCTTCTCTGGGTAGGTCTCCAGCCACTCCCGCATCCACCCGGCGAGTGTCCGGGCAGGAAGGATCAGCGACTGTTGCGAGATGTCCAGATAGACATTCGGCTTCTGCAGCAGTGCTCCCACCTCGCGCACGTAGGGCCAGCCGCCGTGCAGCAGCACAAACCTGGTCTGCTTCAGCCGAGGATCGTTGAGGACGGGCTCGAGCAGCAGCGGGTTGACGCCCGCAACCGAGAAGTAGCGCCCTGCCCCGGCCATCCCGTGAAGGTGTACGGCCATGCCCAGCCGACCGGCTTCTGCGGCGATGTAGCGGAATAGGTAATCCTGCAGTGTCTTGTACGCAGTGGCGTCTGGCGCGCTGGCGTGGATGTACTTGGCGTAGACAGCCTGCGCCTGCTCTCGCGACGGATCGGCGAAGTCGAGGCTACGCAGATAGGCCGCTTCAAACTTGATGGCGACGGCTCCGCCCCTCTGCTGCCGCTCCAGCGTAGGCGTGACCAGCCGCTGCAGGTAAGCGTCGAGAGTGGCCGGCATGGCCGGGAGGCCGGCATCGCTGAGATAGCGGGTGCGCAGCTTGTCTTCCAGCGCGAAAAACTGTGTACGGTCCGGCGTAGCCGCTGCCAGGGCTCCGTTGTTCAAAGGGAACAGCAGCGCGTCGTCGTATGGAACCCACAGAAAACGGGGCGGCTCAACGCCTTCTCCCATGCTGACGCGGTTGGCCAGCATGGTGCCGATCCCAGCCCGGTCCAGAACCCAGCCGGAGTAATGCTCACCCTCCCGCTGTCGCACGCGAGTGCGGGATGCCTCGAGCTCTTTTCGCGCAGCGTCGCTAAGCGGCGGTATCCCGGTGAAGCCGTAGAGTGCAAACCACGCTTCAGCCAGCGGCGGATAGTCGGGCCGTAAGGCAACCGGATCCGTCTGTGGCTCCATGGTGTCGACCGGAAGCGCGTCGAAGCCGCGGTCTGTCTCCATCGCCGGTGGGGAGAGCCGTGGATGCGCGTGGTTGTCGATTGCGGGCGTGGTTGCTATCACCTGCGCGACCGCAGGGTCGATGGCTTGATCGAGTGCACCAGCGCCGCCAGTCGCCGCTGTCTGTCCAGCAGCGACTGCACAGAATGACAGAAGTGCCATACAGAGGCAGACAGGAACAGAACGAAGAGCGATAGAACAGGGGTGAGGCATCCTCATGCCACCTAGCCTACCCTGTCCTGCTTTCGCCAATACGCAACTGCTCAGGCGACGTTTGCTGTCTCGGTCTTTAAGCGCTCGGACTGGAAGTGCTGCACCACTGCATCGATGACGGGCTGGAGCCGCCCTTCCATCACCTCTGCCAGCTGGTGCAACGTCAGGCCGATGCGGTGGTCGGTCAGCCGGTTCTGGGGGAAGTTGTAGGTGCGGATCTTCTCTGAACGGTCGCCGGAGCCGACCTGCTGCTTGCGCTCCTGCGCCAGCGCTGCCTGCTGCTTCTCCTGCTCCACTTCATACAAGCGGGCGCGCAGGACGCGCATGCCCTTCTCGCGATTCTTGATCTGCGACTTCTCATCCTGGCAGCTCACTACAGTGCCGGTTGGTAGATGGGTGATGCGCACGGCAGAGTAGGTGGTATTGACCGACTGACCGCCGGGACCGGATGAGCAGAACGTGTCGATGCGCAGGTCCTTGGCTTCGATCTTCACATCCACGTCCTCGGCCTCCGGCAGTACCGCGACCGTGATGGCAGAGGTGTGGACGCGGCCCTGCGTCTCCGTTGCCGGCACCCGCTGCACGCGGTGCACACCGGATTCGTACTTCAGCTGCGAATAGACGCGGTCGCCCTCGATGATGGCTATGACTTCCTTCAGCCCGCCGATGCCGGACTCAGAGGACGAGAGAATCTCCACCTTCCAGCGGTGCTGCTCTGCAAATCGCGAGTACATGCGGAACACCTCTGCCGCGAACAGGGAAGCCTCGTCGCCACCCGTGCCGGCACGGATCTCGAGGATGACGTTCTTCTCATCGTTCGGATCTTTGGGTAGCAGCTTCAGCTTCAGTTCGTTCTCCAGGCGCGGCAGCCGCTCTTCCAGCTGCGTCAGTTCCTCCTCGGCCATGGCGCGGATCTCCGGATCGCTTTCCGCTAACATCGCGCGCGAGTCCGAGATACCCTGCTTGGTCTGCTGGTACTCGCGGAATACGTTGACGACGGACTCGAGATCGCGATGCTGCTTGGCGACCTTCTGGTAGCGCTCATGGTCCATGACTACCTCATCGGAGGCCATCTCGCGGCCCAGCTGTTCGTAGCGGGCGGCAATCTGTTCCAGGCGTTCAAACATGGCATAACTCCTCGGCCACTGAGGGGCCGGCTCGTAATTTTCTAGATCTATTTCCGAAGCAAGGCGCGGGGCGGCAGAGGCGGCGGGAGCCGCTAGAGGAGTGTGCCGGGAATGTTGATACGACGCGTCATCGCCTCATTAGAGTATCGCGAGGCGTCTCTCGATGCATCTCCATTCAGGGAACAACAGGGTACTGTTACGTTACCGGGATACGTGGAATGACAGAACTGGAGCCATGGGCTGAGTTGTGCGAGCGACTGGCCGGCACGACCAAGAAGCTGGAGAAGCGCGCCTGGATGGCTGACTACCTGCGCGAGCTGCCGGTCGAGGCAGCCGCCCAGGCGGCGCTCTACCTCTCGGGCGTGACCTTTGCCGAGGCAGACGGGCGCCGGCTGAGCGTAGGCGGCGCGAGCCTGTCGACGATCATCAAGGAGCTCGCCCAGGCCGGCGATGCCCAGATGCACGCCGCCTATCTGCGTCACGGAGACCTGGGCGCGGCTGCAGCCGACCTGCTGGCCGGTCGTGCTCCGGTCGGCGAGCCGCTTACCTTTTCCGATGTCAACCAGACATTCGCCGCGCTGGCGTCGGCGCGAGGAAACGCAGCCAAGCAGGACCTGCTGCGCGCCCTGTTGCAGCGGGCGACCCCGCTTGAGGCCAAGTACCTTATCAAGCTGATGCTGAGCGACATGCGCATCGGCGTGAAGCAGGCGCAGGTGGAGGAGGCCATAGCAGTCGCAACCGATCAGGAGCTATCCGCGGTACGCCACGCGGTCATGCTGCTGGGTGATCTCGGCGAGGTGGTGCGGCTGGCGGAGGCTGAACGCCTTGGCGAGGCGCGCATGCGTCTGTTCCATTCACTCGGATTTATGCTGGCGAGCCCGGTCGCCTCGGTCGAAGAGGCCATGGCCCGGTTTGCGGAGGAAGTGCGAGCAGAGACACAGGGTAAGGGCGGAGCCGAGGCTCCTGCGGAGGTGGCGGCCCAACCGGCACTGCCTGCCCCGGGGCTGGTGGTGCAGGCGCATATCCAGGATAAGTACGACGGCATTCGCTGCCAGCTGCACTGCGGCGATCCCACGCAGCCAGGCCGGGTCGCCCTCTTCTCCCGCACGCGGGAGGACATGACGCACAGCTTCCCGGAGATCACGGAGGCGTTTGCCACGATAACCGAACCGCTGATCCTGGACGGGGAGCTGCTGGCCTGGGCGCCGGCCGCTGAGCAGGCGTCATCCCGCGCTCTGCCCTTTGCTTCGCTGCAGAATCGGATCGGGCGCAAGCGGGTCACGGCGGAGATGCGCCGGCAAACGCCGGTGGTCTTCATGGCCTTTGATCTGCTCTATCGCGGCGAGTCGCTGCTGCTGGAGCAGCCGCTGGCCGCCCGTCGCGCCGCGCTCGAGCAGGTGTACGCGGTCCATGTGGCGAATACGAAAGTGGGGAATAACGGAACCGCTGCGCCGCCGGCTCCAGTCGAAAAGACGACCGGCCAGAGCGCACTCTTCCGTGAGCCAGTCGCCGAGCTTGATGTGTCTGCAACGGCCGATGATGCCAGCTTTCCACGCCTGGTGCTTTCGCCTGTCCAGATGCTCGAGAGTGCCGAGCAGCTGGAGCAGGCCTACAGCGATGCGCGGGCTCGCGGCAACGAGGGCGTGATGCTGAAGGCTGCCGCTTCGGTGTACCAGCCGGGGCGTCGCGGACTGGCATGGCTGAAGCTGAAGCGTGAGCTTGCGACGCTGGATGTCGTGGTCACCGCGGCAGAGTATGGCAACGGCCGCCGGGCCGGCACGCTCTCCGACTACACCTTCGCCGTTCGCGACGGGGACACGTTGAAAAACGTGGGCAAGGCCTACTCCGGGCTGACGGATGTGGAGATTGCGGAGCTCTCCGAATTCTTCCTCCAGCACACACTGGAGGATTACGGAAGCTGGCGTACCGTCGTGCCTACGGTCGTGTTGGAGGTAGCCTTCAACAACCTGATGCGCTCCGACCGTCACGCCAGCGGCTTCGCCATGCGCTTTCCGCGCATCCTGCGCATCCGCACCGACAAGCCGTTGGCGGAGATCGATACGCTGGAGAGGGTCGAGGAGATCTACCAACAGCAGCCTGATCGACCTGTCGAGGTAAAGCAGGACTGAGTTGAGGCATTGGCGCTCGTCTGGACCATGGGGGCCGGTCACGACTCCTCGCGGCGCTTCGCTAGGCTACATCGCCACGTGCAGGCAGGCCGCGTTAGCCGGCGTCGACCCGATCCCGCGCCAGTCGTGGTAGCCTGCGGTGGCTATGCACTTACCAACCGAAATGAACCCGCTCTTCGTCCGCCCGTCCAGGCGCACCTTTCTCTCACTGGCCACAGCTGCGGTCGCCGGTATTGCCGCTGGCAGGGCGCTGGGGCAGGCGCAGAAGGCTCGCTCGCCGTTCGTGCAGCAGTCGCTCGACCAGGCCGCGCAGGCAAAGCTGGAGAGCAAGATGCTGCGCGGCGACGTGGGTGTGGTGAGCGGGGCCGGCGGCAATGTTGGCGTGCTCAAGGCACCCGCGGGTGCGCTCGCGGTTGACTCCAGTTACTCCACCGCTGCCGCCCACCTATGGGAGCAGCTCAACGCCCTGGGCGTCGACAAGGTGCCGCACTTGATCAACACGCACTGGCACCTGGATCACACTGACGGCAATGCGGCACTGCATCAGCGCGGTGCGCGCATCCTGGCGCATGAGCGCACGCGCTACTGGATGTCTCGGGACCACGTAATCGCCGTTCCCGGCGCCTTCGAGGCGTCCATCCCAGCAGCCCCGGCGGGTGGCTTACCGGAGGACGTGATGACGGAACGCCGTACCGTCCACCATGGCGCGGAGACCATCGAGCTGACGCATTATCCGGCGGCGCACACCGACTCTGACATCGCAGTCGTTTTCACCAAAGCGAATGTGGTGCACACCGGCGACTTGTTCTTCAACGGCTTCTATCCGCTGGTCGACAGCACGACGGGAGGCAAGCTCTTTGGCGTGGTCGATGCCGGCCACAAGATACTTGCGTCGACAGACGCGGAGACCATCTTCATCCCTGGGCACGGACCCGTCGCAACGCGCCAGGACTATCTCGAGTTCCTCACCATGATGAACACCGTCGGACAGAACGTACAGAAACTGAAGCGCGCTGGAAAGACGGCAGACGAAGCGGTGCAGGAGCATCCGACGCAGGCATTCGATGCGAAGTGGGGCAAAGGCCTTCTCACGCCGGAGAAGTTCACCCGCGTCGTCTACGCTGCCATCTAGCAAGATTCAAGCGAACGAAAAGGGCGCGCTCCGCAGATCAGGAGCGCGCCTTTTTTCATTCGCCCAGGTGTCTCAGCGAGCGCTGGCGCGCTGTGTGCCGCCACCGGTGTAGGTGACGTGCCATACCGAATTCGATCCGTCATCGGTGACAAATAGCGAGCCATCCTTCGCGAAGGCTACACCCACTGGCCTTCCCCAAACGTTTCCGTCGGGAGTGACAAACCCGGTGAGGAAGTCCTGGTAGGCGCCGGTCGCCTTCCCGCCCTCGATCGGAACGGCGATCACTTCGTAGCCGACGCGCTTGGCCTTGTTCCAGGAGCCGTGTTCGGCAGCGAAGGCCCAACCTTTGTAGCGGGAGGGGAACTGGCTGCCTTCGTCGAATGTTATCTCGAGCGAGGCGAAGTGCGGCTGCAGCAGCACGTCCGGAGTGATGACCTTGCTCTGCAACTCAGGGTGCTTGCCCTTGTGACGAGGGTCCTGAATGCCGCCGCCCGGGCCGCCCATGTAGTAGTAGGGCCAGCCGTAGAAGCCGCCCTCCTGCACGTGCGTGATGTAGTCCGGCACCAGGTTATCGCCCAAGTTGTCGCGCTCATTCACGGAGCACCAAAGCTGGCCGGTCTGCGGGTGGATCGCCTCGCCCACGCAGTTGCGGATGCCATAGGCATAGACCTCCACGAACTTGCCATCCGGTGTGTACTCGAGCACATCGGCGCGATGCACCTCGGCCGGGTTGTTATCCGTGTCATCGACGTTAGAGCGGGATCCGACAGACACCAGCATGTGCTGCCCGTCCTGGGTGAAGATCACATCACGCGTCCAGTGCCCGCCTCCGCGCAAGCGTCCTCCGCCCGGCAGCGAGTCGACCACCACCTGCGGCGGCCCGCTGGCCTTCATGTCGCCCACCTTGTAAGGGAACTTCACGACGGAGTCGGTGTATGCAACGTAAAGCCACTTAGGGTTCGGCCCAAGCGGGTAGAACGCAATGCCGAAGGGCTGCTTCATACCCGTAGCGAAGGTCTCTACCTGCCGGGGCTTGCCACTGGCGTCCACGCCGCGAAAGACCTTAATGGTTCCGTTATTCGAATCGTGCTCCGGCTCTGGCTCTACCAGGAACAGATCGCCGTTGGGCGCGGTGCGGATGAGGCGCGGATTGTTGACGTTGGAGGAGTAGAGCTCCACCTTGAAGCCCTGCGGCGCCTGGGGCATGGCACCCTCTGGGCGGGGCACCAGCGAGGGCCCGTTGTCGACGGAGTTGGTGGCGTATGGCTTCGGCAGGTCGGCGACGGTGATCTTGCGCATCGTGCCGGGACGCTCATCGCTGTAGTCGGTAAAGGCGGACTTGCCGGTGATGACCGGCTGCTGGCTCTGGGCCAGCGCTGCGCCCGCGGCAGCGAGGGAGAGCGCGAGCACACAGCCCAAGCCGCGCCGGCCGCTCTTGGTGAAGATCAAAGACATGCATACCTCCTGAGGTGAGCCGCCGGCCTGGGAGGCTCGGTAGCTTTGGTGCAGACTCTGCAAACTGACCGGATCCTTCGCCCGATAAGATGCGCGTCGTCTTACAAGTCGTTCAGATGATGCTAATTGTGCTGCCATGCTTCATGTCGAGTGGCGCCGCCCGGTCACTAAGCCGCTCAGCGCGACGACTCGGCTACCTGTCGCAGCAGATCGATGGGCACATTCGCGGTGAGGATGGCGTGGCTATGCCGCTGCTCTACCAAGGCGCTGTTGATGAGTGTGCGGTAATCGCGGCTGGCGGGGTTGTCCTGGACTGTGCTCATGGCGGCGGAGAGCAGCCCCAACATGTTCTGGAGCGAGGTCACTGTAGCGGCCGCGGCGGCTTCGCTCGGCGCAATCTCCTCCACCCGTACCCGTAGGCTGCCCAGGTAGCGGACAGAGGCGACAAAGGCTGTATCGGGGCTGAGCGGCAGGCGCACGCCGAAGGCCTGCGGCCCCGCGGCAGAGACCAGCGGTAGGCTGATCCGCCCGATGCCCCAAGCGATCGAGAGCGCGGGCACCTGCCCGTAGTATTCCGAGAGGACGGAAGAGCCGGAGAAGGGCAGCGCGGCCGCACGGTAGCGGTCCACCATGGCATGGATCTGCTCGGGCGTGGGCGTATTTGACACCGCGACCAGGTCATAGCCCAGCATGACCACGCGTACTGTGCGTCCGTCGCTGGCAATGCTGTAGATGGTGCGCCCGGCGTACTGCTCGCGGCTGGCGCTGTTGGCCGCCAGCCAGGCGTCCAGCTTGTGGATGTCAAAGTGGCCGGAGAATACCTCAGAGTAGGCGACCGGGCCATTCGGTCCGCGCGGATCCGGCATCCGGTGCAGGGCGATGGCCGCCTGGCGCAGATCTCGCTCGAAGACGAAGCCGGTAGCGTCCAGGAATCGCTGGTAGCTGGCGTCGTGCGGCACCGGATGCTGGTCGAAGTGCAGGGCGACCCGCAGCGGCTCGAAGTTGATGTAGAGGATGCCGTCGGACTCCGGCAGCAGGCGTGCGACCTCCGGCGGAGCCTTCTGCCGCAGGTAGGCCAGCACGCCCAGCAGCACAAGGATGATGCCGGCAATCAGGAGTGTGCTGCGGGTGCGTCTTCGCATGGGTGCCCGGTGTGTGGGGCGCAGACAGAATAGCAGTGTGGTTTGGGGCGGCGTTCCGTTTTGCGGCAGTGCCAACCCTGTGCTACTCTTTCGCTTGAACGGTCGCTCTCTGCGCCCGCAAAGATGTGCGTGCGGGGGAACAGGCAGTGCGGGCTGGCGTAGCTCAGCTGGTAGAGCATCTGATTTGTAATCAGAGGGTCGGGGGTTCAAGTCCCTTCGCCAGCTCCAGTCCCGAAAGCCCTAATTCGCAGCTCGGAATCAGGATCGTCAGAATAGATTTGCAAGGACGTCCGGTACCTCGTCGAGCGCCATCTACACCTTGTCTTCCTCTACCCAGCGTTCTCCCGTGTCGTTCGGGCGAAGCGTGGTGCGACTGGCGGATGCATGTGCGGATGGCGGTAAGGCGAGACTCCGGCGTGAGTGCACAGGTGGCCGAGTGGTTAATGGCAGCAGACTGTAAATCTGCCCCTCCTTGCGAGGTACGGAGGTTCGAATCCTCCCCTGTGCACCAGAAGCATCGAGTCCGGAGTCCACGCCGGGCTCAGCAGAAGCTGCCGGCGTGACGGAAGAGCGGGCGGGCTGGACGGCAGGCCGGAAGACGGGAGTCGCGCTGGGGCTTTATGCACTGCTCGGTCTGACGGCGTGGAAGACGATGGAGGCGGGGCGGGTGAGGACGCTGGTGCTGGTAATCCTTAGCGGCTTTGCTCTGAGGTTGCTGTTGGGAATGCGCCGTTCGCGTTACGATTAATACGCGCGTCGCGGAAGGTTGGTAGCAGAAGGGCTGATGTAGCTCAGTCGGTAGAGCACTCCCTTGGTAAGGGAGAGGTCAC
>CAXUMX010000049.1:0-25553 GCA_964252395.1 uncultured Acidobacteriaceae bacterium | reverse complement strand
GTTTCCATGATGAGCAGAGAACAATGCTCTAATCAAGTTTCTGTATACAGCGAGTCTGTAAGGGAGCAATGACGATGAAACGTGGCATGGGAGTGCTGATTGGACTGGTGGTGGCGATTGGAGTGGTGCTGCTACTGGTCTTTGGCAGCTATGTAAGCTCCAAGAACCAGATGGTGGCGAAGGACAACGACGTGAAGGCGGCGTACTCCGACATCGACACCACACTGCAACGCCGGGCGGACCTGATTCCAAACCTGGTCGAAACAGTGAAGGGGTATGCCAAGCACGAAGAGACGGTATTCGCGGATATCGCGAATGCGCGCGCCGGCCTGCTTGCGGCGCACACGCCGGAGGGGAAGTTCCAGGCGAATGGACAGCTGGATGGAGCCATCGGCCGGCTGCTGGCGTTGTCTGAGAGTTATCCCGACCTGAAAGCGAATCAGAACTTTTTCTCACTGCAGGATCAGCTGGAGGGGACGGAGAACCGCATCCAGGTAGCGCGCCGGCGTTACAACGACGCGCTGCGCGACTACGACACCTTCATTCAGCAGTTTCCCAACAGCATCTGGGCGGGCATCGCGGGCTATCACACCAACAATGCCTACTTTCAGGCGAGTGAAGGCTCTCGCAACGCGCCCGCTGTGAAGTTCTAATGGCCCGCGCAGCGAGAAGGGAGAACGCCCAATGAGCGCCTACATGGTGTTTACGCGAGAGAAGATGCTGGATGCCGGCGAGATGGAGATCTACCGCCAGAAGGTAGAGGCGACCTTCGCCGGTCATGCGGTCAAGATGCTGGCTGTCTACGGCAGCTTCGAAGACTTGGAAGGGCCGCCCACCGATGGCACGGTGATTCTGGAGTTCCCCAGCATGGAGGCGGCGCGGGGCTGGTACGACAGTCCGGCGTACCGCGAGGTGCGGGAGCACCGGTTGCTGGGGGCGGTGTACCGCGCCCTGCTGGTGGAGGGACTCGCGTAGCCGAGACGAGGCGCAAAACGCCAGAGGCTGCCCTCATCAGGCAGCCTCTGGCGCGTGTGGCGGAGTTCGTGCTATTTCGAGAAGGAGCCGACGGCGCTGGCCTCGTCATCCTTCACGTCGAAGACGGTGTACAGCTTAGTGATCTGCAGCAGGTCGTGAACCTTGCGGGTCAGGTTGAGGAGCTTGAGTTCGCCGCCCTGGTTCTTGACCGTGGTGAAGGCGCTGACCAGCTCGCCGATGCCGGAGCTGTCAATGTAGCTGACATCGCCGAGGTTGAGCAGGATGTGCTTCTGTCCCTTGGCCAGCAGGTCACGGACGGCATCGCGAAGCTGCACGCTGCCTTCGCCGAGGGTGATGCGGCCGCTGATATCGAGAATGGTGACCCCGTCTATCTGACGGGTCGCGATTTTTACACTCACTGAAAGTTCCTCCTGAACGTGGCTGCGCTGGTGTTCAGCAAAAGCCCGGTTACTGTGACGAGCCCGAGTTCTGCGGTGTGGGCTCTTTCTTCGAAAGGGCCCTCAGGCAATGACGGCCTAAGCTTACATATGCGGCCTTTGCTTCAGGCACTGACCAGGTGCTTGATAAGGGTAAGTTCGGTTCCGGGATTGAGCTGCCGGAATTCCACTTCATCCATAAAGGATCGGATGAGGAAGATCCCGCGTCCGGAGCCTCGCAGCAGATTATCCGGCGCCAGCGGGTCGGGCAGCGTCGCCGGATCGAGGCCTGGCCCCTGGTCCGTGATGCGGATGACCAGGGATGTGGGTGTGGTCTCAAAGGTTGCGGTGATGCGCTTATCCGGGCTGTAAGCGTTACCGTGGAGTACCGCGTTGACAGCCGCTTCGCGCGCCGCCATTGATACCCGGTAGACCTCGTCTTCATCAAAGCCGGCCTTTTGCGCCACCTGTTCGGCTGTTTGTTCCACTCGGTTCACGCTGTCGAGGGAGGAGTCGAGCGTGTAGGTGATGCGGCCTGCCTGGGATCCGGTCACTCTCAAGTCCTCATGTGCTCGCTTGGATACGCTGCGACTGATAACTATACCGGCGCGTGTTTCGGCAGTTTGCTTGGCGGTGCCGCTCTGTGTCAAGGAGAGTCGTGAGGCACGTCGTTTCTAGTGAAGCGAAATGGTACGTGTTGCTTGCGCGACGGACACACGGCGCAGTTACAAGCGTCACTCCAAGCGCCGTCGTAACTGGCTGGGTCAGTACTGCTGCGGTTATGCACTCGCCTGGTCGCGAGTTACGATTGGTGGAGGAGATAGCTTATGTGGATGGCCATCCTAATGATGCTGCTGATGATGCCGCAGCTGAATCCCGGCGGCGCCGGCGCGGCGGGCCAGGCGGCTGTACCCGCTGTCCGGACAGAGAAGCTGACGGCGGATGAGCAGAAGCAACTGGCGGATGCCAAGGCGGGAGTCGCCGACGCGCAGGCCAAGCTGGACCGGGCCAGGGCTGCCGGAGACAAGTCCGCTGGAGACAAGGCGGCCGACAAGTCTGCCGCAGAGAGCGCGCAAGCCGATCTCGATCAGGCGAACCGTGAGCTGCAGGGCACACAGGACGGCATCAGCCTGGCGCACCATGCCAACACCGAATGCGGCTGCTATGTGCAGTCGCAGGGCCGGGAGTACGACCGGGTCGAGTTCAAGGACGACACCATCGTGATCCGCCACGTGCACGAAGCGCCGCCTTCCTTGCACTGAGCCGGGCACACCTCGCTCGAGCGTCTGTACACCTGGACGAAGGACGCTCTAGATTAGGCAGGTGCCGACGAACGGGACAATTACCGCGGAGAGGGCAGCGCAGCCGTCTCACGAAGAGACCAGCCTGACTCTGCTTGAAGGCATGCCGGTGGTGGACGCCTCCGGGCAGATGCGCGGCCGGGTCACGGACGTTGCGGTAGCTACGGGCAAGGACGCGGGACAGGTGCTGGCGCTGGTGGTGAAGACCTCCCGCGGCCGCGAACAGATAGACATTGCCGCCCTAAGGCCGACCGGCGCGGGTAGGCTGCTGATGGCCGAGGGCGCGGAGCCAAGCCCGGCCGGCCCCGCCGATGGCGCACTGCTGCTGCGGCAGGATCTGCTGGACCGACAAATTATTGACGTGCACGGGCGCAAGGTGGTCCGCGTAAACGATGTGGACCTGCGCTGGCAGCGGCCGGAGCACGGCGTGCCCCTGCGCGTGACGCAGGTGGAGGTCGGCATGCGTGGCGCGGTGCGGCGCATGCTGAAAGGCGTTCTGCCGACCGCCCAGTTAGCCGCACTGGCACATCGTGTCGCTGGCCGGGCGATTCCCTGGGAGTTTGTCGACGTGATTGAGGTCGACCCGGCGCGGCGGGTGCGGCTGAAGATCGAGCATGAGCGGCTGGCCGATATGCATCCGGCCGACATTGCAGACATTCTGGAAGAGCTGGCGCCGGCCGAGCGGGAGGCCGTCTTTCACTCGCTGGACGAAGAGGTGGCGGCAGAGGCACTGCAGGAGGTGGATCCGAAGCTGCAGCGGTCCCTGTTGGCCTCGGTCGACTCGGAGCGCGGTGCCGACATCGTCGAAGAGATGGACCCGGACGCGGCCGCGGACCTGCTGGCCGAACTGCCGGAGGCGCACTCCGACGCCATCCTGGATCGCATGGAGCCGGAGGAGCGGCAGGAGGTCGAGGAGCTGCTCGAGTTCCGCGACGACTCCGCTGCCGGCTACATGACGACCGACTTTGTCAGCGTGGTGGACGAGAGCACGGTTGGGGATGCGATGGAGGCTCTGCGGACCTTCGAAGGCGACCCGGATACCGTGACCGATGTCTATCTGGTGGACAAGCACCGCGCGCTGAAGGGCGTGGTGCCGCTGCTGCGCATCCTGCTGGCGCAGCCGGAGAGCCGGCTGGCCGTGCTGGCAGACAGCCGCGTGATCAGTTGTCGCGTGGACACCCACGAAGATGATGTCGCGGAGCTCTTCGACAAGTACAACCTGCGTGCGCTTCCTGTGGTCAACGGATCGGACAAGCTGGTGGGCATCGTCGAGGCAGACGATGTGATCTCCTTCCTGCGCGGCCGCAGCTGAGCCTAGGAGTCACGCGGCGCGGACGGTCGGGATTACGAATCACTGCCGCGATGCGGGCCATTGTCGTGCGAGCTGATTGCTTACAGCTCGAATGCGCAGTACCTGGTCAGCCCGGAGTCAGAGCCTCGGGATAACCGGGCAGAATCGGCCGGCGCAGGGCGATCCATTGGCTGCCGTCATCTGGTATGTTCGCCTGTGGGCCGACGCGCACCGGCGTTACTTTCGCGCTCTCCTGCTGCACCAATCTGCAATGTCACCCCAGGGATGAGCGCATGCTGAAGCGTTGGCAAACCCGGTTGCTTGTGTTCCTGGCGGTGCTGGGACCGGGCTTCATCACTGCCAATGTGGACAACGACGCGGGTGGGATCCTGACCTACTCGCAGGCGGGGGCGCAGTTCGGCTACTCGCTACTGTGGACCATCGTGCCGATCACGCTGGCGCTGGTGCTGGTGCAAGAGATGTGCGCGCGCATGGGCGTGGTGACGGGCAAGGGGCTGAGCGATCTGATTCGCGAAGAGTTCGGCCTGCGCGCCACGGCGATCACGATGGTGCTGCTGGTGATCGTGAACTTCGGCCTGGTGGTGACGGAGTTTATCGGCATCTCCGGGTCGCTCGAACTGTTCCACGTGAGCAAGTACATCTCTGTCCCGGTGTGCGCCGTGCTGGTGTGGCTGCTGGTGGTCCGCGGCGACTACAAGAGCGTCGAGAAGGTCTTCCTGGCGGCCAGTGTCTTCTACATCGCGTACATCATCACGGGCGTGCTCTCCGGGCCGAGCTGGCGCACCGCCATGCTGGCCACGGTCAAGCTGCCCAGTGCCGCAACCTGGCGCACGCCGGGATACATCACCATGACCCTGGCGATCATCGGCACCACGATTGCGCCATGGATGCAGTTCTACCTCCAGGCTTCGGTGGTCGAGAAGGGCGTGGCGGCCAAGGACTACGCCGCGTCACGGCTGGATGTGATCGTCGGGTCCATCTTCACCGATGTCGTGGCCTGGTTCATCATCGTGGCCTGCGCCGCCACGCTGTACGTGCATGGCATCGGGCCGCTGGTGGTTCCCGCGGATGCGGCAGAGGCGATGAAGCCGCTGGCCAAGGAGTATGCGTTCCTGCTGTTTGCGGTGGGACTGTTCAACGCTTCGTTCTTCGCAGCGTCCATCCTCCCACTGTCAACTGCGTACACGGTGTGCGAAGGGCTTGGCCTGGAGTCAGGGGTGGACAAGAGCTTCTGCGAGGCGCCGACGTTCTACTGGCTCTACACGCTGCTGATTGCCGGCGGGGCAGGCGTGGTCCTGCTGCCCCATCTGAACGCGCTGAAGGTGGTGGAGGAGACCCAGGTGCTGAGCGGGATCCTGCTGCCGGTGATCCTGGTGATGATGCTGATCCTGATCAACCGGAAGGACCTGATGGGCTCCTACGTCAACGCGGGATGGATGAATGCGATCGCCTGGATCACGGTGGGAGTGGTGGTGATCCTCTCCATCGCATACATGTTGCTGGGCTGATCGAGGCCGAGAACGTGGTCCGGGAGAAGCTGCTGCCGCGCTACAGCAGCTTGCCGGCGGCCAGGTCGCGCACCAGGTTGCGATCCGCGGTGAGGAAGTCGTATTGCGGAAGGCTGCGCAGCGGGCACCAGCGCATGTCCTGGAAGATGATGTTGGTCAGCTCGCCGGCGTACTCGTTGACGACGAAGAATTGCAGATCGACCGCCCCGCCACTGCGATACTGATGCCGGATGTGGGCGATCCGGGTGCTGATGACGGCCTCGATGCCGAGCTCTTCCTGCAGTTCACGGCGCAGTGCCTGCTCTGCTGTTTCGCCCGGCTCCATCTTGCCGCCGGGGAACTCCCACTTAAGGCCCAGCGGCTGGTCCGGCCGGCGCTGACAGATGAGCACCTCATCCCCGCGCAGAATCAACGCGGCCACGACCATCCGCAGCGTCTTCGTGTCCGTCCTCTGGCCGGGCTGTACTGCGGGCGCGTCCTCCGGTACGGTGTCGGTCTTCTTCAGGTCTGTCACCTGCTGAGACTAGATGGCGATTCCGCTCTTCGCGACTGTATGGCTGGTGGCAGCAGTTTCGTTCGCACCGAAATGGGAACGGACCGGGCAGCGGCAACTCCTGTATCGCGGGTGAGTTGGAAGGCTTACGGGCTCAACGTCGCGCGCCTGCCAGCCGGGCCATCAGCCAGCTGGCGCGACGCCATCCGGCAGGAAGACTGGCCAGCCACGCTGTCCGGCCAAGTCGAGCAGTGCGGGCGTCGGGTTGATAGCGAACGGCGAGCGCGCCAGCGCCAGCATGGCTGCGTCGTGGATGGAGTTGCCGAAGACGACGTCTGGCTGACCGCGGCCTGCGCGTTGCAGCGACAGTGCCTTGCCCTCATCGGTCGGGACGTCGAGCAGGGTGCTGGTGATGCGGCCATCGACGACGGCCACGCGGGCGCACAGGATGCGCTCCGGCGGGATGTGGAATTCACGCACACCCTCCTCGATTACCCAATTATTGGTGGAGCTGACGGCCCAGATCTCGCATCCGGCTGCGTGCAGGTCATCGACCAACCGCTGCATCTCCGCGAAGTAGTGGGAGCGGACGTGCGTGCGGACGAAGGTGACGGCTGCGTGGCGCAGCTCTGACTCTTCCAGTCCGGTGTACAGTTGCACCATCTCGCCGCAGATGGTGACTTCAGAGATCTCTCCCGAGCGATAGAGGCGGTAGCGGGAGTCAATCCAATCGGCGGCATTGCGGGAGACCACGCCCTGGGCGATGGACCAGAGCATGAAATCGTAACCGGCGTCGCCGCTCCACAGGGTGCCGTCGCAATCGAAGACGGCGAGACGCGGGTTGATGGCGAGGACGGCCTGGTGGAACTGCTGGCCGGAGAGGCGTGCGGGCAGGGTCGTGGTCAAGCGTGCTCCTCCAAACCATCATACGGCGGCCCATCTGCAAGAGCCGGCCGCTACGGGATGAGCATACGTACTCGATTGCAGCAAACCAACGCGCCGGCGCGCTGCTGGTAGTAGCGGAAGGCATCCAGGGCAGACGCGAAGGTCACACGTGAAGGGAAGTGAATGAAGAGAACGCAAGCGGTCTGGGCCATGGGCTGGGTACTCGCACTATTCATCCTGCTTTCACTCTCCGCCGGCGCACAGGCGGACATGCGGCCGGCGTTTACCGGTATGGACCGCAATGACTACCCGGGCGATACGCTGCTGGGCGCGTTGCGCCGTTCCTTCAGCTTTACCGGCTACTGGCTGAATGCGCCGCCGGGCGAGAAGGCCTCCAGCTGGACGGGAAAGCGGGAGCTGCTGCGGCAGCGCGGCTTCGGCTTCCTGCTGCTGTGGAACGGGCGCGTGGACGCTGAGTTGAAGGGCAAGGATGCAGCGGCGCTGGGGCGGGCGGACGGCGCCGCGGCAGTGGCTGCTGCAGCCAAGGAAGGCTTTCCTCCGGGCGCTCTGATCTTTCTTGATCAGGAGGAGGGCGGTCGCCTGCTGCCGGAGCAGACCGCATACTTGCTGGCCTTTGTGGAGAGTGTGCGGCGGGCCAAGGGGCATGCCGGGGTGTACTGCTCCGGGACGACGGTGCCGGATGGGCCGGGAAGAACCATCTCGACAGCGCAGCAGATTGCGCAGCTTGCCCGTGGAGAGCGCATCCCGCTTTGGGTGGCGCGGGATGAGTGCCCGCCCTCGCCCGGCTGCATAATAGAGTCACGTCCACAGCATCCTTCTGCTGCACTCCAGTTGCCGGACGCAGTGGTGTGGCAGTATGCGCTGTCACCGCGGCGGCCGCAGTTTACCGCGGGCTGTCCCAAAAACTACGACCCGGATGGCAACTGCTATGCCCCGGGTGTCTACCACGGTGCGCTGGGATTTGTAGACCTGGACGCGGCCGACTCCTCCGACCCGTCCGGGGGCAGATAGCGAGCTATCGATGCAAACCATTGTCGATCAGGAGCGCGTCAACGAGCCGAGCTTCTGGAAGGCGGTGGGTGAGGCGCTGCGCGGGTCGCATCGCGACTTCACCAGCGGCAACCTGAACCGCGCCATCATCCTGCTGGCCATTCCGATGGTGCTGGAGATGGTGCTGGAGTCGCTGTTTGCGGTGGTTGACATCTTCTGGGTAGGGCGGCTGGGGCCGGATGCGGTGGCGACGGTTGGCCTGACCGAGTCCATGCTGACGCTGATTATCGCGGTGGGACTGGGGCTGGGCCTGTCGACGACTGCGATGGTGGCGCGCCGCATCGGAGAGAAGGATCCGGAGGGCGCTGCGGTTGCCGGAATGCAGGGCATCCTGCTTTCCGTAGCGGCGTCACTGGCCATTGCGCTTCCGTGCATCCTGTTTGCGCCGCAGCTGCTGCGCTTTGCCGGTGGCACACCGCAGATTGTGGCCACCGGGGCAGGCTACACGCGGATCGCACTGGGCGGCGGCGGCGTGCTGCTGCTGCTGTTCCTGAACAACGCCATCTTCCGTGGCGCCGGCGACGCGGCCATCGCGATGCGGCTGCTGTGGGTTGCGAACGCCATCAACCTGGTGCTCGATCCCTGCCTCATCTTCGGGTGGGGCCCGTTCCCCAAGCTGGGGGTGGCTGGAGCCGCTGCGGCGACGCTGACCGGACGCAGCATCGGCGTGCTCTACCAGTTCTACCGGCTGGCGCGGGGCACGGAGCGGATCCGCATTGGCCTGCGACAGATGCGGTTACAGATCGGCGTGATGATCCGGCTGGTGCGGGTGGCGAGCGCGGGCATTGTGCAGTTCCTGATCGCGCAGGCCAGCTGGCTGGTGCTGGTGCGCATCGTCAGCGTCTTCGGCGCCGAGGCGATTGCCGGCTACACCATCGGCATCCGCATCATCATCTTCCTGCTGCTGCCCTCCTGGGGGCTGAGCAATGCCGCGGCAACCCTGGTTGGCCAGAACCTGGGCGCGGGCAAGCCAGAGCGGGCGGAGACCTCCGTGTGGCGGACTGGCCTGTGGAACATGATCTTCCTGGGTACGGTCGGCGTCGTGTTCTTCGTCTTTGCGCCGACGATCGTCAGCGCCTTCAGCCGCGATCCTGAGGTGCTGCGGGTCGGCATCCACTGCCTGCGCATCCTGTGCTGCGGCAATGTCAGCTACGCCTATGGCATGGTGATGTTGCAGGCATTCAACGGCGCGGGCGACACGCTGACGCCGACGCTGGTGAACCTGGTCGGCTTCTGGATACTGGAGCTGCCACTGGCCTGGTGGCTGTCCATCCACACTGCGCTGCGGGAGAACGGCGCATTCCTCTCCGTGGTGCTGGCGGAGATTTTCATGGTCGCAGCCAGCGTGGTGCTGTTCCGGCAGGGCAGGTGGAAGCGGCAGAAGATCTAGCGCAGGCGGGGCTGACGACTCGAATTCCCCCGGGATCCGCCCGCTGCCTTGAGGCGCGCGCGGCCGATAATGATGATGTGGCAGCATCCTCCAACGCGACCTTAGTACGGGAGTACCTGCTGTACCTGCGGGTCGAGAAGGGCCTGCGGCCGCTGACGCTGGAAGCATACGGGCGCGACCTGCTGATGTTTGCCGAGTATCTGGAGGGCACGCATGCGGTGCTCGAGACTGCCCGGCAGCAGGAAGTCGCCGGCTTTCTGGAGCACCTGCGCCAGCACCAGATCGATGCGCGATCGGTAGCGCGGAAGCTGAGCTGCCTGCGCGGGCTGTATAAGTGGCTGCTGCTGGACAAGCGGATTGGTCACGACCCCACGCTCAACATTGATTCGCCGAAGGCGTGGAAGGTGCTGCCAAAGGCGCTGGCCGAGAGCGAGACGGCGGCCATGCTGGATACCGCAGCCACCGTCGCAACCGGCGCGGCGGGCGATGCTGTAGCTCTGCGCGACCGGGCCATCCTGGAGTTGCTGTATGCCGGCGGCCTGCGCGTCTCGGAGCTGACCGGGTTGCGCAGCGAGGACCTGCAACTGGATGCGGGCCGGGT
The DNA here is from genome assembly GCA_964252395.1 of uncultured Acidobacteriaceae bacterium. GTDB lineage: Bacteria > Acidobacteriota > Terriglobia > Terriglobales > Acidobacteriaceae > KBS-83. The sequence continues at coordinate 15,580 of CAXUMX010000049.1, read as the reverse complement.
GCTGGTGCGCGGCAAAGGCGACAAGGAACGCGTGGTGCCGCTGGGACGTCCGGCGGTGGAGGCACTGGAGCAGTACCTGGAGCGCGGCCGTCCTGTGCTGCAGAAGGGCAGGTCCGGCAAACGTAACGGGGCTGGTGGCTTATTTTTATCGCAACAGGGTCGCACCCTGACCCGGGGCTGGATCTGGGCGCTGGTGAAGCGCAGCACCGGCGGGGCGGCGAGTCCGCACATGCTGCGCCACAGTTGCGCGACCCACATGGTGGGGCATGGAGCGGACCTGCGTTCCGTGCAGACGCTGCTAGGACATGCCGACATCGCGACGACGCAGGTGTATACGCACCTGGCCATCGACCGGCTGAAGGCAGTGCACCGCACTCACCACCCGCGCGCACGGCAGCGGAGCACAGGCGCATGAGCAAGCGACTGGACGAGCTGACGCAGGGCTTCCTCGCAATGCTTGAGAATGAGCGCGGCTCCTCTGCCCACACGCTGCGCGCCTACCAACGGGAGCTTTCGCAGTTTGCGGCGTACCTGAGCCGGCTGTTCGGGGGCACGTGCGACCTGGCACGGGTCGAACATCTGCACATTCGCGGTTACATGGCGGAGCTGTACGGGGCCGGGCTGTCGAAGGCGTCGGTTGCGCGCGCACTGGCGGCGGTGCGCTCCTGGTTCAAGTGGCTGGCGCGCATGGGGTATGTGGAGCAAAATCCGGCCGCGCTGGTCTCTACCCCCAAGCTGCCCAAGCATCTGCCACGCGTGCCCACGATTGAGCAGATGAACCGTGCGCTCGACCAGACGACGGCTGGCGCGGAGGAGGATACGTCTGCCGGCTGGCCGCGCCGCGACGCGGTGATCTTCGAGCTGCTGTATGGCTGCGGCCTGCGAAACGCGGAGTTGGTGGCGCTGGACCTGAAGCACATTCGCTGGGCAGCAGAGACGCTGCTGGTGCGCGGCAAGGGCGCGAAGGAACGGCTGGCACCGCTGGGCGACGCAGCCGCGGCTGCGATCCGCGCGTACCTGCCGGAGCGCGCGAAGCGGCTGGCCGCCGCCGGCAAACAGACGGATGCACTGCTGGTGAGCGCGCGCGTGAAGTCGAGCGGGCGGCTGACCACGCGGTCCGTGGGCAGAATTGTGAAGCGCCTGGCGCTGGCGCATGGAATGGCAGCGGAGACGCATCCTCACACGCTGCGCCACGCCTTCGGCACCCACATGCTGGAGGAGGGGGCGGACCTGCGCGCCATCCAGGAGCTGCTGGGTCATGAGCGGCTGTCGACCACGCAGCGTTACACGCAGCTGACTGTGCGGCAGGTGGCCGAGGTGTACGACCGCACCCACCCGCGGGCGAAGTAGGGCTGCCTCGACCTTCCCAAATCTATCTATCTTCCGCCCGGCGTGCGCGAAGGTACAATCGGCCTGTAACGGCCTTCGTTTCGGGGGACAGTCATGAGTCTGCAGGATTCTGTCTTAACAACATCGCTTGGTCTCGTAGGGGACGGCGATGATATGGATCTACTGCTTTCCATCGAGTCCTCATTCAATGTGACCTTCGGAGATGAAACTGCAAACTGGAAGACTGTCGGCGACGTTTACCGTTCCCTTCTAGCACTCACTCCGACTGCAACAGAGGATGGGAGATGTTTGACCATGATGGCGTTCCATCGGGTCAGGAACGAGCTTGCGAGGATGGGCGGCTCTACACCCCGTATGCGCCCGTCGACGAGATTAGTTGAAATTGTTCCGATGTCCCCCAAACGCGCCCTTCGGCAACTTAGCGTTTCGTTAGGGATCACATCGCCTGCGGTTACGCTATCGCTCCAGAGTGTCATTGGATTTTGGTGCGTGATCCTGGGATTTCTCTCGAACTTCGCTTCGTTTGCATTCAGCCCCTTGTGGCCACTTACGACACTTATGTTGACTGGGATCATCATGATGTGGACCGACCCGGGAAGTTTTGGCAATATGACGGTCGCCGATCTTTCCCGCTCCGTGGCAAATCGCAACTTTGCCTATTTCGCCGCACGTGGAGCAGACCGCAGACCGAAGCAACTGTGGAAGGCGCTTTGCCGGCTTGTCTCAGAGGAGTGTGATGTCGATCCGGCGTTTGTCTTCGAGGACACGCGCTTTTTTGACTAAGCTCCCGCCGTTCCGCCAAGAACTCCTGCCTCTGCCGCTATCGCGTAAAATGAAGTGTCGGCCCGGATCGTCCGAGGGTCCCAGAGGAATTCCTTGATCGGTAGTGCATTAACGAAGATTTTCGGCACCAGCAACGAGCGTGCCGTGAAACGGATGATGCCCACAGTGGCAGCCATCGGCGAATGGGAACCGAAGCTGGCCGGGCTGAGCGATGCCGAGCTGCGGGCCAAGACCGTCGAGTTCCGGGAGCGCTTTGCGGCGCGCCTGAAGGATGTGCCTGACCCGACCTACAACGATCTGCAGGAGAAGAAGGACGCCCGCAAGGCAGCCGAGCAGGAGGCGCTGAACGAGCTGCTGCCGGAGGCCTTTGCCGTGGTGCGGGAGGCGGGCAAGCGCGTCCTGAACATGCGCCATTTCGACGTGCAGCTGATCGGCGGCATGGTGCTGCACTCCGGCAAGATTGCGGAGATGAAGACGGGCGAAGGCAAGACCCTGGTGGCGACGCTGCCGTGCTACCTGAATGCGCTGGCCGGCAAGGGCGTCCACGTCGTGACGGTGAACGACTACCTGGCCAAGCGCGACGCGGAGTGGATGGGCAAGATCTATGAGTTTCTGGGTCTGAGCGTCGGCGTCATCGTGCATGACCTGGACGATGCCCAGCGCCGCGCCGCCTATGCCTCCGACATCACCTACGGCACCAACAACGAGTTTGGCTTCGACTACCTGCGCGACAACATGAAGTTCGAGCTGGCCGACTGCGTGCAGCGCGGCCACTACTACGCCATCGTGGACGAGGTTGACTCGATCCTGATCGACGAGGCGCGCACCCCGCTGATCATCAGCGGACCGACTGACCAGACCACCGACAAGTACGCGCGCGTGAATCGCATTATCCCGCAGCTGGAGCTGGGCGAGGAGATTGAGAAGGGCGAAGAGAAGTACCTGACCGGCGACTACGTGGTGGACGAGAAGCACAAGACCATCAGCGTGACCGACGAGGGCTGGGAGAAGATCGAAGGTCTGCTGGGCATCGGCAACATCGCCGACCCGGAGAACTGGGACTTCAAGCACCACGTTGAGGTCGCGATCAAGGCGCATACCCTCTACCGCAAGGACGTGGAGTACGTGGTGAAGGATGGCGAGGTCATCATCATCGACAGCTTCACCGGGCGTCCCATGCCCGGCCGCCGCTGGTCCGACGGACTGCACCAGGCGGTGGAGGCCAAGGAGGGTGTGAACATCCGCCGTGAGGACCAGACGCTGGCCACCATCACCTTCCAGAACTACTTCCGCATGTACGGCAAGCTGGCCGGCATGACGGGAACGGCAGAGACGGAAGCGGCCGAGTTCGACAAGACTTACAAGCTGGACATTGTAGTGATCCCCACCAACCGGCCGATGCGCCGGCTGGAGAACCAGGACGTGGTCTACCGGACGGCGAAGGAGAAGTACACCGCCGTCTCCGAAGAGATCATGCGGCTGCATGAGGGCAAGCAGCCGGTGCTGGTCGGCACCACGTCGATCGAGAAGAGCGAACTGCTCTCGCAGATTCTGCAGCGCCGCGGCGTCAAGCACGTGGTGCTGAACGCGAAGTATCACGAGCGCGAGGCGGAGATCGTGGCGCAGGCCGGACGGCTAGGCATGGTCACCATAGCCACCAATATGGCAGGCCGCGGAACAGACATCCTGCTGGGCGGCAACGCAGAGTTTGTGACCAAGCAGGACCTGGTGAAGCGCAGCCTGGCCCGCTCTGTCAGCGTGGCTGAGGGCGCCATCTCGCCCATGGCCGGGCCGGGGATGATGCGCTTCTACTATCAGGGGCAGGAGTTTGAGACCACCCAGGAGAACTGGGATCGCGCCTTCCAGGTGCACCAGGCCAATACCAAGCGGGAACACGAGGCGGTGCTCGAAGCGGGCGGCCTGCACATCCTGGGAACGGAGAGGCACGAGTCGCGGCGTATCGACAACCAGCTGCGTGGCCGCGCCGGTCGCCAGGGTGACCCGGGCGCATCGCGCTTCTATCTCTCGCTCGAAGACGACCTGATGCGCATCTTCGCGCGGGAGTGGGTCGGGCCGCTGCTGCAGCGCATGGGTATGGAAGAGGGCGTGCCGATTGAGAGCGGCATGATCACGCGGCGTATTGAGGGCGCGCAGAAGGCGGTCGAAGGACAGAACTTCGAGGCCCGCAAGCACCTGCTGGAATACGACGACGTCATGAACAAGCAGCGTGAGGCGGTCTACGGAACACGTCGACAACTGCTTGAAGGAGTGGAGCAAAAAGAGCTCATTCTAGAGGATTACGTCGCCACCATCCTGAGCAATATCATGGAGGAGCTGGCGCCCGAGTCGGCGCACCCTGACCAGTGGGACACGGCTGCGATCAAGCAGAAGCTCACCGACCACTTCGGCTTTGACACGGATGCCGAGGGTGTGGAGTTCGAGAAGCTGAACCGGCACGAGCTGGGCGAGACGATCTTCGACAAGCTGAAGGAAAAGTATGAGCTGAAGGAGCAGATCATCGGGTCGCAGGGGATGCGCTATCACGAGCGAATGATCATGCTGAGCGTGATGGACGGCCTGTGGAAGGACCACCTGCTGAACATGGACCACCTGAAGGAGGGGATCGGGCTGCGCGGGTATGGGCAGCAGGATCCGCTGGTGGCTTATAAGAAGGAGTCCTTCGAGATGTTCGAAGGCATGATGACGCGCTTCCAGGAGGACACGGTCCGCTATCTATTCATGATGCAGATCGTCGGTCCGGACGGGCAGCCGATCACGCGTCCGCTGTCGCAGCAGGCGGCGCCGGCGGAGACGTTGCCGAGTCCAAGTCCGGCGGCCCCGCAGCCCTCTGCTCCGATGCGGCAGACGCGCCAGGCGCCCAAGCCGGTGCCGGCTGGGACGGCCACAAATGGCAACGGCGGCCCGCCGCAGCAGACGCCGAGCCCGGCTCCGAAGCAGACCTGGAAGCCGATGCCGGTGGGTGAGACGCGGACGACGGTGGACGAGATCGAGCGCGAGTTTGCCCGCAGGAAGAAGCGGGAGCTGGAGCAGTCCCACGCAAACGGCAACGGCGCAACCGCGGCCGTTGAGCAGCGGCGGGCGGGCGAGAAGGTGGGGAGAAACGATCCTTGCCCCTGTGGCTCCGGGCAGAAGTTCAAGAAGTGTCACGGCAAGGACTTTGCCGGCGACGAATAAGATATCAGCATAGTGACAGAAGAGGCGGGCTTCGGCCCGCCTTTTTTTGTGCTGCGAGCGGGTAGTACCGGACCGCGCGCCTCTCTCTGTAAGCTCCACAAGCGATATGAGGGTCAAACGTCTGTCTAAAGGTCGCAGGTAATGCATCTTGATGGCGAAGCAGTATCGATACTCATCGGCTAATCCCCGAAATTTAGACAAAATTGTGACAATTCCAGATTGGGTCAGGAGGTACTCTTCCGCTGATCACCAGCTGGGGCTCGCGGCGGTCTGCACGGGCGGTGATTGAACCTCCTTTCCCCCATGCGGTTGACGATGAGGTGGGGTCAACCGCTCCCTTTGTTCAGCACAACACGGCCATTGAAAGGCATTGTCATGAAGAAAGCGTCACTCGTACTGTTGCTAATGTTGTGTACCTGCGCGGGAATAGCCTATGCAGGACCGTGTCCTCCGCAGTACCCCACTTCTCGCGCCGACGGCACAACAGCTGGCGTTCCGGTAGCGAATGGAACGCAATACGATTTCAAGGACGCACTGCTTGCCGGCTTCGACTGCTTTGAGCCGCTGAGCTCCTGGTTTCCCTCTTACATCAACTCTTCGAACTCGGTTGCAGGAACCACAGTAGATATGGCGTACACGGAAGAGGGCACTGCCACCTTTTCGAACGTCGTAGTGCCGACTGCGGGCGACTACACCCTGACCTTCCGTTACGCCTTCTCGACCGGCCTGTTTCCCGGGGTGCAATACCGACCGGAAGGGCTGTCGGTGAACGGCACGATGATCACCTCCGACTTGAACTTTCCGGTCACGGGCAGTTTTTCGACGTATCAGACGGTTGACGTTCGGGTGCCGCTGAATGCCGGTAAGAATACGGTAGAGCTGGTGAATGTGGCGCATCAGGGTGTCTCCCGCATGGACACCATGGTGGTCTCACCTGGCGGCAGCGCCAACTGCAGCGTGGCCCCGCCGGCCCCTACCGGCTTCAGCGTGGCTGAGGACTCCAACAATCAGATTGATTTGAACTGGACGGGGAGCGTGGCGCCAGCCGGCTGCGTAGTGGGCTATTACAACGTGTATCGCAGCACCACGTTGCCCTTTAAGCCTTCGGAAAGCAACGAAGTCGGCCAGGCGGTCGCCATGAACAAGTTCGTGGATACCACGGGCGTGTGCAACACTCCGTACTACTACCAGATCCAAGGCTATGACTTCGCGGGCACCTCACCGGTGGTCGGGAATGCCTCGCCGGTGGTGATCTCGCAGTGTCCGACCTCTGGCAGCACGCAGATCGATGCTGGCGGTGGTGCGGTTGCACCGTTCGTCGCCGATGTCGATTTCGTCGGGGGCAGCGTCAGTACCAACAAGAACGCGATCGACCTGAGCGGGGTGACTGCACCGGCGCCGCTGCAGGTGTACCAGTCCTCACGCAATGGCAATCCCACCTACACGCTCGGCGGCTTCGCGCCTGGCTCTGCCCACACTGTCAGGCTGCACTTCGTGGAGCCTTACTACTCAACCGCGAACTCACGTGTCTTCAACTTCTCGATCAACACCACGCAGGTAAGCAACTTCGATATCTTCGTGGCTGCCGGGAATGTGAAGAACAAGGCAGTGATTCACCAATCCACTGAGACGGCGGATCAGAATGGGAACTTCGTGATCACGCTTACCCCCATCTCGGGCAAAAACACGCCATTGATCAATGCTATCGAGATCAAGTAGGGCGTGTTGTGCAGTGCATCAAGAAGGCGGGCTTCGGCCCGCCTTTCTTTTTGCGGCACTCGTCAGCTAGGTGAGGCCGGACGGGTGTGTTTGGACTTACACGCGCGCGGCGAGCTGGGCCGCGGCGGTGACAGAGCGCACCGGCTTCGGTCGCATCTCGAGCGAGCGACACTCCAACTCCAGCTGGCGCGCAACTTCGCGCGAGTAGATGAGGAAGTGGTGTGCGGAGAGCATGACGGTGAAGCCCAGCCACAGCTTTGCCGGCTGATTGCGGAAGCGGCGGATCAGTTGATAGAGAAAGCTCCAGTACTCCCGCTTGTAAGGGGAGCGCATGCCCTGGCGCCAGATGGAAGCCAGCAGCACGCGCAGGTTGTAGGCCATGGGCAGCGTGGGCGGCACCTGGCTGGGCCGGGGATTCCACACCTCGAGTGAGCGTAGGGCACGCTCGAAGAACGGCCTGGCCTCATAGAGACCGGAGAGCAGAGTGCTGAGCCCGCGCAGCAGGATGGGCGCGGGCAGGACGGTATCGAAGTTGGGCGGACTGAAGTTGGTGAGCGCCTCGCTATCTTCGTGCAGCCGGCCTTCGCGTTTCATCCGGTCGTAGAGTGCCGTGGTGGGCGGCGCCTGCAGCACGCCGGCCATGGCCCAGGTGATATTGGTCAGCTCAATGAATTCGCGCTGGCGCTCGAAGATGGTGGCATCGTCCGAGTCGAAGCCGACGATGAAGCCGGCAAGCACCCAGAGGCCGGCCTGTTGAATGATGCGCACCTGCTGCACATTGTCCTTACGCAGGTTCTGGAACTTGCGGGACTCCTTCAGCGCGTCCGAGGAGGGTGTCTCGATGCCGATGAAGACATACATGAAGTTGGCTTCGACCATCGCGTTCAGCAGTTCGGTCTTGTCCGCCAGGTCGATCGAGGCCTCGGTGTAGAAGGAGAACGGATGGTTGTGGCGCGTCTGCCAGACGGCCAACTCGCGGGAGAGAGCGAGGGCTTTGTGGTGATTGCCAATGAAGTTGTCATCGACGATAAAGACCTCATTGCACCATCCAAGACCCCGCAGGGTGTCGAGCTCCGCGATCAGCTGCTCCGGCGTCTTTGCACGCGGCTTCCGTCCGTAGATGGTGATGATGTCGCAGAACTCACACTGGAACGGGCAGCCGCGCGAGAACTGCACCGGCATGGACGTGTACTTGTCCAGGTGCAGCAGGTCGAAGCGAGGGATGGGCCCGGTTGTCATATCCGGTTTGTCGACGATGTTGTAGAGCCGCTGCGCGGTGCCTTGCTCAAGCGCAACTGCGATGGCGGCGAAGGCCTCCTCGGCTTCGCCCACCATGACGTGGTCGGCGTCGCGCAGAACCGCCTGCGGATCGGTGCTGGCCCAGGGGCCACCGACGAAGGTGCGGCGCCCCAACGCGCGTGCCTGCACCAGGATGGCTTTCGCATCGTGCCGCTGCGCATGCATGGCGCTGACCATGACCAGGTCTGCCCACAGCAGGTCTTCATCGCGCACCTCTTCAAAGCAGTGATCGATGAGGCGGATGGTCCAGCTGGGCGGGCAGAGCGCGGCCACGGTGATCAGCCCAAGAGGCGGAGTCATCGCCGCCTCCGGGATCATCTCGAGCACGCCCTCGAAGCCCCAGAAAGAGGCAGGGAAGCGCGGCCACACCATCAGGACTTTTAGATTGGTGCCGAGTGGGGGGAAACTCTGCGTCTCAAGTGGAAGAGTGGTGGAAAGGGGCGGCGTTTGCTGCGGGATCGTCTGCAACTGCTCGTGCATGGTCTCTCCGGACGAGCGGTCGTTGGGGTCATCTGGGAGACGCGCTCGCAGCCCATGCAGCCACTATAGTCGCGATTGTCAAGTAGCCGACACAGCGGAGCAGGACTCAGGTCTGGGGAAGCGAAGCCGATTCGATCTCGGCAAAGGCCATGTTCTGCGCGCTGCTGCCGGTCTGGTGCTGCCACTGCTCGAAGAGGCGGCCATAGCTGAGGGTGCTGACATCGGCCGGGTTGACCTCGAGCATGGCCAGGGTGCGGTCGATCCACTCCGGCGGTCCTTCCAGCTCGGCGAACTGGCCGATGGGGGTTTCGTCTACGACGCAGTGGCCGGATCCCTCGGCCCACTCGCTGCGCCACTTCTCATAGACAAAGCTGGGATGGTAGCCGAGGGCGGCAAAGATCGCGCTCATGGCGTCGCCATCTTCGACGGCGGTTTCGGTTTCGATGCGCTGCTTGTGGCGTCCCTCGGGCGACTCGTTCGGGACGGTCCGCTTGTGGGTGACGACCCAGCGATCACCATAGCGCCGCAGACGCAGAATCTGCGTCGTGGCTCGCATGTTGTGCGAGGGAGTGTCAAAGAGCACGTTTCGCTCAAAGGTTCGCGGTGTCACACATGCAAACCCATGCTGCCGGAGGGCGGTCTCAAGCGCCTGAAGATTGCGAACGCGGAACTTGACCTCGATCTCGATCGCCTGCATGCCGGGAGTCTACACGAGCAGGCTGGGTGGACCGAAGCGACTCCGCCTGCTGCCTAGGCGAGCTGCTGGGCAGTGCGGGATCCATAGCAGTGTTTGCCAGCCGACAGAAAGTTGCTCTAATGGGTTCATGGGGACCACTGAGCGGCTGACGCTGCACGCGGATGATCTGCACAGCACAACGGCAAGGGCGACGATTGAGCGGGTGGCGGCGATTTGGCGTGCGGGCGGCATCGTTGCCTTCCCGACCGAGACGGTCTACGGACTGGGCGCGCACGCCTTTGAGGTGGCAGCGGTGGAGCGGATCTTCGCGGCCAAACAGCGACCCTCCTGGGATCCCCTGATCGTGCATGTTCTTCGCGACGGCGGATTGCTGGAGCGCGTGGCTGCGGAGGTGAGCCCGCCAGCCCGCGCGTTGATGGATGCCTTCTGGCCGGGGCCGCTGACGCTGCTGCTGCCGCGGGGCCGCGAGGTGCCGGACGCGGTCACGGCAGGGCGTGCGCTGGTAGGCGTGCGCGAGCCGCGTCATCCGGTGGCGCGGGCGCTGCTGAGTGCGGCGGGTTTGCCCATTGCTGCACCCAGCGCCAACCTGTTTGGCCGCCCCAGTCCGACGACGGCCGCGCATGTGCTCGAAGACCTGGACGGGCGGGCCGATGCTGTCGTCGATGGCGGGCCTGCGACGCATGGCCTGGAGTCCACGGTGGTCGATGCCAGCCAGAGGCCGATGCTGGTCTATCGCCCGGGCGCGGTCAGCCTGGAGGCACTGCGCGAGGCCGCCGGCGAGGTGGAGATGTACATTCACGCAGGGCTGGCAGAGGACACGCCCCAGTCGCTGCCCTCTCCAGGGGTGACGCTGCGCCACTATGCACCGCGCGCGCAGCTGGTGCTGGTCGATCCGGGTGAGTTCGGGGGTGAGTCAGGGGACGAGCAGGAGTTCTTCGCCTTCGCGCTGTTTCAGGCGGTTGCGCGGCTGAAGCACGCCGCGAATGCAGCCGGGGAGAACGGGCATCTGCCTGCCCGGGTCGGGGTGATGGCGCTTGAAGAGTTCAAGGACGATGTGCGGCTGGCGGATGTGGAGTTTGCCTGGGGTCGCTGGAGCGATCTGGAGGTGCTGGGGCAGCGGCTGTTCTCCGGGCTGCGCTGGCTGGATGCCGAGGGCGCGACCCACATCGTGTGCCCGGTGCCGCCGAACCGCGGCCTGGGACGGGCGCTGCGGGATCGGCTGCTAAAGGCGGCGCGGACCGCTCGCTGATTGCGCGCGGTCGGGGAGAGCGGCGCGTTCTCAGCCCTGAGCTTCGGTGGCCTTGTAGAGATACTTAATCGCCGACTTGTAGACCAGGGTGCGCATGTTGCCGCGCCGCACCTTGATCACGGCGGTGTCGTACCACTCGATGCAGCCCTCCACACGCTCGCCGTCTTCAAGGACAAAGACCATCGGGGTCTGTGTCTGCATTTGCTTCTGGAAGTAGAAGGCCTCGGCATGAGAGCTGGCTGCGTGCGCACCGGGCGGTGGCGCGGACTGATGCAGGAACAGAGGTGCATCCTGGCGCGAGCGCGGCCGCCGGTTGAGCACACTGGCAGGCAGGCTCGGTCGCACTAACTTGCGCGGTCCCGAGGGTGTGATGGCGGGAACGCGCGCGTTTTCCAGCGGCTCCGCATCGTTAGTCAGCGACATGAACGGTCGATTCGCCATAGTGTGCCTGAACGGTGGTGTTGTTACTCCATGTAGATGCGGGGAGTTGGCCCGGTGGAAAAGGAAAGATTTGTCAGACGGACGGATGCAATTTGCAGTGTGTGAGATGGGCTGGATGATATTGCATAAGCCTGTGGGCAACACGAGGGAATTTCGCGCCACAGCTTTCCTTTGGTCATGTTGCGCACTATGGAGCGAGCGGTGCTGGCGTCAGGGAAGCGACTCGCGCAAGGGCAGGCTGGTCGCGAAGGCGTCCAGGGAAAGCGAGCGCAGCAGGTTACGTCTCATTCCTGACTCGACCTGATCGAGTCCGCGCGAAGCGGCTTCAATCCACGCCGGCGTGACGCTCTGCGCCATGCGGGCCAGCTCCGTGGAAAGATCGGTGTTGCGGATGAGCCCGCTGACGCCGGAGTGGATGAGCAGCAGGTCCTCGAGCAGCAGGCTGAGCGCGTGCAGCAGAGCGCTGGTCTTGTCCGCGCCATCTGCGCCAGCGCGGTAGGCCTCGGTCATGCGGAAGAGCGCGCTGTGGTCCGGCTCGGCGAGCGAGGTTCGCAGGATCAGCAGGGCGTCCTGGCGCTGGGCCAGATAGGCTGGCAGATCCAGCCGCAGCGCACGGCCTACGGCGCCCTCGGCCAGGCGCCCGACTAGTGTGCGCTGCGCGGCCTTCAACTCGGGACGCCGCTCCGCCAGCAGAGCATCGATCTCGCCCGGGGGCAGTGCGCCGAGCCGCAGGATGCCGGCGCGCGAGCGAATGGTCGGCAGCAGCTCGCTCGGGTTCTCCGCCAGCAGCAGCAGGGTGGCGTAGTCGGGCGGCTCCTCCAGCACCTTCAATAGCGAATTGGCCGCTTCCTTCATGAACGAAGAAGCGGTGAAGACATAGAAGGCGCGACGCGCCTGCGTAGGACGGCGGTAGACGCGTGCGATCACCGAGCGCACCTGGCCCAGCTTGATGAGTAACTGTGGCGGATCGGGCGGAATGACCAGCAGCTCGGGGTGCGTCTGGATCAGGATGCGGGTGTCCTTTTTGTCCGCGTCGCGCATCTCTTCGCGGGCCGCCACCGCCTCGGCGAAGCGGTCGTCGAAGTCGAGCGACGGAGCGATACGCTGGCAGTTCGCGCAGACTCCGCAGGCGTCGGGCAGGCCGTCTATCAGCACTGGTGTGAGGCAATTCGTCGCCTGCGCCAGCAGGACGGCGAGGGTGTATTTGCCTGCGCCGCGCGGGCCGCTCAGGATCATGGAGGAGGGCAGGCGGTCGGCGGCCATCGTCTCCCGCAGGCGTCGGACCGTTGTCTGGTTGCCCAGGAAGTCGGCAAAGTTCACCTGGCCAGCCTAACTGTCGGCGGCAGCCGAGGCAAAACGGACATACTCATTCCCCCGAGGCAGGCCGCGAATGGCGATGGCGGGAGCCCGTTCATGGGCCCGACCGGCGCATGCACCGCCCAGGACCGGCGGGGTATCGGCTCCGTCAAGCGGGGAAGTTCAACAGTACAGAAGGCCGAACGTGCGCTGGCCGACGTTCAGATCCTGAAAAATACCCTGAACCAAAATTCCTCGTGTCGTATCGCAGTACGTCCACTCAGTCCAGACGAGTCTCGATAGGCAAGACACCCTCGACTAAGCTATCGATGATCTCGATGGAGGCTCCAATGGCTCACCTGGTGGTTCATCCTCTCGACATGGGAGATATCCAGCTCGATTCGAGCTTTGTGAACTGGCAGACGGATTGCGGTACTCCGATCTGGTCCCCAACCACGGCTTGGCTTATCCAGGGCGCAGATAAGCCGATTCTGGTCGATACGAGTTTCCGGTCGGTCGAAGACGCGTCGCAGCAGCAGGGTCTGGTCTGCAGACGATCGAAGGAGCAAACGCTCGAATGGCAGCTTGCAAGGCATCATCTCGCGCCGGGTGACATCGGTTATGTGATTCACACTCACCTGCACATGGATCACGCCGGGCAGGATTACCTGCTCCCGAACGCTCGCATTCTGATCCAGCGCAAAGAACTGCAGAATGCCGCGGCACCGAACTTCTTCCCGGTGCCTTTCTATGACCGAGTAAACGTCGCACGCCTGATCGATCCCCTGTGGCAGCAGGTGGAGATTCTGGATGGAGAGGCAGAGCTGTTCCCTGGTATCCGTGCGGTGCACTTGCCGGGACATACTCCCGCTCACCAGGCGGTGTATGTGGAGACTGCGGGTGGAACGGCCATTATTGCGGGCGACGCAGCGATGAACGTAGCGGTAAACGTGCGCAAACAAGTCGCACCCGGGATCGTTGACAACATGGCGGATGTGATGACTGGGCTGCGCAGGCTTGCGCAGGAAGAAAGACGCGGAGCCCGTGTGTTGCCCACTCATGACCCCGAGGTCTTCAGCCTCTTCCCGGACGGCGTTCGCTAGCGACTCCCGGTCGTTCAACCTCGGTCAAAGACGTCATCCGTGGGGACGTCCAAGTGCGGCACGCGCGCGTGTTTTCGCTTGACACGGACCTCTGCGGCCTTGTACTTAACCATCAGGTTAATAAACCACATGGTTTATCAAGGACCCGATTCGATCAGCACAACATTTGCGGCCCTGGCCGACCCGACACGGCGGGCCATCCTGGCGCGGCTAGCTCTGGGCGAAGCCAGTGTGACGGAGCTGGCCGAGCCGTTCGAGATGAGCATGCCGGCAGTGTCAAAGCACCTGAGGGTGCTGGAGCGTGCGGGGCTGGTGGCGCGAGGCCGGGAGGCACAGTGGCGGCCGGTACGCCTCTGCGCAGAACCGCTGCAGCAGGCCGCCGGGTGGCTGGAGGAGTATCGCCGCTTATGGGAGCAGAGCTTCGATCGTCTGGAGGCCTATTTACAGCGCCTGCAAGGGACCGAGCCGAAGCGGAGCAGGGCGGCAAGGGGACAGCGTCTGGAGAAACAGCAGAGCTCAGAGCAGAAGCAGAAGACTGGGAAGCAGGGGACGGGAAAGCGAAGCAAGGAGAAGAGCGATGCAGCAGCACGACGTAAGAACTAGTGTGGACACGGCAGACGGCCATGAGCTATCGATTACGCGGACGTTCAACGCTCCGCGCGAACTGGTGTGGAAGGCGTGGACCGATCCTGAGATGGCCAAGCACTGGATGGGGCCGCGCGGCTTTCAGGCGACGGAGTTTGTCACGCCGGGTGAGGTGGGCAGCCGGTGGCGCATGACCATGGAGGGCAACGTGCCTGGCACAGATCGCCTGGTTGAGCTGCGGCAGGGCGGGGTGGTGCTTGAGTCGCGGCCGCCGGAGTTGCTGGTCTACACCTTCGCCTGGGAGCAGCGGGCGAGCGTCGGCCTGGCGGAGAGCCCCTTCCAGGAGAGTGTCGTGACCTTGCGGCTGGAGGCGAAGGGAGACAAGACGATCCTGCACTTCCATCAGGCTCCGTTTGCCACGGAGGGCGAGCGCGACGGGCATACCGGCGGCTGGAACAGCTCGTTCGATCGCTTTGCCGAGTACCTGGGGGCGCTGGTGCCGCGCCATTCACCCTCACCCGACGATGTGCCGACCGAGTTGCACATCCGGCGCATCTTCGCGGTGCCGCGGCAGTCAGTTTTCGATGCCTGGACCAACCCGGAGATGATGGCGGAGTGGTGGGCGCCCGCACACTTCCGCAATGTGCTTTGCGAGGCGGATGCGCGGCAGGGCGGCGCGCTTCGCATCCACATGCAGGCGCCGGACGGCACGGTCTATCCCATGACCGGGCGCTATCTCGAGGTGTACCCGCCCTATCGCCTGCACTTCATCACCTCACCGCTGGACGCCGAAGGCAACCCGCTCTTCGAGACCTGGACGTCGGTCTATCTTGCCGAGGTTCAGTCCGGTACAGAGCTTGTGCTGGATATCCATGTGCGCAGTTCAACCCCGAACGGAGCGCAGTACCTGAAGCGCATGGAGCAGGGATGGAGTCAGAGCCTGGACCGCCTGCACGGGCTGCTGCTGCACAGCGCTGTCGGTTGATGCTTGCCCACGGAGTTCCTCTCCCCCAACCCCGAAGTCGTAACTAACGCAGTTCACAAGAATGGAGAAGAGTGATGAATACGAGTCTGCATCTTGTTTTTCCCGGCAACTGCAGCGAGGCCTTCTCGTTTTATGAGAAGACATTCGGCAGCAAGCGCGTGATGACGATGAAGTACGGTGAGGCGCCCGCCGGCACCCCGGTGCCGCCTGATTCGAAGGACCTGGTGATGCATACGGCGATGCCGCTGGGCAGCATGACGCTGATGGGCTGCGATGCGCCGGCAGGCCGGGTGGAGGCGCTGGGCGGCTTTCAAGTCTGTGTCGAGAGCAAGGACCAGGCCGAGGTGAAGCGGCTGTATGAGGCACTGTCGGAGGGAGGCTCAGTGGTGATGCCGCTC
>CAXUMX010000048.1:24389-25803 GCA_964252395.1 uncultured Acidobacteriaceae bacterium | reverse complement strand
GAGATGGTGGCCAGGGACGGGATCGAACCGCCGACGCCGGCCTTTTCAGGGCCGCGCTCTACCACTGAGCTACCTGGCCAGCTTTCGCACCCGCAGGTGTGCTGGAGTTGCTGTTTCCTCGTTGCCGGAGAAAACTTCAGAACCCGCGACTCGCTCCGTGGCCGGAGCCGCCACCGTAGGGCTGGATGCTGCGAAACAACTTGGTCAGTATAGAGCATTTTGCCGAGCGCGACACTGCGCCGGGCCTGCTGGGGTACACGTGCGAGAGAGCGGCGCCCGCTACCAGCGCAGTGTCACCTGCTTGCGCACGTAGCCTGTCCCGGCAGGGAAATCAACGGTCAGCCTTTCCCTGCTGACAGCCCCACCATCAGCGGTAAGGTGCAATTGCGCGCGGTTCTGGCGGAGCACCAGGCTCTGCTGACTACCGCCCTGCGCTTCGAGTGTGAGGGTCAGCGTACGCGGACCGCTCTGCTGATCAAGCACCTTCAACATGCTGGTGCGTGCTCCGGGCAGAGGCAGAGCGCCGTCAGCGACATAGTCCATGCCGACCTCCACTGCTGGTCCGGGGATGCGCAGCTCCCGACCTTCGCGTGAGGTTTGTGCGCCCGGCATGCCGCTGGCCAGCTTTACGGCTGCGCCAGTTCTCGTCTGCGCGCGCACCAGCCAGCCTTCGTGCGTACGCTGATAGTCCAAGTCCACCGATGCCGCACCCAGCCGCAGGTTGTGCAGGGTAGCGTGGTCCCACTGCGCGGGCAGCCGTGGATCAATGGTGAGCTTATTGGCTGCCGCATCTGGAGTGACGCCGAACAGTCCGCGGACGGCGGGAATCAGCACCATCGCAGAGGACCATAGCTGGTGCGTAGTACTGCGCCCAAAGGGCACGAAGTAGTCGCCGCTCAACAGCTCCGTCACCGCACCCAGATCCTGTGCGGTCGTCAGATTCGCTGTCTGCATCAGGTGCGCATACCCGCTCAGCGTGCGCCCGGTTCGATACTCCGCCACTGCGGTCCAGCCGGTGAACAACGGCCAGACCGAACCCTGGTGATAGCTGATGCCGTCGTAGATAGCCTCGTGCTCGCCGACATCGCGCGTGCCCCAGTCAGTGGAGAACTCACCTGATGCCCATCGCGCAAAGGCTGCATCCGCATCGCGCAGGGAGGCGTGCCCATCCCACCACGCGATGGTGGGGTAGATGGTGGCCGTAGTATCTGTTCCCTGCGCAGCGTTGTAGCTGAAGGCGAACATACCTTTCTGCTGCGGATACTCGGAGAGTATCCGCGCGGCGATGGCCTTCTCCCGCGCGTTGGCTTCGGTCGCCACCTGAGCGTTCTGCATGCGCTGGCTCAGCCTGGCCATGGCGCCGCGGGGCGGGGGGGGCAGCACCGGCCGCTTGGTATCCGGGGGCGGCCTGGGG
>CAXUMX010000048.1:0-24379 GCA_964252395.1 uncultured Acidobacteriaceae bacterium | reverse complement strand
CGCCAGATAGATCTCCTGGTGCGGCATGCTGGGGATCCAACTCTCCACCCATCCCGTCCCTTGGGCGTTATCGTAGATGCCATCGCCATCGCCATCGTGGGTGCGCTCAAACTCCCACGCTTTGCTGATCGCCGTCCAGTTCTGTTGCAGGAAGGCGAGGTCGCCGCTCGAGTCGACGTAGTCTTCCACGGCCATCAGAAACAATGGCGTGGAGTCGGCTGCCGCGTACTCATACGGAGTCGAGTTCCAGTCGACCAGCTCTGCCGTCTGCGAGTACTCATGCGGCATCTTGCCGTCCGCCCGCTGCCGCGCGATCAGAAATTCGAGCTCCTCCCGCGTCAGGGTAAAGTCCCCGTAGCTATTGATCGCGTAGGTGGTGTACAGCGAGTCGCGCCCGAAGAACCAGCCGAAGCCTGGCCGAGCCGAGTCACCGGAGGAGTAGAAGCCGGCGACTAGTCCGAGCTCCTTTCCATGGCGGACCCGCAGTTGGTCAATGGCAATCTCTGCCCAGCGGAAGTCCTGGTTGAAGGCCGCGTCGGGGGTGTCGACCGTCATGCGATCGTCGAAGAAGTGCTGGTAGTAGTCAGCTGTCTGCTGGTACAGCACCTGTGCCTGCTGGTTCTGCTCGCGCAGTGCGGCTTCCAGGCTGGCACGGGTCGCTGCCTGGCGAGTGCGCCCGGCGACCAGCAGCAGCGGGTAGGCCTTGCCCCGGTCCTGCTTCGGATCGAACTGCAGGATCAGCTGCGTGGGGTACGTCTTCGGCCGCTCCTGATACGGCGGGAGGATGCCTGGCCGGGTGCCCGGCATCGCTACCGCCGCCGCCAGCTCTGGCCAGTCCGTGTGCAGCATGTACCAGCCTGGCGCCTCGAGTGGCTGCTGGACATCCGATTGCAGCGGAACCCACTCCGCATTCGCCTCGCCGAACTGCGGGGCCGGCCACATCGGCTCGACGTTCGCGGTGAAGTTGAAGGTCAGCGTCACCGGACGAACACTGTCGATCGTAAAGATCACCATGCCGCCGGTGATAGGCTTCGCGGGGTCCTGCGGTCCGCACTGTGTGGCGAAGAAGGTCTCGCGAAGCGTGAAGGCAATGTGGGCGAAGGTCAGCGTGGTGTGATCCGGCTGCACCTCGATCTCCGCCGCGTGAGCGTTCACGTCGATGGGCACGTCATAGCCCTGCACCCGGGCCTCAATCCGCATGTGGCTCAGCACCTTTACCGGCAGCATCCAGGCCTCGAACTGGCCGTCCTGCTGGCCTACGAAGGTGCCGCACTCACCAGTCACGGTGAAGGGTTTCGTCGCCTCTGCGTGCTGGCGCAAGGCCAGAGCGTTATGTGCGGGCGCGAAGCCGGGCAGCGGAGCGAGCCATCCCTGCGCGTGTGCCGCCACGCTGGTCAACGCGAGCAACAGCACCTGCCCTAAAATGATTTGCAGACGTTCCATCCATCTGCCCGGTCTGCACTCGACACGCCAGGAGTCGACACTCATGCTGCTTATGCTACGTCCTGTATGCGGAAAGATGCGCACCCTGGCACTGTGGGCCGTACTGTCCAGCGCCTTCGCCCCGTACGCCCTGTCGCAGACCAGCCAGCAGCGTGCCGCGGCCGCAATGGAAGCGGCACGCGCGCAAGGGCCGCTTGCCCTGCATGCCTTCGTTGCGGGCATGCCAAAGGGCGGCGACCTGCATAACCACCTGGCCGGCGCCGTGTATGCGGAGAGCTGGCTGCGCGACGCCGCAGCCGACCGCATCTGCATCGATCCGCAGACGCTCGCCTTCGCGCACCAGTCTTCGGGCGAACTGGCCACCGAGCCATGTTCCGCTCGGACGGTACCGGCAGCGACGCTGCGGGCCAACCAGACGCTCTATGACCAGCTGGTCGATTCCTTCTCCATGCGCAGCTTCGTCGCATCCTCGGGGATCAGCGGCCACGATCACTTCTTCTCGAGCTTCGATCGGTTCCTCGGCCTGGCAGAGAGCCACACGCCGGAGTGGGTGGATGAGCTGGCAGCGCGCGCGGCCGCACAGAATGAGCAATACCTGGAGTTGATGAATACGCCGGGTATCGACTTCGCCGTGATCAGCCAGGCACAGTCGCGCGACGTGCAGGGGGACTATGGCCTCTGGCGGCGGACGCTGCTCGAGCGTGGCATGGCCCAGCAGGCAGCGCTGGTGCGCCAGCAGATGGATGGCTTCGAGAAGGCGCGCCGCGAGCGTGAGCACTGCGATGCCGTCAGCCCGGCGGCTGCCTGCGGGGTCCAGGTGCGCTATCTGTTCCAGGTCCTGCGCAACCAGCCTCCGGCTCAGGTCTTCGCCCAGCTCGTTCTCGGGTTTGAGGTGGTCTCCGGCGACCTGGCCTCGGTCCGCCCGCACTACGTCGGACTCAACATGGTGCAGCCTGAGGACTGGCAGTACTCCATGGCCGACTATGCCCTGCACATGCAGATGGTCGCTGCCCTGCGAGCCATGTACCCTGCTGTTCCGGTAACCCTGCACGCGGGCGAACTGGCGCCCGGCCTTGTACCGCCTGACGGTCTGCGCTTTCACGTCCGGCAGGCAGTTGAGGTGGCGGGGGCGCAGCGCATCGGCCACGGAGTCAGTGTCATGTACGAGGACAAGCCGGAGGCGCTGCTTGAGGAGATGGCCCGGCGACGCGTGATGGTGGAGATCAATCTGACCAGCAACGATCTGATTCTCGGCGTGCAGGGCAGAAATCATCCGCTGCCGCTCTATCGTCGCTACGGAGTGCCGGTGGCGCTCTCAACCGATGACGAAGGCGTCTCCCGCATCGATATGACCCACGAGTATGTGAAAGCGGCAGAAGAGTTCGGACTGACATACGCAGACCTGAAGCAGATGGCGCGCAACAGTCTGGAGTACAGCTTCCTACCCGGCGGCAGCTACTGGACGGATCCGACCTTCAAGCACCCGCGTGCCGGCTGCACTGCGGCGACCGGGGAGCGGATCGCGAGCAGCTGCCGGCAACTGCTGCAGAGCAGTGCGAAGGCCAGTCAACAGTGGGAGCTGGAGCAGCGCTTTGCCGCCTTCGAGGCGCAGTTCAGCAGCACGCCAAAGCACGCCCGCACCGCCGCGCGCTGATAAACTTGAGCTCTTCGCAGAAGATTCCGCTGCAGCAGAAAGAGCTCCGTTGGCCAAAGCCAAGCACACCTCCATCACCTACGCCGATGCGGGCGTCGATATCACCCGAGGCGACCAGGCCAAGGAGCGCATCAAGACTTTGGCGCAGCAGACCTTTACCCCCGGCGTGCTGGGTGGGATCGGTGGCTTTGGCGCGCTGTTTGCTCCGGACCTCAAGCCCTATAAGAATCCGGTGCTCGTATCGAGTGCAGACGGTGTCGGCACCAAGCTGAAGGTCGCCTTCGAGCTGGGCATGCACGATACCGTGGGCCAGGACCTGGTGAACCACTGCGTGAATGACATCGCAGTGCAGGGTGCCGAACCACTCTTCTTCCTGGACTATCTGGCCACCGGCCGGCTGGAGAACAAGACCATCGAGACAGTGGTCAGCGGACTGGCCGTGGCATGCAAGCAGAACGGCTGCGCGTTAATCGGCGGGGAGACGGCGCAGATGCCTGGCTTCTATGCCGATGGCGAGTACGACCTCGCGGGGTTCATCGTTGGCATCGTCGATCGCAAGAAGCTGATCACCGGCAAAGAGATCGAGCCCGGTGACGTGCTCATTGGTCTGCCTTCGACGGGACTGCACACCAATGGCTACTCATTGGCTCGCAAGCTGCTGTTTGAGACAGCCGGGTGCAAGCCGGGCGATCGCATTCCCCAGTTGAAGGCGCAGGCGGGTGCGGCGCTGATGCAGATTCATCGCAGCTACCTGCCCGTTATCCGCCAGCTTGTCCGCGCCGGCGTGGTTGCAGGCATGGCGCACATCACCGGAGGCGGCATCACAGAGAACCTGCCGCGCATCCTGCCCAAGAAGGTGTCGGCAGAGATCGACACCGGCAGCTGGCCAGTACCGCCGTTGTTCACCTACCTGCAGCAGCTTGGCGATGTGCCCGCGGAAGAGATGCTGCGCACCTTCAACATGGGTATCGGGCTGATCGCGGTGGTGCCGCAATCCAAGTGGAAGCGTGCACAGAAGCTGCTTGGCCGGCTTGACGAGACGTTCTACGTGATCGGCCAGACCGTGAAGGGCGATCGCAGCGTGCGCTACCGCTCATGAGCAGCCCGATGCATCGCCTCGGCATTTTGCTCTCCGGCCGCGGATCGAACTTCCTTGCCATTGCAGACAGCATCGATGCCGGCCGCATCCCCGATGCGCAGATCGCTGTCGTTGTGTCGAACAAGGCAGACGCGCCCGGGCTGGCCGCCGCGCAGGCGCGCGGGCTGCATGCAGTCGCAGTTGAAGCGCAGGGCCGCAAGCGTGCCGAGCACGACGCTGCGATCCTCGAGACCCTGCGGCAGCATGGCGTAGATCTGGTCTGCCTGGCCGGCTATATGCGGTTGCTGTCGCCCGGCTTCATCCAGGCCTTTCCGCAGCGCATTCTCAACATTCATCCTTCGCTGCTGCCCGCCTTCCCCGGCCTGGATGCGCAACAACAAGCCTTCGAGCACGGTGTGAAGGTAGCGGGGTGCACGGTGCACTTCGTGGATGAGCAGCTCGACCATGGCGTGATCGTGCTGCAGCGCACCGTCCCGGTGCTTGAGGCAGATGATGCATCCTCGTTAAGCGCACACATCCTCGAGCAGGAGCACATCGCCTATACCGAGGCGATCGTCCAGGTGCTGTCCGGAGAGTATGCGGTCGAGGGCCGCCGCTACATCCGCCAGCAGCAGCGCGCAGGCTAAACCGGCGCGGCCAGCGCCTCGTAGTGCACGCCGGTCAACTGCTCTGAGACCTTCCATAGACGCTTGCCAGCCGCCGTATCAAGCGCCTGCGGCTCCGCCTTCACCTCGACCGGTGTGCCCTTGATCTCCGCAATCCCGTCCGGGCCATAGTAGCCGCCGCCATGCGCCTCGGGCGCCACGGCTGCGTAAAGTGTCGGCCAGGAGCCGCGGTCGTCCGACTGCGCGAACAGCTGAACCACCACGTTGGCGATCCTCCCCTGCAGACCAGTTCCCATGCCATTGCTGATGATGCTGGTCACCGCCACTCCAGGATGCGCGATGACGCTGGTGGTGTTCGCCTGGTGTGCGCGCAGCCGCCGGTCCAACTCCAGCCCGAAGACCACATTCGCAAGCTTGGACTGGTTGTAAGCGAAGCGTGGGTTATAGCTGCGTTCCGCATTCAGATCGTCGAAGTTCAACTTGCCGCGCTTATGCGCAATGGAGGCCACGGTTACAACCCGGCTGCCTGGCTGACGCAACAGTGCGGGCAGCAGCAGACCGGTTAGGGCGAAGTGCCCCAGGTGATTGGTGCCGAACTGCGCCTCGAAGCCCTGCGCCGTGCTGCGCCGGTCAGGAAAGCCCATCACGCCGGCGTTGTTGATCAGCAGATCGAGCGGGCGGCCGTCGGCATGGAAGACCTCCGCGAAGCGCCGCACGGAGTCGAGGTCGGCGACGTCAAGCACGCGCATTTCTACCTGCCCGTCCGGCTGCTGCGCCAGAAGATTTGCCCGTGCCGACTCACCCTTTTGCGCATTGCGGCAGGCCAGGATCACCGTCGCCCCCGCGCGCGCCAGATAGCGTGCTGTGTGGTAGCCGATGCCGCTGTTGGCCCCGGTGATGATGGCGATGCGTCCCTGCTGCGACGGCATCTGGCGTGGGTTCCACTTGCTCATGCGCTTGCTCCTTGCGTGCTCGACTTTACGTAGTGCGGGTGCCGGCTTCGGTAAGTGTGACCTGGGCGGTCATCTTTCTGCGTCCGCGCAGGAAGGTCAGGGTGACGGTGTCGCCGGTCTTGTGCGCGTCCATCACCTGTGAGATGTCCTGCCCGTTGGTCACCTCAGTGTCGTCGATACCTATGATCAGATCACCACCCAGGTAGATAGGCGTGTTGCCGAGATACGCCTGCTGCGTGCCACCACGCAGGCCCGCTCGCTCTGCCGCGCCGCCCGGCACGGTCTTCTGGATCAGCACGCCGTAGTCTGCCGCCAATCCCATCTGCTGCGCCAGCTCCGGCCCGATCGGCAGCGACGTGATGCCGAGCGATGGACGCCGTATACGGCCGTAATGGGCGAAGTCTTCCAGCACCGCCTTGGCCGTGTTGATCGGGATGGCGAAGCCGATGCCGGCGCTCTGCTCAACATGCGCCTCAGCGTTCGGGTCCGTCGCAATCAGCGAGTTGATGCCGATGACCTCACCGTGCGAGTTCAGCAGCGGTCCCCCAGAGTTGCCAGGGTTGATGGCGGCGTCGGTCTGGATCGCATTCTCGATCAGGTTGCCGCCAGGCCCGCGTATCGAGCGCATCGCGCTGATGATGCCGGTGGTCATGGTCCCGCTCAACCCAAAGGGATTGCCGATGGCGTACACCTTCTGCCCTACCTGCAGGTTCTGCGAGTTGGACAGTACTGCCGGAGTCAGGTTGGGCGCGTCAATCTGCAACAGGGCCAGGTCGTGTGGCTTGTCGGTCAGCACCACCTGCGCTTTGTATTTGTGCTTGTCCGTGAGCGTGACCTCGATCTGCCGGCCGCCCTCAATCACGTGGAAGTTGGTCAGGATATGGCCCTGCTTGTCCACGATGAAGCCGGACCCCTGGCCCTGCTGCGGGACGGCGCCGTAGAACCAGTCATACGCTACGGCGGTCGAGGTGATGTTGACCACCGCTGGAATCACTTTGCGGTAGACGGCGATGTTGTTCTGCTCCTGGTTGTCGTAGCTGCTCTGCGCGTCCGCCTCGGTCAGGTCCAAAGTGCGGTCCAGGTGCGCCGTGCGCGTCAGCAGCTGCCGCGCCACTGGCACATCATGCGAGGTGAGATACCAGAAGCCGGCGACGATCAGAAGAACTAGAAGGGCAAGGCGGCGAAGGGTCATGGCGAAGCTCGTACTCTCTCTCCTCACTGGGTAGCGGCGGCGGCGCGGCGCAGGTCCTGGTAGACCGCCTCAGCCTGCCGGGTGACATGCTCAAGAGATGCGTCGTTACAGATGATGGTATCGCTCAGCTGGGCCTTCTCCTCGTCACTCATCTGCGCAGCCATGCGGCGGCGGGCGTCCTGCTCGAGCGCCAAACACGTTGCTGCATCCGCGTCCGGGCCGCCCAGCTTGGCTACGTAGCGGGCGATGCGTACCGCTTCCGGCGCCGTTACCAGGATGCGCCGGTCGAAGCGCTGCTGCCATCCCTCCGCTTTGCCCGCCCGGCTGGCCTCATAGAGCAGCGCCGTCTCGTAGACCGCAATTGCGTCTGGCTGCTGCACTGCCAGTGTGTCCATCCACCGCTGTTGTTCTGCAATGACGGCAGGATGCACCAACGCGTTGAGCTCCTCGACTCGCCCGGCAGTGAAAGCGATCTCTCCCAGCCTGCGTCGGTCCAGAGTGCCATCGGGCAGTACAACGCCGAGCCCGAAGGCGTTCACGATCGCTTCGTAGATAGGCTGTCCCGGCTGCATCATGGCCCGGCCCACCTCATCCGCACTCATCACCTCTGCACCCAGCCGGCGGAAGATGGCGGCGACGGTGCTCTTGCCGCTGCCCAGCCCTCCGGTGAGTGCCACTCGCAGCATCGGCGAAGGCCTACAACAAGCCGCGGCGCAGCTTCGCCGCGCGCACCGTGTTAGCCATTAGCATGGCGATGGTCAGCGGTCCCACGCCCCCGGGCACAGGCGTATACGCACCGGCGACTGCATACGCGGCCGGGTGCACGTCTCCGATGAGAGTCGACCCCTTCACCCGGAACATCTCCTCACGCCGTGTGTCGCCCTGGAAGAAGCGATCGAACTCCTCGTGCGAAGAGATCCGGTTGATGCCGACGTCGAGTATCGTCGCGCCCGGCTTCAACATCTCCGGCGTGATGAAGCCGGGACGACCGATAGCCGCGACCAGGATGTCTGCCTCGCGGCACACAGCAGGAAGGTCGCGTGTCTTCGAGTGGCAGATGGTGACGGTGGCGTTCTCGGCCAGCAACAGGATCGCCGCCGGCTTGCCCACGATATCGCTGCGCCCCACGACCACCGCATGCTGGCCGGCGATAGGCAGACCGCTACGCTTCATGATCTCGATCAGGCCCGCGGGCGTGCAGGGCGCAAGCGCAGGTTGGCCCGTCTGCAGGCGACCGACATTCACCGGGTGAAAGCCATCCACGTCCTTCTCCGGCGCTACCGCCTCCAGCAACTGCTTAGCGTTGACCTGAGGAGGCAGCGGCAGCTGCAGCAGAATTCCATCCACATCATCGCGTCCGTTCAGCTCCGCCACGAGTGCCAGCATCTCGTCCGTGGTGACTGTGTCCGGCGGCGTCAGCAGCACGCTGGCCAAGCCCAGCTCTTCACAGGTGCGCACCTTGCTGCGCACATAGATCTCCGACGCGGGCACGTGGCCCACCAGCACGGCCGCGAGTCCCGGACGCACCCCGTTGCGGGCCAGCGCCTCCACTTCGCGCGCCACATCCTGCTTGATTGCCGCGGCGATGGCGGTGCCATCGAGTCTGCGTGCCTCTGCCAAGCTCTCTCCTCGTTCCTGCTCAGATACCGCTTCTTCCATGGTAAACGGCTACACTCGGCAGATGCCCCTGCCAGCGAAACCGGACCATCCGCTCCGCCGCGAGGTGCTAGCGATGCTGGCGTGCCCTGTATGTCATGCGGAACTTGCGCCAGCAGACGAGCAAGAGATTGTCTGCACCGGCTGCGGACGCCGCTATCCCGTCCGCGACGGTCTGCCCGTGCTGCTCGCCGCAGCGGCGCGTGACCCACAGCCCTAGTAGACAGGTGAGTCAGTCAGCAGGCTAGCGAGCAGGGAAGTTGTGCATCGTGATCAGGTACGCGATCACGAGCGCGGCCACCAGCGTCACTACCAGCAGCGCGACCAGCAACGCCCAGGAGAACCCTCTGCGCTCCGGCGGCTCGGCAGGTACCTTCGTCTTTTCATCCATGCCTTCAGCCTCTCATTTCACCGGGCGCAAGGCGAATCTCGCGCCGCAGGAGGCGAGACAACAAACCAAACCATCCCACAAACGTCACTTGCAATGACAGTCTGCGCAGCGAACTGCCGCGACATTGGCTGCGTACTACTGTCAATACTGAAGAGAGAATGGCCCGGCAGACGGGAGGGGAACCAGATGATCGGCGATCGTATGGAGAATGAATTTGCAGCAACGCCACAGGAACCCTCGCGTCCGGCGCTGGGCATTGAGAAGTTTGCGCCCGCTGAGTTGAGTGCATTGCGCGAGCGGCTGCTGCGCGAAGGACTGGATAGCTGGCAAGCGGCCGACGTCGCCACTGACTTCCTTGCTGGTCACGGTTACGGTGTCAGTATGGATGAGCTGCGCAGCGCGGTCGTCCGTATGGAGAGCGGCAGATGCTCGCTCGATTGCCTGCAGGCAGAGCTCGAGCGCGTCGCCTTCATCCAGTAACCGCGGGATGCAAGCGCGGCGAGCCCTACTCGTACTTCAGGCTCTCTACGGGGTCCAGCTGCGCGGCGCGCGTCGCGGGCAGCGTCCCGAAGACCACCCCGACAAAGACGGAGCTGGCCAGCGCAATCACCACCGACCACGGAGAGATCGGAATTTTGTAGTCGGTGAAGAAGCGCGCTGCCAGCGGTGGTGCAAGGCCGAGCAGTGCGCCCAGTATGCCACCCGCCAGGGAGATGAACACGGCCTCGAAGAGAAACTGAATCCGGATCTCTCGTGCGGTGGCGCCCAGAGCCTTGCGGATCCCAATCTCGCGGATGCGCGATCGCACATTGGCCAGCATGATGTTCATGATGCCCACGCCACCCACCGCCAGCGTCACAGTGGCCAGCAGTAGCAACATCACTGTGAGCGCGTCTGCAATCTGCCCTGCCACCCTAAGGATCTCCACCAGCGTGTTGGCCCGGTAAACCGAGTTGGCCTGGTGCCGGCTCTGGATGATGCGCAGGATTTCCTTCGACGCGTACGGGATGTCATTGGTATCGCGGATGGAGAAGAAGATCTGCTTCACCTTATCCGTGCCGGAGAAATAGCGCGCAACCGAGTAGGGAATGAGGATCGTCTGATCTGCCACTTCGGACATGCCGAAGGTGTCGACGCTCTCCTTGAAGGTGCCGACAATGGTGAACGGAATTCCGCTCAGCTCGAAGGTCTGATTTATGGCTTCGTTCGGACTGCCAAACATCTGCGTGGCGAAAGGCTCCGTCACTACCGCCGCGTGCGTGTGTGTCTCTTCATCCGTGTCGTCGAAGAAGCGGCCGGTCGTGATGATCAGGTGGCGCACTGTGCGGTACTGCGGGGAGACGCCCAGGACCAACACGTCCTTGGTGACGCCGCCGCCGAAGCTCACCCGGTCGTGCCGCTCCAGCATGGGCGATGAGGCCGCCACTGCTGGTACCTGTGAGTCGACGACCCGTTCGTCATCAATCGTCAGCAGGTCGGAGTTGTAGTCGCCTGCGTTTGCGGAGGCGCCGCCCGAGTATTCCACCTCGACCATGTTGGGGCCGATGTTCTCCAGCTTCTTCATCGCGTACTGTTTGCCGGTCAAGCCGATAGTGACTACAAGGATCAACGATGCGGATCCGATCACCATGCCGAGCGCAGTCAGGGCAAAACGGACCTTGTTCACCCGGAAGCTGTCGATCGCCAGCAGGGCGATCTCGCGCAGCAGGATGGTCCGCTTGGCGCTGTCAAGCGTGGTCTGGAAGGCGGCGCGGCTGGTGGTGGCAGTGGGCGTCATGAACGCAACGAGAACAAGGAGTATCAGTTAAGGATGCGGGAGGACAGGCCAGGGGCGCACGAAATCTGCTCTGCAGAAGACCAGTTCTGATCTGTCCCCGTACGCTAACAGACGCCCCGTTCGTTTTCATACAGGTATTGCTGACTTAGCTAACCAGACGCAGCTCAACTACATCTCAGAAATGACGCTCTAGGAACCGAGTCGCTGGAGGCGTCCACGTCAGGCGAAAAACCGCGCCTGTCCAAGTGTTCTGTTGCAGGTCCGGTAGGCCTCATCTGAGTGTACCGGGGGTTACGGCGGAGGCTCGAGTCCTCCCCGCCATTATCAACTTGGTTAATACCAGCCCGGGTATCCAGAAGCGAGATCCCGGTCTTTGCGGTTCTTTGATGGAGGCAGTTCCATGTATTCCCCTGACATCCCCTTGCGCTCCCGCGTTCTTCGTTCCCCCAAAGCTCCCCTTGCGGTATCGGCATCTATACTCTTGCTTTGCCTCTGCGCAGCCGGTCCAAGGCTGCTGGCTCAGGCGGTCTATGGCAACATCTCCGGCACGGTCACCGATGCGACCGGCGCGGCGGTGCCAAATGCCACCGTCACGGTGACCGACATCAATAAAGGCACCACAAAGACTGCGCAGACGACGGCAGACGGTATCTTCACCGTCAGTGACCTGATCCCGGATAGCTACAGCGTCAAGGTAGAGGCGCAGAACTTCACTCCGTCCGAAGCTAACAACGTTACCGTCGCCGCCGATACCGTGCAGCGA
The DNA here is from genome assembly GCA_964252395.1 of uncultured Acidobacteriaceae bacterium. Classification (GTDB taxonomy): domain Bacteria; phylum Acidobacteriota; class Terriglobia; order Terriglobales; family Acidobacteriaceae; genus KBS-83. Next base: position 12,846 of record CAXUMX010000048.1, on the reverse strand, counting down.
GTCAATCTGCAGATGAATGTGGGCGGGGCCAGCCAGACCGTCACCGTCACCGCAGAGGCCCCGGCGCTGAAGACGGACCGCGCCGACGTGGCCCAGGTCCTCTCCGGAACCACAGTGCAAGCACTGCCGAATTTGAACCGCAACTTCACGCAGTTTGAGTTGCTGACCCCTGGCGTGCAGCGGTCCAGTTTCAACATCGCCTCCACGGAAAATCCGCAGGGTTCGCAGGCAGTCTCGATCAACGGTGCCAACTACGGCACCACGGGCTGGATCCTGGACGGCACCGACAATCGTGATCCGGTGCTGGGCATCATCGTGATCAACCCCACCCTGGACTCCATCAGCGAGCTGAAGGTGACCTCGCAGAACTACACCGCGGAGTTTGGCGGAGCGGTGGGCGGCGTGATCACCGCGCAGACCCGCTCCGGCGGTAATGATTTCCATGGCGATGCGTTCGAGTTCCGGCGCAGCGATGCGCAGCAGGCGCGCGATCCCTTTACGCAGTTCGCGCGCGACCCGGTGACCAACCGCTTCATTCCCAGCTCGCTCTACAACCAGTTCGGCGGCTCGCTGGGCGGCCCCGTGATCAAGGATAAGGCGTTCTTTTTCCTGGACTACCAGGGAACGCGGCAGCGCGTCGGCACCAGTCTGCGGCAGAACGTGCCCACTGCGTTGGTTCGCAGCACCTGCCTCAGCGGCGGAGCCTGTAACCTCAGCGAGTACACCACAGCGCCGCTATACAACCCGGTGACCGGCCAGACCTATACCGGCGGCATCCTTCCGGCGGGCGCTGTTTCCCCGCAAGCCATTGCTCTTCTCAGCGCGCTGCCGGCGCCAAATGCGGGTAGCGGCATCACCAACAATTTCGTTGCTGCCGGCAATGGCCGCAACGACGGAGACCAGGCGGACATCCGGCTGGACTTCCAGGCTACGCAGACGCTGCATGCCTTCGGCCGCTACGACTACGCGAACTTCCGCTTGTTCGGCGCACCGGTCTTCGGAGCCGCCGGCGGCGTCGGCTTCGGTCTCGGCAACTCCACCGGCACGGACAACGTGCAGAACCAGAGCGCCGCGCTCGGCGCAGACTGGGCACTGAATAACAATCTGCTAACCGATGTTCGCTTCGGTTATCTCAGCTATCACGTGGCTGAGAACAAGTTCGACGCGGGCACAGCGCTAGCGGCAGCAGCCGGCATTCCAAACGCGAACACAGGCGCCTACGGAACCGACGGATTGCCCACATTTAACCTGACCGGCGACCAGAGCATCTCCAACTTCGGCATCCAGAACTGCAACTGCCCGCTGCTTGAAAGCGAGCAGGTCTATCAGCTGGCCAACAACTGGACGCGCACCCGCGGCAATCACACCTTCCGCTTCGGTGGCGACATTCGTTACGCGCTGAATATACGCAACGCGAGCGACAACAATCGCGCCGGACTCTACACCTTTGGTACCGGCTCCACCACAGTGCCGGGCGACGCAACCAGCACGGGGCTTGGTCTGGCCTCCGTGTTGCTGGGGACCGCAGAGCGGTATCAGCGGTTCGTTGTCTTCGATCAGAGTGCAGGCAACCGGCAGAAGCGCGGCGCCTTCTACGGGCAGGACACCTGGCGCGTCACTCCCAAGCTCACGCTGGACCTCGGCGTGCGCTGGGATCTGATCTACCCGGAGACCTCCAACCGGCCGGCGGCGGGCGGCTTCACCTACCCGTACCTGGGCTACACGCAGGTAGCTGGAGTGGGCTCGGGAACCAATGGCGGGCAGAAGATGGACTATCTGAACCTGGCAGGTCGCTTTGGCTTCGCCTACCAGGTGCGCAACGGCACAGTCATACGCGGCGCAGTGGGTCAGGTGTATGACGACGTAGGCTTCTTCGGCACACTATTTGGTTCCGTGCTGGCCCACAACACGCCGGTGCTGACGGCGCAGGATCTGAATGCGAACAATGGCAACGGGCAATACGCCATTACGCTCGCGACCACTCCGGTGGCTCCGGGGGCGCCCTTCGTCCCTGCAAACGGCCGGATCCCTACGGTCAATGGTCAGGGGTATGAGTTCCGGCCGACGCGCATTCAGCTGCCCAAGGTGGACCAGTACAACCTGAGCTTGCAGCAGCAACTGACCAACGACATGACCTTCACCATCGCCTACGTCGGCAACCTGGGCGAGCGTGTCTACCCAGGCGAGACTTTCGGGTATGACATCAACGAGCCGGTCCTGCCTGCCAGCCCAGCCCAGTTGGCTGCGGGCAACACCAACCGGCGGCCGTTCAACCAGCGCTTCACACAGATCTACAACGGCGCCGTGGTGCAGTGCTGCGACTCCGGCATCACCTCTGCCGCACCCACCAGCCGCTCGCATTACGACTCGCTCCAGACCACCGTGCAGCAGCGCTTCCACAACGGATTTCAGCTGCTGGCCAACTACACCTGGTCCCGGTCCTTTAACTACGCGAACGATGCGGCCTACAACCAGTATCGGAGCTTCAGCTATGGTCCGTCCGATACCAATCGCAACCACCTCTTTGTCGCCAGCGGCTCATATGAGCTGCCCTTCGGCAAGAACAAGCACTATCTCAGCTCCGGCAATCGGCTGGTCAACTACGCAGTCGGCGGCTGGACGCTGAACGGCACCACCACCTGGCAGAGCGGTCTGCCGTTCACGCCAACCTACGGCGAGTGCGGCTCCGACCAGGATCTGGACAACAACGTTGGCCAGACCGGCGCAACCAGTGACTGCCGTCCGAACAAGCTGGTCGGCGGCTACGATGCAGGTCTGCGGACCAATGTAGGCGGCTTCGATCCCACGACGCATACACGCCGCTTCTTTACACCAGTCGCCCCACTGCTGAACAACGGAGATGCCAGCGGGCCTTTCCAGCGTCCTGCATTCGGCACCTTCGGCAACATTGGCCGCAACTCTGCCTACGGGCCGTCGGAGTACTTTGCCGATGCCTCGCTGTTCAAGAACTTCGCGATTACGGAGCGCGTCCAGGCGCAGTTCCAGTTTCAGGCCTTCAACGTCTTCAACCACGCTCCGCTGGCTTTCTCAAGCGGCAGCTCACCCCATTGCATCGACTGTTCACCGACCACCACCAACGCCGGCCAGATCACGTCACTCGATCCAGCCGTGACCGGGACCGGACTACCCGCCACCCGCCAACTGCAGTTCGCCGCGAAGTTCACCTTCTAAGGCAGAATGGAGCCAAAAAGGAAGGCCGCCTCAATCGGGCGGCCTTTTCTTGTCCCTCTTTTCGCGCCCCATTTGCCCCGGAATGCTTCGCGCGTTCCGCTGAGCGTGACGCTATGCACCTTGGTACGCGAACCGAGGTGCACTCTCAGCCAGCTCTGTATGCTGGGGTGCGGTAAACTCATGCAAAGCCGCACGCGGAGGGATGTGTGAGCGGTTGAAACAGGCGGTCTTGAAAACCGCTTTACCTTAACAGGTAACGGGGGTTCGAATCCCTCTCCCTCCGCCACTCAACATTGCGTTTGCAAGACGAGAAAGGCCGCCGATTTGGCGGCCTTTTGCTGCCAGTAGTGGCGCCCCGGCTACTTCAGCTTGCTCCAGGCGTGGACCAGTCGCGTCACGTCAATGGTGCCTATGCCAGTTGCGAAATCCCAGCCGGTGGTTGCGGGGTAGGTGGGCGTGTACACGCTGGACCGCTTGGAGAGCACGCCAAACATTCCGGACGGCCGGTAGCAGTCCACGGCGCCGGTGCAGGCAACGTCAATATCGCCCAGAGTCACATCATGGAAGATGCATGCGCCTTCACCCTGCAGACTACTGCACTGAGTGTTCCCAGCGGTGCCGTAGTCGGCGTGCGCCAGCGCGTAGTACACATAGTTCGGATTCCCCTGGCGCTGTCTGAGGCTCTGATTCACCAGTGCCTGGACGCCGGCAAGAATGGGAGAGACAAACGAGGTTCCGCCGGCGCTGGCCCAGGCAGCAGGGCTGCCTGTACAGGGTGCACCGCCGCCCGCGACGTCGCTGTAGCAGACCACGAACGAGTGGCCCCATATGCCGTTTCCGGCGAAGAGGGAGACATCCGGCAGATCACGAAGATTATCGTCCGGCACTCCGGCCAGCCCCTTCTGCCAGCCCGGCTTGGCATACCCGCGGCAGGTACCGTTTGTCTCCGGAGGCGTGCTCGCCGTTCCGTAGGCGCACTTGCTGGCGCCTCCACCGCCGGCAGCGGTCGTCATGTATTCAAAGGAACCTAGCGGCGAGTTGCAAGCGCCCTTTGAGCCGTACGGAGTGGTGTAGCCGAGAAACTTGGTGATCAGTGAGTTCGCGCAGGAGTCGTCCCACGGGATCTCCGGGATGTAGGACTTTGCCGACGCATCGCTTGCGCTGTTCGCGCTGCTCCAGAACTTCGAGGTCTCTTGCAGGTAGGTGTCGGCGAAGTCTGTGCCGCCTGCCGCCAGATTGAAAGGCGTGGAAGCGAACCCGTTCACGTCGATTCCTTTTGTGGCGTAGCCCTCGTTCTGACTATCTGCGGCCGCTCCGGCATCTCCGCTCGAAACGTAGATGGAGACGCCCTCGGCAGCCGCCTGCTGGAACAGGTGGTAGACGTGAAGATTGCCGGCTGCGCCAAGATCGCTCTCCGGCTCCGTATAGCTGAGGCTGACCACGGTCGCCCAGTTGGGATGGTCGAGCAAGCCCTCGAGTGCGGTGAGCGGGCCGAAGCTCGTGGCCGAGTCGGCGCAGGAAGCCAGGACGATCTCTGCCGCAGGAGCGGCGGCCGCGGCCCACTCCACATCGATGGCCGCTTCGCCGTCATCCCCAACCAGGACGCCAGGATTCTTGCATCCGCCCGGATGCTCGACTGAAAAGCTGCCTTTGTATGCGTCCAGGCCGAAGGTCTTACGGAAGGTGTAGTAATCCTGATTCGAGTAAAGATTGGTGTGCTCCAGCACGAAGACGCGCTGGCCCTGGCCGGCCGTACCGGCCTGCAGCAGTGGCTTGAAGTTATAGATCGTCTGCAGGTCGCCGGGCGTCACCAATTGTGTATCCGAACCCGCTGTATAGGCCGGCGAGGGCGTCCTGCTCACCGGCGTGCGTGCCGGGTGTGGCTTGAAGTCGTTCAAGGAGACGATGCCGGCAACCAGGGGAGCGAGCGCGGCTGGAACCTGCGGATCCTGCATGTTCGCGAAGTGGCTCTGGCCTCGCACTTCAAGCGCATGAATCTCGGTTCTGAAGGCCTCGCTGACCTGCCCCGCCGTTCCGGAGAAGTCGACCCGCATGCCGCTGGGCGACCCGCCCTTTACCTGAAAGCCATGCGACTGCAGCCAGTCGGTCACCGTGGCGATGTCTGCCGGCTCCGGACCGTACTGTTCGCCGAGCTGCTGCGGGGTCAGCCATTGGTGATACTCCGCTGCTCCGGGAGTCTGCATTCGTTCCATGCGCGCGGCCAGGGCCGCTTCACGAAGGGCTGGACGATTCAGCGCCAGCTGAAGGTGCTCCAACGGTAAAGTGTCGCCCACTGGTCCTCGGTCGTTTACCGCATTCGCTTCCGGGCGCACGTTGCCCACCAGCGGAACCATGCGGGTCTCGTCGATCTGCTGCGTAACGGCAGACTGCGCGGAGGCAGCCAGCGTAAGCGTGAAAGCGACGGTGCATCCGGCGAACGCGCGATGCAGATTCAAGGCAGACAACAAGATCCTCATGACTACAGCCTCCGGAGCCCAACTGCGAAAAGGGGGACTAGTGCAGATTGTGGATAGATAGATGCGGCGCACCCGGCTCGCGGCGGGACCTGCTGGGAATTCCATTATGGGTGGGCAGGCACAGCGTGTCTGTAGCCGTGCGCACATTGAGCCGCGCACCTGCGTAATGTGCAACAGGTACTGTTCGCTATTGCAATCTCGCGTTCACGTCCTGTTCAAGCGTGCAAGATCTTGCACGCCCTTCACAACAGCCAGGCGCGCCGGCGTGCCGATTACCGAGCGGCTACCTGGCGGCGCAACAGGAAAAAGACCGGTATGCCACTCAGAATGATCAGGATCCCTGGGATGGTCGTCGTCGGACGATAGATCAGAAGAACGGTGAAGATGGTCGCCGCGCCCAGTATGTAAAGCATGGGCACCACGGGATAGCCGATCGCCTTATACGGCCGGTCCGCCTCAGGACGCGTGCGCCGCAGCCGGAAGATGCCGGCGATGGTTAGTATGTAGAACAGCAGAACTGCCGAGACCACATAGTCCAGCAGGTTGCTATACAAGTTTCCGTACTTGCCAGTCGCACTGTCGTAGGTGCGGGGCAGAATCAGTAGTGCAGCCCAGATGCCCTGGACCAGCAGCGCTGCCCCGGGAACGCCCGCGCGGTTCAGCCGGCCGGTAGCCCGAAAGAATAACTTGTCCTCAGCCATGGCGAAGTAGGCCCGCGACCCGGCGAGCACCATCCCGTTGATGCAACCGAAAGTCGAGACCATGATCGCGATTGCCATCGCCCCGGCGCCGATGCCCGGCAGCGCCCGCTCAAGTGCCGCGGTCGCCACCCTGTCCGAGTTGGCATGCTGGATCGCGTCCATCGGCAGCGTGAACAGATACGCTAAATTGGCCAGCAGATACAGCGCGATCACGCCGCTGGCGCCGAGTGCTAGCGACAGCGGAATATTACGGCGCGGGTTCTTCACCTCACCGGCAGTAAAAGTAATGTTGTTCCACGCATCTGCGGAGAAGAGAGAGCCTACCTGCGAGATGCACAGTGCGACGAAAAGGCCAAAGCCGGTGGCGGCGCTGAGCCCGGGCAGCACGGCCATATAACCGTGGGGCGTCCAGGGCGCCGCGAAGTTGGCATGAATCACGTCGCGACGGCTGCCGATTAGCAGTCCGATCAGGATGATGCCGGCGAGTGCGGCGATCTTGGAGACCGTAAACACGTTCTGCACTATCTTGCCGTACTGCAGTCCGCGCGAGTTGGTCCATGTCAGCAGCAGGATGACGAGAATGCCAACCAGCTGCGCAGTGGAGAGCGAGACCCAGTACTGGCCAAAAAGGTGGATGGGTGCAATCAGGTAGCGTCCTTCTGATATCGATGGCACCAGCACGCCAAGGAAGCGCGCAAAGCCCACCGCCACGGCGGCTACCGTCCCGGTCTGGATGACGAGGAAGAGCGTCCATCCGTATAGAAATCCGAAGAGGGGAGAGAAGGCCTCACGCAGGTAGACATACTGTCCGCCCGCCGTCGGCATCATGGACGCCAGTTCCCCGTATGAGAGCGCGCCGATCACCGTCAGCAGACCGGCCACCATCCAGGAGATCAACAGCCAGCCAGAGCTGCCAAGCTGCCGCGACATGTCAGCCGACACGATGAAGATGCCCGAGCCGATCATGCTGCCGGCCACCACCATCGTCGAGTCAAACAGACCCAGGCTGCGATGGAACTTCTTCTCTTCCTGCAACTCGACGACCGGTCCCTTAGACATGCTTCACTCCGCCGCACGCGCGCGCCCCAGGTGCGCCGCCGGATGTTAGATCCTGTGTTTGACTACCCTGCCCGCGTGGCCGTAGATCACGGCTTGCTTGCCGGCAGCGTCAGGTACTTGTCGTACCAGGCGAACCAGCGATCGTACCGATCCCGGATGTAGCTGGGACGGGTAAAGGCATGGAACTGGTCCGGATACACGATCAGCTCCGCAGGAGTACCCGTGCTCTTCAGCGCCTGGTACATCTGCTCCCCGCCTTCGACAGATACGTTGAAATCCTTCTCGCCGCCCATGAAGAGCGTTGGCGTCTTGATGCGGTCCACGTGAAAGAAGGGATACGAGAGCTTCATGTATGTATCCGGATTCCTCCACGGCGGCCCAAGCTCGTTGTCATACTGCAGGATGTACTCGTCAATACCATACATCCCGAACAGGTTTGCCGTGCCGGCGCCGCTGTATGCAGCCTTGAAGCGTGGCGTCGTGGCAATGACGTAGTCGGTCAGGATGCCGCCGTAGCTCCATCCGCCGACCAGCAGCCGATCCGGGTCGATGCGTCCTGTGGCCACTGCAGCGTCTACCATGGCCAGCAGGTCAGCGACCTCTTTGTTGCCCCAGTCATCGCTGATGCTCTCACTGTACGCGTGGCCTCGTCCGGAGGCTGGTGAGCAGAAGCAGTGGGCAGGCAGGAGCAAATCGCATGAGCCGGAGTGTAGCAGCGCGGCGCTCGGCTTCCCCTGAGACCGGCAGTGTTCCGCTCGGCCGGGTGCGAGGGCAGCTACTTATCGCCGATATCAATGCGCAGGCTGCCGCCCACGCGGCCGGCACGGCGCAGCTCATCGCTCAATACGATGGCCTCGGCCAGCTCCCGCATGCTGCGGCGCTTCTGCCGGCTCTGCTTGCGCAACGCAGCATAGGCGCTCTCTTCGTCGATCTTCAGGTCGCGCTGCAGTATGCCCTTCGCACGGTCCACAACCTTGCGCGTCTCCAGCCGATCACTCAGCTCTTCGCGCTCTATCTCCAGGCGCGCCATCTCGATCTCCGCGCCTACCAGGAAGCCGATGGTTGAGAGCAACTGCACCTCGCGCTGCGTGTGCTCGTGCGGCTTCTTGTGCTGGATGTTGATCACGCCTACCAGCTTGCCGCGGCTGAGCAGAGGAACAGAGAGGAAGGCCTCGAAGCGATCTTCCGGCAGATCTTGAAAGGCCTTGAAGCGCGTGTCACCTGCTGCGTTCCGCGCGATCGCCACCGGCTCGCGGTGCTCCGCCACCCAGCCCGTGATGCCCTGTCCCAACTGCAGGTCAAGATGGTTCAGCAGCTCGTCGTGCGGGATCTTTGAGGCCTGCAGAACCAGCTTCTCGCCCTTCAGCACATAGATGAGGCATGCATCGCAACGCACAATGGATGTGGCAAACTCCACTACCCGGCTGAGCACTTCATGCAGTGGATCGGCAGCAGCGATGCGGCTGCCAAGCTCATGCAGGAACTGCAGATGCGTATCGTCCGCGGCTTCCCATCCAGTCGTATCCATGGCCTAGTATCGCTCCCGGAAGCGCCCTGCGCCATCGCGTCTTGCCGAACCTGGCGCGATTCGCTCTATCTTCTCTAACTGAAGAGAACCTGCGGATTAGCTCTTTTTTTTGAGTTGCGTTCGACAAGGACCATCCGTACAGTAAGAAATCCCAAGTGTTTCGGCAAGCAGTTCCGCCGAACAAGTTACTCCGCTCCAGGCAGCAGCGGGTGACGGGACAAGTGGTTCCTTCCACGTCGAAGCCAGCTCGAGAGAAGTCTCTTCCAGGCGAAGAACGATAACCATTGGGCTGTGCCCCATGAGGGCAACAGTCTCTGTTGCGTTTCGTAGTTCTTTGGAGGCTACCCATGCTGTGGCGACGTCACTCGCTCCCCGTGCTCGCGGGAGCGCTCACTGCTCTTGTCTTCAGCGTCCAGCCAGGCGCGCAAACATTTCGCGGCACCATCAACGGCTCCATCGCTGACCCTTCGGGCGCAGCCATGCCTGGAGCGCAGGTGCAGGCGACCGACGATGCTACCGGCATCGCGCACCAGACCGTCTCGTCGAACTCTGGTGAGTTTGACTTTCCTGATCTACCACTGGGCAGCTACACGCTGACTATCAGCGGCTCCGGCTTTGAGACCATCAAGATCACCAAGGTCGAGGTATCGGCCGGTGCGATTCGCACCGTTCCCGTCAAGCTGACGATGGCGCAGCAGTCGACCACCATTGAGGTCAGCGCGTCCTCGCTTGCGCTCGATACGACGACGCCGGTGCAGACCACCACGATTCCCAACAAGGCCGTGCAGGATATCCCGCTCAATGGCCGCGACTTCACACAGCTGATCGGCCTTGCGCCCGGCTTTGCTGGATACTCTGCGGGCGGCTTCGGCTCAGTGAATGGAACACGCGCCAACCAGGTGAACTGGCAGATTGACGGCTCTGACAACAACGACCTTTGGCATAACATTCCGGCCGTGAACCAGGGCGGTGTTGAGAACATCGCCGGTGTCACGCTGCCCATCGACTCGGTCGAGGAGTTTTCGCTGCAGACGCAGTCTTCCCCGGAGACTGGACGCAATCCGGGCGGCACGGTCAATCTGGTGACCAAGTCAGGCACGAATACGATCCACGGCACAGCGTATTACTTCAACCGGAACGAGGCATTGGCGATCGTCTCGCCCTTCCAGACCGGCAACCCTCCCCTACGCAATGAGCAGTGGGGCGCCAGTGCGGGCGGACCTTTCTGGAAGGACCACACGTTCTGGTTTGCAAACTTCGAGAAGCAGAAGTTCAAGATCGCGCCGGGCAGCCAGGGGGACGTTCCGAACGTCGACCTGCAGACCAAAGCGCTGTCGCTGCTGCAGCAGAACAACGTGCCAGTGAACCCGGCCACCAGCGCGCTGCTGAAGACGCTGTGGCCGGCCGACGTGCTGGCCGGGCCGCAGACCAACAGCAGCTCGGCGCCGGAGACCGGCTACAGCTATAACGGCGTCATCAAGCTCGACCACAACTTCAGTGAGCGGCAATCGCTCTCCGCCCGCGCCTTTCTCGGGCAGGGCAATCAGATCGCCCCGGTGTGCGGCACCTGTACGATTCCGTATTACTTTGAAGTCGCTCCGATTCACGTCTACAACTACTCCATCGTCCATAACTTCACCTTCTCGCCCCGCATCACCAACCAGGTGAACATCGGGGTGAACTACTTCAACCAGGTGTTTTCTGACCAGCAGACCGGATTCGATGTGAATGCGCTCGGCTTTGTCACCGACTCGCCCTACAGTCAGTCTCCGAACATCAAGATCGCCGGCCTGCAGCCCATCGGGGAAACACCGCCGGAGGGCCGCAACGACATCACCGGCCACATTGACGAGGTGCTCTCCTGGTCGATGGGCAAGCACCAGATCCGCTTGGGCGGCGAGTACCGCCAGGCCCAGATCGATGAGTTCTACCAGCGTCACTCCACGGGCACCTTTAGCTTCAATGGTTCCCAGGGGCCGTGGTGCCCTCGCCTGGCCGACGGCTCTCAGGATCCGAATGGCACCTGCAGTGGAGATGTGGCGGCTCTGGCCGACTTCCTAGGCGGATATCTATCCGCTGCGTCGATTGCGCGCGGCGACGCAGAGCGCCAGGTCTTCATCCATACCTTCGATCTGTTCGCACAGGACAGCTGGCAGCTCTCGCCTTCGCTGAATCTGAATTATGGCGTGCGCTACGACTACGTGCAGCCCATGCGCTCCGACTACAAGAACCTCTCCGTCTTCCGTCCAGAGCTGACGGCCAGCAATGGACTCGCCTTCCAGGGCGATCAGATCAGTGAGGTCTACCCCAGCGACTGGGTCAACTTCAGTCCTCGCGTCGGGTTCAGCTACTCGCCCAAGCAGCGGCCGGGCACGGTGCTGCGCGGTGGCTTCGGTCTGTTCTTCGACACGCCTAACGCCAACCCATTCCTCGACAATCGGCCGGGCAATAACGCTCCGAACGGCCTCGAGGGAAATCCGGGCGGTCCCAACCCCGTCTTTACAGTGGCGCTGACGCCGAATCCCGGCACTCCGACAGTCATCCCCGGAGTACCCATCCTGCCCTCGGGCACCGTGACCTGCACGGTTGAGAACCAGTGCGGCATCTTCTCCGTGAACCGCAACTTCCGCACGCCGTACAACTACAACTACAACCTGCAGTTGGAGCAGTCGGTGGGCGGCAAGGCGGTAGTGCAGGTCGGCTACGTCGGCAGCCAGGGCCGGCGCCTTTTGAGCCTGCTGAACATCAATCAGCCGCTGCCCAACACGGACGGAAATCTCATCCGCCCGTACACGGCACTCTACCCGCAGTACGGTGACATCAACCAGATCGAAAGCATTGGAACCTCCAACTACAACGCGCTGCAAACGGTCCTGAAGGTCAGCAGTATGCACGGGCTGACGACGCAGTTCAGCTACACCTGGAGCCACAACCTGGACGAGGTCACGTCCTACCGCGGGCAGCTGCCGCAGGACAGCACCAACTTCAAGGGCGACTACGGCGCCAGCGACTTCGACACGCGGAATACCTTCGTCGGCTTCGCCAACTACAACGTGCCCGGCTTCCGCGGTCCCTCCCTGCTGACGCATGGATGGCAGCTGAACACGGTCATCACCCTCAAAGGTGGCCAGCCCATCAACCTGTTCACCAACGATGACACCACAGGGGAAGGCGAGTACACCCAGCGTCCCAACCAGATTGCCAGCCCGTTTGCCGGCGTCAGCCACAAGGTGCAGAACGTCAATGGCTCACGCTTTGTGCAGTGGTTCAACCCGGCATCCTTTGTCGATCCGGCGCCAGGCACCTATGGAAACTTCCGCCGTAACAGCTTCTTCGGCCCGGGCTTCGCGGATGCTGACCTTTCCATCTTCAAGAACACTCCAGTAACGGAGCGCATCAGCACTCAGTTCCGGGTGGAGATGTTCAATGTCACCAACCGCCTGAACCTGGCCAGCCCTGGACCGCAGCAGCTGGGCAACAGCTATCTCGGCGGCGATAGCTTCGGCCAAACCGGTTCAACCATCGGCGCCGGCAACTATGCCCCCGGCATCGGCCCCGGCGAACCTTTCAACACACAGCTTGCCTTGAAGATTATCTTCTAAGTGCAGCCGAGTTTCTCCCCACGCGGCACGGCTGCGCCTCCCCTTGGGCTGTCGTGTCGCTTTCTTTTTTCACAGAGGGTGAATCGTAGATGGGGCTTACACGTCGTCAGTTTCTCTTCCGTGTTGGGCAGGTGGGTGGCTACGGCGCTGCCTTCACCATGATGCAGGCTCTGGGCCTGATGCCGGTCGCTGCAACCCAGGCTCAGCCCATCCGCCACGTCTCCGGCTATGGCACGCGCGTGGTGATTCTGGGGGGTGGTATTGCCGGTCTTGTCTCCGCATACGAG
>CAXUMX010000047.1:0-26399 GCA_964252395.1 uncultured Acidobacteriaceae bacterium | reverse complement strand
CTGCACGTTCGGCGGCTCGACGGCAAGCTCCATCTCACGACACTCACTGATGTACTTCACCACATTCTCCGGCTTCGATATCTCGCTGGTCAGCAGCGCCGCCATGAACTCGACCGGGTAGTGCGTCTTCAGGTAGGCCGTGTGGTACGCCAGGAGCGCGTACGCCGCAGAGTGCGACTTGTTGAAGCCGTACCCGGCGAACTGCTCCATCAGGTCGAAGATGCGCGTCGCTTTCTCCTTGGGGTGCTTGCGCTCCTGCGCGCCGGTGGCGAAGCGCACGCGCTGCTTCGCCATCTCTTCGGCGTTCTTCTTGCCCATGGCGCGGCGCAGCAGGTCGGCTTCACCCAGTGAATAGCCGGCGAGCACGTTCGCGATCTGCATCACCTGCTCCTGGTACACGATCACGCCCAGCGTTTCGCTCAGCAGCGTCTCCAGCTCGGGCAGTTCGTACTCCACCTTGCGCCGTCCCCATTTGCGCTCGATGAAGTCGTCAATCATGCCGCCCTGAATCGGACCAGGCCGATAGAGCGCATTCAAGGCCGTCAGATCCTCGACACTGGTCGGGCGATAACGGCGCAGCACATCCCGCATGCCGCCCGACTCAAACTGGAAGACTCCCGACGTCAGCGCCTTGTGGAAGACCTCCTCATACGTTCGCTGGTCGTCCAGCGGAATGGTTGCCATGTCGACATCGACCTGCTGATTGCGCCGGATCAGCTTCAGGCAGTCGTCGATGACGGTCAGCGTGGTCAGCCCCAGGAAATCCATCTTGAGCAGACCCATCTTCTCCACCGCTTTCATGTCGTAAGCGGTGACAATTTCGTCGTTCTTCGAGCGAACCAGGGGCACCAGCTCGGTCAGCGGCTTCGGCGCAATCACCACGCCGGCGGCATGAACACCCGCGCCGCGTACCAGCCCCTCCAGCTTGCGCGCTGTATCTACCAGCTCGCGCACCTGCGCGTCCGCATCATAGGCGGCCTGCATCTGGTGGGAGTCCTTCAGCGCCTGTTCGATGGTGATACCGATGGTCGACGGCACCAGCTTCGCGACCCGATCCACGTCGCCATACGGCATGTCGAGCGCACGGCCCACATCCTTGATCGCCGCCTTGGCCGCCATCGTGTTGAAGGTGATGATCTGCGCCACCTGCTCGCGTCCGTATTTGCGCGTGACGTAGTCGATCACCTCGCCGCGGCGGTTCATGCAGAAATCGATATCGATATCCGGCATCGAGACGCGCTCCGGATTCAGAAAGCGCTCAAACAGCAACTCGTTCTGCAGCGGATCGATGTCGGTGATCTCCATCACGTAGGCCACCAGCGATCCTGCCGCAGAGCCGCGACCCGGCCCCACCGGAATGTCATGCTCCTTGGCGTAGCGGATGAAGTCCCACACGATCAGGAAGTAGCCCGGGAACTTCATCTGCTTGATGCATTCGATCTCCCGCTCCAGCCGCTCGCGGTAGTCGGATTCGCTCTTGCGCAGCAGGCCTCGGTCCTTCAGGTGCTGCACGGCCGAGTGCAGGCGCTTCTCAAATCCGGCCCGGCATACTTCTTCAAAGTAGCTGTCGATAGTGTGGCCAGGAGGGACAGCAAACTCCGGAAACGGATTGTCCACCTTGTTCAGCTTCAGTTGGCAGCGCTCTGCAAACTGCATGGTGCGGCTGACCACCTCCGGCGCATGCGAGAAGACGCGCTCCATCTCCTCCGCACTCTTTACGTAGAACTGGTCGGAGTCGAACTTGAACCGCTTCGGGTCGTGAATGGAGCCGGCGGTCTGCACGCACAGCAGCACTTCGTGCGCATGATGGTCGTCCTCGCACAGATAGTGGCTGTCATTGGTGGCCACCAGAGGGATGCCCAGCTCCTTCTCCATCCGGAACATGTCGGCGTGGATCTTCTTCTCCAGCTCCAGCCCCTGGTCCTGGATCTCAAGGAAAAAGTTCCCTTTGCCGAAGATGTCCTGGTAGCCGGCGGCCACCGAGCGCGCCGCATCGTACTTGCCCGCCATCAGGTTCTCGCAGAACTCGCCGGCCAGGCAGCCGGAGAATCCGATCAGCCCCTTGGAATGTTCGGCAAGAAAGCGCTTGGAGATGCGCGGCTTGCGATAGAAGCCGTGCAGCGATGCCTCGCTGGTGATACGCACCAAGTTGCGATAGCCCTCTTCATTCTCCGCCAGCACCAGCAGGTGGTTATAGTCGTCACCCTGCGGGTCAGCGCGATGATCTTCCTTCTTGCAGACGTACAGCTCGCAACCCAGGATGGGGTGAATGCCGCGCGCCTTGGCTGCGTCGAAGAAGTGAACCGCACCGTAGATGTTGCCGTGATCCGTAATGGCAACGGATTTCTGGCCTACGGACGCAACGTGCGCAACCAGCTTCTCTACATCGCAGGCGCCGTCCAGCAACGAGTAGTCCGTGTGCAGGTGAAGGTGGGTGAATTCAGCCATGGGTATGAGTCAATTTTAGTTCTGTTGGAAGGAGCTGGACTTCGTGCTGCGGCTGTGCGTTCCACGTACCGTGTGAGGAAATCAGCGCATACGTCATGCTTGCCTCGTAAGCACGCACACATGCTCGTGCATGGAGCGCGCAGAGAAAAGGGGCGAGCATCTCGCTCGCCCCCCTCTTGCACTACAAAGCCTCAGTGTTAGCGCTTCTTCTTTGCCGCGGCTTTCTTGGCAGGCGCCTTTTTTGCAGGCGCCTTCTTCGCCGGTGAGTTCTTTACTGGCGGCTTGCTCTTCGCAGCCGATTTGCTGCCCGACTTCGCCTTGACCGCAACCTTCTTCACCGGTGAGTGCTTCTTGACCGGCGCAGCTTTCTTGGCAGGCGCCTTCTTGGCTGGCGCGGTCTTCTTCACGGGAGCCGACTTCTTCACCGGCGCTGCCTTGGCGGGAGCTGCCTTTTTGGCCGTGACCGCTTTCTTAGCGGGGGCAGAGTCCGCAGGCGCAGCTTTGGTAGAAGCCGGTTTAGCAGAACTCGACTTTGCCGGAATTGCCTTGGCCGCCGTCTTTTCGGGAGCAGCCTTCGCCGCAACCGCCGTTGCCGGGGCTGATTTTACTGGTAGTGCCTTCGCCGAGGCACCCTTTGCTGCAGCTGACGCGGCGGGTTTGCTCTCCGGCTTGGCCTTGGCCGCGGGCTTCTCCGCTGCCGGCTCAGCTGGCGAAACGTTCTCTGACGCAGCCTGTACCGGCGCCGCTTCCTTCTTCGCAGGCTTCTTCTTCTCTGCCGACTTCTTCGACGCGCGCTGCTTACGCAGGTTGACCGGCGGCGGTGGTGCTGGCGGCGAGTACGGCTCGAGGAACGCGCGCAGGGCAGCCTCGTCGTTCAGCTTGTTGTCCATCGTCTCGAAGAAGAGTGCCTCGAGGAGTTCGGGGTAGCGCTCCAACTCCGGCGTGATCCGCATCTCCTGCATCAAGGCGGTTGGCACCTTCTGCCGCGCCTCTGGCCAGACGCTGAAAAAGTTCCGGAACTTGTTCTGCACTGCGGCGTTCTTGCCCGTCAGCCCCAGCCACAGGACTGGTTCCGCAGCCGAACGCGTCAGCAGCTTCCAGGAGGCAGACGGCGCACTTGCCTCCTTCGCAGTCAGCTTGGCGGCGAAAGCCTCCGCCTCCTTGTCCAGCCGCTCCCACTCCTTGACGAAGCCGGGACGCACGAACAGCTTCTTCAGGCCGGCGATCTCCTTCGGCTGCATCCGCGCCGTCAGCAGCTCCATGGCCGCGGCAGAGGCGTCCGGGTAGACGCCCTCCATCTGCAGACGGGTCTGCAACTCGTGCATCTGCTCCAACCCCTGTACATCTGCCTTGCTGACAGACCAGGCCGGGTAGAGGTCCTTCATCCAGCCCTGCTCTTCGAGGGTGCGCAGCATCTCCAGCGGATTCTCTTCGTGGCCGATCTCTTCCAGCTCGTACCCGCGCTGCCAGTCTGTAATGTGGGCGAAGACGCCTTCCTGCTGCGCGTTTTCGAAGCGCTGCTTGGTGCGTTCGTCCATCTGCCAGCCCAGGCGGGTGGAGAGCCGGACGGCACGCAGCAGGCGGATCGGGTCTTCCAGGAAGCCGTAGTTGCTGACCAGTCGCAGCGTCCGCATCTCCAGGTCAGCGACGCCGTTCGTGGGATCCATCAGAAGGCCGTACGAGTTCTCATTCAGAGACAGCGCCATGGCGTTGACAGTGAAGTCGCGGCGGCGCAGGTCCTCGAGGATGCTTGTCCATTCATAGGTAGGGTGGGCAGGCTTGGCGAAGATCTCTCGGCGGGCATTCGCTACTTCTACCCGGACACCGCCCGGAAAGCGCATGAACAGGGTCTGCGAAGCAGGGTGAGAGCCCCAAAATGTTCCACCGGCCAACTCCAGCGGCTCGCGCAACTTAAGCGCGTCTCCCTGAACTGTGACATCAAAGTCCCGCACCGGATGTCCGCTGGTCAGGTCACGGACCGCACCCCCGGTCAGGAAGCTGGTCATTCCTTCATTGCGGGCGGCATCGCGGATGGCGGTGAGGGCAGAGCGTTGCGCCGGAGACAAGCGGCGCTCCAGCAAATAGACGTAGTCGGGCATGTCGTGCCTTGAGCCAACCCTCCGGCAACCCGCAGGAGGGGCGGATGTCCCTCTTTCTGCTAGACTTAACGTCTATGCGGGTCACATCTCAACGCCTAACATTATCATAGCGTGACTAAGTTGGCTACCGTTCTGCACACTTTGCGCTGCACCGTGGTGGCTAGGTATGCGACAATCCCGCGAGTCCTCCCGCAACGCCACCCGGAGAGCCCACTTTCGACATGACGGCACACCATAGTCCGCAACATGCCACGGCTGCCATCGGCGCGCAGAAGAAAGCAATTCTGCGCATGCACGACGGCACATGGCTGGCCGGCTACCTGGTGCCCAAGTCCTTTCTGCGCCTGGACGCAGTTGAGCTGCTGGACCTGTCCGCGCGCCGCCAGACCGTTTCGCTTGTTCAGCTTAAGTGGGTGTGCTTTGTGCGGGACTTTAACTCTGGTGAGCCCAGCAATCCGGAGCGTCTGTTGCGCACCACCTTCTCGGCCCGGCCACGCACGGCTGGAGTCTTCCTCCGCCTTCTACTGAAGGACGAGACAGTCCTGGAGGGATTGGCCGCCAACGGCCTCACTCTGCTCGATCCCGCGGGGCTGATGCTGACCCCGCCTGATACCCGGTCCAACACGCAGCGCATCTTCGTGCCCCGCGCCAGTCTGGCCGACTTGACCGTCGTGGCGGTGATCGCAGAGAAGGCCAGCCGCCGCAAGCCGCCGGCGCCTGCCCGCCAGGCAGACCTGTTCGCACCCGCTGCGCCCCGCGCCCTCTAGGGCCTAATTCCAGTCCGGCCGGCTTCGGCTCCCATCGGTTACCATCGGCAGGATGAAGCTTCGCGACCTCGCCGAGCAGCTCGGCGCCACGCTTGATAGGGACCAGGAGATCGAGATCACCGGAGTCGCTGGCATTGAGGAGGCTGCTCCGGGCCAGCTGACATTCGTCGCAAACCCTCGCTATGCCGCCCAGGCACGCAGCACCTGTGCCTCGGCCGTGCTGGTCACCCCGGACTTCCCGCCCATCGCCGTATCGACCCTGCGGCTGCCCAACCCCTACCTGGCCTTCGCCCGGGCCGTTGCGCTCCTCTACCCCGCTCCTGTCTATCCAGCCACCAACCACCCCACCGCCGTCATCGATCCGACAGCGCGCATCGCTGCGGGTGCCCACATCGGCGCCTATGTCGTGGTAGGCGAGGGCGTGGAGCTAGGGGAAGGGGCTGTTCTGCTGCCGCACGTGGTGCTCTACGCCGGGGTCAAAGCTGGGCGCCAGTTGCTGGCGCATGCCCATGCGGTTGTGCGGGAAGACTGTATGCTGGGCGATCGGGTGGTGCTGGGCAACGGAGTCGTCATTGGCGGGGACGGCTTCGGCTTCGCCAAGCGCGACGAGGGCGGCTGGCACAAGATCCCCCAGGCAGGCCCGGTGCGCATCGGCGATGACGTAGAGATCCAGGCCAATGCCTGCATCGACCGGGCCAGCGTCGGCACGACCGTGATTGCCAACGGCGCCAAGATCGACAACCTGGTGCAGGTCGGACACGGCTGCCAGGTGGGCGAGAACACGCTGCTGTGCGCGCAGGTGGGCCTCGCCGGCTCGACCACGGTCGGCCGGGACGTCGTACTCGCCGGGCAGGTTGGCGTGGCCGGACACTGTCACATAGGAGACGGTGTGATCGCCACCGCGCAATCGGGCATTCCCAACGACGTGGCCGCCGGCAAGGTGGTCAGCGGCTATCCCGCGTTCGATAACCGGCAGTGGCTGCGCGCCTCTGCCATCTTCCAGCGCCTGCCGGAGCTCATGCGCCGTCTGCCCCGTCCATCATCTGGAGTGAAAGAGACATCATGACCCAGTACAAGCCCGGCAGCGCGGAGCTGAATCCGCGCATCGAAGTGCTCTAATGTCCGACATCGAGGAACCCAAGCTCGCTGACAAGGCCAATGGTGTCGAGTTGGAGCAGCCAGTACGCGTGCTCCTGCTGGACGACCATCCGGAGAACCTGCTGCTCCGCTCTACCATTTTGCGCAAGCACGGTTACCTGACGGAGACAGCCGATACGGTGGAAGAGGCAGAACATCTCCTCGACAAGATCGATATCGCCGTCCTGGACTACCACCTGGGCGCGGGACGCTTTGGAACCGATGTAGCCGCAGATTTACGTTACCGGCGGCCGGAGGTTCCCATCATCATCATCTCGGCGACGCTCGAGCGTCGCTTCGGCGGCGTTGAGGATATGCATCTCCTGAAGGGCTACAGCTCCATCGACGACCTGGTCACAGCGCTGCGCTCCTTTGAAGCCAAGCGCCGCGGCAAGCCGGTGGTGGTGGACGCGCGCGACTTCTTCTACTCCCGTATCAACATGGCGATGGGCGACGACATCGTGCTCGAGATACTGGATGGCAACGGCAACTGGCAATACGTGAATGAGACCTGCGCACGCCTGCTGGAACAGCCCCGCGACTGGTTTGTCGGAAAAAACATGTTCGTCGAGATGCCGGAGCTGGCCAGCGACTGGCGGGACATCCTGCGCACGGTTGCCGTACAGCGCGAGACCTACATCGACCGCACCTTCCGCGGGCTGCTGAATCTGCCGCGCAAGGGTGAGGGGTGGGTATGGAACGTGCTCGCCTTCCCCATCACTCTGCACAACAATCAGACCGGTGTGGTGCTGACAGCGCGCATCCTGGAACGGAAGGCGACGATATGAGCCGGAGTCTATCCTGGCAGGCTGCGTCGCTTGCCACTCTCGCACTTCCCTGCCTGCTGGCCGGCTGCCATGCCCGGCCCAATCGGGGAGAGCCCGAGGCCGCCTTCCTGGTCACTGTGCGCAATGAGGGTGCAGACATCCATCAGCTCGAGGTCGACTATCCCAACGCCAGCTTCGGCCGCGATTACGTCGCCTCCGGAGCCAGCTTCAACTACCCTCCGAAGCTGATCGGCTCCGGGCCCGTCAAGGTGACCTTCACCGACTCGCAGGGCAAGAGCCACACGGCCACCGGCCCGGTCGTTCAGGAGGGCCTGCGCAAGAGCCTGGTGATCTCTATCGGGGAAGACGAAGGCGTCATCTTCCAGGAGGAGCCCGACAGCTCCCGCTAGCCGCGAAGCCATCGACCAAAAGGGCCGCCCACAGCGGCCCTTTTTCTACTGCCGCGGTAGTCTTTCTATATGGCATTACCCACCATCGACTCGGTGTTTGTCGGCGGTCCCAAGACCATCACCGATGCCGAAGGCACATGGGTGTCCTCCATCTGCCGCGAGCCGATCCTTTACCCGGTTGACGTGCTGCCCGGCGGCCTGGCCGGTGATCGCGTCGCGCAGCCCTACCATGGCGGCCTGGACGCGGCAGTGTGCGCCCATCTTCTCGACCACTACCGGTATTGGAATCAGCGTTTCGGCATGGACCTGAAGGCCGGCATGGTCGGGGAGAATGTCACGCTGGACGGAATCGCGGAAGACCAGATCTGCGCCGGCGATGTGGTGCGCGCCGGGACCGTCACTCTGCAGGTGAGCGGCCCGCGTATCCCTTGCGCCAACCTGGCGCGGCGGATAGGTCGGCCGGACTGGGCCAGGCTGACGCTCGAAGCAAACCGCACCGGCTTCTACCTGCGCGTGCTGAAGACGGGGAAGCTCCGCCGTGGCGATAGCTGGGAGCTGCTGGAGCGCCTGACGCCGGATGCCACCATTACGGCGATCAACCGCTGCATGTTCCTCAGCTTCGATCCAGCCTTCGCCGCGCAAATGCAGAGCATGGCCGGTCTCGGCGCTTGGTGGAAGCAGTACGCCCAGCGGAAGCTCGACGCGTTCCATGCAGCAACAGAAAAGGCGCCGCCTCAAGACGACGCCCTTGTTGGCCAGGTGAGTGACTAGCGAACGACCGACTGGAAGAGGCTGGACTGCAGCAGCGTCGCGAACTCACGATCCGACGATGCGTAGCTGACGATCAGCTTGCCCTGGCTCGAATCGATCTTGGTGCCATCAATGGCCTGCTTCTCGATGTCTGTCCCGCTTAGCTTCTTGTAGAGGGCGGCGGCATTCAGCAGGGAGGCCATGGTGGCCGCGGTGAACGTATCCGGGGTCAGCACGTCCAGGTTGAACTTGACGCCGTTCTGGAAGTCCATCGAGTAGTACGAGGTCAGAATGCGCTTCTTGATGGTCTCGTAGTCGCCAACATTCGATGCCTCGCCGAGTAGAGAGCGCATCATGGTCTGCGTGCCCTTCTGATCGAGGATGCTCCACAGCGGCTGGTCTTGGACGGAAGCGACGAGATCTGTCATCTGGTTGTTGGTCAGGAAGTTCGGCTGCAGGCCGTCGCGCGAATCCAGTGCCTGGATCAGCGAGTCACCCTGTCCGAAGACCATGGTGGTCGGGTTGAGGAAGACCACCTGCATCCCCGAGCTGCCCATGGGCCAAATGCGGTTGTCCCGCACGACCTTGGCCTTGACCTTCTTCTTCTTGAAGTTGGCCAGAATGTCATCGAGCGGAAACTGTCCCTGCGCCAGGCCGATGATGCGGGTCGAATCTCCGGTCGAGCCCTTGGGACGATAAGAGGCAAAGGCCAGCTCGTCGACGTCGTGATTGTCGTTGAGGCCGGAGGCGGCCAGCGCCTGCTCCAGGCTCTTCAGCTCCGGCGGCATCACCTTGTTCTTCAACTGAGTCGCGGCCGGGGAGTTCTGCATGGCCCGGTAGTCGATCACGATCAGCTGTTGCACATCGTGGGGGATGGCAGCGCGCGCATCACCGCTTAACTGCGCGGCTCCTGCCGGGTGGGTCGCAGCCAGCAGCAGCACTGCGACCGCACCACTCAATACCTTCACAAGGTTCTTCATCGCATTCACTTCCCTTCGGCAGATCGATCCCGGCAGGCGGCACGTGCGCCCGGCGGACAAAATGGCCTCTCCAACACGGCGGCCGGACTTTCTACCTCAGACCATCTTAGTGCGCACGGGCTGTGCGCTCCATTTCACTTCCGGGTGACATGAAAGGTACGGTTTGCGGGTACGGATGGCCGCCTGGCGGCTGCTAGGGCCAATCCAGCGGGTGTTCCAGGCGCCGCTCCAGCACCTTCGTCTCCACCGAGAAGTCAATCAGTTGACGCACCCACTCCCCGTTTTGCTCGACAGCAGCCTCGGGAACCAGCCCGATCAGCTCACCTTCGATGATGTGTGCGCCGCGCTGCTCCACCCGGCGCTTCAGTTCGGCGAAGACAATGGCCGGGGGACAGACCCGGAAGTCCGTGAGATTCATGGAGATCTGCGCCCGGCCCCGCACCAGCGCGCCCAGCGCCTTGACACCCTTCAGGCCGCCGCCAGAGTCGCGGATATCCCGTGCCAGCGCCCGGGCCAGCGCTACGTCCGGACGGTCCAGGAAGACATTCCAGGCGATCAGGAAGGGGCGCGCGCCCACTGCACTTGCTCCCGCAGTAGGATGCAGATCCGGGCCACCAACGTCCGGACGGCGTGCAGGATCCCGCCGCGCCGACTCGCGCAGGCCCTCAAACTGCCCCTGCCGCACATCTTCCAGGCGGGCCCGGTCCGGGCGCGCTGCGGCCGCCTCATAAAAGTAAACCGGCACCCCATAGCGCCGCCAGATCTCCTCCCCGGCCTGCCGGGCGAACATGGCGCAGTGCTCCAGCGAGACGTTCCGCACCGGCACAAACGGAATCACGTCTGCCGCTCCGATGCGGGGATGAACGCCGGTCTGCCGGGTCAGGTCGATGATCTCCGCAGCCTTGCCCGCGGCCAGCACCGCGGCTTCGATCACTGCGGCAGGCGCTCCGGCGATGGTGACCACGGAGCGGTTGTGATCAGCATCCTGCGACCAGTCCAGCAGAGAGACCCCAGGCACCTGCATGGCGCGCACAATGGCCAGCACGCGCTCCGTATCCACGCCCTCAGAGAAGTTCGGAACGCACTCGACGATGGCGTCTTTCATCGGCACCTACTTCCACCAGCTGTACCCCAGCTGGAACTGTACGCTCGCGTTCACTCCGGGGTTGGAGTCGCCCAGACTGGCGTTGGAGATGTGCACCGCATTGGCATTGAAGGTGATAGAACGCTGCGGCTTCAGGAAGTACTGGAAGCCGACGCCGAACTGCGGGGTGAAGTTCCAGGCACTGGTTCCCTGATGGCCGGGCGTGTTGAAGGGGCCGACCGGCGGAAATTTGTGATTGGTCCAGATGAGGCCGCCTGCGCCCTGCGCAAATGGCACCCAGCGGCCGTGGGGCGCCAGGTCCCAGCGCAGGATGATGGGCGTGATGCTGACGCCGTCGTAGGTGCCGCCAGTGGGAAACGGACCGGCGATGGCCACACGTCCCGGAGTGCCGGTGGCAGTCAGGAAGTACCGCTGGAAGCGCGGCGTGTTCGCCTGCCACCAGGGCATCAGTTCGGCAGAGTACTCGAACTGCCCGCGCAGCAGCCCGGGGCCGACCGGATTGGTCAGCACCTTGCCGCCGCGCACGCCTGCGCTTAGGAAGTGGTAGCCATTGCGTTCGCTGCCGGTGCCCACGCCTCCGCTGAAGAAGGCGCCCCAGTTCCAACGGTGGACGGTGAGCGCGTCTTCGGCCGGGGACAAGGAAACAGAAGCGGCGCGCGGAGCAGCGGATGAACTGCTGGAGGACTGGCCAGCGAGCGGCATTGCAAGAGCGGCGATCAGCGCCAAGGCAGACAAAATACGGGTGCAGGAAGAGTGCATGCTGGGTATCGGATGCTCGAGCAGCGGCGGAATACGAAAAAGTATGGTGACAGAAAGAAGGCCGCCAGTCGGGATGCCGGCGGCCTTCTTCAAGAATGAGGAGACAGGTTAGCCGGCGACTTCTTCCATCTGCTTCGCATCCATGTCGAAGTTCGAATAGACGTTCTGCACGTCGTCATGATCTTCGAGCACATCCAGCAGACGCAGCATCTGATTCGCCGCGGCGCCTTCAAGCTTGGTGTAGGTCGAAGCGATCATTGTGATCTCTGCGTGCGAGGTCTCGATCTTGGCTGCGCGAATGGCCGTCAGCACGGGCTCATATGCCTCCGGCTCAGTGACGATCTCCCAGGAGTCGCCTTCGTCGCTCAGATCCTCGCCGCCGTTTTCCAGCACCAGGCTCATCAGCCTGTCTTCGTCCGCGTTTTCCTTGGGGACAACGATCAGACCCTTCTTCGAGAACATGAAGCGGACCGAGCCTTCCGTACCCAGGTTGCCGCCGTTCTTGGTGAAGGCGTGGCGCACCTCGCTGACGGTGCGGTTGCGATTGTCAGTCGAGGTCTCGACGATAAGCGCCACCCCGCCGGGGCCATAGCCCTCAAAGGTGATCTCCTCATACAGCGCCCCCGGCAGCTCGCCAGTGCCGCGCTGGATGGCTCGCTTGATGTTGTCCTGCGGCATATTCTCGGCCTTGGCGGCCAGGATGGCGGTGCGCAGACGCGGATTGCCGTCAGGGTCGCCGCCGCCGCTACGGGCGGCCATGCTGATCTCTTTGATCAGGCGGGTGAAGATCTTGCCGCGCTTGGCATCGAGCGCGCCCTTCTTGTGCTTGATGGTGGCCCATTTCGAGTGGCCGGACATAGGACCTCTGCAGCTCGCGTGAGTATGTCGATCAGCGCGCCGCCACGCAACTTCGGTGGCTTCTGAGCCTCGCTGAGACATTCGATTGTAGCACTCCGGAGCAGGGGTGAAGGAAGGCGCGGCGGTTGCCCGCAGAGCTCCGACACTCGTGCCGGAAGCTCAGGCTTCGGCAGACCGCGCGCCTACGCCAAGCTCGCGCTGAATCACAGTGATGCTGACGTCATCTGTGATCGGACTGCCGTTGGCGAAGTCCTGCAGTGCTGCCAACAGCAACACCAGTGTGGCCTGCGCACACAAAGGGTCAGCGCCGCGCAATGCATCCGCCAGCCGCTCCATGCCGAACTCTTCTCCATCGCTGTTGCGGCACTCGAGCACACCGTCCGAATAGGCGATCAGCGTCTCCCCAGGCGCCAGGATCAGATCGGCGGATTGATAGTCCGCCTCACGGATAGCGCCCAGCAGCGGACCACCTGTCTCCAGCAACTCGACACGGCCATCGCTGCGCAGCACCATAGGCGGAAAGTGCCCGGCGTTGCAATAACTCACATGGCCCCGGCGGCAGTCGATGCGCGCCAGAAACGCGGTGACGAAGGGCGCGACCGGGCGCAGGTAGCAGAGGTGCCGGTTCACGCGGGCGGCAATCCTGGCGGGGTCGGAGTCGCGCCGGCCGCAGCTTTGCAGCAGGCCTGCAAGGTTGGTAAACCACATGCCTGCAGCAACGCCTTTGCCGGCAATATCCCCGTGCGCGGCCAAAACCTTGCTGCCGCTCTGCGAAAAGACAGTGAAGTCGCCGGAGAGGAAGCTGGCTGCGAATACATCGCTGGCGAACTCCAGGCAGCCGTGACGCATGCGGTGTGCGCCGCTCAGCTTACGCTGCACCTGCGCAGCCTCAAACAGTTGCGCATGGAGGTCGAGCCGTTCCCTCCGCAACGCGTGCAACTCATGTTCCAGCAGTTCGCTGGCATTTGCCGGAGCCGCTGCTCTCTGCTCAAGCGAGGCGGAATATGCGGGCTCGGAGATGGGGAGCGTCCGGCCTGCGGCGTGAGTGCCGCGATGACCACTTCTATGGCCAGTGTGCGGCCGCGAGTCCTGTGAAGGCAATACAGAGAAATCCACGAAACACCTCTCTCGGTGGCGATGGCTGCTCTTTCGAGCACCGGCCCGTCGGTCGCGACCCGCCGGTGCTAACCGACGAAGCGATAACCCGTGCCGTGGACAGTCAGGAAGAACTGAGGCTGCTCCGGATCGGGCTCCAGTTTCTGGCGCAGGCGCACCAGGTGTGTGTCTACAGTGCGAGTGGTTGGGTAGTTGTCGTAGCCCCAGACCTCTTCGAGAAGACGGTCACGACTGAGCGTCTCACCGGAGTGGCAGACGAAGTACTTCAGCAGCTCGAACTCCTTCGAGGAGACATCGATCGCCGAGCCGGCGCGCAGCACTCGACAGCGGCGCAAGTCCACTTCGACGTCGCCAAAGGCGTGGCTCTCCTGCTCTTTCGGCAGCACGGCGGTTCGCCGCAGCAGCGCCTTGGTGCGCGCCAGCAGCTCACGGATGGAGAATGGTTTGGTCACGTAATCGTCCGCGCCCAGCTCCAGGCCGACCACCTTGTCGACCTCCTGTCCGCGTGCCGTCAGCATGATGATGGGGATGGACGCGCGCTTGGCGCGGAGCTGGCGGCAGACCTCAAGCCCGCTCATCTGCGGCATCATGACATCCAGGATCACCAGGTCGGGCGAGTCCTCGAGCGCGCGCCGCAGGCCCTCCACGCCATCGCTGGCGGTGATGACACGATAGCCTTCAAACTCGAAGTTATCGCGTAGTCCGGCGACCATGTTGGGCTCATCTTCCACCACCAGGATGCTGGCCGGCCGATGTGTCTCGGTGCTCTTGGTCCTTTGCTGTTTCATACCGCCACCTCGTTCGTTTGTGACCGATGCGTCTGTTCTACGGGCAGGCTGATGGTGAAGCGGCTGCCGCGACCCGGTGCGCTCTCCACCCCGACTGCGCCCCCGTGCGCCTGCACGATGTGGCGCACCAGGGAGAGGCCGAGTCCGCTTCCCTTGGTGTTGTGCACCAGTGGATCGCCGACACGGTAGAACTTCTCGAAGATCTTTACCTGCTCCTTGGCCGGGATACCAATGCCGTGATCGACGACTTCGAGATTCACGCTGCCGTCCCGCCGGTACAGATGAATGCCCAGATACTTCTCGTCGGCCGAATACTTCACCGCGTTGTTCACCAGGTTCAGTAAGGAGCGGGCGATGGCCTCGCGATCCACCAGCAGCGGCGGCACATCGTCGGCGATCTTCTCTTCCAGTTGGAAGCCGCCCTGCTCGATCTCCAGCCGATAGGACTCGAGGGTGCTGCGCACCAGCTCCGCCACGTTCGTCTCGCGGAAGCTGTACTCCTTCTTGCCCGACTCGATGCGCGAGAAGTCGAGAATATTGTTGATCAGCGAGGTCAGCCTCTCGCTCTCCTTGCGGATGATCTCGTAGTACTCATGCTGCTTGCCGGCGCTGCCGATGCGGCCCAGCTCCAGGGTCTCCGCATAGAGCCGGATCAGCGCCAGCGGTGTTCTGAGCTCGTGCGAGACATTGGAGACGAAATCCGACTTCAGCTTCGCCAACGCCAGCTCGCGCGCGACATTCCGGTAGGTCAGGATCATGCCTGCGCCCATCAGCAACGACAGTCCACCCAGAATCAGGAAGCTGGTTCGCAGGAAATGATCGCTGATGGTGGCGATGGTGGTGCCGCGCAGCTTGATGCCCAGAATCAATCCGGGGAAGACGCTGTCGAAGGGACGCTCGACCTCCGCCTCGCCCCCATCCCAGTTTGCGGAGGCCGCCATAGGAAACTTGTCCCGCTCGGTCCGCACCATGATGGCCGGCTCAGGACGGGAAGCCTCGGCTTTGCTGGTCGGAGGAAGCACCTCCTGCAGCACCGCGGGGAAGAAGCTGTCCCGCAGGTAGTCGCCGTCATAGATAATGCCGGCCAGTGCGGGACGGCCGGCTGACGCTCCCTTGGGGATGAACATGGCGAGCGACTGATATTGCAGCTTCTCGCCGCGCATGGCGTAGTGGTCGGTGATGTAGACGCCGTGACGCCACTTGCCCTCGCTCATCTTCTCCACCTTGGCGATGTAGCTCTTCCCTTCCATGTCCCACCAGGTGCCGAAGTTTGAAGCGAGCGTCCGATCGTCCGGGCAGAGCTGGCGATCAACGAGGCGGCGTGCCTGGGGGCGGAACTCGAGCGTGCCTTTTCCTGTCCACAGCAGCGCGTAGGCGACCTCGGGGTGATGGTTGAGAAAGCTCTGCAGCTCCTCGGGCTGGTCGGCCCGGGGGAACTCCTTCGCTGCGTCCTCGGTCATCTCGTAGGCGCGCTCATCGATGCGCTTCTCCGCGATCGCCAGCACCTGCTGGTAGTCCCGCTGGATGGCGGCCTCAATGGCCTTATCCCGCTGCAGGTTGCGCAGGTGGTAGGCGCCGAAGACGATGAGGGCTCCCGCCGGAAGCATGACCGCAAGCATCAGGATGAGGATGCGCGGACGCTCCGACCACCGTATTTTCCCGAGCTTACCCATCCGCACTCCGTCCGGAGATTGACTGCTACTCTGCCAGCAGACTAGAGGCAGCCCGGCTGTCTGGGTGTCATGAACTCGCGACAAGTTGCAAAAAGATGTGAACTCCAGCGGGCGCTTCTTCCTTACTCCTACTTTCGAGGGTTTGACTTCGCATCGAATCGGCGCCATTATCGAGCAGTGGCGCGTTCGGGGAATTCCCTGTTCTCTGGCTCGGCCAAAGAATCTCCTCATGAAGCCAACCTCCAAATTCGTCAGAGTCGCGATCACCTGCCTCTGCCTGTTTTTGGCCTTCTTCATGACTGCCGAGGCAGCCCACATCCACCCCGACGCTGCACCGGATGCGATCCACTGCCCGTTCTGCGCAACCGCGCATGTCGCGGTGTCGACCCAGCCCTCCTGGCTGACCGGCTACGTGCTGCACCTGATCGGCGCCGTCATACAGGGTGAGCCGTCGCGCGGCTCGCGCATCGTTGTCCGGACTGCATTCATTCGTCCCCCGCCCCCGGTCGAAGCTCCTCTCGCCTAGAGCCGTCATCCTAGTAAATGGAGACGCTCCCGGGCGACCTGCAGCAGCTCTTGCCTCTTGCACCAGCCGTTCCGCAGAGGCTTCCGCAGCCAGTCGACTGAAGGTCTCGCACCTTCCAGGGGTTTTCCTTCATGCATCCGTCTCTCCGACGTGCCATTGGTCCATATGCACTCGCTTCTCTACTGCTCGCGCCTGTGCCGGCGCTCTTCGCGCAGTCCAACTCCGGCGTCCTCTCCGGCACGGTGACCGATCCCGCCGGCGCCGTGATTCCGAATGCTGCGGTCACCATCGAAAGCCCGGTCAGCGGGCTGACCCGCAACGCCATCACGGACGCTGCTGGGCACTTCCAGTTCACCAACCTGCCGTTCAACTCTTACCATCTGACGGCGAAGGCAGCCGGCTTCACTTCGGTGGCCAAGGACGCCTCCGTCACCTCTCCGGTGCCGGTCGAGATGAAGCTGGCACTGCAGATTGCAGGCTCCTCCAGCACGGTCACCGTGGACGCGAGCGACCTGGTGCAGGACGACCCCACCTTCCGCACTCCTATCGATCGCGACACCTTTTCGAAGATCCCGCTGGAGAGCCAGTCCTCTACCCTGAGCTCGCTTGTCACCCTGGCCTCTCCCGGTGTAGCAGCGGATTCGAACGGCCTGTTCCATGGCCTGGGCGATCATGCCTCGAACTCATTCTCCGTGGACGGCCAGGAGATCAGCGATCAGCAGAGTAAGGTCTTCTCCAACCAGATTCCAACCAACGCGATCCAGTCGATCGAGGCCATCCCTGGTGCGCCGCCGGCCGAGTACGGCGATAAGACCAGCCTGATCATCAACGTCACCACCCGCTCCGGACAGGGGCAGACAACGCCGCATGGAAACATCAGCGCTGCCTATGGCAGCTTCGGCTCCGCCAACGGCAGCTTCGACATCGGCTACGGCGGCCAGAACTGGGGCAACTTCTTCGAGGTCGATGGCCTGAATACAGGACGCTTTCTGGACCAGCCGGAGTTCAGCGTCTTTCATGACAAGGGCAACGAGCAGAACCTGTTCGATCGCATCGACTTCCAGTTCAGCCCGAAAGACTCCATCCACACCAACTTCAACTACAGCCGCTCCTGGTTCCAGAACCCAAATACCTTCGACAACCTGAATGTCCAGAACGTCTTCAGCGGCGGCGACAGTCCGAACCCGGTCATCGCCGATGTCGGCAACACGGATCAGCATTCGAAGATTGAGACCTTCGACATCGCGCCGCTGTACACGCGGGTGATCGGATCGAACGCGGTGCTCAACTTCGGCGGGTATGTGCGCCGCGATGCATTTAACTACTACCCCAGCGCCGATGTGCTGGCCGACCTTGGACCGATCCAGAGCGAGACCATCACCCAGGACCGCACTCTGTTGAACTCCGGACTGCGCACGGACTACACGCTGCAGAAGGGGCGCAACAATATCAAACTGGGCGCCACCTATCAGCACACTTTCTTGAATGAAAACGATGGCATCGGCCTTATCAACTCCACGCTGAACTCTCCCTGCCTGGATGAGAACGGCAATCCTCTCAGCGGCTTCGCGGATCCCGGGCAGTGCGCCGCAGCCGGCTTCCAGCCGAACGACGGCTCAAACCCTGCAGTCAGCGCTACGCCCTTCAATCCGGTCCTGCTACCCTTCGACGTGACGCGGGGCGGCAGCAACTTCCAGTTCAAAGGTCACACGGATGTGAAGGAGCTCTCGCTCTACGCGCAGGACCAGATCAAGGCCGGCGACTGGATCTTCAACCTCGGAATCCGCGGCGATCTGTACAACGGTCTATCGGTCGCGCGGCAGGCTGAGCCGCGACTTGGCACCTCGTACAACGTGAAGCGGACCGGGACGGTGCTGCGCGTCTCCTATGCGCGTACGCTGGAGACTCCGTTCAACGAGAACCTGGTCGTCTCCAGCCTGGGGTGCGGCAGTGATGTGCTGGCGCCGCTGCTTAGCTGCTCGCCCGGAGTATCGACAATCGTGCAGCCCGGCTTCCGCAATGAGTTTCATGCCGGCCTCCAGCAGACCTTCGGACCGCACTTCGTCATCAGCGGCGATTACATCTGGAAGTACACGCACAACGCCTTTGACTTCTCCATCCTGGGCAACACGCCGATTTTCTTCCCCATCGACTGGCACAACTCGAAGACACCCGGTTACGTCGTCCGCGCCAACGTGCCCTCTTATCGCGGCTTCACCGCATTCGTGACGTTCTCCTCCGTCGCCGCGCGCTTCTTCCCTCCGCAGAGTGCAGGGGCGGGCGCCACAGTCGGACAGAGCGGCTTCCCCTTCCGCATTGATCACGATGAGAAGTTCAATGAGACCACCTACGTGCAGTACCAGGTACCGGGCAAGCGCGGGCCCTACGTCGGCTTCAACTGGCGCTACGACAGCGGACTCACGGCGGCGTCCACTCCGTGTTACAACGTCACCGACCCGAACAGCTCCTGCGGCGGTGTTCTGCTGAACGGGCAGCCTGCGGTCGATCTGAGCGGCTTCACCGCCGACCAGGAGTTTGAGGCTGGCCTGGCCTGCAATGGCGTCCGCGCCACGCCCACCCAAGCGCTGCCGGCGGCGTGCCTGGCCACTCAGCTCACCTCGACACTACTGTCCATCCCGGCGCCCGGCACGGAGAACGACGACCGCAACCCGCCGCGCATCAAGCAGCGCAATCTGTTTGACGCCTCCGTCGGCGACGACAACCTGCTGGGCGGTGAGAAGTACAGGTGGAGTCTGCGGCTGACCGGCGTCAACCTGGCGAATAAGACCGCGCTTTACAACTTTCTCTCCACCTTCAGCGGCACTCACTACGTGACCCCGCGCGCGCTGACGGCAGAGGTGGGCTTCCACTTCTAGACAGCACGCATGGCTGGAGCCGTATATGCCTGGAGTTGTCGCACATGTCGCGCCCGCTCCAGGCATCCTGAGCTTCGCCGAGGTCAGGGCCGCGCCACTACCCGGATGTGCGCCATCATGCCACCGTCTTCGTGCTCCAGGATGTGGCAGTGATGGACGAAGTCGCCGATCTCCGCAAAGGGGATCTCAACGCGGACTGGCGCCACTGTGCACGCGCCAGCGCGCCAGGTGGCAACACTGCCGTCGCAGGCAGGGCTGCCATGCAGCACTGGCACGTTGTCCATCACGCCGCCCGCGTCCGCCCGCCGGTGCATTGGCCGGCAGCACCAGCTCTACGGCTTCGCTCTGCGGAAGGCGTACACCACCGCGAGCAGCGGCGCAGCCAGCAGAACGCCCCAGAACGGAATGATGATGCCCAGCACCAGCGGAGCCAGAATGGAGGCCCAGACGGGTACGCGGGTGGTGCGCTTCAGCAGCCAGGGTTGCAACGCAAGCTGGTCGATGACCACGATTAGCGCGTACATCCCCAGCAGGTAGGCGAGCCGCTCCAGGTCGCGCCCGGTGAACAGGATGCTGAAGACCGGCCCGATGAGCGCCAGCACGCCGCCGATGTTGGGCACGAAGGCCATCAGCCCGGCCACCAGGGCCCACGCCGGAGCCAGCGGGACCCGCAAGATCTCGAGGCCGATCAGCCACAGTACGGCCACGCAAAGCGCCTCGATGGACACCGCACGCCACCAGTTGGCGATGGCTGTGCCCGCGGTGCGCAGGTGCTGGGCTGCCGTGGGCGCGGGTTGCAGCGGAACCGTGACGGCCGACGGTGCAACGGGCACCTGGGTACCGCTTCGCGCGGCAAGCAGTTCCCCGTCCTCATGCCCGGGCGGGAGGATCTCTCCCGACCCCGCCCGCCGCACGTGCTCGCCGTCTGTGTCTGGCTCCATCGCCTGTTAGAGTACCGGCCCAGGGCAAAAGATGGACTGTCTCCCTTCGAGCGAAAGTGGAGCCTCCGCGGCTGAGACGTTCTGGCCGCGCAGAGCAGTTCCTCACGGTATGCCTCCGGGCACTGCGCGACTCCCGCTTTGTTACCCTAGAGATATGAAATTCGGAGTGCTGGTCTTCCCGGGTTCCAACTGCGACCACGATAGCTACAACGTCATCGAGCAGATCGCGCACAAGCCTGTGACCATGCTCTGGCATGAGAGCGAGGACCTGCAGCAGGTGGACACGATCCTGGTTCCCGGCGGCTTCGCCTATGGCGATTACCTGCGCACCGGAGCGATCGCGCGCTTCGCGCCTGTCATGCAGTCGGTGAAGCGCTTTGCCGCGGCCGGCGGCCCCGTCCTGGGCATCTGCAACGGCTTCCAAATCCTGTGTGAGGCCGGCCTGCTGCCCGGAGCATTGATGCGCAACGCCGGACTCAAGTACATCTGCAAGCAGGTCCATCTGCGCACGGAGACGACCGATTCGCCCTTCACCAACGGGCTGAAGCAGGGCCAGGTTCTGCAGATCCCCATTGGCCACATGGAAGGTAACTACTATTGCGACGCTGAGACCCTCGCCACCCTGAATCGAGAGCATCGCATCGCCTTCCGCTACTCCACCCCTGCTGGCGAGATCACCCCGGAGGCGAACCCGAACGGGTCGCTTGAGAACATCGCCGGGGTGCTGAACGAAGGCCGGAATGTGTTGGGCATGATGCCGCATCCGGACCGCTCCAGCGAGCGTCTGCTCGGCTCCGACGACGGGTATTTGATCTTCCAATCCATGCTGACTGCGCTGGCTGCCCGGTAGCCATGATCGACATCCACCACCACCTGCTGCCAGGGCTCGACGACGGCGCGCGGGACATGGAGACCTCGCTGGGCATGGTGGAGATGGCGCTGGCCGACGGCATCACTCACATCGTCTGCACTCCACACGCCAGTCACCACTACTTCTTCGAGCCGGAGCGCAACGCGGCGCTCTTTGCCGAGCTGCAGGACCGCGTCCACGCTCGCTTCGGCGATGCCATGACACTGGGGCTGGGCTGCGACTTCCACCTGATGTTCGACAACATCGAAGAAGCGCAGAAGCACCCCACACGCTACACCATCAACGGCCATGGCTACCTGCTGGTGGAGTTTCCGGACAGCGCCATCTCCCCAACTACCGGGCAGATCTTCTACGAGCTTTCGCTCTCCGGCATGACGCCGGTCATCACGCACCCGGAGCGCAACCTGATCCTGGGTAAGCAGCCGGAGCGCATGGCAGAGTGGCTGAAGGCGGGCGCCTTGGTCCAGGTGACGGCGAGCTCCCTCACCGGGCGCTTCGGCCAGCAGGCGGAGCGGACCGCGCGCTGGCTACTGGATCACGAGTGGGCCCACTTCTTGGCCACCGATGCGCATAACCTGGATTCGCGGCCGCCCCGGCTCCAGCCGGCATTCCAACTGGTGGCTGACCAGTACGGCGAACCGACAGCCAGACGCCTGTGTCATGACAACCCACGCGCCGCCTTCTACGGCGAGCCGCTTGGACCGCAACCGGAGCTGGCGGAGCCTCACACCGCTTCGCGGACCGATCTGCGCTTAAACAAGCCAGGGAACTCCGGCCGGACCGGCTTCTTCGGGCGGCTGTTCAAGCGCTAGCCGGCCGCTGACCGTTTCGGTGTATGGACCGCAGCTCCTCGGCCGCATAGGCTTGAGCTACTAGATCTGATTAATTTGAAGCCGTGCCACGCGTCTCCGCGCGGGGAGCCGTGGTCGCGCATCGCACTCAGCGCCGCGGCCGAGGATGGGACTTGATCATCTGCCACACCTGCAACTCTGCACCTCTGTCGATAAGCCTCACGTTTCCTGTAGGCAGCCGATGAGTGACCTGGTCTCCACCGCGCTTGGCCTCGGATTCACCCTGCTGGTCTGTTTGCTCGCCCTGCAGGCCATCCTCAGTCCGTGGCTGCGCGTACGCCGGGCTCCGGAGAGAGCGCAACAGCCGCAGAACGAAATGCCGCACACCGACAGCCTTTCGACCCAAACGCCGGAGACCACGCCCGTACATTCGTAGGCAATGCCCGCCTGCCCTAAAAGCTGTGCGACGATGAAGACAGCTTCATGTCTTCGTTCCCTTCACTCTTTGCGCCGCACCCTTCCTCAGAGGCCCCATCGCGGCTCACGGACCTGCTGGCCAGCACCTTCGGCTTCGCTACCTTCCGCGCGAATCAGGAGGCGGTATGCCGGGCAGCGATCGCCGGGCGGGACGTTCTGCTGGTCATGCCGACCGGGGCCGGCAAGTCCCTCTGCTATCAGTTACCCGCTGTTGCCCGCGGTGGCACGGCGCTGGTTATCAGTCCGCTGATCGCCCTGATGGACGATCAGGCAGCAAAGCTCTCCGCCCGGG
The DNA here is from genome assembly GCA_964252395.1 of uncultured Acidobacteriaceae bacterium. Classification (GTDB taxonomy): domain Bacteria; phylum Acidobacteriota; class Terriglobia; order Terriglobales; family Acidobacteriaceae; genus KBS-83. Next base: position 3,968 of record CAXUMX010000047.1, on the reverse strand, counting down.
GACTGCGGGTAGCGCGCATCCACTCCGGGCTGGACCGGCAATCGTCCCGCGAGGCGTGCATCGCATACCTGAACGGCGAGCTGCAGTTCCTCTTTATCGCGCCGGAGCGGCTGCGCGTTCCTGGCTTCGCAGCGATGCTGGGCAAGCGCAAGCCTTCGCTGATTGCCATCGATGAGGCGCACTGCATCTCGCAATGGGGTCACGACTTTCGCCCTGACTACCGCATGCTGGGCCAGCATCTCCATCTGTTGCGCCCGGCCCCGGTCTTGGCACTGACCGCGACTGCTACCCCCGTAGTGCAGAACGACATCCTGGCCCAACTCGCACTGGACGACGCGGCACGTTTTATCCATGGCTTCCGTCGCGACAACCTCGCGATTGAAGTCGTCGAAGTGACGAAATCCGCGCGCACGGAGCGCGCTCTGGAACTGCTGCGTGACCGTACCCGCCGTCCTGCCATCGTCTATGCGCCGACGCGCAAGGAAGCGGAGGAGACGGCGCGTGTGCTGGCAGAGCACTTCCCCGCCGCGGCCTATCACGCCGGCCTGGACCCGGAGCACCGGGAACGGGTGCAGCGCCACTTCCTGGGCAGCAGACTCGATGTCGTGGTCGCCACCATCGCCTTCGGCATGGGCATTGACAAGGCGGATGTCCGTACAGTCATCCACACTGCACTGCCCGCCAGCCTGGAGGCGTACTACCAGGAGATCGGACGCGCCGGACGCGACGGCCAGCCGAGCCGCACCATCCTGATGCACTCCTTCGCCGACCGGAGAACGCACGAGTTCTTCCTGGAGCGGGACTATCCGCCGCTTGACGAGCTAGAACGTATCTACCGCCGGCTGGCCGCACAGCCCCTGCACCGAGACGACCTGCGCGCGGCGTTGCGCATGGACAGCGAAGTCTTCGAGAAGGCGCTTGAGAAGCTGTACATCCACGGAGCCATTCACGTCACCTACGACGACCAGGTCTCGCTGGGGTTGGAGGCCAAGGCATGGCGGCGCACCTATCGCTCCCAGGCCGACCATCGGCGTCTGCAGCTGGACCTGGTGGCCCGCTACGCCGAAGGCCACCACTGCCGCATGGCGGCGCTGGTCTCACACTTCGGAGACACCGCGGACAGCCGGCGGCCCTGCGGACACTGCGACCAGTGCGCGCCTGAGAAGGCGGTGGCACAAAGCTTTCGCGGGCTCGGCGCCCTGGAGGAGCAGGCAGCACGCGGCATCCTGAAGTCGCTGCGCAGTGGGCCGTCGCCTTCTACAGGCCGCCTGTACAAGGATCTCTACCCCCGCGAAGACCTCAGCCGGAATGACTTCGACGCCGTGCTCGGAGCGTTGGCCGGCGCCGGCCTGGTCCGCATCGACGAGGCCAGCTTCGAGAAGGACGGCAAGCCGATTGTGTACCGCAAGGCATCGCTCACGCGCGAGGGCGAAGACTTTCCCGAAGGCGCGCCGCTGGAGCTCTCCCTGCGGGAGCGCGCCGAGCAGAGCACGCCGCGCAAGCGTGGAAGAGCATCTGGGAAGAGCAGCTCCGCGCCGCGCATCGCGACCGCAGCGCCGGGCGCATCTGGAGCCGCAAAGCCGCAGGTGCGGGAGCCGAAGGCGCCGGAAGTCCCCCTTAGCGCAGAGGCCGCGGCGCTGGAAGCCCGGCTGAAGGACTGGCGGCTGGCCATCGCCAAGAAAGAAGGCAAGCCCGCCTTCTTCGTCTTCGGAGACAGCGTGCTCCGCTCGATTGCGCGCGCGCGTCCAACGACGCTTGCAGCGCTAGGCGGCGTCAACGGTGTGGGCACCGCGAAGCTGGAACGCTTCGGCGCGGACGTGTGCCGGCTATGCGCGCAGCCCTGAAGCGGCTGCACATTTCTGCCGGCCACGTATACTATTCTCCGCATGCTGCTCCGTCGTCTCACGCTGCCGCTTGCTGCCCTTGTCCTCTCTGTTGCGACCACCATGCCTGCGCAAACGTCACCGCCATCGGAACATAAGTGGTCGATCGTGATCCACGGCGGCGCGGGGGTGATTGAACGAAAATCGATGTCGCCGGAGGCGGAGGCCGCCTACCGCGCCGACATGAAGACCGCCATCGAGACCGGCGCCGCAGTGCTGGCCAAAGGCGGCACCTCGCTCGATGCCGTGCAGGCAACCATTCAATACCTCGAGGACAATCCCCACTTCAATGCGGGGCGCGGCGCGGTCTTCACCGCGGAAGGCCGCAACGAACTCGACTCCGCGATCATGAACGGGGCGACGCTGGAGGCGGGCGCGGTCGCCGGCCTGACACGCACGCGGCATCCCATTGCCGCAGCGCGAGTCGTCATGGAGCAGTCGCCCTACGTGATGATGATCGGCCCCAATGCAGACAAGTTCGCCGCAAGCAAAGGGCTGGAGCAGGTGGCGCCTAGCTTCTTCTTCACCGAGCAGCGCTGGCAGGGTCTGGTCAAGCAACTGACGGCGGAGCACAAGCCGATACCGGCACGACCGGAAGGTGTGCCGCCCGCACCGACAGCTCCGGTCTCCATGCTGGAGCGTCCGGACGCCCACAAATACGGCACTGTCGGCGTGGTCGCGCTCGATCGCAAGGGAAACCTGGCAGCCGGCACCTCCACTGGCGGGCTGCAGGCCAAGTATCCGGGCCGAGTGGGTGACTCGCCGATCATTGGCGCTGGCACCTACGCATCGAATCGCTCCTGCGGCGTCTCTGGTACTGGCACCGGCGAGTACTTCATCAGGCTCACGATTGCACGCGAGATCTGCGCACTGGTAGAGGACAAGCACATGCCACTGCAGGCCGCAGCGGACGAAGTCATCCACACGCAGTTGCAGTCGCTGCACGGGGACGGCGGAATCATCGCGATGACCCCCGACGGTCAGGCCGCCTGGAGCTTCAACACCTCAGGCATGTACCGCGCCCGCCTGGCGGAAGGCGGACAACCGCTGGTGGCCATCTACAACGACGAGCCGTAGCGGCGATCAGGACAGCGCCGGTAGGCAGCACTGCCTAGGGTGGCCGAGATTGTGGCTCCCCAAAATCGCGGTCTTATCGACCCGCCTCGCAGCTGTTTACGGACGCTTGTAGACGACTCCGTCCTTGATCACCAGGAGCACATCCTTGACTGCTTCGATGTGCTGCGTCGGGTCACCCTCGACCGCGATAATGTCGGCCAGCATCCTGGGGGCGACGCTGCCCAGTTCCTTGCTCATCCCCAGCACCGCGGCATCGATGGTTGTCGCTGAGGTCAGGGCCTCGGTTGGGGTCATGCCATCACGCACCATCCAGGCCAGCTCGCGCCAGTTCTCTCCGTGCTTGAAGACACCTACATCGCTGCCGCAGCCAATGGTCACGCCGGCTTTGCGCGCCAACTGGAAGGCATGCGCGGCCTGGGTCAAGGCAGCATTCGGAGCGCTGCCCGGCACCCAGTGGTCGAAGTAGATGCTGTAGCCCTCAACTGCAGTCAGTGTCGGCATGTAGACGATGTGCCGCTCCGCCATCAGCCGGAAGGTCGCCTCGGTGCCTTCGTCACCGTGCTCGATGGTGTCGACACCAGCCAGCGCGGCGCGACGCATTCCTTCATCGGACTGTGCATGGACCGCGACCGGGCGGCCCGTATCGTGCGCGGCCGTCACCATCGCGTTCAGCTCGGCCTGGGTAAAGGTCGGACGCGTCTCCCCGCGGGGACCAGTGCGGTAGTCGGCATAGATCTTGATCCAATCCGCACCGCGCGCTGCCTGCTCCCGCACTGCTGCGACCGCCTCGGCTTCACCGGTCACCTCCTGCGCACCCTGCGGCAGCTCCACATCCGGGCGGTAGTTGCGTACCGCCGGCCCATACGCGCCGGTAGCCACAATCGCGCGTGTCACCACCCACAGTCTCGGCCCGGGCACCACTCCTTCGGCGATCGCGCGCTTCAGGCCTACATCGGCGAAGCCCGCGCCCTCGGTACCCAGATCCCGCAGCGTCGTGAAGCCGGCCAT
>CAXUMX010000046.1:0-26464 GCA_964252395.1 uncultured Acidobacteriaceae bacterium | reverse complement strand
GTGCAAGGCTTCCGCCCAGCAACCCAGCCGCAGACAAGAGTTCGCGGCTGCGTGGTCGATCGCCCTCCTTCTCCGCCTTCTGCCGGCGATGCTGGCTGGCCTTCTCTGTCCGCTCGCCGCTCATGAAGTGGCACCCGCGAGATCACGGCCCATGCAGGAACGAAGCCTAAGCACCATGCACCACCAGGCTGCGCAGCATCGCCTCTGACCCGCGCAGCAGGCCGGCGAACCGAGCCTCAAAGAAGGCCGGCCACAGAGCCAGCGATCCCATCAGAACTACGTAGCCGACGACAGTCTTCGCAGGAACGGTCAGCGCCAGGACCGGCAGTTGGGGAGAGACACGCGCCATCAGCGCGATGCCTACCTCTACCAGCAGCGTGGCCGAGAGCACCGGCGCAGCAAGCTGCAAGGCGGCAAGGAACACGCCACCTGTCATGCCGACCAGTTCAAGTCCGACGGAACGCGGGGCCAGCCCGGCGCCCAGCGGAACTACCAGGAAGCTTGCCAGCAGAGCCGCAATGATGGTGCGGTGCAGACCTGCAGCCAGCAGTACCGAAACCTCGAAGATGCCTAGCATCTGCGCCAGCAGCGGGGTTTGTACCTGGCTGTTCGGATCGAGCAGGTTTGCCAGCGAGAAGCTGAATTGGATGCCGAGCAGCGCGCCTGCAAAGGAGACAAGTTCATTGAGCATGGCCAGCGAGAGGCCAAGAATGGCCGAAACGCTGAGCTCACCCAGAATCGAACGGACACCCAGCTCTACATGTGCAGCCGGCAAGGCTGCAGCGATGGGCGCGAGCACAATTGTGAGTGCGATCAGCAACGCGCTCTTGACCCGGGCCGGAATAGCCATCGAGGAGAAGACCGGAGCGAACACAAATAAGCCACTGAGGCGGATACACACCAGCAGCATGCCGGTGAGCATGCGGGTCCAGCTGGCGCTTGTCGTCGGATCGAAGAGTTGAGGGCTCATGCGTTCTCCCGAATCAGTACGTGAACCGGCGGAGGTCGGTCATCAAGCCCGCTGTGAACCAGACCAGACGATGCAGGAACCACGGCATGCCGGCCAGCAACACGCCCGCGACGATCAGCAGGCGCGGTACGGTAGAGAGGGTCTGATCCTGCACTGACGTCAGGGTCTGGGCAAGGCTGATCAACAGGCTTGATACTGCGGCGACGACAAGAATCGGCGCGCTCAGTAGCAGCCCCTCACGCAGCGTCAGCCGCATTAGCTCTGCTACTTGGTCAGCGGTCATAATCGATCCTCCTCTTCGTGGTTCGTCGTTGCGATTCGGCAATTCAAGTCAGGAGAAACTTTTCAGCAATGAGCCAGCCAGCAGGTTCCATCCGTCGACCATCACGAAGAGCAGGATCTTCAGCGGAGTCGAAATAGTGACAGGAGGCAGCTGTACCATGCCGATCGAAGTGGTCACCGAGGCGACGACCAGATCGACCAGCAGAAAAGGCAGGAAGAGCACAGCTCCTATCTGAAAACCCGCCTTCAGCTCTGACAACATGTATGCCGGGATGACCACGCGCAGGGGCAGCTCTGCCGGAGTGCGCGGCTGGGGGATGCCTCCCGCGTTGACGAACAGCGCAAGATCCTTCTCACGGGCGTAGCGCAGCATGAACTGCTTGGGCGGCTCTGTTCCCCGCTCGATGGCCTGCAGTCCGGAGAGATGGCCCTGCCGGTACGGCTCGACCGCTTGCTGGTCCACTGCCATGACCACCGGCTGCATCAGGAACCAACTCATCATCAGTCCCAGCCCCAGCAGCGTCTGATTGCTGGGTGCCGTCTGGGTTCCTAGCGCCTGGCGTAAGAAGTGAAAGACGACCAGAAGCCGCACCATCGGCGTGATGGAGAGGATGAGGGCCGGCAGCAGAGCCAGCACGGTGAGGGTGAATACGACCGTCCACGGCACTGCGTTGTTGCCGGCCGGGCCAAATCCGGGGAGTCCTTGGGCAGGATGACTCGCAGCGATCAGCAGCAGAGGCATCATTGGCTCTTCCGTGTCCGCCGAATGCGGCGCGCGCGACTCATGGAGTACGCCGGTGAGCCCTGTGCGTGCGAAGCCCTGAGCTTGCGCTGTGCAAGCGTCTGGACCGAGATCGCACCTTGCTCACCGACGCCGACCAGCAGACGCTGCCCTCCGAGCGAGATCAGCAGCAGAGACTTCTTCCCGCCAAGTGGCAAGCGATCCACCACCTCCAGCCGCTCCCGCGGAGCGACCGGCTTTGCTCCCAAGGGGAGTCGCAGCGCTGCCTGCAGCCAGCCAGACCAGGGCTGCCGCGGCGCATCGTCCGCCCGGCCGCGTGTCAGAGAGAAACGCAGAGGCAGCAGGGCTGTCCATCCAGAGACCTTGGCGCTCATAGCAGCCGCTTCACGCGCGCTGCCAGCTGCAGCTCGACGGCCTCGAGTTCGACAAGCAGCAGGCGCTCACCACCTGCAGTGAGGACCAGCTCACGCGTCGACGGTTGCTCCGTGCTCAGGACCTCGCCTGCCGTCAGGGCCTGCAGCCGACGCAGTGTAAAGCTGGGCACGGGCACGCTGAGTTCGAGCGCGAACTGTATCTGCTCAATGTGCTCCGGCAGAGGCGCTTCAGGCTCGGCTGCCTTCGGCGGGTCAGGGAGGGGGATGGCGCGTACCAAGGCCGAGCTCTCCGCAGCGGGCTCTTCCGCCAGTGTCCCTTCAAGAGTGTTGCGTGCAAGCTCCATATGCGGGTGGAGATTGCACGCAGCTCGCCACTGACAGAGTCACGCTTCTTAGAAAGCTGCCAGAAGAGAACGCCTCGTTCAGATTCGGGAGCGCCGGGCCGAATGACGCCTCTTACGACGGCGGAGTGGATGGTCTGGTCTGGCCGGGGAGCCCTCTGTATGCGGCTCCTCGGCTGGAGCCAGTCCACGTTTAGTGAATCAGGTTGATGGCCTCCTCGGTCGTGGTATCGAAGGTGGTTAGAGTTTTCGAGTTCGCTTCGAAGGCCCGCTGCGCCACGATCAAGGCTGAGAACTCCTGCGAGACATCCACATTGGAAGACTCTAATGCGCCCGACTCGATGGTCGCGCGGTTGCCCGAGCCCGCCGCTCCGATCAGTGCCGCGCCGGAGGCTCGGGTGGCAAGATAAGCTGTGCCCTGGGTCGATTGCAGTCCCTGCACATTCGCTACGGTACCGATAGCCACTTGGCCTATGATCTGCGACTGGCCATTGCTGTACTTCGCAGCGATGCTGCCATCCGGAGCTACGCTGAAGCTTTGGTAGGAGCCGCTGGCGAAACCGTCCTGCGAGGTGCCCGCGATGTTCGAGGGCGACGCAGTCTGGGTCAACGCGCCGCTCGATCCGCTCAGGTTCCAGGAAAAGGTCAGGTTCTGCGCTCCGTCAGCGAGGCCGCTGAACCCGATGCCGCCAATGCTGCCGGTCGGGCTGACCAGCGCGCCGGTGCCGCTGAAGTTCAGCGTGCCCGTCGTGTTAGTGCTGCCCGTCGCGTCGCCCGCAGGCAGACCGATACTGTAGTTCCAGGTATTGGCGGCCGTTTTCGTAAACGTAACCGTGCCCTGATGCGCAAAGCCCAGCGAATCGTAGAGCGTCACTGGCGCGGGCACGGAGGTGCCGACCGCGGCGCCAGCATCAAGATTCGCCTGGATCGAGAGCGACCCGGTGGGATTTGCGGCCAGCGTCTGGCCAAGCGGAAGAACCAGCGGCTGCACGGCGCCTGAGGGTGAAAGGACCCCGTTGACTGCCGGGTAGCCCAGGACCGAGGCGCCGCTCGTAGTCTGGAGCGCTCCCGACTGACTCAAGACAAAGTCGCCGGCTCGGGTCAGCTCCTGTGTGCCGTTGTCATCAATAACGAAGAACCCGTTTCCCTGCAGCGCCAGGTCAGTAGCTTTGCCCGTACTGCTGATGCCACCATCAGAGAAGTCGGTTGTCGTCTGCGCTATTTGGGTGCCAACGCCCACCTGCACGCCGCCGTTCGCACCAGAGCTGAGCTGCTGATAGAAGAGCGTGCTGAACTGGTCTGTCTGGTCCTTGTAACCGACAGTGCTCAGGTTCGCAATGTTGTTGGCAATCGTGTTCAGGGCAGTATTGTTCGATTCCAGGCCGCTCAGTGCTGTTGCAAAGGATGGCATCCGTCTTCTCCTGCCGCGGGAGCGGCGCTTGAGTTACGTGCATGAAACAGTTGCAGATCGGAAACGAGGCGAGCTGCCGGCCCCGGCGAATGCTAAGAGCCGGAACCCGAGCCGTTGGCAGGCGGCGTCACTCCGCTTCCCGGGAGATCGGTATTCTGGTTGATCTGGATCAGCTGCTGAAGGCTGTTGACCTGCACCAGCTGGTTCACGTACGCGTTAGGATCGTTGTTCGCTGTGGGGTCCTGGTTCTTGAGCTCGGTCACCAGCAGAGTCAAGAAGTCATTAGCCGTAACCACTGCTGGATTCGGGCTGCTCGGGTTTGCCTGGTCGCTGGTTGCGGCGGCTGCCGCCGGAGATACATGGCTTGCTGATACCTGCATATCGCTACACCCTCTTTCTTCTCGGAATCGTTAGGAAGTCGGATGCCGGGGTCACGCTCTGACGCTGATACGCAAAGACCCGCGGATGTAAGGGTCCTCTGCCCTCACCGATGGTGAGGGGTCGGACTCGATCGGACCACGGAAGCTCGCAGGCTCAGCGACTCGATCGGGACGGCTCTCCGCATCTTGATCGGCTTTGCCGTCGGCTCCAGCCTGTCGTCCCCCTCCACTGTCACCGCTGCCCACGCCCACTGAAACCTGATCAACGTGCACGGCGTGCTGCTGCGCATAAGCAGCGATATGGTCAATGTGCCCCGCCAGTGACTGCGCCGCGCTCTCGCTTTGCGCATGCAAGGACGCGCTGATCTGTCCCTGCGCGTCGGTGGTTGCATGCACCTCCACCCATCCCAACGAACCGGACTGTACCCCAACCTCCAGACTCCGGGCATCGGTCCGCAAAGGAGTCGCGTTTGCGGCGATTGCCGTATCCAGCCGTTCGAAGGTGTGGGTCGCGCTCCATCCAGGCGCGGTCGCAGGCAGGCTTGCCGAGGAGCCAACCGGGGCAGTCGAGTGGGCGAACGTGGTCGGCACGGAACTCACCCCAGTCGGATCCGCCAGCAGCCCGGGTGAGCTGAAACTAGGGCCGTTTGAGAGTGAAGTTGCGCGCGTTCCAGTGACCGCCGAACCTGCACTGCGCGCCCCTGGAACACCGGATTGCGCGGCGGAAGCCGACGCATTAGGCAGTGAACTGTTCACGATCTGCAAGGCTACGTTCTCTTGCTGAGCTACATCGTCGGATGGACTTTGCGGAATCGGCTGAGTAGGTCTACCCGGGTCTACTCCAAACCCACCCTGCGTAGTCAGAATGGGCACCGGCAATGATGTCGTGACGGAGTGCGCGTTGAGAGCGGGTGGCCCCGGAGCTGCCTCGACCGTAGATACAGCATAGATGGAAGCCGGCGCAGAGACCGCCTGAGGTGCAAGCGTCGCAGACCCGCGCGGCACTACTGCCGCCGTGTAATGGGAGTCAGGCTTCGAAAAACGTTCGTCCGGTGTTCCCTGCCCAGCAGTCACGGGTTTAACTAAGACTGCCAAGCTCAAGGAAGCAATCTGAGGTCCCGCCGAACCTTCGGACTCGCGGATTGCGATCGGCAGATTCTCCTGGGCCGCCGCGGGGGTCCCAGCCGGAGATGGATCCGCAGCGAGCAGGCTTGGAACCCGAGGTCCATCTGTGACTGTCGCTGCAGCAGCGTCCGCATGCGCAGACGGCAGCGAACCCGCGCTTGTGTCCGTCAACTTCTGTTCGTTCGGAATCCTCTTCTTAAGCTCAGATGACCCGGCGTTGAAGATGGAGCCGGCCTTCGTCAAGGCTGCGGCGCCTGTGGCAGCAGTGGATTGAGCCACGCGGGGTGGAACGATGCCGCTGGATGCGCTCGTGAGGGTATTAGCTCCATCCGCCGTTGCCACAGCCGCTGACGTCGCATCGACCGCCTTCTGCATCGCACTCTGAAAAGGCGTACTCGTCTGCACCTCGACTGTAGCGGGTACACTGGGGCCGGCCGTTGGCGCGGCTTGCGACACGGATTGCTGGACCGATGGCTGTAGGGCGAGTGTCATCAGAACTTGCTCTCTGCACGCGTGTTGCCAATGGCTGCAGCATCCCCACCTGTGAATCTTTGAGAACTCTCATCGACTGTGGACTCGACGAGAGACGCGGGCCTCGGAGCGCTCACCAGCTTGCGTGCAAGGAACCATCCGTCGGCACTCTTCTGCTCCTTCGCCTCCCGCTCTGCTCTCTCGCGCCGCTGCTCGGCTGTAAGTACGGACTCGACCTGCATACGCTCGATGCGTGCCGCCTGCCAGCGCGCGGACGCCTCCTCAACCAGCGCGTCCGTCTCCAGCAATTCCTGGGCGATGGCCCGCTGCCGCATTGGACCAAATGCGTGTCCTACCCCGGCGGCCAGTGCGTACTCTCGCTCGCCTGCCTGGAGAGCGGCAAACAATGCCTCCGCCGCCTGCCTGGTCTCGAGCCGGCTGTTCTCTGCAGCTGACAGATATCGCTCCCGTTGGTGTCGCACTAGACGTAGCTCCGCCGCGACACTGTCCTCCTGCACGCGCTTGAGGGCGAACAGCCGCATCAGTGAAGCCGGCGCGCTCATGCGCTGACCACGCGCAGCATCGCCGCTACCCCTTCGTTAAGGTTGGTCCGCTCAGTAGAACTCTGCGTCAGCAACTCACGCAGCGCTGGCTGCAGCGCAATCGCCCGGTCCAGCTCGCTGTCCACACCAGTCTTGTAAGCACCGATGCGGATCAGGTCGGCTGCCCGTTCATATACGGCCATCGCCTTCCGCAGCGCAGTTGCAGCCTGCAGCGCATCCGGCGCGGCGACGGCAGGCATCAGCCGGCTGATCGAGTCAACAATGTGAATGGGCGGATACCAGCCTTCCGACGCAAGCACGCGAGAGAGCATGATGTGCCCATCCACAAAAGAGCGTACGGCGTCGACCACGGGGTCCTGCTGGTCGTCGCCCTCCATCAGGACCGTGTAGAAGGCGGTGATGCTGCCGGTCCGAAAGCGGCCCGCGCGCTCTACCAGCTTCGCGACGCGGTGGAATACGGAGGGCGTATAGCCTTTGGCTGTGGGCGGCTCGCCCGCTGCCAGGCCAAGATCGCGCGCCGCCATGGCGAAGCGGGTGAGCGAATCAAGGACCAGCAGAACGTCCTTGCCCTCCGCAGCAAAGCTCTCGGCGACGCTGGTGGCCGCCAGGGCTGCGCGCATGCGCAGCAGCGGCGACTGATCGGATGTCGAGACGATGACCACCGCCTTGCGTCTCCCCTCTTCACCCAAGGCCTCTTCAAGGAACTCTGCGACTTCGCGGCCACGTTCCCCCACCAGGCCGACGACCACCACATCCGCGGCCGTATTGCGCGTCATCATCCCGATCAGCGTGCTCTTGCCCACGCCTGAACCGCCAAAGATCCCGATGCGCTGTCCGCGTCCGACGGTCAACATGGCATCGATAGCGCGGATGCCGGTCGAGAGCGGCTCCCGTATGGGTACCCGGTCCATGGCAGCCGGGGGTGTTCGGTGGATCGAGTTGCGTTCGGTATTGCGCAGCGGACCCGCATCGTCCATAGGAGCGCCCGTCGCGTCGAGCACGCGCCCCACCAAGCCGGCGCCCGCAGGAAAGTCCGGCGGGCGGCCCAGCGCGATCACCTTGTCGCCATGCCGAACACCTTCCACACCTTCCAGCGGCATGGCCAGCACGCGTTGCCCACGGAAGCCAATCGTCTCGCCGGCATAGCGCCTGCCCGCTGCATCCACAATCTCGCAGCACTCTCCGATGCTGCACAACGGGCCGGCACACTCCATGCTCTGTCCCGCTGCATCAAGCACCTTTCCGGTCCAGTGCCATGCACTTTCGGCAGCCAGCAGGGCGCAGAGCGAGTCGAAGGTGCGGCCAGCGTCGGCGGTTGCCGGTTCGGCCGAAGTTTTCTTCGCGAAGACCTCACTCACCGCGCGCCACCGTGCTCACGGCCGGTTGATGCTTCAGCAGGTCGAAGAAGCCTCGCTCAATCTCGCCCAGCTGACTGCTGACGCTCAGGTCCGCCGTGCTCGCATCGATCTTCACCCGACAGTAGTCTGAGGGCACATCAGGCACACCGCGCACCTCCACCCGTGCTGCGGCTGGGTGACACTCTGTCAGCCAGCGGGTCCAGATCGCAACTGCGTCCTCCGGTACTTCGAGCACACACACCGACTGCTGCTGCAAGTCCTCAAGCGCCACACGGACGGGACCACGCAGCAGCAGCGCGTCCATCTGTGCTTCGCGATGCAGTACATGCGCGGCGATGGCCAGCGCGAGCCGGACCACCTCCGCCTCCACACTCCGGAAGTAGTCTGCCCGGCTGGCAGCAAAGGCCTCTGCGATCGCGTTGATGCGAGCTGCCCATGCTGCTTCCAGCCGCTCCCCATGCTCCTTCAATGCGGCTGCCTGCGCCAGGGCGGCGTGCTCCTGCAACTGCTCGATCTCCCGCCGAGCAGATCGCTCCGTCTCCAGGTGCTCTCGCTCGAGCTCGCGGATGCGCTGCTCCAGTCGCGCCTCCCGTTCAAGCGACTCCTGAGCAGCAGCAGTCTCCGATCTATTCAGCGGCGAGGCTACCGCTCCAACCACGGTCGCGCCCGGGATTAACGGCGGTTGCGGTCCGCCGGGAAAGCGCTGTACATAGCGCAAAGTGCGAATCTCTGCATCCATTCCTGCACTCCTCGACTGCTACTGGACTCTCTGTCGGTGTCGCTAGACCATCAGACTGTCGCCCTGCTCCAGCTTGAGAACGATCTGTCCCGCTGCTTCCATCCGACGCGCCGTGGCCAGGATGCTCTGTTGTGCCTGCATGACCTCGCGCGAGCGCACCGGCCCCATCACTTCGATCTCCTCGCGCAGCATCTCCGCAGCCCGGCTGGACATGGCCTTGTAGAGGTGGGCGCGCAGCTCATCCTTGGTGCCTTTCATGGCGAGCGCAAGCTGGCGCCGATCGATGCCGGCGATCAGATCGCGCACGCTGGCCTGGGGCACGCTGATCAGGTCTTCGAAGGTAAACATCAGGTTGCGTACGCTGATAGCAGTCTGGGGTGAGCCCTGCTCGACGCGGTCGAGGATCTTCTTGGACGCTTCCGCTTCGAGTCCGTTCAGCAGATCCGCGACTGCCTTAAAGCCGGAGTAGGAGTGCTTGCGCGTATCTCCCATCGTCTGTAGCTGTTGATGCAGGATGCGTGCCACCTTCTGCGCCACCTCCGGGGAGAAGTGCCGCATCTCGGCGAGCCGCTGCACCGCTGCGACCCGCTGCTCTTCGCCTAACGCAGAGAGCACCTGCGACCCGCGCTGAGGGTCCAGGTGCGCAAGCACTAGCGCGACCGTCTGCGGATGTTCATTCTCGAGCGACTTGCTCAGCTGGATCGGATCCACTCTCTGCAGCATGGCCAGGTTCGCATCGTTCGCATCCCGCGTGCGCTGCACCTGCTGCAGCACCGCATCAGCGCGCGACTGCCCCAGCGCACCGGCAAGCAGCCGGTTGGCGGATGCCATTCCTCCGTAGAGACTCTGCTTTTGCGCCTCAAACATCGCGTCAAACTCTTCGAGGACACTATTCGTCACCGCCGCATCGACATGGTGAAGCGAAGCGATTTCGGCCGCCAGCATCTCGATCGACGGCTCAGGCAGCTCCTGCAGCAAATCTTTGGCCAGCTCCTCATTCAGCGCCATCACCAAGATCGCTGCGCGTCGACGCCCCGGAAGTGCGGCCACGAGGCTGCGCTGCACGTCGATCGGGACTGAGCCTGCCGCCCCGTCCGCCATGTTTGCTGCCGCTGATGATATTGCCTCTGCCATTGCCCTCTCCCGCTGCTGCGTTCAGTTCTGAGTCAGCTCTGCAATGAGCTCGCCCTAGTCGCCGTCCAGCCAAAGCTGCAGTAGCCGCGCGGATTGCGCCGGGTCCGCCACCACATTCGCCGAGACACGCGCGAGCACCGGCTCCTGCAATTGCCGGGTATCCCCGTAGGGCAGTGCCTCCGCCGTCCCTGGCATCAGCTCATCCGTCACGGCGAAGGCCGCTCCTGGCTCGGGCAAGGCCACTGCAGGCGATGTCAGATTGCGGCTGACCGGGCGCATCACGAGGAAGATCAACAGCAATAGCCCAAGCAGCGCGGCGCCGTAACGAGGCAGCTCCAGCCTGGATGCCTCGCCGACCAGCCGCTCCGCGGTCGAGCCTGCCGAGTCAGGGCTGGCATCGAAGGAGATGTTTTCAACCGAGACCACGTCCCCCCGCGCTGCCTGGTACCCGACCGCAGCCTCCGCCAGGCCGGTGATGCGCTTCATCTGCTCCGCGCTCCAGGGCACGCGTGTACTGCTCTTGCCCTGTACCTGGCTGCGATCGTTCAGCAGCAGTGCGACCGTCAGTCGCTTGAGCCTGCCCGGGCCCTCGACCACGTGACGGGTCTTCTTCGAGGCGACATACGTGCCGCTCTCCTCTTTCAGGCTGTTGGCGTTGGCACCGCGCGGAGGCGGTAGCAGGGGCGGCTGCGCATTCGGCGCGTTGCTGACCGTGCCCGGGATTCCGCCCTTGGCAGGCGCATCACCCGTCTCCTGTTCGGAGCGCTGCATGCTCAGGGTGACGGTATCGTTCGGGTCGTAGGTCTCGTCGGTCTCATCCGCTGCCGTGGGATCGTACTCAAGATTGACGGAGGCCCGCACGTTGCCTGGGCCGGTGACGGGTTCAAGCGTGGCCACCAGGCGGTCGGCAAGCCGTTGCTCCTGGTCTGCTGCAGCACTCGACGCGCTCTTGGCAGCAAACTGCATACGTCCGTCTGCGTCCACCAGCACTACATTGGCCGGGCTGAGCCGGTCGACGGCGCTGGCTACCAGGTTGCGGATCGCCTCGGCCTCCTCGGGCGCAAGCTCCCGCCGCTTCAGCTTCAACAGGACGGATGCCTTCGCCTCCTGCTGCTGCTCGGTGAAGAGCGAATCGTGCGGCAGCACCAGGTGCACATGCGCGGTCTTCACCGATCCGAGGCTGGCGATGGTGTGCTCCAGCTCACCCTCAAGAGCACGCTGATAGTTCACCCGCTCATCGAATTCCGAGCCCACCCAGTTTGGCTTGTCAAAGAGCTCAAAGCCCATGCGCCCGCTCTTCGGGCCGCCTTTAGCTGCTGTCTGCAACCGGGCTTTATCGAGCTCGTCGGCGGGAACTTTGATGGTTCCACCATCCGGGCTGATGTCGAAGGGGATCTTAGCCGTTGTGAGCTGGTCCGCAATCTCGCGTGCGTCAGTCGCATCCAGGTTGGCGTAAAGAACCCGCGAGCGTGGCTGCAATACGACCGAGAGGAAGATGCCCGCCCCGAACACCGCCAGTGCCGCCGCGCCGATCAACATCATGCGGGTGCGCGAAGGAAGTGCGCGCACTCGCTCGGTAGCGCGCGACAGTGGCGCGAGCAATGTCAACGGATTCAAGGAGGGCGGCGTCGGACTGTCCATGGCTGTCTGTCGTGTTTCCCGGTGATGCCCTGCGTCAGAACTGCGTGCTCATCAGCTGTTGGTAGGCGCCTACAGCTTTGTTGCGGAAGGACAGAGCCATCTCGAAAGCGAGGTCAGCTTTCTGCGTCGCGATCACAGCCGTGTGGATGTCTGTACCGGTGCCAGAAAGTAATCCGTCGACCGCTTGACTCGCGTTCGTCTCAAGCTTATTCACCTGCTGCACCGCGTCCTTCAGCAGCGAGGCAAAGGGAGCCGAGGGCTGGTTAACGGAGGCGCTTGGTGCGATCTCCGGAAAGCGGAGCGCCTGCACCTGGGAGATGTTCGGAATCGGCATATGCCTCCTGGCGAGCTGCTGCGTGCCCTGATCGTGTCTGGTTGAAGGGTGTGCGGGCTACTTGAACAGTTCGAGTGAGCTGCCAATCATCGTTTTGGTCGCCTGCACTGCCGAGGCATTCAGGCCGTAAGCGCGGGTTGCGCCCATCAGGTCGACCATCTCGGTCAGCGGATCGATATCAGGGTAGGTGACATATCCATCCTTGTCCGCATCCGGGTGCTGCGGATCAAAACGCCGCAAGCCCGGCCCTTTATCGGAGACGATGCCGGCGATCTCCACACCGCCTTCTGTCTGCGCCGCACTCCCGACTGATAGGGGCCGTATCCGCTCAATGCCGGCTAAGTGCGAGCCGAATGCCGTGGCGAAGCTGCCGTTCAGCTGGCCACCCGGCGAGAGGTCATTCAGACTCTGACCCGCGGTCTGAAAGATGACATGCTGCCGCTGGAAAGGCTTGCCATCCGCAGTCCGGGTGGTCTGTGCGTTGGCCATGTTCGAAGCTGTTACCTCGGCCCGCACCCGTTCCGCCTGCAGCGCAGACCCGCTTACCCCCAGCACTCCAAACAGATTCATCGAAGCACTCCTTTGTCCCGTTGATCACTCACTTACTTGTCCGCGTGAATTGCATCCAGCACGCGGGCGAACTCGCGCTTGGCCAGTTCCGCGCCGGTGCGGAACTTCAACTGCGCCTCAGCTAGCAGCAGGCCTTCCCGGTCCATCGAGACGTTGTTTCCGTCCGGCCGGGCCAGCAGTCCATCGACCTCCTGGAGCGCGGGCGTGACCTGGGCTCCTCGGTGTGAACCATCACCCAGCGCGCTGCGCATCTCCGCCTCGAAGTCGAAGCCGACCGTGTGAAAGCCCGGGGTGTCGATGTTCGCCATATTCGTGGCAGTCGCCTTCAACTGCGCTGCCGCCAGATCCATGTACTGCCCAAGCTGATCTGCCAATGGAGTGGTTACATGCATGCACGTGCGCCCCTCGGCGGCGCGGCCACACAAGTACGTACAGCTCTCACGGTTCTAGTTGCAATCGAAGTGCCAGGATCGGGAACCGCAGTCTTAGCTTTCTCTAAGCACGCGAAGCGGGTGCCAGGACAGAAACCGCTTCCATAGTGACCGCCACTTCGTCGAATTCGATCTCTTCCGGGCTAATCACAGGGCGATCCTCGGCCAGAATGGTGGCCCGCTCCAGTACGTGCTGAAGCTCGCGCACATTCCCCGGCCAGGAGTGCGTGCGCAGGCAGGCCTCCGCTCCGGGGGTAAGCTGCTTCGCCCCGAAGCCGGCTAGGAAGTGCTCAGCAAGCGCAGGCAGATCCTCAAGGTGATCGGCCAATGCCGGTGTGCGGATGAGGAACACGGCCAGCCGGTAAAAGAGATCTGCCCGGAAGCCGCCCTCGCGAGCGCGCTGGGCCAACGGCTGGTGTGTCGCCGCCACCATACGCACATCAACATGCACAGTGTCGTTCTCTCCCACTCGCTGCAGTTCCCCACTCTCGAGAAAACGCAGGAGCTTGGCCTGAAGGGCTAACGGCATCTCGCCTATCTCATCGAGGAAGAGCGTTCCGCCCTGCGCTGCCTCGATGCGCCCGGTACGGCGCTGCACCGCGCCCGTGAAGGCTCCACGCGCATGGCCGAACAGCTCTGCTTCGAGCAGTGCCTCCGGTATCGCAGCGCAGTTGAGCGCGACAAAGGGCCGCTCAGCGCGCGGACTCAGCCGGTGCAGCGCCCGCGCCACCACCTCCTTGCCACTCCCAGTCGGCCCTTGGATCAGCACGGTAGTCGAGCGGCTGGCGACGAGTCGAATGCGGCGGCTTACCTCGAGCATCGCCGGCGCCTGGCCGATCAGCTCCGGGACCTGCCCGGAGGTAGTTGTCACGCCGCGTATCGCATCCACGACCCCCGGCTGCACTTTGCCGGTGGAGGCCGTGATCGTAACGGTGACAGGTGTCTTCTTTCCACGCTCGCCAGGTGCTGTCGAACGCGACAGGATAGAATCCGGTGCGTCACGGTCATCCTCGCTCCCGGTCACGGAGCGGAGCACCTGCAGCAGCTCACCCCGGCGGGGGTTGCGCGGCGAGCCGGCCGACGGGAGGATCGAGCTGTCGAGCGAGATCAGATCCACCTCGGGATATGCGGCTCGCACCTCCGACGCAAACCCCTCCAATTGCAGGTCCGGCAGAGGTCCTTCGAGCAGCACGGCCTGCGGCGCACCCTGCTCCATCATCAGAAGGGCCGCGGCACCTCCGGCTGCCTGCCACACTGCCCATCGCTGGGCTTCAAGTGCACTGGAAATACGCTTTCGGATCACTTCATCTGCACTGACCACCAATACGGACGCCGCTGTGCTGCGCGTCATCGTCACTAAATTTTCCATGCAAGGCCCCTGATCTCTGGTGCGGTTGGAAGCTGCTGAGGAACGCTAAGCCATCGACGCAGCGCGCTGGGTGTAACCCGGTGCGTGCATCAGGGCGGGCAGCAGGCTCGCAAGCGGCAGGGCGGATCCGTCACTGGCCGCTGCCACCTTGGCCGCAGAGATCCCCAGACCGGGGGCGGCTGCGGAGATCCGATAGCCCTGCCCACGAACTGTCTCGATCAGGCCCTGGCTGCGGCCCAGCTTGCGCCGCAGATAGTTCACGTAGACGTCGACCACGTTGGTGCTGGCCGCATCGCTCGAATTCCAGACCCGTTCCAGCAGCGTGGCACGGGAGACGCAGTGGCCACGGTTCAGCATCAGGCACTCTAGCAGCGCAAATTCGCGGCGGCTCAGCTGCACCGCTTCCTGGTCGCGCTCGACCGACTGGTGCAGCCGATTCAGCTCCAGGCCACCGCAGCGAAGCACCACCGCCGCCCCATCCTGGCGCCGCAACAGTGCGCGACAGCGTGCCTTCAGCTCCTGCATGGCAAAGGGCTTGGCCATGCAGTCGTCAGCACCTCCCTCTAGGCAGGCAATGCGCGTCTCCAGCTCCGTGGCGCGGGCCGTCAGTACCAGAACCCGCATCCCGTTGCCCAATTGGCGTGCCACCTCCAGTACCTGCATACCGCTGCGCTTGGCCAGATCGAGATCCAGCAGCAGCAGGTCGTAATCGGCACGGGCGATGGCCATCACCGCTGCTTCCCCGTCCGCGACTATAGTCACCGCGTGCTCCTCCTTCTCAAGCGCACGCGCTACAAACAATCCCAAGGCTGACTCATGTTCTGCAATGAGAATTCTCAAAGGGGTCCCTCGCAACGAGCTGCGCCGGATGTGTAGTCCCCGGCGTGCAGGAACACCATCTCGTCAAACAGGGCTGGGAGGCAAGATTTTGCTTTGACTTTTCTTCGCCATCGTTTCGCTTTTGGTACGCCTAAGGGGAATTTGCCCAATTTGGGACTGCGCGGGAGTGCAAGCGAAGATTTGTTCGCCCAATTCGCTGTTTGTTCGCTAGAATCCAGCCATGTCCATCACGCGCCGGCAAAAAGAGGTGGTCGACTTCATCAGCGAGTTCGTCGAGCAAAACGGGTACTCCCCGTCCTTTGACGAGATCGCTCGAGGTCTGAACTTGAAATCCCTCGCTACGGTCCACAAGCACATCACGAACCTGCAGAAGAAGGGCCTGCTCGAACGCGCGCATAATCGCAGCCGTTCGATCGACATCCTGCCGCCGAAGAGCACGACGCGACAGTTGGACCGGTTGCCCCTGATGGGCAGGATCGCGGCCGGACTGCCGGTAGACGCAGCCGAGGCATCGGAGAGCATCTCGCTGGGCGATATCGTCGGCAACAAGGACGTATTTGCTCTGGAGGTCCGCGGCGACTCGATGCGGGACGAACATATCGTCAACGGCGATTACGTATTAGTGGAACGTGTCAAGACTGCGCGCCAGGGCGAGATCATCGTGGCGCTGGTTCGCGGTAGCGAGACGACGCTCAAGCGCTACTACGTCGAGGGAGAGCGCATCCGACTGCAGCCCTCGAATGTCGAGATGGCGCCGATCTACGTGCCCAGCGATCAGGTCGCGATCCAGGGCCGCGTGCTCGGAATCTTGCGCAAGTACGCTTAGCTTCGCTCCTCGGCCGCGCTTTGCGGCTAGTCGCGGTCGCATCCGCTTCTGCAACGAACAATGACACCAAATTGCATGCGCAAAAAGGCCCGGCACTATGCCGGGCCTCTTTTTGCGCGTCACCTACCGCTTACGCCCACTCAGCGTTGGATCTCTTAGGCGACGGTCGTCGCCAGCACCTTAGCTACGCTCTTGTCGATCGTCTCCTTGGGCACGTAGCCCACGATCTGCTCGGCTACCTTGCCGCCCTTGAAGAGCAGCAGCGCAGGAATCCCGCGGATCCCGTAGCGGGCCGGCGTTGAAGCATTGCGATCGACGTCCATCTTCATCACCTTGAGCTTGCCTTGATAAGCTGCCGCCACTTCGTCCACGATCGGTGCCAGAGCGCGGCAGGGGCCGCACCACGCCGCCCAGAAATCCACCAAGACAGGTTCGCTCGACTGCAGAACCTCCTTCTCGAAGTTCGAGTCGTTTACCTCACTGATCCCATGACCTGCCATTCTTCCTCCATCTGGATACCCGGCATCCGCCGCATTACGTTTTTGGTTCGCTGTCAATCAGATGCGTTGGGGAGCGAAAAGTCGCACTAGGGTGCACCGGTTTCGGGGCAATCTGGCCCGATGAACGTCGGTGCTCCATGATATTAGAGCAAGTTGCGGCTCTCGCCCAGCCACCCTGGCTTACCCGCAGACGAGCGCTCCCTGTTCAACCTGGACGGTGCCCAAACGACAAAAGCGCCTGTGGCTCCGTTAGAAGCCACAGGCGCTAGAGCAGCCCTCCCCCAGAACTGCCCACGAGCAGAACAGTAGGTCCGAGGCCTGAAGAATGTAAACAACACTTAGGTACTTTTGTAGTCATCAGCGACCAGTTACCCGGGCGACAGAACCGTCGCATCTTCCCGAAGACCGTCCAGAAATCCACCGCAAAACCGCAAAAATTCGTATACTTCTGTCAAATGGCGGATCTGCTCTCTCCTCGTGAAGCGGCGCTGCGGCTGGGCATCTCCTACCCCACCATGAAGCAGTGGCTCTATCGTGGCAAATTGAAGGCGATCAAAACTCCGGGTGGGCACTATCGCATCCCTGAGGCAGAGCTGGACGGCCTGCTGCACAAGGCGCGCCGCGCCGAGACTCCCAAACGCCAGATGCTGCGTACCGTCAGCGGACGGAATCAGCTGGTCGGCCGCGTGGTTGAAATCAAGATCGAAGGGCTGCTGGCCCAGGTGAAGCTCTCCATCGGCGGACAAATCATCACCTCGCTCATCACCTCCGACGCTGTTCGGGAGCTGGGGCTTGAAGTCGGCGAGACAGCCGCCGCGCTGATCAAATCGACCGAGGTCATGCTGCTCCGTGTCTAGCGCCTGGCTGCGCGGTTCTCGGCCATCTCCCACGGGCCCCTGCCGCCCCCGCAGGGGAGCCCTTGGCGCCTACTCGCTGGGTGCACTCCTCCTGTCCTTCGCCTTCTACGCCGCTGCCTCACCGCGCTCCCTCTCCGGCCAGCCAAGGAGTCCGCTTCGGGTGGCCGCTGCTGCCGATCTGCAGCCAGTCCTGCCAAGCCTGTTGCGGAGCTACCAGCAGCAGACAGGACATGCGGCCGAGGCCTCCTTCGCCTCCTCCGCGACTCTGGCCACCCAGATCGAGAATGGGGCGCCTTTCGACGTCTTTCTGTCAGCGGATATGGCGCTCCCGGAGAAGCTGGTGCGCGACGGATTCGCCGCTCCCGGGCAAGCAGCCCAGGCGTACGCGCGCGGCACACTGGTGCTGTGGGCACGCACGCAGGGCGGCGCCTCCGCACCCCTCACCATAGCCCTGCTGGGCACGCCGGCGGTCCACAGCGTTGCAATCGCCAACCCGCAGCATGCTCCGTATGGGCGCGCAGCTATGCAGGCGCTTACCAGCCTGGGCCTGCTACCCCAGGTGCAATCCAAGTTGCGCACTGCAGAGAACATCGGCCAGGCTGCGCAGTTCGTGCTCAGCGGCAATGCGGACGTCGGCCTGCTCTCGCTTACCTCTGCTACCAGCCTGGGCCAGCAGGGGCAGTCCAGCCCGGTACCGTTGGGCTCCTACTCTCCTATAGTCCAGGGCGCTGTGGTTCTGCGCAGCGTGGACCATGTTGAACAGGCAGCAGAGTTCCTGCGCTATCTGCACTCGCCAGCAGTTGGCGAACAATTACGGCGCGGCGGCCTTGAGCCGCTGCCTTAGCCGACATTGATGGACCTCCAGGCCCTCCTGCTGACGCTGCGTCTGGCAGCAGTCACAACGGCCCTGCTGCTGCCACTCGCGCTGGTGCTGGGGGCATGGCTCGCCGGCGCACGCGGCCTGCTGGCCCGGCTGGTGGAGGCGTGCGTCGGGCTGCCGCTGGTGCTGCCCCCGCCGGTCCGGGGCGTCTACCTCTTGGTGCGTTTGGGGCCGGCTACCGTGCCGGGGCGAGTGGTGGTCTCCGCCATCGGCCACCCGCTGGCGTTTACCTTCACTGGCTTAGTTATCGGTTCCGTTATCTACAGCCTCCCATTCGCGGTGCAACCAGTGCTCGCTGGCTTTCGCGCCGTCGACCCGGCCCAGTTGGAGTCAGCCGCACTGCTGGGCGCGTCCCGCTGGCGCGTGTTGACCCGCGTGCTGCTGCCCGCCGCGCGCAACTCTATCCTCGCGGCAGGCGTGCTGTCGTTTGCGCACACCGTGGGTGAATTCGGCGTGGTTCTGATGCTGGGCGGCTCCATCCCCGGCTCCACCCGCACGCTCTCCATCTCCATCTACGACCAGGTGCAGGACGGCAACTACACGGCCGCCAACCATGCGGCGCTGCTGCTCGTTCTCATTGCGCTCACCGCGCTGCTGGTCGTCTACATCGTCGCGCAGCCGGGCAGCCGGGGTGAGGCGAACCGTGGCTGAGCCCATCCGCAACAGCATCTGCGCTGCCGGCGAACCGTGGCTGCAGCTGATGGTCCATCATCAGCAGGGCGGAATGCGGATCGCCGCCGAGGCCGTCCTGCGCAGCGGGTTCAACGTGCTGGTAGGCGCCTCAGGCGCCGGAAAGACCACGCTGCTGCGCGCCATCGCGGGGCTACTGCGGCCAGAGCGTGGGCGCATCGTGCTGGGCGACACCGCAGTGTGGGACAGCAGTACACGAATCTGGCTCCCCCCCGGGCGAAGGGGCTGCGGCATGGTCATGCAGCGCCCTGCCCTGTTTCCTTCCATGACCGCGCTTGAGAACATCGGCTTCGGACTGGCGTCCCTGCCCTCGGCCGAACGCAGCCGCCGAGTCGAAGAGATGATCACCTTGTTTCGGCTTCAAGCCTTCGCTAACCGTCACCCATCCGGACTCTCTGGCGGCGAGCAACAACGCGTGGCGCTGGCACGGGCTCTCGCCCCTGAGCCGCAGGTGCTACTGCTGGATGAGCCCTTCGCTGGGCTGAACCAGGAGCTGAAGGAGACAATCCTGACCGACCTGGAAGCTCTGCTGACCAGCCGCGCCACGCCCATACTGCATGTGACCCACGACGTGGCGGAAGCCTGGCGTCTGGCATCGCGCAACCGCGCCGATGTACTGCGGATGGAGGCAGGCCGCATCGTCGCCCATGGGCCTGCGGAGACGGTGCTGGCAGCCGACCGGGAGCGTTTGCTGGCCTCTCTCGCCTGGGTCGACTAGCTGTCCTTGCGGTAGAGCAGATCGCGCATCGCGGTGCGCCGTGCTTCGTTCAAGCCGTTGTCCACCGAGCCACCCAACGCACTCGGCACGGCAGCTTCGTCGGCATCCGGATCGCTACAGGAGGGGCACCGGTTGGCGAAACCCGGCTTGCCTGGCCTGAGTTCAAACTCCTCAGAACAGATCACACACGTCTTGATCGGAAACGGCATAGCACCACCATTCTAAAAGACTGCGTAGGGGACGCAAGCCGGCCCCGCGGACTCTGCCGGCGCAGACCTCACCTACTTCCTGACGGGAGCTGCGGACTCTGACCAGGGCGGCACGATATGGTTGAAGCGCGCATACGCGACCAGCTGTCCCAGGTGCTCATTGGCGTGGACGATGATGCGCAGGTACATGCCGTCAACGGTCACGTGCTTGCCGTGAATCTCAACCATCCGAGCCAGGTCGCCGGGCTTGAGCTGCGCCCGCGCGGTGCGCACCGCGTCGAGCGAGCGCTTCAGGTACTCGATCACCTCAGGCTTCGCCGTGACCGTCTTCTCCAGATCTGCTGAGGCTATGTCAGCCGGCATCTTCGGTCCGGTCACACTCAGCAGGTGGAAGTTCGCGAGGACGATATGCATGAAGACCTCGCTCACCGAGCGCACGCCGGGCTCAGGACGCCAGCCGTACTTATCTGCCGGAATCGCTTGGGCTAGCGCGACCAGTTCACGCGAGACATGACCCCATTCCCCGTCGTATCCCTCCCAGAGTCCTTGGAGTTGCGGGTCCTGCGTTGGGTTGGGACGCAGCGTGCAGAGTGCACCCCGCCAGCATGCATGCCAGCAGCAGCTTCTTCATGGTCAGCCTCGCTCGGCCAACTCTATGCCGGCTGTCCACAATTGAACAACGGGCTCCGACAGTGGACGCCTTTCCTCACTGCTCGCATCCCGGCGGGCCGCAGAAGTGCTTGTCCATCGTGCGCTTACAAGTCTCAGATGCCGGGTAGAAGTGGCTGCTGGCCTGCTCTAGATGCAGTCGTACGGGGATCGTGGGCCGGGCTGGCATTCAGTCTGCGGAGGGGAGCGATGGCGCGATTCGAGCGGATGCGGGACGTAGTCTCAGGCGCAAGCAGCCTGGAGGCGCTGGAGCGGGAGCGCAGGGCAGCCGGCTGGCAGCTGGTTTCGATCGAATGGCGGCGTGAGCTGCCGGCGGACGAAGCACCCAGAGAGGGCAGCTTTGATGAAGACATTCCTTATGGGCTGCGGATCTCTGACGATTGCAGCCGGCTGGAGGTGGACCTGAAGGAGAACCAGGTCCTTCTTGAGATGATGCAGAGGCTGGTCGAGGACTTCTCCTTCTCTGCCATCGCCGGGAGCCTGAACGAGAAGGGCTTCCGCACCCGCGCCGGGAAGGTCTGGTCGCAGGTGACGGTCTTCGAGATGCTGCCCCGGCTGATCGAGGTGGGGCCACGTATGTTTTCGACGGATGAGTGGACCGCACGCCGGCGCAAACTCTCGAAGATGGTGTGAGCGCCTGGCTGAAGGACGGTCTGAAGACCACCGCCGAGCCGGATGCTGCATGGCGGCAGCGCCGTTCACACTTCCGCTATGCTCAGCAGCATGCCTGCGCTTCGCCCTGCCGACAGCAGCCGCAACACCACTGCCATCCTGCTGCTGCGCGTGATCGTCGGCGTGCTATTTGTGTTGTTCGGTGAGTACAAGGTCTTCGGGACCGAGTTCGTCGACCACGGCTTCACAGAAACGATCCGCGGCTTTCTCAATCAACATGCGAACTATCCCTTCATGAGCGGTGTGCTGCAGGGCGTCGTGCTGCAGCATGCGCGGCTCTGCGCTTACCTTGCAGGGTACGGGGAGCTGCTGATCGGTCTAGGTCTCTGCTTTGGGGTCTTCACCCGCGCCGCCAGCGCCGGTGGCATCGTGCTGATGCTACTGCTGTGGTTCTCCGCCGGCTATCCCGGCCCCCACGTCGCCCTCTGGCGCTACTTCGGCGCATCACTGGACTGGTCCGTTTTCATCGCCTGCTTCATCGCGTTTCTCGTAGGCGCACCCGAGGAGCGGTGGTCGCTTGCGGCAAAGTTTCGCTTGCATGCGCAGCGCGGGCGGACAGCACCCACACACGAGCCGGGCGATCACTCCACCCACACCGGCTCCGGCTCAAGCTGCAGATGAAACAGCGCGGCGACACGCGCCTGGATGGCGTCGCGTAGGGCCAGCACGTCACGTGCTGTCGCACCGCCCTGGTTCGTCAGTGCCAGGGTGTGCCGGGTGGAGACCGCTGCCGCTCCCTGACGATAGCCCTTCAGAAAGCCGGCTTGTTCCAGCAGCCACGCCGCGGGCAGCTTGACGCTGCCATTCGACGCCGCAAACCGCGGCACCTCGTCCGGAGAGACACCTGCCGCCGCGCCAATGGAGGCTATCGCGCCGGCGGGCACGACAGGATTTTTGAAGAAGCTACCTGCACTGTGCCGCTCTGGATTGTCCGGCGTCACGACCATGCCCTTGCCTAGGCGAATGGCAAGTACGGCGTCGCGCACCTGTTCAAGCGAAGGTTGCGCGATGCCGCGCTGCGCGAAGTGCCGCTCAAGATCCGCATACGTCACCGATGCGGGAACGTTTTGCTGAAGCTCATAAACCACTCTGCTGACGATGTACCGGTCGCGATCTGGACCCTGATTGAAGCGGCTGCTGCGATAGGCGAAGCGGCACTCCTCGTTGCTGAGCTCCACCCAGATGCGGGTGCTGCGGTCAAAGGCCCGAACGCTGCGGATGGTCCGGGAGACCTCTTGACCATAGG
Organism: uncultured Acidobacteriaceae bacterium; assembly: GCA_964252395.1. Classification (GTDB taxonomy): domain Bacteria; phylum Acidobacteriota; class Terriglobia; order Terriglobales; family Acidobacteriaceae; genus KBS-83. The sequence goes on along the minus strand of CAXUMX010000046.1, from coordinate 4,122 downwards.
CGCCAACGTTCTGCACCGGGGTGCCCCCGACGGTGCCCGGGATGCCGGAGAGGCACTCCATGCCGGCCAGCCCTGCATTGATAGTTTGGGCTACAAGCGCGTCCCAGTCTTCGCCCGCTGCTGCCTCGATACGGCTGCCCTGCTGCGATACACCCTTGAGCGCAATATGGAGCACGAGGCCAGAAAATCCTGCGTCAGAGACCAGCACATTGCTGCCGCCTCCCAGGACGAACAGGCGGAGCTTGCGCTCCTCAACGAATGCGACCGCCGCCTCGATGTCTGCCTCGGTGGTTGCCTCGGCGAACCACTGAGCCGGGCCGCCGATGGCGAAGGTCGTGTACGCCGCCAGGGGAACGTGTTGCGCGAACTCCATAGGGCCGAGGGTACACCAGCCGCGTCGAATTCACGGCAGGTCAGCGTCAGGCTGCCCGTGCCTTTGCCGGCTCCTCACGCACTGCCAACCAGAGACCAAGGGCTATCTCTGCGGCGCCTACCCAGCGGGTGAGCTCAGGACGGCTCGCCATGAAGCTCATCAAGGTACGGAAGGGCTCCGGCCCCATACGCCAGGCGCGTGCATCCCGTTGCGGGGTGACCATCGCCAGTATCCCATCGCCTACCAAGACCATTGCGGTGATGTGCTTCATCTGCAGTGCCATGCGTATCCGGCTCCTTTGCGGGCTTACGTCTACTGTCCCATAGGATGCAGGCCAGCAACCGGCGCCGCGGGATGGGTTTGGGTCGGCAGACTGCCTCAAAAACGGCGCAGGGGCCAGGCGATGCCTGCCCCCTGCTTTGCGGACGCACCGGGATGCGTGGCGGCTTGGTTCACTGCACCACGATGGTCAGCGGCACATTGTGAACCAGGGTGACGGTTGTGTTCGGCTGGCTCTGCTCATACACATTCGCAGTGGCCGAGACGATGATGGTGTACCGGCCCGGTGCCAAGACCGTGCCAGCCTGAGGCTTGGCGGCATCAGCACTAACCGCACCGCTGCCACCTTTGGCGAGAAGGCTGGAGGAGCCTGCCGCACCGCATCCGCCCAGACCGAAGATGACCACCGTCAGTGCCAGAGCGCTGATGGTCGCCTGCCAGGAACGACGCCGGGCCGGCATGCCGAACAGGAACACACAGGCCAGAGCCGCACCACCTTCCACCTCCCACAGCAGATGGGTTGGCGGCGGGGTCAGCTTACCGATGCTAAAGCCGGGAGTCGCCCCGCACGTGACATTGACGGTGGTGTAATCAGAACCGTTGAAGACCGGAGCGGTCGGGTTCGCCGCGCACCGGATTCCACCGGGAGTGCTGAACGAGAACCGGATGCCGCTGTTGTTTTGCGCGAAATTGTTTAGCGAGTGGAACTGCAGTGTAAAGCTGGTGCTGGTGACTGCAGGCGACAGCGTTCCGTACACTTGATCGGTCACCATCGTGAAGTCCGGCGTCCCACCCTGCACGGAGTAGACATTCACCACGCGCACGGTGCTGGCAGCGGCGTGGGTCGCGTCCCCGCTGTACTCGGCCACGATGTCGCTCTGTCCGATCGGCAGACTCAGCAAACCATTCACATCTTGCGGAACCGTGAAGGTGGCGCTGGCATTTGCGTCGAGCGAGACCGAACTGCCCAGCGGCGCACCGTTGGCAAAGAACGAGACGGTACCGGTGGGAGTGCCGCGACCACCCGGACCACCCACCACGACAGAGAACGTCAGTGTGGAGGTGAACGAGAAATTGGTAGCGTTGGCCGGAGTAGTGGACAACGTCAGGGTGGTGTTGGCCAGACCTCTTGCGCCACCGACGCTGATGGCAACTGGCGCCGAGGACGAGGCTGCATAGTCCCCGCTTGCATCCGGAACATAGGTGGCGACGACTGACAGGTTGGAGTTCGCCGGCACCGAGTTGCGCGCCAGTGCGAGCGTCGCAGTCGCTGTCGGAGCAAAGGTCGGAGCCGGAGTCGGTCCAGTGATGCTGCCGACGCCCAGCGGTGCGCTGCCCAGCGGAGAACCATTGGAGGAGAAGGTGACGGTTCCGCGTGGCGGTGCACCCGCGTTGCCGGCGGCTGCGGTCACATTGGCAGTAAGGATCAGGCTGCTGTTCCGTGAGGCCACATTGCCTGCGCTGGTGAACAGCGACGTCGCCGTGGGTACACCAGTGATGGTGAGTGTGGGCGGCGGGCCGGAGAGCGAGGATCCGGTGAAGGAACCGTCGCCGTTGTAAGTGGCTGTGAAGGTGTGCGAGCCGGCGGCTAGCGTTGTGGTTCGGAAGGTCGCAGTGGCCTCAGTGGTGAGCGGCACGATGGTCAGGGGGTTCCCGTTGTCAATGACGGTGACGGATCCGGTCGCTCGCGACACATCGTTACGGTCCGCAGCATTGAAGACAGCCAGCGTAAAGGTGACCTGGCTGCCGTACGGCAGTGACGCTCCGTTGGCGAAGTTTTGGGTGCCTTCCGAGACGACCAGCTGCGATGCGGCTGCGGTGACCGTTACAGGGATGGAAGTCACAGCGGCACGATGCGTCGCGTCGCCACCGTAACGGGCTACCAGGTTGTAGCTCCCTCCGGGCAGGACATTGAGTCCCACTTGCACACCGTGCCCGGTGTTATCCAATGGAATCACCTGCGTGCCGGCGTTTCCAGGAAGCGGCGCAGTGGTGGTGATGGCAACATCACCGGTCGGAATGCCGCTGCTGCCGGTGACGGTAACGTTGGTCTGGATCGGCTGGCCGTGCGGGATAGGTCCAGTCAACGGGAGGCTGGTGCCGACCTGCGTCAGCGTCAGGGTCACGCTTGCTGTGCCGGCGGGGTTTCTCCAGGCGTTGATCAGGTTGTTGACGTCGACGCTGCCCAGTCCGGAGGCGGCGTCGTAGCCCGGGGTAGCCGGGTAGGCGAGCCCGCCGTTGGCCGTAGTCAGCCCGTTGGCGCCGCAGTCCGCACCCTGACAGGCGACAGCATTGGTACCGTTCGTGATGTCATGGAAGACTGTATTTCCGGGTGTGTCTAGCCCGTAGAGCACCGGGTTCAGGTTGCCCTGCACTCCCTTCGCCTGCACTACCAGAGCCGCGATGCCCGCGAAAACGGAAGGCGCCGCGTGGCCGTTAAAGGGCGTCACGTAGGTCAGCGTGCCCGGCTGCTCCGCTACGCAGTCGGTCGGCAGACCGCAAATGATGTAGTTGCTGCCGTTGTTGAAACTGCCGCCATACACAGAGACGTCAGGAACGACGCGCGCTGTGGATGAGATGGAAGCCGGAACCACACCGATCTGATAGGAGGGCTGCGGATGCGGCGCCTGTGTGTACGTATCGCTGGTGGGGTCATAGATGCTGAGACCCACCGTGCTGACACCGCCGCCCGATGCGAGGATGGCAGACGGATCAAACGGCCTCTGGTTATCGATCTGATAGCTGGAGTTGGCCGGCTGCTCCGGGATGTATTGCAATGCAGAAGTGAACGTAGAGGTGTCGTCGGTCCAGTAGTTATGGAAGGGGCCGGCGGGGTTAAACGGATCGTTGGGGTCAACGGCGCCGGTAGGTCCGTAGAAGAAGTCGCTGGAACCGACTGCGGTTGCATACGGGGTCGATGCGTAGCCGTTGACGGCGAGCCCCTTGGTAGCCGTGCTCTCCAGTGAGCTGCCCGCGGTTGGCTGAAGCGCGTCGCAGGAGGCCGCGCCGCCCGTCCCGCTGCTGGTGATGACAGAGATGCCCTGGGCCGCTGCCTGCTCCCACAGATGCGTAATGAAGTAGTCGTCCTGCCCTGCCTGTGCCTGCTCACAGCTCTCGAAGCCGAAGACCAGGACCTGCACGGTGTCATCTTCGACTGCGCGGATCGCGGCCAGGTCGATGCCGCTGTCGATCGGATTATCTGCAGCGATGTAGTAGTTCTGAGCCGCATCCGGCGCAACCGCTGCCACCAGCTCCATCTGCTCATAGCCCAGCAGCTCGTCGAAGTTGATCCCAGGATCATCGCCGTCGATGATGACGTGCGCGGTTCTAGGAGTCAGTCCGAAGGTGGTGCGGTAGTTCGCCGGGATCGCGAGGTTGACGTTCGAGTCGTTCACCAGCCCGACTGTCACTCCTCTGCCGGTGAAGGTGGAGGGGATGTCGTAGATCACACGCAGGTCGCCGGGCGAGAC
>CAXUMX010000045.1:0-27255 GCA_964252395.1 uncultured Acidobacteriaceae bacterium | reverse complement strand
ACCATAGTGTGCGCGGCTATGTAGATGAAGGATTTGGGGTAACGGTCGCGTGGGACGTCCCGCTGCTGGAAGGCTACCGTTCTCAGTTTCTGCCGCGATGGCGGGATGTGGCCGGGGAGCCCGGCTTTGCCCGACCGCTGAACCGCGGCATCCTGCGTGCGCTGGAGCAGGGCAGCTTCGACGCAGTGTGGAGCCACGGGTATAACACGGCGAACAGCCTGCGGGTGATCGCCGGGGCGGGCATGCTGGGTGTTCCGGTGCTGCTGCGGGCAGAGTCGACCCTTGAGGATCGGGCGCGGAGCTGGCAGACGCTGGCGGCGAAGCGGCTCTTCTTCGCGTGGCTGCGACCTCAGGTGGCGGGCGTGCTGGCCATTGGCGAGGCAAATGCGAGGTACTGGCGGCACTACCTGCAGGCCGATGAGGCCGGGGACGGCCCGGGCATCTTCCGGATGCCCTACGCAGTCGATAATGCCTTCTTCCAGCGGCGGGCGGCGGAGGCTGCGCCGGGACGCGAGTCGCTGCGCGCAGAACTGGCGCTGGCGCCGGGGAGGTTAGTGGTCCTGTTCGCCTCCAAGCTGCAGGAGCGCAAGCGCTGCGACGACCTGATTGCTGCACACCAGGGGCTGGCTGCGCCGAGGCCTTACCTGTTGATTGTCGGCGATGGAGACCAGCGCGCCCGGCTGGAGGCGATGGCCGCGGGAGCCGAGGATGTGCGGTTTCTGGGATTTCGCAACCAGACGGAGCTGCCGCGCTTCTTCGACCTGTGTGACGTGTTTGTTCTGCCTTCACGGCACGAGCCCTGGGGGCTGGTGGTGAACGAGGCGATGAACGCGGGGCGCGCCGTTGTGGTGTCGGACGATGTCGGCTGCCAACCGGACCTTGTAGTTGAGGGAGAGACTGGCGCCGTGTTTCCCGTGGGCGACGTGAACGCGCTGCGCGAGGCGCTGCTGCGCGTGCTGGCCAGTCCGGAGACAGCTGCGCGGATGGGCGAGGCGGGGCGGCGACGTATCGACGGCTTCAGCTTCGAGCAGGATGTGGCGGGACTGCGCCAGGCACTCGCGGCCTGTGTTGCTGGATTCCCGGAGGTGCGAGCATGAGCGGCGCCTCCGTGCTGATACTGACCCGGAACGAGGAGCAGGACCTGCCGGGCGCCCTGGCATCGGTCAGCTGGTCGGACGATATTCACGTCTGGGACTCCTACAGTACAGACGCGACCGTTTCGATCGCGGAGGGACTGGGTGCGAAGGTGACCCAGCGAGTGTTCGACGACTACGCCACCCATCGCAATGCGGCGCTGGATCATCTGCGGTTCCGGTACCCATGGGTGTTGCTGCTGGATGCGGATGAGCGCTGCACCCGCGAACTGGCGGCGGAGATTGCGCGTGTGACCGCGGAGGCGGAGCAGGAAGTGGCGGGCTACCGGATCCGGCGCCGCGACTACTTCCGCAATACCTGGCTGCGGCATGCGCAGATCTCGCCCTGGTATATCCGGCTGGTGCGGCCGGAGCGGGCGCGCTACACGCGGGAGATCAACGAGGTGCTGGAGATTGCTGGTGCGGTTGGCGAGCTTGCGGCGCCGCTAGATCACTACCCCTTTTCAAAAGGCATCGGCCACTGGCTGCGCAAGCACGACATCTACTCCACGATGGAGGCGCGGCTGATTGTGGAGGGTGGCGGGCTGGCCCACCCGTCATGGCGGCGGGCGCTGGGCGCGGCCGACTTCCATGAGCGGCGGCTGCACCAGAAGGCGCTGTTCTACCGGATGCCGGGCCGGCCTTGGTTGAAGTGGCTGTACATGATGGTGGTACGCGGCGCGTTTCTGGATGGATCGGCGGGCTGGACCTATGCCACGCTGCAGGCTATGTACGAATACATGATTGTGCTGAAGAGCCGCGAACTGCGCGATCGCGTGCAGCAGGAGCGACCGGCGGACATGCTGCGCTGAGCGGCTCCGCCTGCCTCTTTCGTGGTGCATGTTCGCTATTGGGACGGTGCCGGTGCTGAGGTAGTATCGGAAGCAACTGGCCTGGGTACGGCTGGAAGGGTACGCCTGGGACAGCAGGGCGGAGACGCAGCAGATGGCAGATGTCGCGCACCAAGGAATACCGCTAGGCGCAGACCCGGAGGGCCCGCTGGGCCCGAGCGCGGCCGCCGAAGGCCTGTCGCTGGCCGACATCGGCAGAGTCATCCTCAAGTGGAAGTGGCTGATCGTGGCCTGCGTGGTGGTGAGCCTGGGGCTCGGCTACGCGTACACCAAGACGCGCGTTCCCCTATATGAGGGCAGCGCCACCATCGACCTGAATCCCTCCCAGACGAACATGGGGTTGAGCGACCTGATTGAGCAGAGCCTGTCCTCCGAGGATGTGCGCCTGCCTACAGAAGTCGCCCGCATGCGCAGCAACATCGTGGTGTACGACACCATCCGCGAGCTGGCGCTGGAGCATCGCGGGCCCTTTCCCCATGCATTCGATCACCTGCCGGCGCATGCCGGGATGGAGGCGTTTCCGCAGCCCGAGATCCAGGGCATGATCGGCGCAGTGCGCGGCGGTCTGACGGTGGCGCCGCAGAGTGGCACCGATATAGTGAGCATCACGTTCCGCGATCCGCGGCCGGATGTAGCGCGCGATGTACCGAACAAGATCGTCGAGGTGTATCTGAAGCGCAACGTGGACGTGCATATCCAGGGCACGGGACGCGTGACGCGCTGGCTGGCGGATGAGATGGCCGGGCTGAAGACCCAGTCGAATGAGGCGCAGGCGCGACTCTCCGCATACCAGAAGCAGCACAACCTGATTGGGCAGGGGCAGAACGACAGCCTGGCGTTGGAGCGACTGCGCGTGGGCAACGGACAGGTGGCGGCAGCGCAGGCGGAGAGCATCATCCGCGAGGCCAAGCTGCGGCTGACGCAGTCGAACGATCCGGACCTGGTGGCATCTGTAGCGCCGAGCGGCACGTTGGTGAGTCTGCGGGGCGAGATGCTTCAACTGCGCTCCCAGCGCGACCAGCTGGCCACGCGATATGGTCCCAACTACCCACGGCTGCGCGAGCTGAACAACCAGATGGCCGGGGTGCAGAAGCAGATCGACGCCGAGATGGGGAATGTTCAGCGTCGTATCCGCGAGGAGTACAACACGGCGTCCCGCACCCTGGAGCTGATGCAGGGCCAGGTGAACCAGCAGCTGCAGGAGGCGTACAAGCTGAACGACAGTGCAGCGCAGTACGCGCTGCTGCGCCGGGATGCCGAATCCAGTCGCCAGCTGTACGACCAGCTGGAGCTGAAGCTGAAAGAGTCCAACCTGGCGGCCGGACTGAACACGGCGTCGGTCAACGTGATCGATGAGGCGATGCTGCCGCTGGGCCCGGTGTCGCCGGATGTGCATCAGAACGTGCTGATTGCCGGGGCGCTGGGTCTGCTGGTGGGCGTGCTGGCTGCGTTCCTGATCGATTCACTGGATGACACACTGCGGACGGCCGAGGATGTGGAGATCTTCTCCGGCCTGCTCTCGATCGGGGCGATCCCGCACTTCCAGGCGGCGGCGCGCACCGGTCGCACGGATGAGATGGGCGAGGAGCCGGGCGAACGTCGCCGGCTTATCTCCATCTCTGCACCGGCGTCGCCGACGGCGGAGGCCTATCGTGCGCTGCGCTCCTCGATCCTGCTGAGCGCGATCGATAACCCGCTGCGCACGCTGGTGGTGACGAGCGCCTTCATGGGTGAAGGCAAGTCGACGCTCTCCGCCAACATCGCGGTGATGCTGGCGCAGCGCGGCGAGCGGGTCCTGTTGGTGGACGCAGACCTTCGCCGCAGCACGCTGCATCTGCTGTTCGGCCTGCGGCGGCCGGCGCAGGGCCTGACCAATCTGCTGAGCCGGCAGACGGATCAGTCGGTCATTACGCATCCGCTGCAGCAGGTGCCGACGCTGGCGTATCTACCTGCGGGCGTGGTGCCGCCCAACCCGGCCGAGCTGCTGGCCTCGCACCGCATGGCGGAGATGATGCGGCAGTGGTCAGAGCAGTACGACCGCGTGATTATCGACACGGCTCCGATCCTGGCCGTCTCTGACTCGCTGGCGCCGGCGGCGCGTGCCGACTCCGTGCTGCTGGTGGTGCGCGCAGGCGTCACGCGCAAGAAGGCGCTGATGCGCACACGCGAGATGCTGCGCCGGGTGAATGCGCATCTGCTGGGCGCCGTGGTCAACGATATCGATATGCGCAGAGACAGCTACTACCACTACTCGGGCCCCTACAGTTATGGCTATGGCTACACCAGCGAAGCGCTGCATGAAGAGGTCAAGTAGGGGCATGCATGTTGCGAACAAAGCCAGGCTGATGTGGTTGCTATGTGCCTGTGCGGGGTACGTATTGCTGCTGGGAGCTGCCGGCGCCGGCGCGCAGACGCTGGGTCAGCAGGTCTCGCCCCAACCCATCGGCGGCACCAGCCAGACCGCGCCGGGCTCGAGCGACGGCCAGAGTGTGAGCGGGGCGGCCAACGCATATGCCGGGGTCTTCGGCGGCGATCGCCAGCAGCAGAATGCGCCGTTGCCGCTGCCTGGCGGGACGCCTCTGAATGCAGGCCAGACGGGGCAGTTCGGCACCGGGGTCGACGTTCCGCAGAGCAGCCCGAACACCGAGATTGCGCCGGGCGATCTGATCGACGTCGTGATCTTCGATACGCCCGATCTCTCAGGCCGCTTCCGGGTGAACTCGAAGGGAGACATCCTGCTGCCGCTGACGGGAAGCCTGCACGTGGCGGGACAGACGGTGGAGCAGATTACAGACGCGATCAGCCAGCGGTACAAGGACGATCAGATCCTGGTGAACCCGCAGATCACGGTATTTATCGCCGAGTTCGCGCGGCGCTACATCACGCTGACCGGGGAGGTGCGCTCGCCGGGCGTGTACAGCATACTGGCGCCGCGGACACTGACGGATGTGCTGGCGATGGCGGGCGGCCTCAGCGAGAACGCCTCTCGCACGGTAAGCGTTGTGCATGCGGCGGACCCGACGAACATTCTGCATGTAACGCTGAATGTCGGCCCGCAGACGGTCGAGTCCATCGACCAGGGCCGGACGAAGATCATGCCGGGCGATCAGATCTTCGTTGCGCGCTCGGGCATTGTGTACCTGGTGGGCGATCTGACTCGTCCTGGCGGCTACCAGGTGGAGCACAACAATCGCCTAACTCTGCTGGAGGCGGTGGCGCTGGCGGGCGGTCCTACCAAGACGGCGAAGCTGGGCTCCGCCCGGCTGATCCGGCGCGCCCCGACGGGCCGTGAAGAGCTAACAGTGAATCTGCAGAAGGTGCTCTACGGCGGTGGGCCGGATATTCTGTTGACCGACGGCGACATCCTGTATGTGCCGATCAGTCTGCGGAAGCAGTACCAGTTCCAGGCTCTGGACGCGGCTATCGGTTCAGCGACCTCCTTCGCGATCTTTGCTATCGCTAACAACCTGTAAGCCAGTGTTCCGGGCGACCCGACACTCAGCGCCGTTTGAAAGCACGTTGCTACCCCCCCGCATGCGCATACTTCTTCTTGGCAGTAACGGACAGGTGGGCCAGGCGATCCTGGCACAGCAGACATATGGCGACGCGCTGATCTCGGCCACCCGGCAGGATTGCGATCTGAGGGATCCGGGCAGTGTGCGGACGCTGCTGCAGCGGCTGCGGCCGACGGTGATCGTGAACGCGGCTGCGTACACCGCGGTGGACAAGGCAGAGAGCGACCAGGCGGCCTGCTTCGCGGTGAACGCAGAGTCGCCGGCAGTGATGGCGCGGGAGGCGAAGGCCCTGGGGGCGCGGCTGGTGCACTACTCGACCGATTACGTCTTCGACGGAACCAAGATGACGCCCTACCGCGAGGAGGATGCGACGGGGCCACGCAACGTATACGGCGCCTCCAAGCTGGCGGGGGAGCAGGGCATCGCCGAGGCAGGGTGCGAGTCTGTTGTGCTGCGCACCAGCTGGGTGTACAGCAACTATGGCAGCAATTTTCTGAAGACCATGCTGCGGCTGGGTGCGGAGCGGCCCGAGCTGCGGGTGGTGGCGGACCAGCGTGGGGCGCCTACCTCCGCGGCGGCGATCGCCGCGGCAACGTTGCGTCTGCTGGACCGCAGCGATCCCTGGCAGAGCGGGGTATTTCACATGACGGCAGCGGGCGAGACCAGCTGGCATGGCTTCGCGCAGAGCATCTTCCGCAAGGCGGGGGAGGCTTCGCCGCGCCTGGTACCGATTCCGTCCTCGGAGTACCCGACCCCGGCTGCACGTCCGGCGAACTCGGTGCTGTCGAATGACAAGTTGGAGAAGGTCTTCGGCTTCCGGCTGCCCGACTGGGAGCAGCAGCTGGATGCAGTGCTGGCGGAGCGTCGCGAGGCGAGCGGGCCGCATTCTGCCCCAGCAAGAACGATGGAGAGATGATGCAGGTTCATGACACAGAGCTGAAAGAGGTGAAGCTGCTGGAGCCGCGCGTCTTTGCGGACAGTCGCGGCTTTTTCCTGGAGAGCTACAACCAGCGCACGATGGCTGAGCTGGGGATTCGCGAGCAGTTTGTGCAGGACAATCACTCCCGCTCGCAGCGCGGGGTGCTTCGCGGATTGCACTATCAACTGACGCAGCCGCAGGGCAAGCTGGTCCGTGCCGTGCGAGGCGAGGTGTTCGATGTGGCGGTCGATCTTCGACGCAGCTCTCCGACTTTTGGTCAATGGACCGGCCGCCGTCTGAGTGAGGAGAATCACCACATGCTTTGGATCCCGGCGGGCTTCGGGCATGGCTTCCTGGTGTTGTCAGAGGTAGCGGAGGTGCTCTATAAGGCCACCGATTTCTACGCGCCGCAGGGCGAGCGCAGCGTGCTTTGGAACGACCCTGCGATCGGGATTGTGTGGCCGGATGCGGGCGAGGTCTCACTCTCTGCCAAGGACGCGCAAGGCAAGCCGTTGGCCCAGGCCGATGTGTTTGCCTGAGCGCGGCACTCAGCAGCGATGCACTATACTGCTCGCATTGTTCTCGATATGTAACTAGCTGTAAGCACTGTAGTTGAGGAGTGTTCATGAGTCGTCGTCTGCTGGTGACCGGCGGGGCCGGGTTCATCGGCGCGAACTTTGTTATGGCCCGGCTGGCGGCCGGCGACCAGGTGATCAACCTGGATAAGTTGACCTATGCCGGCAACCTGCAGAGCCTGGCGCCGGTCGAGCATCATGCGGGCTACACCTTCGTGCGGGGCGGAATCGAAGATCGCGAACTGGTGAGCGCGCTGCTGAGCCGGTATCAGCCGGATGCGATTGTGCACTTTGCGGCAGAGAGTCACGTGGATCGGTCGATCCACGGGCCGGAGGCGTTTGTGCTGACGAATGTGGTCGGCACCTTCCACCTGCTGGACGCGACGCTTGCGCACTGGCGCAGCCTGGATGAGGCGAAGAGACGGGCATTCCGGTTTCTTCATGTCTCGACGGACGAGGTGTATGGGTCGCTGGCGCCGACCGATGCTGCATTCTGCGAGACGACCGCGTACAGCCCCAACAGTCCGTACTCTGCGTCGAAGGCGGCCAGCGATCACCTGGTGCGCGCCTACCACCACACCTATGGCCTGCCGACGCTGACGACCAACTGCTCCAACAACTACGGTCCGCTGCAGTTTCCGGAGAAGCTGATACCGCTGATGGTGCTGAATGCGCTGAACGGGAAACCGCTGCCGGTCTACGGCGATGGCTTGAATGTGCGCGACTGGCTGTATGTGGGGGACCACTGCGCAGCGATCGCCCGCGTGCTGGAGGGTGGGCGCGTGGGTGAGACGTACAACGTCGGCGGCTTGAACGAGATGCCGAACATCACGGTGGTGGAGACGATCTGCGACATTCTGGACGAGCTGAGGCCCGTGGCCCAGCCGCGGAGAGGGCTGATCACTTATGTGCAGGATCGTCCGGGACACGATCGCCGGTATGCGATTGATTGCCGCAAGCTGACGGGCGAGCTGGGCTGGCAGCCGGAGGAGAGCTTCGCGAGCGGCATTCGCAAGACGGTGGCCTGGTACCTGAGCAATCTGGAGTGGGTGGAGTCAATTACCAGCGGCGCGTACCGGGAGTGGATCGACCGCAACTACGGGGAGCGCGGGGGAGAACGCGGGAGCGATCGGGCAGGCGAGCGTGAGCCGTTGCCGGCTGCCGCAGGCGGCGCGCAGTGAAGGGGATTGTCCTGGCCGGCGGGTCCGGTACCCGCCTCTATCCGGTGACGCTGGCGGTCTCGAAGCAACTGGTTCCGGTCTACGACAAGCCGATGATCTACTTCCCGCTGAGCACGCTAATGCTGGCGGGGATTCGCGAGATTCTGGTGATCACGACGCCGCATGATCTGCCGCGGTTTCGCGATCTGCTGGGCGACGGCAGCAACTGGGGACTGTCGATCAGCTATGGCGAGCAGCCGCGGCCCGAGGGGCTGGCGCAGGCCTTCCTGATTGGCGAAGAGTTTGCAGCGGGCGAGCCCTGTGCGCTGGTGCTGGGCGACAACATCTTCCACGGGCACGACCTGGCGGAGATGGTGCGTGACGCGGCGAGTACGCGGGAGGGCGCGGTGGTCTTCGCCTACCCGGTGCAGAATCCTGAGGCGTACGGTGTGGTGGAGTTCGACGCGGACGGCAACGCGATCAGCCTGGAGGAGAAGCCGGCGCATCCGAAGTCGCGCTATGCAGTGACGGGTCTCTATTTTTATGACGCGAAAGTCGTCGAATACGCAAAGAGCCTGAAGCCCTCTGCCCGTGGCGAGCTGGAGATTACGGATCTGAACCGGGTGTATCTGGAGAAGGGCACGCTAAAGGTGGTGTCCTTTGGCCGAGGCATGGCGTGGCTGGATACGGGGACGCACGATTCCATGCTCGACGCTTCTTTGTTCATCGCTACACTGGAGAAGCGGCAGGGACTGAAGATCGCCTGTCCGGAGGAGATTGCCTACCGGATGGGTTACATCACGGCTGCGCAATTGCAAGCATTGGCTGCGCCGCTGGTGAAGAGCGGGTACGGCACCTACCTGCTGCAGATACTGGAAGAGGGTGCACGTCACCCGGACGATATCGACTGAAGCTGCCGACGGATCGAAGATGGACCCTATGCCGGAATTCCCCACAGCTACGGAGTTTCTGGAACCTCCCCTGGGCGGAGCCGACGGGGAGCCGCATTCCCGGCCCGAGGTCGACCTGGCGACCTACCGCAAGATCAGCAAGCCGCTTGATCTGATCCGGCGCGCGCTGTGGGAGTGTGTGCAGCTGCCGTTCTATCCCATGCGGCCGCGGGCCCTGAGCGTGGTGCGGGTAGCATTGCTACGACTCTTTGGTGCAAAGATCGGCAATCGCGTGCTGATCTGCGGCGGGGTCCGGGTGCATGTGCCCTGGAACCTGGAGCTGGGGGACTTCGTCGCGGTGGGCGACAAAGTCGAGATCTATAACCTGGCTCCGGTGCGTATCGGCGCGCACAGCGTGATTTCGCAACATACGTACCTCTGCGGCTCCAGTCACGATTACACCCGAACCAGCTTCCCGCTCTACTCGAAGCCGATCACGATTGGCGAACAGGCGTGGGTTGCGGCCGGCTGCTTCGTGGCGCCGGGAGTCACGATCGGCGAGGGCAGTGTGGTGGGTGCGCGCTCTGTCGTGCTGCGCGATGTACCCCCGTGGATGGTGGCTGCCGGGCATCCGTGCAAGTTGATCAAACCGCGGGAACTGCGGCGCAGTGGGGAGTAGGGCCGATTGAAGGTTCTGCTGGTGGGCAACTACCCCCCAGACCGGCAGGAGAGCATGCAGCTGTATGCGGCCATGCTGCGCGACGGACTGCGGGCGCGCGGGCACGAGGTGGAGTTGCTGCAGCCGCCAGCTGTCCTTGGCGACCGCACGCGTTCGCTCTCTGCAGCCAATAAGTGGCTGGGATATGCGGACAAATTTCTTCTGTTTCGCCCGCAGTTGCAGCGCGCTGCTGCGCGTGCGGATGTGGTGCATCTGTGCGATCACTCGAACGCGATGTACGTGCCCGCGCTGGCGCGTCGGCCTCATGTGGTCACCTGCCATGACGTACTCGCGATCCGCAGCGCGATGGGGCACTTTCCGCAGAATCGGGTCAGTGCAACCGGGCGCATCTTCCAGCGGCTGATTGCGCGTGGGCTGAAGCAGGCGCAGGTGATTCTCTGCGTCTCTGCAAAGACGCGCGATGACCTGCGCGGCTACCTGGGGATCGACGAGTCGCGGCTGCGGGTGGTGCCGAACGCGCTGCACTATCCCTACGCGCCGGTGGATGCGACGGAGCGCGCCGGTGCGCTGCGCGCGGCGGGAGTGGCGGAGAGCGACCGGTACTTCTTCCATATCGGTGGAAACCACTGGTACAAGAACCGGTCTGCGGCGATCGAGATCTTTGCGGCACTGCGGCGGCTTGACGGCTACCAGCAGACGCGCCTGGTGATGGCGGGCGGCCCGCTGACGGAGGAGTTGCGTGCGGTGGTGCGCAAGCACCGACTGGAAGCGAACATCGTCGAGGTGACGGGCGCCGCCAATGCGCAGATCGCTGCGCTCTACAGCGGAGCGGTGGCCACGCTGTTTCCGTCGCTCGAGGAGGGCTTTGGCTGGCCCATCGTGGAGGCGCAGGCCTGCGGTTGTCCGGTGGTGATTGCAGATCGCGCTCCGATGAATGAAGTTGCGGGCGATGCGGCCATCCTGGTGGACACGGCGAAGCCTGCGGATGCGGCCGGCATCATCTGTGACGCGCTGAGAGGTGCGGGCGCGCTGCGTGTTGCGGGGATGCGCAATGCGGAGCGTTACTCGAGCACGAAGATGCTGGATGCATGCGAGGCAATCTATCGCGAGGTAATCTCCGCAGTGACGCGGAAATGACATGCGAGAACGTAACAAGTCTAGTGAGCAGCAGAGTCGCACGTTATACTGACCTCGCATTTGAGTCTTGCTGCATAGGAGCAGAGCGCAGATGACAGCCAAGCCGGTAACGATCGCTGTGGTGGGTTCGGGGTATGTGGGGCTGGTAGCGTCCGTATGCTTCGCAGAGATCGGCCACAACGTAGTCTGCGTCGATAACGACGAGAGCAAAGTGGCCATGCTGCAGGGCGGCGGAATTCCGATCCACGAGGATTATCTGCCCGAGCTGTTGCAGCGCCACGCGAATCGGACTCTGCAGTTCACCACCGATCTGCAGTCAGCGGCACAGCAGGCCCAGGCCATCTTCATCGCGGTGGGAACGCCGCAGTCCGACTCCGGCGATGCCGACCTGTCCTACGTCGATGCAGTGGCGACGCAGATCGCCCGCTCGATCAACAGCTACAAGGTGATCGTCGAGAAGAGCACCGTGCCGGTGTACACCAACGAGTGGATCCGCCGCGTGGTGGAGCGCAACGGCACTTCGAGCTCACTGTTCGACGTGGCGTCGAACCCGGAGTTTCTGCGCGAGGGGACGGCGGTGATGGATTTCCTGCACCCGGACCGCATCGTGGTGGGTGCGGACAGCGAGGACGCGGCGCAGGTGTTGCGCGCGGTGTATGCTCCGCTGACCTCGGGCGACTACTACCGCAGCGACAATGCGATCATCGGCCAGCGGACGATCTCGGATCCGCCGCCGCTGCTGCAGACGTCGACCAAGGCTGCAGAGCTGATCAAGCATGCTTCGAATGCGTTTCTCGCGATGAAGATCTCGTTCATCAACGCGGTGGCGAACGTATGCGAAGCCGTGGATGCGAATGTGGACGAGGTGGCGCGCGGCATGGGGCTGGACAAGCGCATCGGCAGCCAGTTTCTACGTGCCGGCATCGGCTATGGCGGATCGTGCTTCCCCAAGGACGTGGCGGCGTTCCGCTATGTTGCAGAGCAGCTGAGCGTTGACTTTGGCATCCTGAGCGAAGTGGAGAAGATCAACGGCCAGCAGAAACGCCGCTTCTTCAACAAGGTGCGCTCGGCGTTGTGGACCCTGCGCGGAAAGCGGCTGGCAGTGCTGGGGCTGGCGTTTAAGGGCGGCACGGATGACATCCGCGAGTCACCCGCATTCGACATCATTCGCATGCTGCTGGACGAGGGTTGCACCGTGGTGGCACACGATCCGGCGGCAGCCGAGCGTGCACGCGCCGAGCTGCCCGCGAGTCCGACCATGCAGTACGCCGACGACCCGTACGCGGCGGCCGAGGGAGCCGATGCATTGCTGATCCTGAGCGACTGGCGCGAGTTCGGAGAGCTGGACCTGGATCGCCTGCAGACGGCGCTACGCTTCCCGATCGTGATCGACGGGCGCAATCTATACGAGCCGCAGGAGATGCTGGATCGCGGCTTCACCTACCTGAGTGTGGGCCGCCCCGCACTGCATCCCGCGCGTGAGATGGCCCGCAGCCGCCGGCTGCCGTAAGCGTAAGCAGCGCCGGCTGGCGCGGAGACTGAGGAGCATTGACCACACACCGCATCCTGATTACAGGCGCAGCCGGTTTCCTAGGGTCGCACTTGACGGACCGGCTGCTCGGGGAAGGCCACACCATCATCGGGGTGGATAACCTCTGCACCGGCAGCCTGGCCAACCTGGAACACCTGAACGGCGAGTCGCGCTTCACATTCGAAGAGAGAGATATCTGCCAGCCGTTTGACGTAGGCAGTGTCGATGCCGTGTACAACATGGCGTCCCCGGCGAGCCCGGCGGATTATGCGCGGCTGGGCCCGGAGACGCTGCAGGTAGGCGCGTATGGCACCTTCAACACGCTCGAGATAGCGCGTCGCCATGGCGCCGCGTATCTGCATGCATCCACCTCCGAGTGTTACGGAGACCCGGAGGTGCATCCGCAGGTGGAGAGCTACTGGGGCAACGTGAACCCGATCGGGCCGCGCTCGGTCTATGACGAGGCCAAGCGCTTTGCCGAGGCGACGGTGATGGCGTATCACCGCTACCACGGAGTGAACACGCACCTGGTTCGCATCTTCAACACCTACGGGCCGCGGCTGCAGCCGAATGACGGCCGGGTGATCTCAAACTTTGTCATGCAGGCGCTTCGCGGAGAGGACCTGACGATCTATGGCGATGGCCTGCAGACGCGCTCGTTTTGCTATGTCAGCGATCTGATCGATGGCATTGTGCGGCTGGCGCAGAGCGATGTGCATGAGCCGGTGAACGTGGGCAATCCTGTGGAGTGGACGATTGCCGAGTGTGCGCAGGAGGTGCTGGCGTTGACCGGGTCTGCCAGCAAGGTGCGCAAGCTGCCGCTGCCGGTAGATGACCCCACGCGGCGCCGTCCCGACATCACCCGTGCCCGGACCCTGCTGGGCTGGGAGCCGAAGGTGCAGCTGCGCGAGGGGTTGACTCTATCGTTGCCCTACTTCACACGCTGCGTGCAGCAGGGCGCCGCCGCAGTCCGTTAGCCGCAGCCGTGGTCACTCCAGGACCTGGCCTGCGGAGATGCCTGGTCCATCCGCGAAGACTCGAAAAATGTGGTGTCACTGGCAGGGATTCGCTCGGTCCCGTGAGTCACGCCAGTTTGATTGGTCTGCTGAAACATACGCGTTGGCCGGCATTGACGCGCGAGGAGAGCGAGACTACCTTTGAAAGTGATGAAGCTTATCCACACCCCGGCGGTCTGTTGCTGCAACTGTTGTTGCGCATGCGGCTGCGTGGGTGCGTTTCGATAAGCGGGTGACCTGAAGACCAGACTCACCATCAGCGAATTCCGAAGCCCCAACCGCAGCCATCTGCAGTTGGGGCTTTTTGTTGTTTGCGCAGCGCGAATGGAAGGGCCGGGATGACACAAGCAGTGCAGCAGAAAGAGACGAAGGCGCAGCGGGCCGAGCGGCTGAAGCGGGAGCAGAATCCGTGGGAGGCGTTTGACGAGATACGCCGGTTTGCCGCGCAGGGTCGGGAGAGCGTGCTGCCGGAGTGGGCCGGGCTCTACCTGAAGTGGTGGGGCGTGTACACGCAGGGCGACGGCGCGGGCGCGCTGGGCGGCGTGGGCGGGGAGGGCAAGGCGAGCCAGTACTTCATGCTGCGCATTGCGATCTCAAACGGGCTGCTGACCTCCGCCCAGCTGGCCACCATTGCAAAGATTGCGCGTGAGCACGGCCGCAACCTGGCAGACATTACGGTGCGCCAGGCGATTCAGCTGCATTGGCTTTCGATCGAGCACCTGCCGGAGATCATTGAGCGGCTGGACGCAGTGGGTCTGTCGCCGCGCGGGGCCTGTGGCGATGTGGTGCGGAATGTGACCGGGTGCCCGCTGGCGGGGCTGGCGGCGGATGAGGTTCTGGACGCGTCGCCGATTGCGCTGGATGTGGCGCACGCACTGGCCGGCAACCCTGAGTTTTACAACCTGCCGCGCAAGTTCAAGATATCTGTAACCGGGTGCAGTTCCTGGTGCTCGTATCCGGAGATCAATGACATCGGCCTGACGCCGGCGAGGCGCGGCGAGGATGTGGGCTTTTCAGTACGCGTGGGCGGCGGCCTCTCGGCTGACCCGCACCTGGGCGTGCGGCTGGATGCGTTCATCGAGCCGTCGCAGACGGTGGCCGTGGTGCATGCGATCACCGAGATCTTTCGCGAGCAGCAGGGGCTGCGTGAGAACCGAGATCGAGCGCGGCTGAAGCACCTGTTCCTGCGCGAGGGCTGGACGGCGGAGAGCTTCCTGGCAGAGTTGCAGCGGCGCCTGCCGTTCGCGCTGGGGCCTGCGGTCGAGGAGCGAGTGCCGTCCGATGTACTGCGGGACCATGTGGGGATCCACCGGCAGCGCCAGGCGGGGCTGTACTACGTGGGGGCGGCGGTGCTGCGCGGGCGGCGGACAGGGGGCCCGCTTGGCGCCGCAGCACAGCGGGCAGCGCGGTACGGGAATGGAGAGCTGCGCACCACGGTGATGCAGAACCTGATCCTCGTGAACGTACCGCAGGCGAATGTTGACGCGCTGGTGCGGGAACTGGCGGCGATCGATCTGCGCGTGGAAGGTTCATCGTTCTGGCGCGGCGCGGTTGCATGTACGGGCACGGAGTTTTGCAAGCTGGCCATCACCGAGACCAAGGGCTTTACGCGCTGGCTGGTAGAGGAGATGGAGGCGCGGCTGCCGGAGTTCGATCAGCAACTGAAGCTGCACGTGACCGGCTGCCCCAATAGTTGTGGCCAGCACTGGATCGCCGACGTTGGCATTGAGGGCAAGAAGATCAAGCACGAAGGGGCGCTGGTGGACGCGTACTACTTCTGCGTTGGCGGGGCTGCGGGCGGCCACGCATCCATCGCGCGTCCAGTCGGGTATCGATGTCCGGCAGTGCTGGTGCCAGAGGCGCTGGAACGTCTGTTGCGCGGGTATCTGGGCGGACGCCATGCACAGGAAGATCTGCGAGGGTTCTTCTCTCGCCACAGCAACGACGATTTACGCACACTGCTGGCCGGAACAGTCGCGGATGCAGTGGAACGCGATCAGCCGGCGGGTCGCGTTCCACACGGGGTGGCCGAATGAGTGCTCCACTATTGCCGATTTTCCTGAAGCTGCAGGGACGCCGCTGCCTGATTGTGGGTGCGGGTATCGTTGCTTCGCAGAAGATCCACAGCCTGGCGGAATGCGGCGCGGAGCTTACGGTGATCGCGCCGGAGGCTCGCGAAGAGGTTCGCGAGCTGGCGGCGGCTGGGCGCATCGCATGGCATCGACGGGCGTATCGCAACGCAGATGTGATCGGACACCAGCTGGTGATCGCGGCGACGAATGATCCGACGGTGAACCACACGGTGTACGCGGACGCAGTGGCTGCAGGGATCCTGGCGAATGCAGTGGACGACCCGCCGTACTGCGACTTCTACTTCGGTTCTATAGTGCGCCGCGGTCCGCTGCAGATTGGGATCTCCACCGCGGGAGAAAGTCCGGCGCTTGCGCAACGCATTCGTCACGAGCTGGAGGAGGCGCTGGACCAGGATACAGGCGAGTGGCTGGAGAGGCTGGGCGCGCTGCGACGCGAGGTGTTGTCTGCTCATCCGCCGGGAGAGGCGCGGAATGCGTTGCTGCGCACGCTGGCGTCGCGCGAGGTATGCGATGAATCCACGTGCCCATCGCGCCAGGCTGCACTGCCTGCGGTCGAAGCGCCGGAACAGGGAACCTGGTGGCTGACGTGAGCGAGCCGCGGCTGGGCACAGTATCACTGGTGGGCGCGGGGCCCGGCGACCCGGAGCTGCTGACGATGAAGGCCGTGCGGCTGCTGCAAACCGCAGACCTGGTGCTGCATGACGACCTGGTGCCGTCCGCGGTGCTGGCGATGGCGGGGCCGCAGTCGCTGGTCATCAGCGTAGGGAAGCGCTGCGGTGTGAAGCATATCTCCCAGGCCGAGATCCACTCCATGATGATTGAGGCAGGCCGCCGGGGACTGAACGTCGTGCGGCTGAAGAGCGGGGATCCGCTGGTCTTCGGGCGCGCGGCCGAGGAGATGGACGCTCTACGCGGCGCGGGTGTGCCGTTTGCAGTGGTGCCCGGGATTACGGCGGCCTTTGCGGCAGCGGCGCAGATTGGATGTTCGCTGACGGACCGGCGCAGCGCCTCCAGCGTGGAATTCCACACCGGGCATCGCGCGGACGAGGTAGCAGACGCTGCCGCGACGAGCGCGGCTGCAACCCGCATCGTGTACATGCCGGGCCGCAGCTTTCGCGCACTGGCGGAGGAGCGCTTGCGTGCAGGGGATGCGCCTACGCTGCCGTGCTGCATCCTGAGCCGGGCTGCGCAGCCGGATCAAAGCATCGAGTGGAGCACCCTGGGTGAGCTGGCAGAGATTACGCCAGGCCCAGCGCCAGTGCTGCTGATGATTGGCGAGGCACTGACAGAGGCGTGGCTGCGATCGCAGGCAGGCGCCGAACTGGCGATGACTGCTTCGTTGGCAACTGAGGTTGCTGGTGGACATGCGGCCGCGGAGAGCGAGGGCGCGTAAGCAGCGCATGTCGCGTCTGCGCGCAGCCTCGACAGGAGCCCGGGGCGCCGTTAGCATAACTGCAATACTCCTGCGAACCGCTCCCACCCATGCCCAAGGCTCTTCTCGTCGTCGTACGTTACGGCACACCCCTGGAAGAGTCACCCGCGATGCAGTCCCTGGCCGCTTGTTTCGCTGCAGAGCCGGAGCTCGAGCAGTGCTTCAGCGCGCTGGTCTGGGATAACAGTCCTTCCTCGCAGGAGGCGCCGCCGTATCGATGGCTGCGGGAGTATCGGCACACTGGCGCGAACGTAGGGTTGTCCGCAGCTTATAACTACGGCATGGTCGTGGCCGAGCAACACGGCGACACCTGGCTGCTGCTGCTGGACCAGGACACCACGCTCCCGCCAGACTTTCTGACACGCATGCATGCGTACGCGATGCAGCAGGAGCCGGACGCGAGCGTCGCTGCGGTGGCGCCGACTGTGCTGATGGGGACACAGGTGGTGTCGCCCAAGATTACGGCGCGGTGGGAAAGCGCCTTCGACGCTGCGCCGGGCTTCTGTGGAAAGGAGCTGCGCGAGGTCATCCTGGTGAACTCCGGGCTGTTGCTGCGGGTCTCTGCGCTGCGCACGATCGGCGGCTACAGTGAGGATTTCTGGCTGGACTTCTCTGACCGATACCTGTGCCACATGCTGGCGCAACATGGCTTCGCGGTATGGCTGGCGGGCGATGTGCAACTGCAGCATCGGGTATCGCTGATGGCGGGCGGGGCGGAGATGTCTGCCGCGCGCTATCAGAATCTGCTGGCAGCGCAGGATGCGTACTTTGATCTGTATCAGTCGCCAGCACGAAACGCAGTGTTCTGCGTACGCCTCCTGCGGAGTGCGCTGAGCGAGCGCAGCACGCACCCGGAACGGAGCAGGCTACTGCGCAGGCAGCTAATGCGACGGCTGCTGGTTGGCCGCGCGCGGCGCCTGGTAGAGTGGCGCGCCTCCGTGAGTGCGCATCGGTGGCAAGGGGCCAATCCGGGGGGCCAGCGATGAACCGGTACCTGCTTGTAATGACGGCCTGCATCGATCCGTCGGCGGGCGCGGTCAAGCTGGAGCGTACCGACCCCGCCATCCGGTTGCGCGATTACGAGGCCGCGCTACGCTTCTGGTTGCAGTATCGGGACCCGCGTATTCGGAAGATTCTGTTTATTGAGAACTCGGGCTATTCACTGGATACGCTGGAGGCGATCGCCAAGAGCGAACCCGCGAAGCAGGTCGAGTTCGTCTCCCTCAACTGCAATTACTACCCGGAGAAGAATCATTACGGGTACGCAGAGATGCTGATGCTGGACCGCGGGCTGAGCCAGAGCAAGCTGCGAAGCGAGACCACGCACATGATCAAGGTGACGGGCAGGCTCCTGTTCCCCGACCTGAGCCGGCTGCTCGATCGTGTTCCAGAGGAGGCCGAGTATGTGGTTGATGTGCGGCACTGGAAGACGCCGTGGCAGCGGCATCGTGAACCATTTGTCACCTCGCAGCTGATGATCTTTGCGCACGAGTACTATCGCGAGCACCTGCAGCAATCGTATGAGGAGATGGCGCAAACATCACTATGGATTGAGTCGTTCCTGTATTCGAAGTTGTACACGAAGCAGAAGAACCCTAAGCGTCTGCTGCGGTTTCCTGTGAGTGCCGATCCCTCTGGACACCCTGCGCATCGTGCAGAGGCGTACGATAGCCCCCGGCAGCGGAGGATCAACCGCATGCGCGCCGCTGCACGAGTGGCCGTGCCGTTCTGGTGGCTCTAGCGGAGGCGCGGATGTGCGTCGCTGTTGCGGTCCGATGAAACGGAGATGACTCACTCTACGCGGTGTGCCGTTCCCGCAGGCGCGCACTGAGTCGTTCATACTGATCGCTCGCGATGTAGTCGACGCCTGTCTGTTGTGCTGCATCCCACCGGGCCTCAACGGCGCTGCGGCTGCCGAAATCGTAGGTGCGGAACCAGCCGTGGCAGCTCCGTTCCTCAGGTGTCGCACCGTCGAGCGTGTAGAAGCGAATCCATAGCCCCTGCTGGTGCGCGCGATCTACCAGCGAACGAAGACGCGCCGCGTCGCCAGGGGTCCATTCGCCGGCGTGGGTCTGACCGCCTGCCTCCACCACGGACCACGGGTTATTCCACCAGCGCCGGTAGTCGCTGGCACGCTCGGTCTCAATCACGTCTGGTGGAGCCATCGGATCATCGGTGTGCGTATGCACCGCACCGAAGAGCAGCAGCGTGCCGTCTGCTGGCACATCGTCGAAGAAGACGCGCTGCTGCGCATCTGACTCGCCGGTAAGCACAAGAATCGGCCCAGGCTTCAACGGCGCTGCCGAGCCATCTGCTGTCTTCGCAGCAGTGGTGAGCCATGCGCGATGCTGTTCTAACAGTCTCCAGACCGCCGCAAGGTGCTCCGGCTGTTCCGACTTGAAGTCCAGGTTAAGCGTGATGAGTGGCCACTGACTGTGGTCCGGGTTGGCGAGCGCCTTCTCCGCAACGGGCCGGACACGGTCAAAGAAGTAGCGCTCCATAGTGGGCTCACCACCGGTGAGTTGGCCACCGTGCGTCAGAACTGACCACGAGCGCCCGGTCTTCGCATCTGTGTACCAGCCCAGATCCTGTTCGATCGCGAGCGGCGTTCCCGACGCGAGCGCCCGGTCGATACGGTCGAACCACCACTCGAAGTACGGATAACAATTGTGAGCATCCATGACGCTGCGAGTGCCGGGTGCAAGTGCGGTACTGCGCGGATTGACCGCAGCAGCTGCAGCGAAGATGGAGGCTGTAAGGACCAGGCATGCGAACGCAGATCGCTTCATGGCTTTGTGCTCCTTGCGCTGGAGACGTTCCAGTTCAGGTAGAGAGGATTGCCGAACAGCTGCAGCTGATCCCCGCGTCTGACCTCGGCGCGTATCCAGTGACGCTTTCCATCGCTTTGCCAGCTGAGCGGGAGGTGCTGATCGTTTGTACTGACGGTCGCAGGTGGCAGGGCGGAGTCCTCACGTCCGTCGAGTAAGAGGCGGAGAGTTGCCCCTGGTGCAGCCTGCAAGTGGGTGTCAAGGGAGATCGTCTGGCCCGACGGAACGTCAACCTCGTCGCCCATCATGAAGGTTCGTGTGCCCAGCTGGCCCTGCATCTCGAGCAGAGAACGGCCCTCGTCCGTGAGATCGAGGAACACGTGTCCGCTGCGGATACCATCTAGGATCGCGGGAACGCTGAGGTCAGACGCGTAGACGACGGTGGCGGGATGACCGATGGTACCGCGCTCCGGCCGGTGCGTGTCACTGCCACCGATGGCGGTCGGCCGGTCGCCGGCGCGCAGCCGTGCCTCCCAGAAGGCGATGCTCGCAGCATATCCGGCGCGGTTGCTGCCGTTTGCGACTTCGACGGCGTCGGCCGTATGCACGGCCAACTCGTCGAGCCACCCGCAACCCATGCAGCGCTCATCATCCGGGGCGATGGGGTGGTTGATGGAGACGATTGCGCCGAGGCTGTGGGCTGCGGCAAACATCGCCGACGCATCTGGATATCCGGCGACCCCAGCGCGGAACTCAACGAACTGAGTGGTACCGAACATGTTGGCGTGGCCGCGGTATGTCGTCAGTTCACGTCCCGGGATCAGCAGCAGGCGGTCAAAGTATGGCTGCAGCTCGCGCATCGCGTCATAGTGCGAGGTCGTGTTGTGATCCGTGATTGCGATGAAGTCGAGGCCGCGCTGAGCCGCGCTCTGCACCGTGACGAAGACGGGGCAGGGGACAGAGGTGCCGTTCTGGCTGGTGCAGGAGCCATCGCTGTGCGCGGTGTGCATGTGCAGGTCGCCGCGATACCAACCGCGCTGCTGCTTCAAAGGGCTGTCGGTTAAGGCGTCGATGTGAGGTGTGCTTGCTGGTTCGAGGGTGATCTCTGCACGGTAGCGAGCCTGATGCTGCGGCCGGAGGTTCGCGACTCCGATGAGCAGTTTCCAGCGGCCGGCGGGAAGCGGCCCGGGAAGGTATGACGGTGTTGCATCGGAGGTCGCAATAGTGAACTCCTGCTTATCTCCGCCGCTCCAGCCACGGAAGCGGACCGGGTCAGCAATGCCCAGGTCGAGCACGGCCCTCTCCTCGTTGCCTGTATGGCTGAACCGGACCCAGATGCGCGCGACGCCGGGGGGCATAGTGAACGGCACTTCGACGTAGGCGCCGTCGCGCGCGGTGATCCGGCCGGAAAGCACGATATGCGATGCGGACGCACGTCCGGCGGGCACAGCCGATAACGGCAGCAGGAGCAGCGTGAGTAGGGCGAGGATTCTCATAGAAGTAGGAGAGCCGGCCTGCGATGATCCCGGCCGGCTCCCTGGTGAGGAGCCTAGAACGAGAGCCGCAGTGCGAACTGCATAACGCGCGGATCGCCAGACAGAGTGGTGATGGTGCCGGCTGCCGTGCTGGTGATGTTGCCGTTGGGCTGACCGAACTCGGGCGTGTTCGTCAGGTTGAAGACCTCCCAGCGGAACTGCAGGTTGGCAGATTCGACCAGCGGGAAGTCGCGCATCAGCGAGAAGTCGAAGACATTGGTGCGGGGGCCGCGCAGCGTGTTGCGTCCGCTGTTGCCGACCACCCCTGGTGCGGTCACGGTGAAGACGTCCTGGGTGCCGGGCGAGAAGGCACCGCAAGCCTGGTTCTTGCTGCTGTAGTACCAGCAGTCCGGCTTGCCGACGATCTTCGCGTGTCCATTCACAATGGGCACGGCGGTGGCGAAGCCATACGGATCAAGCCGCGTGTTGAGTGAGCCCTCATTGGCGGTAAACGGATGACCGCTGTAGAAGGTGTAGACGCCCGAGGTGCGGAAGTCGCCGATGATCCAGGAGAGCGGACCGCTGGTGAGCATCTTGCGCCCGTGGCCGAACGGCAGCTCGTAGACATAGTTCACCGAGACGCGGTGCGGGATGTCAAAGTCGCTCAGGCCGTACCAGGCCCCGTAGTTACGGCCATCTGGCGGATCGCCCGAGTTGCTCTCGAGCTCCTGCGGTGCGTTGTCCAGCGCGCGTGAGTAGGTGTAAGCAGCGCGCAGGCTGAGACCACTTTGGAAGCGGCGATTCAGGCTGGCCTGCAGGCCGTTGTAGTTGCCAAAGCCGATGGAATCCGTGTACTCAACCTGCCCGAAGCGACCCTGCGTCCCGTTTGCCGGGTTGTTGTAGGGCTGGATGGTCTGGGCGACGCCATTCACGATGAGGGGCTGGTTGTAGTCGCGGATGACGTCGAGATGGGTGGACTTGGTGCCAACGTAGTCTGCCTCGGCTACGATCGCCCCGGGAAACTCGTGCTGCACGCCGAGGCTCCACTGCTGGACGTTGGGAGTCGGGTCATGCGGATTCACGGAGCGGATGTGGAAGTTGCTCAGCTGATCGAGGTTCACCGAAGCAGGGTCCAGGTATCCCGAGGGGAATCCGGTCTGCGGCTGGATGACGGGTGCGGTGTTGCTCGCCTTCGTCTTGTTGATGAGGAAGGGCGGGTTGAGTGCGAGCTGATCTTCGCTGCCGAAGCGCTCGAACAGCGAGTAGTACAGCCCGTAGCCGCCGCGGATCACGGTCGACGGAGTGGGCGAGTAGGCAAAGCCGAAGCGCGGGCCCAGGTTCTTCGTGTTCGTCTCAACCTGTCCACGGTCCGAGAGCGAGCCCGACTTAGCGAAAGTCAGCGAGCCAAGCCCCGCGGGGTTGAAGTTCGCGATCCGATTCCTGCCTTCCAGTGCCGGCGTCGCAAAGTCGTAGCGCAGCCCCAGGTTCAGGGTGAGCTTGGGCGTGACCTTCCAGTCGTCTTCGACAAATGCGCCCAGCATCCACAACCGCTGGTCGACGAAGAACACATTCGTCAACTGGTCCGACTGAGCGTAGCCAAGCAGGCCGTCGGCATACGCGAAGCCGGAGAAGACGCCTGTGAAACCGAGATCGCCGCGTGTGCCGGGTTCATCCTGGAAGATGTTGCGCATGGGCGCGAACACAGTGCCGCCGACCTTCAAAGTCTGCCGGCCGAATGCGAACGAGAGCGTGTCGTTGTTCTGGATCAGCTGCGGGATCTGCTTCTTGGGCAGGAAATCCGGAGAGCCGATGAAGGAGCTGACGCTGCCGGAGAACTGGGTGAGCGGAACGCCGCCGCCAATCGCTGAGCTGTGCGGGATGCCGGGAACGAAGTCACCCGCCTGCTGCGGCAGATTGAACGGCTGCTGCTGCGCATAGGAGTAGTTGCGCGAAAAGCCGAAGCGATACTCGTTCACGATGCTGGGGGTGAAGACATGAGTCCAGCCCAGCACAAAGCTGTGGGACTTGAGCGTCTGGTCGCCCCAGGCTGAGGTCGTGGTGCCATCGGCGAGCCCACCGTAGTAGCCAGGTATGCTGCGCGAACGGTTGGAGTAGTTGTAGCGGCCGAAGAGCGAGTCGGCAGGGGATGGGTTCCAGTCGATGCGACCGTCGTAGCTGTCGTCGCTGTCGGTCAGCCGCGCGTTGCGAGCGTAGTTGTTGACCTCACCCGGAAGGTTCGGGAGCGGGTACAGCGCCATGATCTTCTGGATGGAGCTGTCGAGCCGGTCCGCGGGGATGGTGTTGTTGGCGAATGCTGTGCAGTTCTTACCGGAGTACGCCGGGGCGCAGGTGAGTGGATCCACGATGGTGGGGTACTTGATGCCGAGCTGGGCTGCAGTTGCCGGGCTGAAATCACCGATACGCTCATTGGGCAGCGGCACGGTCGGGATGCGAGAGACGCCCTGCTTGATGCGCGTGCCCTCGTAGTTGAAGAATCCGAAGAGGTGATCCTTCACCAGCGGTCCGCCAAAGCTGCCGCCGAACTGATGCTGGTTGTTCTCTGGCTTTGGGGCGTGACGGCGGGCCGTGAACCAGTCGTTCGCGTCGAAGAACGCGTTGCGACCGTATTCGAACGCCAGGCCATGGATTTTGTTGGTGCCGCTGCGGGTGTTCACGGAGACGACCGCGCCCGGGCTGCGACCGTATTCCGCCGAGTATGGGTTGGTGATGACGTTGAACTCCTGGATGACGTCGACAGACGGATGGGCAGACTCTGTGCTCAACTCCTGCACGTTTTCGGAGAACGTGTTGTTGTCGATGCCGTCGAGCAGAAAATTGTTCTGGAGCGAGTGGATGCCGTTGACGTTGAAGTCGCCGGTGCGGCCCGCGGAGGTGGCGCCACTCTGCTGGGTAAAGCGGCTGATCTGCACGCCTGGAACGGTACGGAGCAGATCGTCCCAGTTGCGCAGGTAAAGGGGTGTCTGCTCGATTGTGGTGGAGCCTACGACGGTGCTGATGGAGGCGTCATCGGGGGAGAGGCTGGATGCGCCCGATTCTACCTGCACCGTCTGCTGCGCCGCGCCGACCTGGAGGTGGACGTCCTGCCGACCCTTCTCGCCGACGTTGAGCGTGAGCTCGATCTCGCTGGTCTCAAAGCCACCGCTTGCGATGGAGAGCTTATAGACGCCGATGGGAAGATTCTGAAGAGAGTAGAAACCGGCGCCGTCCGTGACTGCCTTGCGCGAGAGGCCGGTGGCGGTGCTGGTCGCGAGGACCTCGGCGTTTGCAACCGCCGCGCCCGAAGGATCGGTGACGATCCCGGAGAGGCTCGCAGTGTTGACCTGCGCATGCACGACGGTGGAGCCCGACAGCAGACACACAACCGGAGCGGTCAGTCCGAGGGCGAGTTGGACGGCAAGGCGATGAGCGTGTGATCGAGTTTGTTTCATGTCGGTGTCCAGATTCCGTCTGCTGATGAAGAGCGAAGGTGAGAATGGAGGCGAAGGGATTCGGGAAGGAATCGTTCTCGCGCCGGTCCTGCAGCGAGCACGCACTGCATCGCTTACGAGAGTCAGTGAGTGCGTCGCTGCGGACAAGGTGTGTTCACCGGAAGGTGACAGGGGTATACACCGGTGATGAAACAGCGTGAGTTGCTGATTTGAAGGAACTTACCCATCGTGCAAAGATTCAGTAAAAAGCACGGCAGCCGGGGTGTCTGCGGGCGGCTGTTCACGCCGCGTTCATGGTGGGACGCTAACGTCGAAAGCAATCCACAACAAGAGACGGAGCCAACAATGTCCACGTCCGCCCCGGAACTGCTGCGCAGGCAAAACGCGCTGCGTGCCCAGGCCGCGCCTGGTTCTACGGGCCGGTTGTGGATGCAGTCCGCTGAGTGGAAGCTGGTGGAGCGGATCCTGCAAAGCCGCCACTTCTCCAAGGCGCCGACCCTCTCCGCATTTCTGCGCCATGTGTCGGAGCGTGCGCTGACTGGTCGTGCGGAGGAGATCACGGAGCACCGTATTGGGGTCCAGGTGTTCGGGCGAGCGCCGAGCTACATTCCGTCCGAGGACAACATCGTCCGCAACTACGCTCGACAACTGCGCCGCCGTCTCAGTGATTACTTCCAGGATGAAGGCCGTGACGAGCCAACGCATGTTCTCGTCCCGCGCGGCGGGTACGTGCCTCAATTCCTCCCCGCCGCGAACGCGCTTGGTGTGACGGCAGAGCCGCACGTCGCGTTCAGTGCTCCTGTCGCCGTGGATACCAGCGGGGATGTGAGAGTACGGCAGCGGCGGAGGATTGTCTTGGCTGTCATTGCCGCCGTCCTCTTGTGTGCAGCTGCGCTCTTTCTGCGCTTTCATCCAACGGCGAAGGAGGCACGGGAGCAGCGGGTGTCGCCCCGTTCCGACATGTGGAGCGTCTTGTTTTCGGCGAGTCTCGACACACTGGTCGTCCCGGCAGATGCGGGTTTAGGCGTCCTGCAGAACATCTCTGGTCGGCGCGTGTCACTCTCCGACTATGTCGCCGGGCGCTACGACGCGCTCGCGCTGCCGGGCATGGATCCGCATGCGGCCAATGATCTTCGCGTGCAGCAGTACACGACGAAGGTCGATCTAGAGATTGCGACCCGCATTGCACGACTGCCAGAGGTCATTCCGGATCGACTGGCTCTGCGATTTGCCCGCGATCTGCGAATGGATGAGCTGAAGCGATGCAACGCAGTCCTGATCGGATCGCCATATAGCAATCCGTGGGCCGAGGTGTTCCAGCCCCGGCTGAACTTCCGGTTCGTGTACCGGCCGGAGCTGCATCGCTCCTGGATAGCGAATGTGCTGCCGCGCAATGGTGAGGCCGCGCAGTATGAGAATGGCTGGGAGACGGCGACACGCACCACCTACGCCACACTCTCGCTGCTGCCCAACCTGCGCGGGGATGGGCATGTGCTGTTGCTTCAGGGTCTGGACGTGGCAGGCACGGAAGCGGCCAGCGACTTCGCGCTGCAGCCGGCGCGCCTGAATCCTATCCTTGCGCAAGCGCGCCGTCCTGACGGCTCGATCGGCCCGTTCGAGGTTCTGCTGCGAACGACCAACATTGGATCGGAAGCGCCGACTGCCGACGTAGTCGCGCTGCGCGTGATGCGCTAGAGGAGTTCGTTAGCAGGGGTGGTGCCCTGCGCACGAGCGACCAGCGCCACCGCTATGGCCGAAGCGTCAGCGTCGCAACCGGCACCAGAACCGGCACCAGACATTTCAGACTTGAAAAAGCCCACCAGATCAACGGTGGAGTTTGTGCGTTTCGAACAGTGTTTATTGAGCTTTTGTGGCGGAGAGGGAGGGATTCTCCGCTGTAATATCCTAAGTCATTTGTTATGATTGGTATACATGCCGAGCATCATCTCGTTGTAAGGATATGGCAAGGTTTTCTGCTAGGAGCGCTGCCGGATGCCCAATCGCAAAGTGACTCTGGTCATCAACGCCAAGACTGACGCAGGATGGCGACGCCTTCCTGCCATCATCGGCAATAACGGAAAAGTGCGTCCTGGATACGGGTTGCGCGGGGGTGAGCCCACTTCGTTCAAGCAATACCGATACGAACTGAGGACCTACGAGGGCAATCGTATCGTCTACTCGCCTGCCGGTATGAATGCTGCTGACGCCTTCTCGGCGCAAAAGACACAACAAGAGAAGCGTGACGCCACTGTAAAGGCGGGAGAAAGCTCACGTTAAGGTTCTGGACGAACCGAGTCCGCAAAGGAGTCTCAAGGCGGACATCAAGTCCTTCCTGGCCAGCAGGCGTAACGCCGGCAGTCTGGAGGCCGCGCAAAGCTATGGCGTCGCACTGGCTGATTTCGTGGAAGCCGTCAAGATCAGTCGAGCCGATGAGATCCAGCCTCATGTGATGGAGCAGTTCCACGTGGCTCTCAGGCGGAAGGGCAACAGCGAGCGCACCGTCGCAAACAAGCACAATGCGATCAAAGCATTTGTCCTCTGGGTGGGATTAGACAAGAAGGTGGTGGGCCGGGCACCGCGATACGAAAAAAAACTGCCCAAGGTCTAAAGTCGCGATGTCATAAGCTCGCTC
>CAXUMX010000044.1:0-27265 GCA_964252395.1 uncultured Acidobacteriaceae bacterium | reverse complement strand
CGGGATGACAAACAGCATCACCAGGAAGAAGGCAGCGGGCAGGCAGGAGATGCCGAGTTCCCAACGCCACTCGATGTTGCCGAAGTTCAGCAGCCCAATGAGGTAGTTGGAGAGGTAAGCGAGCAGGATGCCGATCACGATGTTGATCTGGAAGGTGCCGACCAGCCGGCCGCGCAGCCTGGCCGGCGCGATCTCTGAGATGTACATAGGCCCCAGGACCGAAGAGCCGCCAATCGCCACACCGCCCACGAAGCGGAAGATCATCAGGGCGGGCAGGTTCCAGGCCAGACCGCAGCCGATGGCGGAGAGAACGTAAAACCCAGCCATGGCGCGGAGCGAGTCTCGCCGCCCGAAGCGCTCTCCGGGAATGCCGGAGAAGATGGCGCCGACTACCGCGCCCCACAGTGCGATGGCCACGGTCCAGCCCAACTCGCGCTCGGTAAGATGGAAGTAAAGCCGCAGGGAGCGAGTGGCACCGGAGATCACGGCAGTGTCGAAGCCGAAGAGCAGGCCTCCCAGTGCTCCGACGATCGTGCTGCGGATGAGATAGCGGTTGATCTTCATGTTCGATTGACACGGGATACTAACACGCCCAGCCGGAAGGGGCGTCCGGGCGGCGGGCCAGCACGTGCTCGCACCAGCGGCGGTGACCCAGGTCCAGCGCGTTCGCTAATCCAGCCGCTCGGGGCAGCGGCCGTGCTGCGCGAGAGCGGCTCGCAATTGCTCAAGCGCCTGAGGATCCTTGGTGCGCCAGGTCTCTTCGGTTGTCACTTTGCGCGGCGAAGTGGAGGTTTCAAGCTCGATGTGCTGATAGCTTAGGAGCCGGTCTTCGGGTTCATCGCGCCAGTCATTGCCTCGGCCTTCGCGGCGGGTGGAGCCCTGCTCCCAGCCACGCGGCGTCAGATGCCACTCAGTCCATTCCTTGCGAATTGCCATGGCCCTATCGTAGCCGCTGGCGGCGCGGCTCTATAGGTGATTGCGGAGCATTTCAATCAATGCGGCGGGACCTTCCAGGCTGTCCAGCAGCAAGTCGTAGCCTATGGCTTCTTCAGTGGTCAGGTGGCCGGCCGTGAGTGCCAGAAGCTTCAAGTGTGGGTGACCGGCGCGCAAGTGCCGGGCCAGCGCAACCCTCTGCATCGGGCTGAGCGTGTGACAGGCAATGATGAAGGCTGGCAACTGCTCGCGGCAGACTGCGTCCACCTGGCTGGCGTAACCCCCAGTGGGATACATGGACAGGACATCAAACCCGGCTATTTTCAACACCTCTGCCCGGTAGGAGAGCAGAGGCTCGTCGTTGCCGATGTTGAGCACGACCGGTTGGCCGCTGCCGCGGCGGACGTGTGTTGGAGCGTTGCAGACCGAAGCAAAACCCTTCGTCTCGCCGATGGAAGAGTTCAAAGGGAACCGCCTGGTGCCAGAGATTTTCCAGGGAACAACCGAAACTAGAATGTCTCGTTTGGATCAGTCTGTTCGCTGGCTGACACTCTCTGGCGCTCCGCCCCTGCCTCGCGAACGGGCTGCTCTCGGCAAAGCAAGATGCGGAGATCGCGAAGATTATTGCCAGTGGGACCGGTGACTACCGTGTCGCCGAGCGCTGTCAGAAGCGGGCAGGCGTCAAAGGCTGCGAGAGACGCGTCGACGTTGTAGCCGAAGGCCTCCGCCCGGGCGAGCGTCGTGGGATCGGCGATGGCCCCGGCCGCGGGACTATTGCCATCGCTGCCGTCGCTGCCGGCGGAGAGACAAACGACGGGTTGCGATGCGAAGGTATTCGCCAGCAGCCGTGCAACAGCTAGCACGAACTGCTGGTTGCGGCCGCCCGTGCCGGGGTTGCGGTTTAGTTGCACAGTCACCTCTCCGCCGGAGAGCAGACACAGCTTTGGATGCTCGCGACGAAGTTTGATGAATCGCTCGACCAGGTAGGCGGCTGCGCGGTCCCAGGGCCAGTCGTCGCAGGTGTTGTCAATGAAGACGCGATAGCCCAAAGCGCGCGCGCGCTCCCGGGCGGCATTCACCAGGTCGTGATTTGAGAGCAGGGTATCGAGAACCCCGGTCGCGCCCAGCTCCGACTCAGAAGACGTGCCCGGTGCGGTTACAAAGGCGACCGCCTCCGTCTTGCCGGGAGTTTCTGGCAGATCGGGTTGTGCGAAGAAGGCCTGTACAGAGGCAGGGAACTTCTCCATCAGGCCATAGCGCGCGATCAGCTCATGGCACTCGGCCGAAGTTGAGCGGTCCGGCAGCGTGGGACCGGAGGCGATGACGTCGAGATTCTTCAAAGGAACGTCTGCCACCTGCAGCGTGAGCTTGGCTGCGCAGGGAGCTGCAGCCGCGAGACGGCCGCCCTTGACCGCGGAGAAGTGTTTGCGCAGGGTGTTAATCTCCGCGATGGTAGCGCCGGAGCCGATAAGTGCTTCGTGGAAGGCGATCGTGTCGTCGAGCGAGATGGACTGGTCGAGCGGCAGCTCCAGCATGCTGCTGCCGCCGCCGCTGACCAGGTAGATGACCAGGGTTCGTTCAGTGGCCTTGCTGAGAAGGCGTAGGGCCAGGCGTGCCGCGCGAATGGAGTCCTCATTGGGCAGCGGGTGTCCGCTGAGGAAGCTGCGGAAGCGCCAGTCGCGCGGTGGCCGCACCGGCCCGGCGCACAGCCCGCGCACGCGCAAGCCGCGGGGTAGCTGCGCCAGCAGCGTGACCAGCATAGGGGCGGCGGCCTTGCCCATGGCGATGATCAACAGGCTGCGGTAGGCACCCAGGTCAATGCGGCGCGGCTTGCGGATCCGCTCCAGCAGCCGGGATGGATGCAACACCATGACCCGCCCTTCGAAGCTGATGTGCTGGGCAAAGGCACGGTCGAGGCGGCAGGCGTCGAGTGCGTGCGCGAAGATGTCGCGCGCCTCCAGGTGCAACGACTCCAGCCCTGGAGAGGACTGGCCGGGGGAGGTGGCTGGCACGTTCATGAGAGCTCCGGCACCGCCGCAGGAACTGCTTCGAGCAGAAAGTGCGCAGCCAGCCAGGTGGTGACGGCGCGCTGCATCTGGTCCAGCTTGCCGGCGAAGAAGTGATCCGCTTCGGGGATGAAGAGGAGCGTGGCCGGCTGCGCGGCCGCGGCCACGATGCGTACGAGCGCCTGCTGCGGGCCGTACTGGTCCGCGGTGCCGCTGACGAAGAGCTTGGGCAT
Organism: uncultured Acidobacteriaceae bacterium; assembly: GCA_964252395.1. GTDB lineage: Bacteria > Acidobacteriota > Terriglobia > Terriglobales > Acidobacteriaceae > KBS-83. Next base: position 24,093 of record CAXUMX010000044.1, on the reverse strand, counting down.
GGCGCAGTCGGCGAGAAAGCCGTAGCTGTAGGCGCGGCCCTCTGCGGCCAAGGGCAGCCCGAGCGCGATGAAGCCGGCGACCCGCGGGTCAGTACAGCATGCACGCAGCGCGACGTGTGCGCCAAAGGAGAAGCCAGCCACCAGCAGCGGCAGCCCGCTCCGTTGTTCCAGCCAGTCCATTGCAGCGCGAACATCGTCGCGCTCCCCGCGGCCCTCATCGTGCTCGCCGTCACTCAGGCCGGTGCCGCGGAAGTTGAAACGCAGCGTGGGCAGGCCCAGCTGCTGCAGTGCCTTGGCCGCGTGGTACACCACCTTGTTATGCATGGTGCCACCGCCCTTGGGATGGGGGTGGCAGACCAGGGCTGCAAAGCGGGCCGTAGGCTGGCCTTCCACAAACAGTGCTTCTAAGTGGCCGACGGGGCCGGGAAGGGAGATCGTCTGCAGACGTGCGGGGCTGGCCATAGAGTGTGTCTTCCCGATTGTAGCGAGGTCGCGACCGGGGCAGGGCGAGGGTATGCCGCTCAGGTATCCTGACCCAGATGCCAAGCCGCAAGATTGCCTCCAGCCAGACCACGATTGATCCGGTGAGGTTGACCCGGCAGCTGATCGAGATCGAGTCCACGACGTATGGCGAGGGCCCGGCGGCCGCGTTTCTCGCAGAGTTCTTGGACGAGCGCGGCTTTGCGGTCGAGAAGATGCACGTGGCGGCGCAGGGTGAAGACGGTGCCACGACCGATCGCTTCAACGTATATGCCTCCGTGAGCGGGGAGCGGCCAGATGTTGTTTTCTCGACTCACATCGATACGGTGCCGCCCTACTTCGGAAGCAGCGAAGACGAGGAGGCGATCTACGGCCGCGGCGCCTGCGATGCAAAAGGCATTATCGCCGCGCAGATTGTGGCCGCGGAGCGTCTGCGCGCAGGCGGCATCAAGGTGGGGCTGCTGTTTGTGGTAGGTGAAGAGCGCGACTCGGCGGGAGCAAAGGTGGCCAATGAGCGGCCGCGCGGCAGCCGTTTCCTGATCAACGGTGAGCCTACGGACAATCGGCTGGCCGTTGCCAGCAAAGGAGCGCTACGCGCAGTGGTGCGAGCCCACGGCAGGATGGCGCACTCTGCCTATCCGGAGCTGGGTGAGAGCGCCATCCACAAGCTGGTGGAAGCGCTGCATCGGGTGCTTGCGGTGGAGTTGCCGTCGGTGGCAGACATCGGCCCGAGCACTTTGAATGTGGGCCTGATCGACGGCGGCCGCGCCACCAATGTGATCGCCGACCTGGCCGAGGCGCAGATGCTGGTGCGGCTGGTGGGGCCATCGGAGGAGACGCGCGCCGCACTGGAGCGGGCGGTTGCGGGCCTCGCGGACATCGAGTTCACGCTGGAAATCCCGTTTATCCGCATGCGCGAGATAGAGGGGCTGAAGACGATGGTGGCGGCGTTTACCTCGGACGTGCCCGCGCTAGGCAACTGGGGAGAACCGTTGCTGCTGGGCCCGGGATCGATCCACGTCGCGCACACGCGGCAGGAGCGGCTGCGGAAGCAGGAGCTGTTCGAGGCTATCGATCTCTATACGGAAGTGGCGAGCCGGCTGGTCGGGTGAGCGTCTTGGAAGCGGTCACAGCCAACAACATCAGCCGGGCGAGGCGCGTGGGGTATGCCGGCGTCAGCGCGCTGTGCGGGTGGCTGGCCTCGCAGCTGGTCTGCCTGCCCTTCAACCTGGTGATTGCGGCTCGGGATACCGAAGGACAGGCGCGGCTGTTTGTCGAGACGCTGCTGGCGGGTCTGCTGGCGTGGGGCAGTTGGACGCTGTTTCTGGGACTGGTCGGCTGGGTGCTGGTGGCGCTGCCGCTGGTGGTGACGGTCAGCCCATGTCTGATGGTGCGATTGCGCAAACGTATTCTGTGGATCGCCGTGGGGCTGGCGCTGGCCGGAGTAGTGAGCGAGTGGAATGCGTTTCGTGAGCCCACCAACGTCACGGAGTGGCAGCGCTTCATGCAGATGCTGCCCTATGCGTCTTTTGCGCTCTCCTATGCTGTGGTCACGGCTGCTGCTTACATTCAGCTCAGCAAGCGGCGGCTCGATCGCTTGGCGAACTAAGCGCCCTGCCCTGCCCGCGTAGACTGAAGGGGTATGGCCGACCTCGAATCTCCTACCAACACCGCCGCTTCCGATCAGAAAATTCATGGGCACAACGCGCTCGCGCGAGCTCGTTCCGCTTACCTGCGCTCTGCCATGCACCAGCCCATCGAGTGGCACGAGTGGGGTCCGGATGCGTTTGCCAAAGCTCAACGTGAGGACAAGCCGGTATTGCTGGACATCGGAGCCGTTTGGTGCCACTGGTGCCACGTGATGGACCGTGAGAGTTATGAAGATCCCACGCTTGCACCGTTGATCAATGAGCGGTTTGTAGCGATCAAGGTAGACCGCGATGAGCGGCCCGATGTGGACAGCCGCTACCAGGCGGCCGTGCAGGCGATCAGCGGACAAGGTGGATGGCCGCTTACGGCCATCTTGACGCCGGATGGGCGGCCTTTCTTCGGCGGCACCTACTTTCCGCGGCATGACCGTTATGGGCGGCCTGGGATAGAGCGGCTGCTGCTGACCATGTCCGATGCGTGGTCGGGACGGCGAGACGAGGCGCTGGAGACGGCTGCGTCGGTCTTTGCCGCGATCGAGCACGGCGAAGCCTTCGCCGGGCGCAGCGGTTCGCTGAGCAGCGCCATTACGGACAAGCTGGTCCAAGCTGCGCTGTCGCAGTTTGATCCGAAATACGGAGGGTTTGGTGCACAGCCCAAGTTTCCTCATCCGGCGGCGTTCGATCTGTTGCTGGATGCGGCGGTTCGGAAGGGAAACGCAAAGGCACGCGAGGTGGTGCTGACCACTCTGACCAAGATGGCGCAGGGTGGCATTTACGACCACGTGGGCGGCGGTTTCCATCGCTACTCGGTCGATGAGCGCTGGGTGGTGCCGCACTTCGAGAAGATGCTGTACGACAACGCCGGCCTGCTTCGGAACTATGCGCATGCGCATCAGAGCTATCCCTGTACGGTTTTCAGCACGGTGGTTCGCGAGACTGTGGCATGGATGGAAGACTGGCTGAGCGACCGCGAGCGCGGCGGGTTTTACGGCTCGCAGGACGCAGACATGACGCTGGACGATGACGGTGACTACTTCACGTGGACCAAAGCTGAAGCGGCCGAGGTATTGACGCCGGATGAGCTGGCGGTTGCGGGAGAGTTTTACGACATCGGTGACCTGGGCGACATGCACCACAACCCGGCGAAGAATGTTCTGCACGTAAAGGCGACGGCGGAAGCAGTTGCGAAGCGGCAGCGGCGGGACCCGGAGCAAGTGGAAGAGCTGGTGGCGAGTGCACGCGCGAAGCTGGCCGCTGCGCGGCTGGCGCGCCCGACTCCCTACGTTGACCGGACCATCTACACCGGCTGGAACGCGATGGCGATCTCCGCGTTTCTGGCGGCCGACGCAGCGCTCGGGCTGCCGGCAGCGCGTGCGTTCGCGCTGAAGGCGCTGGATCGCATTCTGCAGGACGCGTGGTCACCGGCAAAGGGACTGGAGCATGTAGTGGCATACGCCGATGGCGAGCGTGGCGTGCGCATTGCAGCGGTGCTAGACGACTATGCGCTGCTGACCCATGCGGCCCTGGACGCTTGGGAGCGCACGCTCGATCTCCGCTACTACGAAACGGCGTCGGCGCTAGCTGAACGCATGCGCACGGACTTTTATGACCAGACCGGCGGCGGCTTCTTTGACACGCCACTGGATGAGGATGCGATCGGCGCCATGGCGGCGCGGCGCAAGCCGCTGCAGGATACGCCGACCCCGGCAGGCAATCCCACCGCGGCTGCGGCACTACTGAGGCTGGCGGAGCTGAGTGGAGACGCCGCACTGCACGAGTGTGCGGAAGATACGCTCGAGGCCTTCGCGGGCATAGTCGAGCACTTCGGTCTGTATGCCGGAAGCTATGGACTAGCGCTGGAGCGGCTGCTGGCACCACCGCAGCAGGTCGTCGTCATAGGCGAGGATGCTACCGCCGATGCGCTTGAAGCGGCAGCGCGTGAGGGCTACTCGGTCACTAAGACTGTGCTGCGTGTGCCGCGTGCGGTGATCGCAGCAGGCAGCCTGCCGCCGGCGCTGGGGCAGACGATCACGCAACTGCCACAGTTGCGTGAAGCGGCGAGCTTCGCAGTGGTGTGCCGAGGCGTCAAGTGTCTGCCGCCTGTCAGCACGGTCGAGGCATTGCGGGCCTCGCTACGCGGATAGCCAAGGTCACCACGCCAGATTCACCCCCGCGGGCTGTCGCGTTCAGGTGGCGTCTGCAGCGCTGAATGGGTTCACATCGGGCGGTTTGTTGGTGGTGGGGTCGTGCGCGGCCGCCTCTGCGTGGAGCCGCCTCTCCGGCGTGCCCGGGCCGCCGCCTCCGGGCAAGACGCGGTAGGGGCTCCCGGGCAGCATGTCGTGCTGCTCCAGCGCGAGCCGGATGCGCTTCTGCATCTCGCGGAGCGCGTCGTACTGCTTGCGCGCCTGCGTCTTTACCACGACGGGGTAGATGACCTCCGAGCCCTTGATCTGATCCACGCCCAGCACCTGTGGGTCCTCGAGAAAAATGTTCTTGTAGGCCGGCTCCTGGCGGACCTCGCTGACTACCTTGCGGAGCAGAGCGATGACATCGTCCGGATTGGCCGAGAAATCGACTGAGATGTTGAGCGTGGTTGAGGAAAAGTCTCGACTCTGGTTGGCTACGTTGGTGATCTGACTGTTGGGGATGAGGTAGAGGGTGCCGTCAAAGCCGCGCACCGTGGTGCGGCGCAGGGACATGGACTCAACTGTGCCGGTGAGGCCAGCGAGAGTGACTACGTCGCCGACGTTGTACTGATCCTCAACCAACACCAGGACGCCGTTGATCACGTCTTTAACGATGGTTTGTGCGGCCAGGCCGATGGCCACGCCGGCCACACCGGCGGAGGCCAGGAGCGGCGCCAGGTTGAGGTCAAAGATGTCGCGCAGGATGGTGATGATGGCAAAGAAGCCGACGAAACCAAAGCCCGTGGCGCGCAGGACAGAGGCCAGGGTGCGGATTTGGGAGGTGCGGGCGAGCCCGGAACTGGAGTGGCGCTCCGCTACGCGACGCATCCGGTTGGTCAGCGCGCGTACAAGCCAGATGGCAAGCCAGGCAAAGAACAGAATCGCGATCAGGTGTTTCAGGTCGTTGACCAGGAAGTCCTGGGCACTGTCCAGCCAGTTCTGCAACATGTTGTGCATCGCCTCGCGCAAGGGCGGACGAGAGTTGGGCGGGGCAAGCAGAAGCAGCATGCAGGCCTTTCACACGAGGGTTGTTTACGTTTCTATAATGAACGGATGCGAAGCCCTTTGGCTCAGTTGCGCAGCGGCCCGTGGTCGCGATTTCTCCTCTTGCCCGCTCTTTTGTGTGTCACCGGTTGGGCCGGCATGGATCTAACTGGTGCCTCCCAGAACAATCCGGCCAATCCGCCGCGCGAATTGCATCCGTTTGACACGCCCGGAGAGGGCAGTGACCCGGCGGCACCGCAGCGACAGGAAAAGCAGGAGAATAAGCTCAACGCATACAGGCAGGAGCAGCTGGTACGCGATACGGACCGGCTGCTGGCGCTGGCCAAGGACCTGAAGGTCGCGGTTGACCGGTCGGATAAGAACACGCTGTCGCTCGACGTGGTGAAGCGGGCGTCCGAGATCGAGTAGCACCCTGAGAGCGCTACCCGCGCCTGCTGGCGAAGGATTCGTCTATAGGAAGAGTGGCGCGAGTACCAGCGTTACCGTGGCCAACAGCTTGATGAGCACGTGCAGCGACGGACCGGCAGTGTCCTTGAACGGATCGCCGACGGTATCACCCACCACCGCAGCCTTGTGAGCCTCGGAGCGCTTGCCGCCGTACTGGCCCGTCTCAATCCACTTCTTGGCGTTGTCCCAGGCGCCGCCGCCGTTGTTCATCAGCATGGCGAGCAGGATGCCGGAGATGGTGCCGACCATCAGCAGGGCAGCGACGCTTTCTGCGCCCGTCAGGTTGACCGGCTGACCATTCAGCATCAGAACGAAACCGTTCACGTCCCGCACCTGGAAGCTGTCACTGAGGTGCCGGAAGGTGAGGCCCACGGCCAGCGGCATGGCCACGGCTAACGCGCCGGGCAGCACCATCTGCTTCAGAGCAGCGCCGGTGACGATGCGGACGCAGCGGCCGTAGTCAGGCTTTGAGGTTCCCGCCATGATGCCGGGGTTCTCCTTGAACTGCGCTCGCACATCCTGAATGACGTATTGCGCGGTGCGGCCCACTGCCTTGATGGCGAGCGATGAAAACAGATAGGTCAGCATGGCGCCGAGCAGCGCACCGACGAAGACGGGCACGCTGGCCAGATTGATATTGGTGAACTCCCACCCGGCGCGCAGGGTCTGTCCCGCGGCTTGGAAGCGATGCGCAACGATGTCATGCACGGTGGCCAGATAGGCGGAGAAGAGCAGAAAGGCGGCGAGTGAGGCAGACCCGATCGCGTACCCCTTGGTAAGCGCCTTGGTGGTGTTGCCGGCCGCGTCCAGCTTGTCCGTCTTCTCACGCACCGCGTCCGGCTGGTCGGACATCTCGATGATGCCGCCGGCATTGTCCGTGATGGGGCCGAAGGTGTCCATGGCCAGAATGTAGGCAGAGGCGGAGAGCATGCCCATGGTGGCCACTGCGGTGCCGTAGATGCCGCGGGCGTAGTTGCCGATCTCGCTGTGGTCAGCCAGACCGCGTACGCCGAAGTAGTAGCTGAGCAGCAGGGCGGCGCTGATGACGATCACCGGCATGGCAGGCGTCTCCATGCCGACAGCCAGCCCGCTGATGATGTTGGTGGCTGGTCCGGTAAGCGAGGCCTCCGCGATGGAGCGGACGGGGCGGTAGCGCGTCTCGGTGTAGTACTCCGTGATGCGAACGAAGAGGAACGAGGTGAGGATACCGACGATGCCCGAGCCGAGTAGCCACCAGCGGCCCTGCAGCATGAAGTAGACTGCCGCCGCAAAGCCTAGCAGCGCGACGAAGGACGTGACGTAGTAGCCACGATCCAGCGCGTGCATCGGGTCTTCGTCCTCGCGCGAGCGCACCACGGCCACACCGAAGATGGATGCGATGACATTCACCGCCTGAATGACCAGAGGAAAGAGGATGCCTTTCAGCCCGAAGACGGGGTAGAGGGCCGCGCCCAGGATCATGGCGCCGACGTTTTCTGCCGCCGTGGACTCGAAGATGTCTGCACCGCGACCGGCGCAGTCGCCGACATTGTCGCCCACCAGGTCAGCGATAACGGCCGGATTGCGCGGGTCGTCCTCTGGGATGCCGGCCTCGACCTTGCCGACCAGATCAGCGCCCACGTCCGCAGCCTTGGTGTAGATGCCACCGCCCAGCTGCGCGAACAGCGCAACGAGCGATGCTCCGAAGCCGAAGCCGACCAGCTCATACGGTGTGCCCTGCGGATTCCTGAGGCCACCGAACAGGATGAAGAGTACTCCGATGCCGAGCAGGGAGAGCGATACCACTACCAGGCCCGTGACCGCACCGCCGCGCAGCGCGGTCTGCAGTGCGCGTCCCAGGCTGGTGCGCGCCGCGCTGGCGGTCCGGATGTTTGCGCGGATTGAGACATACATGCCGGTGAAGCCGGACAGACCGGAACAGATGGCGCCGATCAGAAAGCTGATGACGACCTTGTTCGCGAAAGGTGCGGTGAATGGCGAGAGTCGGTACCCAATGTAGAGGACGATGGCTAGACCCGCGGCGATGATGGCGATGGTGCCATACTGCCGCGACATGAAGGCCTCAGCACCTTCGCGGATGGCGTTCGAGATTGCCTGCATCTCGGGGGTGCCGGTGTCGGCGCTAAGGACCGAGCGTGCAAACAAGAGAGCGACCAGCAAGCCCAGCGCACCGATGGCAAGTGCGCCCCACAAGAAAATACTGCCGTTGACTGGGGTGCTAGCGGAGCTCATCTGGACGCCCACCGCCCACAGACCGACATTCAGCATTTATGTTCTCCAAAAGATTGGGTTTGTCCGCGTCCGGGGATTGCCGCCGCCGCGTACTGCCGGCGCCGACGCGTCAAGGAAGGCTGATTAGAGCACGGTTTAAAAAACTACGTCAAACGCCGGTCACGGCGCCTGAGAAGACCCAGACAAGAGGCAGACAAGCTCCTGCGCCGGGCGGCGTCTGTCCTGCATCTTCTATTCAGGCAGAAGGTCACAACTCCGCGATACAATCGCAGGTCGTTTTCAGTTGAGCAGGCAGCATCAGAGGTGGTCATGGGGACAGCAGCAGCGGAGCGGCAGGAGAAGAGCGCGTTGATGGACGCGAACGTATTGGCCGGTACGGACCTGATTGAGTTCTACCGGGTGATGTATATGTCCCGGCGCATCGATGACCGCGAGATCGTGCTGAAGCAGCAACAGAAGATCTTCTTCCAGATCTCAGGCGCCGGACACGAGGCGATGCTGGTGGCGGCGGCCAAGGCGCTGCGACCCAGCTACGACTGGTTCTACCCCTACTATCGCGATCGAGCGCTGTGCCTGGCGCTGGGCGTCACAGCGGAGGAGATGCTGCTCCAGGCGGTAGGGGCCGCAGCCGATCCCTCGAGCGGCGGGCGCCAGATGCCATCACACTGGGGCAGCCAGCGGCTCAACATCGTCTCTCAGAGCTCTTCGGTCACCACGCAGATGCTGCAGGCGGTGGGCTGTGCAGAGGCCGGCCGCTACTATGCGCAGCATCCGCAGGCAGCCGAGCGTGCCACTGGCGATTATCGCGCCTTTCACAATGTGAACTTCCACGATGACGAAGTGGTCTATGCGTCGCTCGGCGAGGGGTCAACCAGCCAGGGTGAGTTCTGGGAGGCGCTGAGCACGGCGTCGCTCAAGCGTCTGCCGGTGCTGTTTGTGGTCGAGGACAATGGCTATGCCATCTCCACCCCGGTGGAGGTGAACACGCCAGGGGGCAGCATCTCCCGGCTGGTCGCGGATTTCCCGAACTTCTACTTCGCCGAGATCGACGGCACCGACGCGCAGGAGAGCTACAGCGCGTTCAGCCAGGCGGTGGCGCACTGCCGGGAGCGCAAGGGACCGGCGTTCGTGCACGGACATGTGACCCGGCCCTACTCGCACTCGCTGTCGGACAATCACAAGCTGTACCGGACGGCCGAGGAACTGGATGCGGATAACCTGCGCGATCCGCTGCCTAAGCTGCAGATGCGCCTGCTGCGGGAAGGCATCCTCGATGCGGAAGGGATCACGCGGATCGAGAAGTCCGTGGATGAGGAGATCCAAGCGGCCACCGACCGCGTGCTGCGCGCGCCGGTGCCCACCGGGGACAGCGTGTATCGATTTGTCTACTCGCCCGATCTTGACCCCACCAGCGAAGCTTTCTCGACCGAGCCACGTCCGGCAGAGGAGCCCAGCACTCCCCGGACTGCACCGGCAGAGCGGACGATGGCAGACCTGATCAATGTCTGCCTCAAGGACGAGATGCAACGCGATCCGCGCATTGTGATCTTTGGCGAGGATGTGGCCGATTGCAGCCGGGAGGAAAACCTGGCCAACGGCGCAGTGAAGGGCAAGGGCGGCGTCTTCAAGCTGACGGCGGGGCTGCAGTGCGAGTACGGCAGCGATCGCGTTTTCAACTCACCTCTGGCGGAGGCGAACATCGTCGGCCGGGCGGTGGGCATTGCGACCCGGAGCATGAAGCCGGTGGTGGAGGTCCAGTTCTTCGATTACATCTGGCCTGCCATGCATCAGCTGCGCAATGAGCTACCCTTGATGCGGTGGCGCTCTAACAACGCGTTCGCTTCGCCAGCTGTCGTGCGGGTGGCCATCGGTGGCTACCTGACGGGCGGCGCGGTGTACCACTCCCAGTGCGGCGAGAGCCTGTTCACGCATACGCCGGGTATGCGGGTAGTCTTCCCGTCGAATGCGCTGGACGCCAATGGATTGCTGCGCACGGCGATCCGTTGTGACGATCCGGTGATGTTTCTGGAGCACAAGCGGCTTTATCGCGAGACCTACGGGCGCGGCGTCTACCCAGGCCCCGATTACATGATCCCATTCGGAAAAGCGAAGATTGTGCGCGAAGGGACGGATCTGACCATCGTGACGTATGGGGCCCTGGTGCCCCGGGCACTGCAGGCGGCGCAGCGGGCCAGCCGCGATCTCGGAGTGGAGACGGAGGTTATCGACCTGCGCACGCTCAGCCCGTATGACTGGGATGCGATTGCCGAGAGCGTGCGCAAGACCAGCCGCGTCATCGTGGCGCATGAGGATATGCTGAGCTGGGGCTATGGCGCGGAGATTGCAGCGCGCATCGGCGATGAGCTGTTTCACGACCTGGATGCGCCCGTGAAGCGGGTGGCGGCTACCGACACCTTCGTTGGCTACCAGCCGCTGCTTGAGGATGCGATTCTGCCGCAACCAGAGAACGTTTTCCAGGCCATCGAGGCGCTGGCAAAGTTCTAGTCCCGGGGCGCCTCGCCGGCGGCGTCAGGGGGCTGTGGCGTGGCGGAAGAAGCTCTGCAGCGCGGCGGAGGTCGCCGCGTCCCCTAACTGGATGCTGCCCACGATCGTGGCGGGCGGCAGGGCGCTGCTGACCCAGGCAGGCAACGCGGCATCCGCAGGCAGAAGGAACAGTTTGCGGGCAGTGACCGAGTGGAGTGCCGTCTCCGTATCGAAGCGGTCCCGCGCGAGCAGGCGGACAGGCAAGATGCTGGTCCAGCGTGGGGCCTCCAGGAGCGCCAGGGTGGGCGGCCGCAGATCGATCATCACTACACTGCGAATCTCCGGATGTTCAAGGGTCAGGGTGGCCGCTACCGTGGCACCCAGCCCGCGTCCCATGGGGACAACATGAGCCATGGGCGCGTGACGAACCCCTGTGACGTAGCTGAGTGCGGCGGTCGCATCCTCGTCCCAGTGGCGCTCTGACGGTCTGGCCCAGGAGCTGTTGCCGAAGCCGCGCGGGTCGAAGGCGAAGACATCGACACCGAGTGCATGCAGCGCCAGAACGTCCGGCAGTGCGTCGGCCAGTGATCCGCGGGCCTCATGCATGTAGAGCACGGTGGGGCGATCGGTGGCTGCGGAGGCGGCGGCTGGCACCCACCATCCCGCTAGCCGTGGCTGGCCCGTCTCGGTCGCGCCGAAGCGCACATCCTGATAGGGAACGCCGCTGCTGGCTGGTGTGTGGTCCACCAGGTGCGATGGACGAAAGATCAACTGCCACTGGCCCTGCCAGAACAGCAGTGCGAGCGTGCTGTAGACGGCGAGCACGGCCGCGGCCAGCATCAGTCCCGCGGCGGAGAGGATCCAGTGGCGCGCCACCAGTGGATTCTGCGGCCGCAGCGGATCGTCCAGCGGATTCGCAAAGCGTGTCGGGGTGCGACTCATCCGAAGGCCAACTCGTCGGCAAACTCAAGCGGCGTGCCGCAGCGCCGGCAGATCACCGCGGAGCAATCGCCACAGGTGAGTGGGTCATCCACTGGCCGCCCGCAGGCGGGGCACCATAGCGCGGCTTCCGCCGGGAGCCTGGATTGCTCGGCGGTTGAATCAGAGCTTCTGTCGGACATGCTGACTTCAGCCTAGAACATCCGCGCGTTGCTGGGCAGTGGCGGGACGGCGATTCTCAAAAGGGGCCACATAAATCCTATGCGGCGCTCCCGGCTTTGCTGCCTGTTACAGCGGACGAGGAAGGAGTGGGCTGTGCAATGCCCCCGCGCCGTACACTGCTTGGTTGGGGTAAAAGAGGGCGGGGAGCGCATGGCAGAGTGGGTGCGAATTGGCGGGACCGAGCAGATGCCGGCCGAGGGAACGCTGAAGGAGTTTAAGGCCGGTGGCCGGGCGCTGTGCGTGGCGCGCATCGCCGGCAAACTTGCCGCTCTTGACAACGACTGCCCGCATCGCGGTGCGCCGCTGGCGGAGGGCACCATCGAGGACGGTCATATCGTCTGTCCGTGGCACGCCTGGTGCTTCGATCCGCTCACGGGTCAGGAGGCCACCAACCCAGCGGGTAAAGCGACGGTCTATCCTCTGCGCCTGGAAGACCAAGACGTTCTGTGTGAGGTGTAGCACGATGGCAGAGAGACGCAATGCAAACAGCCGGCTGGTCGAGCCGGGCAAGAGCCAGCCCGGTGCGAACCAGGCGGTGAAGAACCAGCTGGCGGTGCCACCGGGCGCGGCTGCCGATCCGAAGGCATTGGATTTAATTCGTGCCTGGGGGGCGCAGGGCGACCTGCATGGCAGCCGGCTGAGGGGGGGTGGGACGATCCGACGGCCTGGGGTGTGGTGCTGGCAGATCTGGTGCGACACGTGGCGCGCTTTTACGAGCAGCAGAAGCGGCTCAACCCGGAGGAGACGATCAGCCGCGTGCGCGACGCGATGGACGCGGAGCTGGATGGAGAGCAGGAAGAGGAAGAGAGCGATCTGGTGCAGTGAAGAGGCTTAGAGCGGGAAGCGCCACTCCTGCACAAGAGACAAGCTGTAATCGGAGTAGCGGATCCATAGCGGGTGGAGCACGAACCAGGTGATCTCGCTCCACGCTTCGCGATCTGACCCGTCCGGCCAAGCGTGGTAGTAGACAGGCCGTAGCCGCGCGAGCGCTTCGCCGCTCAGCTCCTCGGCGATTCCTTCAAATTGCACGGTACGCTCGTCGAGCTCGGTGGCATGGGTGGCGCAGCCAGCCCCGACAGTAAACGACGCGCGCGGATGGGCGAGCAGATTTCTATACTTACGGCTGCTACGAATGGTGTCGAAGAGGATCTGAAGCGCTGGTGTGACGGCGTATCCCACCAGGGCTCCCTGGGGCTCGCCCTCTGCAGAGAGGCTTCCCAGCACCCCGTAGCGCTGACCTTTGAGGTAAGCCAACAGGTCAGTGCGATCCATTTGGGGTTAGCGGGTGGCGGCGGCGACGATCTTAGCGAAGGAGGCTGGATCGAGTGAGGCGCCGCCGACCAGGGCGCCGTCGATCTCCGGCTGGGCGCACAGCTGCTCTGCATTGTCGGCCTTGACTGAGCCACCGTAGAGGATGCGCATGCGCTCCGAGGCTGCGCGGCCCAGTAACTGTGCCACTTCGTGGCGGATGATGGCGTGGGCTTCGGCGGCAATCTCGGGAGTAGCTGTCTTGCCGGTGCCGATGGCCCAGACTGGCTCATACGCGATCACGATAGGCTCTGCCCCAGCTGCGTCGACACCCTCCAGCGCACGGCTGGTCTGACGGCGCAGGACTGCCTCTGTCTCACCATCATTGCGCTGGTCGAGGTGCTCGCCTACGCAGACCACTGGGGTCAACCCGCGCCGCAGTGCGGTGTGGAGCTTCTTGTTGACCAGCTCATCGGTCTCACCGAAGTACTGGCGGCGCTCGGAGTGGCCAATCAGGATATGTGTGACCCCGACGGCGAGCAGCATCGGCGCGGAGATCTCGCCAGTAAAGGCTCCATCGTCGGCGAAGTGCATGTTCTGCGCGCCGATCTTCAAGTGCGAGCCGCGAGCTGCCTCGATGGTGGCAGGCAGGTCGATTGATGGCGGGAAGAGCGCAACTTCCGCAGTGCCCTCATGGCCGGAGCGCAGGTAGCTGAGCACGAAGCTGCGGGCCTCTTCAGGCGTCTTGAACATCTTCCAATTGGCGGCGAGCAGGGGTGTGCGCATGAGTCCTTTCGGGCAATGATGCAGAGCTGTTTGTCTAACTATTCGTGATCTGAGCTTGCCTTGATGTGCGGCACGACGCCGGGCTGGCGTCCGCGCGAGATGGGAACGACCTTTGCCTTGCCCGCCGGGGGTGTGCGACGTCCCGGCCAGGGGGCGGCAACTCCTGTGCCGCCGCTGCTGGGGTAGTTCGCGTCCAGGCTGGTGCCCAGGCCGAGGCCGGCAAGCAGACCACAGAGCCCGGCGAGCACCAGAACAATGCTCTGGATTAAGCCGGCGCCGAAGGAGTGGGTCAGGTGTCCATGTTGCAACCAGCGCAGCAGATGCTGCTCCGCAGAGATGGAAACGCCTCCACAGATGACGAAGCCGAGCGGGGGAAGCATCAGCCGGAAGCGCCAGGGCTGCAGCGACCGAGCGAACAGGCCGGCAAAGCCGGCGATAAGAAAGGCGACGACTCCACTGAAGAGCACGATCGCGTTCAACAGAAAGACGGAAGGCACAGAGGAGTCCCCCAAGCAAGTCCCGCACCCGGGGACGCTAGCCAGACTACGGCTTCTTGAGCAATGCATCAACTCCGGGCAAGGCTTTACCTTCGAGGAACTCCAAAGATGCGCCTCCGCCGGTGGAAATGTGGGTGATACGGTCGGCCACTCCGGCCTGGTTGACGGCTGAGACTGAGTCGCCTCCCCCGACGATAGAGACGGCATCGTCGTTGGCGGCTACCAGCTCTGCAATCGCTGTGGTGCCATGGGCGAAGGCCGGCATCTCAAAGACGCCCATCGGGCCGTTCCAGACGATGGTGCCTGCCTCGGTGATCTCGCCGGCAAAGAGGTCGACTGTCTTGGGGCCGATGTCGAGGGCCATCCAGTCCGCCGGAAAAGGCGCCTCGCCGTTGACCGTCTTGGTCTTGGCATCGGGAGCAAAGCGGTTGGCAAGGACGTGGTCGATGGGGAGCAGGAAGCGCACGCCACGCTCCTTGGCTTTCGCCAGGGCCTGCTGCGCAACTTCCAGCTTGTCTGCCTCGACCAGCGACTTGCCTACTTCGAGGCCTTGCGACTTCAGGAACGTGTAGGCCATGCCGCCGCCGATGAGGATCGCATCGACCTTGCCCAGAAGATTATCGATGACTTCGATCTTGTCCGATACCTTTGCGCCGCCCAGGATGGCGATGAACGGCCTTGCGGGCTCCGTAAGCGCCTTGCCGAGGTAGGTCAGCTCCTTTTCCATCAGCAACCCAGCAACGGCGTGCTTCACGTAGTGGGTGATGCCCTCCGTCGAGGCATGGGCACGATGCGCGGAGCCGAAGGCGTCATTCACGTAGATCTGGCAGAGGCTGGCCAACTCCTTCGAGAAGCGCGGGTCGTTGGCCTCCTCTTCGGGATGGAAGCGCAGATTCTCTAGCAGCAGGACCTTGCCGTCCTCAAGCTTCCCGGCGAGCTCATGCGCGATTTCGCCCACACAGTCCGGTGAGAAGGCGACATTGACCTGTTCGCCGATGGCGTGGTCCAGCATCACCCGAAGCCGGTCGACAATGGGCCGCAGGCTGTACTTGGGGGTGACTTTTCCCTTGGGACGGCCTAGGTGCGAACACAGGATCACCTTGGCGCGGTGGCGCAGCGCGTACTCGATGGTGGGCAGGGTCTCGCGGATGCGCGTGTCGTCCAGAATCTCTGTTCCATCCTCCGAAAGCGGGACGTTGAAGTCGACGCGAATCAGCACGTGCTGGTGCTGCAGGCGATTTTCGCCGTTCGTAAGCGTGCGGATGGACGGTATCTGCATCAGAAAAGCCTAACTTTCTGCGCGGTCGAGGACGGCATCGGCCTCAATCTCTACGCGCCATGCTGGATTGAGGAGCGCCGCCACAACCACCATGGTTGCGGCAGGGCGGATAGTGCCGAAGAGCTCCCCATGTACCTTGCCGACCGCCTGCCAATCGGCAGCGTCGGTCAGATAGATGCGAGTGCGCACAATGTGGATAAGGTCGGCTCCGGCGCTGCGCAGCGATTCGCGGATGATCTCGAAGACGCGGCGGGTCTGCTGCTCCACCGTCGCGTCATCCGCCCCAACTGGACCGGTGCCAGAGACGTGGATGGCATCGCCGACGCGGACTGCGCGGGAGAAGCCGATGATCGGCTCAAAGGTGAGCTGCCGGCGATGTTTTGGCGCATGCATCCTCGCAGGTCGATGACTCAAGAAAGAACGCCGGGGACGCAAAGGCCCCCGGCGCAGAATGTGCGGCGTTGGCACTACAGGCCCTTCTTGTCCAGAAAGACGATCAGGTCGCGGACGCGGTTGGAGTAGCCCCACTCATTGTCGTACCAGGAGATGACCTTCACCATATTGCCGATCACCTTGGTGAGCGGCGCGTCGATGATGGAGGAGAGCGGATTGCCTTTGAAGTCTGCCGAAACCAGCTCGTGCTCTTCCACGCCGAGGATGCCCTTCAGCGGGCCATTGGCATGCTTCCTGAGCGCATCGTTCACACTCTGCACGGTCACCGGCTTTTCGACGGTGACGGTGAGGTCGACCACGGAGACGACCGGGGTGGGCACGCGCAGGGAGAAGCCATCGAGCTTGCCTTTGAGCTGCGGCAGGACCAGGTGGAGCGCCTTAGCGGCGCCGGTCGAGGTTGGAATGATGTTGATGGCTCCGGCACGGGCACGGCGCAGATCCTTATGCGGGAAGTCGAGGATGACCTGATCGTTGGTGTAGCTGTGGATCGTATTCATCAGGCCCTGGATGATGCCGAACTCCGCATCCAGCACTTTGGCCAGGGGAGCCAGGCAGTTCGTAGTGCAGGAGGCGTTCGAGATGACGTGGTGCGCCTTGGGATCGTACTTATCCTCATTGACGCCGAGCACGACGGTGAGGTCGTCGTTGGTTGCCGGCGCGGAGATGATGACCTTCTTGACCGTGCCCTGGAGATGCGCCTTAGCCTTGGTCGCGTCGGTGAAGTGGCCAGTCGACTCAACCACTACCTGCGCGCCGACCGAGGACCAGTCGAGCTTGGCCGGATCACGCTCCGCGAATACCTTGATCTTCTTACCGTCTACGGCGATGTAATCGTCGCCCGCAGTGATGTCATGAGAGAGGTTGCCGAGGATGGAATCGTACTTCAGCAGATGAGCCAGAGTCGCAGGAGAGGTGAGGTCATTGACTGCGACAAATTCGAGTTCGGGATTGCCGAGCGATGCGCGGAAGACGTTACGGCCGATGCGGCCGAAGCCGTTGATACCAACCTTTACACCCATAGACGGGATTGCACTCCTTCAGATGGCGGCCTCACACGGTGGAGGATCGCGCTGGAATTGTGGTTACGGGCACACTCAAGCGCAGCTCAGTGGTGAGTATGCATACGGGAATCGATGCCCAATCGGAGTGTACCAAAGCAGGTGCAACGGGTCGGCGAATGCACCGGCTTTGCTGCACCTCGCCGAGTGTGATACATCCACAACAGGCGCAAGTGGTTGCGCGAAACGATGAGACGACGTTCGAAACGAGCTCCAAACCTCTCTGAGCAGACTGGGAAGATCGGCCAGGAGCTGCCCTCCAACCAGCCTGCGCCCTTGCAGCCGAACTACGCCGGCTCTGACTATTCACGTCCCGCAACCCCTCCCGCTGCACCGCCGGCAGACAAGCCGGTGATTGGCAGGCGCCTGGAAGACGAGAGCCGCATCAGCGATGCGGCCGCGGACGGCGCTACGCGAAGACAGCAGCAGACAGAACAGGTGCGACCAGTGCAGGCGAGCGACGCGATCCCGAACGAGGCTGCCTCTGCACCAGAGGGAAGGCTAATCGTCGAAACCCAGCCGGAGTCGCTGGTACCGCCGGAGGTCTCAAGCGTACCTCGACCATCCCGCGGCTTTGTTGTGCTGACCATCGGACTTCCCGGCTCCGGTAAGACCACCTGGTTCAAACGGCGCGGTGTGACTCCGCTGTCCAGCGACCTGCTGCGCACCATTCTGTTCGATGACATCACGGAGCAGCGCTACCAGGGCCTGGTCTTCTCGACATTGCGATCGCTGCTGCGGGCGCGCCTGATCGCGAAGATGCCGTGGAACTATGTCGACGCAACCAATCTGTCCCCGCACGAGCGCCGCCAGTGGATCAAGATGGCGAAGAGCTTTGGCTATGAGGTGCAGGCAGTCTTCTTCGATGTGCCATTCGAAGTATGTATGGAGCGTAATCGGCGCCGCGAGCGCACGGTGAGCGACGAGACCATGCAGAAGATGGCAGACCGGCTGCGGCCACCCAGCTTCAAGGAAGGGTTCACCAAGATCACCGTAGTGCGTGTGAAGGGGCAGCCCGCCCCGACACCGGAGAGTGCGATGAGCGCGCCGGTTCCACCGGATACGCTGGGCGATGAGCCGGATAGTGCTGATGATCTGACCGGCATGGACGTGGACGGGGACGAGGGCGAGAGCGAAGAGTAGCTCGCCTGAACCGGGTGTAAGCTAGGGCGCGCGGGGCCGGGCAAACAGTCCGGCCCTTCGCGTCTCCACCTTCCAGCAACGAGGCAAAGCATGGCGACTGTCCCGGCGATCGAGTTCCGCGACGTGAGCTATCGACTGCCGGATGGCCGGGCGCTGCTGGAGAACGTGTCACTGGCGATCGAGGCCGGCACCACAGTGGCGCTGCTGGGCAAGAGCGGCTCCGGCAAAACGACGCTGCTGCGCGCGGTCAATTGCATGCATGCAATCAGCAGCGGAGATGTGCTGGTGCGTGGGCAATCAATCCTCACGCAGGAACCCATCGCGCTGCGCCGCTCCATCGGCTATGTGATCCAGGAGACCGGCTTGTTTCCGCACTTCAGCATCGAGCGGAACGTTGGCCTGGTGATGGAGATCGAAGGGAAGTCGCGCGAGGAGATCAGGGAGCGCGCGCACTCACTGCTGCGGATGGTGGGGCTCGATCCGGACCGATTCGCAAACCGCATGCCCGCGGCCCTCTCTGGCGGACAGCGGCAGCGTGTCGGTCTGGCGCGTGCACTCGCTGCGGGGCAGGACATCCTGCTGATGGATGAACCGTTTGGGGCGCTGGATCCGTTGACACGCGCAGAGATGCAGGACGTGCTGCGCGACCTGACCACCAAAGTCTTACCGGGAGGCGGGAGAACGACCGTGCTGCTGGTGACGCACGATCTGGATGAGGCTCTCTATCTGGCTGAGCGCGTGGTGCTGGTAGAGGCCGGGCGGATCGCAGTCAACCTGCCAGCGGAGCACTTCCTGGATGCGCCCGATGCTGCGGCCCGGGCGTACGTCAGGGCGGTACACCGCGGCGCGGAGGCCAGGAGCCATGCCTGAGCCGGGATTTGTCGCCGAGCACTGGGATGAGATCGTCACGCTGACATTGGAGCATCTGTGGCTCACCGGCGCCGCGATGCTGATCGCGACAGTCATCGCTGTGCCGCTGGGCATCCTGTTGACGCGGGTGCGCAGTCTGGCGCGTCCCGTGCTCGGGATAGTGAATACGCTGCAGACGATACCAAGCCTTGCGCTGTTCGGCTTTCTGCTGCCGCTCCCGTTTGTGGGTGAAAGGGCAGCGCGTATCGCGATCGTGGCCCTGGTGGCGTACGCGCTGTTGCCGATCGTGCGCAACACCTATACCGGCATTATCGGCGTCGACGCAACGGTGATGGATGTGGCGCAGGCAGTTGGCATGACAGGCTGGCAGCGTTTACGCAAGGTGGAACTGCCGCTGGCCATGCCTTTTCTACTGGCCGGGTTGCGGACAGCCACGGTTACGTGTGTGGGGATCGCTACCATTGCCGCGGCGGTGGGGGCGGGCGGTCTGGGCGAGTTTATCTTCCGCGGAGTGGCCTCGGTAGATAACCGATTAGTGCTGGCCGGAGCAGTGCCGGCGGCGCTGCTGGCGCTGGGCGCAGACGGTCTGCTAGGTCTGCTGGAGTGGCGGCTACGCGTGGGGCGAGCGCGTCCATGAGGCCTGTCTCGATCGCGGTGCTTGCCGTCGCGATCAGCGCGGCTGCGCTTACCGGATGCGAGGCACCGCGGGCGAACCGGCCGGTGATCGGCGCAAAAAACTTCACCGAGCAGGTAGTTCTGGGTGAGTTGCTGGCGCAGCACATCGAAGCGCGCACCGGCATGAAAGTGGAGCGCCGCTTCTACCTGGCCGGCAGCTATATATGCCAGCAGGCACTGGCGGCAGGACGCATCGATGGATACGTGGAGTACACCGGAACTGCGCTGACCGCGATCTTGAAGCAGCCGGTGAACAAGAATCCCGAGCAGGTGCGCGCCACGGTGCACGACCTGTACCACAGCCGCTACGGTGTGGACGTAGGGGAATCGCTGGGTTTTGAGAACACCTTCGCGATGATCGTTCGCGACGCTGATGCGGACCGGCTGCAGGTCGCCACGCTCAGCCAAGCCGCCCGGGTGAGCCCACAGTGGAAGCTTGGCGTGGGATACGAATTTGAGGAGCGTCCCGACGGGTTGCGAGGGCTCTCGGCGGAGTACGGCCTTGCCTTCGACGGAGCGCCACGCACCATGGACTTGGGGCTGCTCTATCGAGCCATCGGTCAATACCAGGTGGATATCATAGCCGGGAACTCGACGGATGGGCCAATTCAGCCGCTGCACCTGCGCGTGCTCGCCGATGATCACCACTACTTTCCACCCTATGAGGCAGTCACGTTGTTTCGGGAAGACACTTACCGGCGCTGGCCACAGCTGCGGCCGGTCGTGGCAGAGCTGGCGGGCAGGATCAGTGCGGCGGAGATGCGGGCGATGAATGAGGCGGTCGACGGGGCGCATCGTAGCCCGGCCGCTGTAGTCCGCGCCTTCCGTGAGAAGAAGGGCCTGTGAGTAAAGAGGGACTGCACCTGCCGTCCCTCTTCTCACGTCCTGCGCTTTCAAGCTTTGGTTAAGCGGCAGCAGCAGCGGTCGTGTTCGCGCTCTGGGAGATGGACGTCAACAGCTCATCCGCGTGCTTCTCCTCGTCGAGCGTCTGCTGCAGCATGCTCGCGTGCTGCTCAAGCCCAAGCATCCTGGCCCAGTCGCGTGCAGTGCCGTAGGAGGCCATCTCGTAGTGCTCGACCTTCTGCGCGCTGGCCAGCAGACCTGCATCGCGCAGTGGTCCTTCATCGGACTCCTTCACGATGTTCTCTGCGGAACCAACAAGCGCGGTGACGATCATGTCCTTCTTGTCGTCCACTTCGCCTTCCAACTCGCTAAGCATGGTTCTCAGGCGCTCCGCCTGCACCTCAGTCTCCTGCTGATGCGACTGGAAGGCCTGAATCAGCCGCTGATCGGAGGCATGCTTCATCATGCTCTCGAGGCCCTTGATGATCTGTGTCTCCGCCGAGAGCAGATAGCGAAGTTGGAGCGTATAGAGCGATCGGAAATCCTTAATCTGATTCGGTGTCAGCAAACCCATAGTGTTTCCTCGTAGGGGAAGTTCCCTAACCACTAGGAAGGGGCTTTGCGTCTGTCTGTTGGCTACCACGTACTTCAATTTACTGCTTCGAAATCCACCACACGCACACGGCCGCGAAACCGGCCTTCGGATGATAGACGCCCCACTTCGTCCGATATCGAACACCGAGGACGGAGTCCGAAAAAGGGCTCTGGAACAATGACAGGAGCAAATACTCTAAACGCTATGAAACGCCCTCCCGAACCCTGGTTGCGCGGCACACTGCCTGAAGAGCCGGCCGTCGTCCGTGCCGTTCTCCACGCGCTTGAGCTGGCGCAGGAGGATGCGGTGCGCTGGTGCAGCCAGCTAACAGCAGCGGAGGCCCTTGCCCACCCTGCCGGCCTGCCTTCAGTGGCCTTTCAGCTCTGCCATATGGCCGGCAGCCTGGACCGGCTGCTGACGTATGCCGAAGGTCGCGAACTGGACCTGAAGCAGCTAGCACGTCTCAGCCGTGAGGCCGAGCAAGTGAGCGGGGGCGGAGCAGTCGCAACGGGAGCGGCGCTGGCTGAGGACTTCGGCAGAGAGCTCCAGCAACTACGGCCCCGCGTTCAGGCCTTTGGCAAAGCTGACCTGGAGGCTTCGCGCAGTGTTGGGCGTCGCCGGCTGCCCACCAGCCTGGGAGGGCTGCTGGTCCATCTCGCCGATCACACGCAGCGGCACGCCGGACAACTGGTGACGACTGCGAAGGTACTGCTGGCGACCCGCGGCCCAGCTGGCGACATGGCTACTTCGCCGGAGTTGCCGTAAGCAGGTGCCCCATCTGCTCGTGCTTGGTCTCCAGATAGCGCTCAGCCAAAGGCGAGGCGGCAGGCACCTCCGCAGAGATACGCTCGACCACGCGGATCCCCTGCTCTTCAAGGGCAGCGATCTTCTCCGGATTGTTAGTCATCAGCCGCACGGCGTGCACACCCAGCAGCTGGAGCGCGCAGGCAGGGACTTCGTAGAGCCGGCAATCGGCCTTGTAGCCCAGTTCCAGGTTGGCCTGAATGGTATCGCGGCCGTGATCCTGCAACTCATACGCGCGCAACTTTGCCATCAGCCCAATGCCGCGGCCCTCCTGCTGCTCATAGATGAGGATGCCCGCACCTTCATCGACGATGCGCTGCATAGCTAGTTCAAACTGCTGACGGCAGTCGCAGCGCAGCGAACCGAAGACATCGCCCGTCAGACACTGTGAGTGAATGCGGATCACAGGGGGCGCCTTATGGATGTCGCCAAACACCAGCGCGACACATCCTTCTACCCGGCGCAACGGTACTGGATCGCCTTCGCGACAGGGCTCCGGATCCAACAGGATGCCTTCGAAGCCATGAATGCGAAAATTGCCCCAGCGGGAGGGGAAGTCTGCCTCCGCTACCTTGCTCACCGTCATGGACGACATTCCTCGATTATAGTCGGGGGCATAGCTGCGCACTTCAGCCGCTTGTCTTCTCTTTGTCTATGTTTGAGCCGAAGCTGGTACTGATCTCGCTGCTGATCAAGCTGGGCGTTGCTGCCGCGGTGTCGAGCGCGCTGGCGCGTTCCCGGGTCTTCAAGCGGCTACTATTTGCAGACCGGCGCACAAGCCGCGGGACGCTGGGACTGGTGGCGTGCATCTGTGTGCCGCTGGCCCTGGGTGTCTGGGCGCGGGTCACCGTGCCGAACTTTCTGGCAGCGGACAATGCCTTTGAGACGACCATCATCGTGGGTGTGCTGCTGGGTCCCTGGTGGGCCATGGTGGGCGGCAGCATGCTGTCACTCCCGGCGCTGGTGCACCATGAGTACCTGACCCTGCCAGTGAATCTGGGTGTCGCGCTGGTCGCCGGGCTGTATGGACGCCTTGTGGACCGTGAAGATGTCTGGTCCTTCTCTCCATTTATCGACCTCAGCATTTACCGCTGGGTGCGCCGCAACCTGGCGCGACCGCGGCTGGACCGGCAGATCCTGCTGCTGGTGCTGATCGTGGGTATGCAGATGATTCGGATGGAGCTTGCGCATCTATATCCGCGGTTGTTGTTCGCGCTGAACACGCGAAGCTGGATCGTGCGGCTGGCCATCTACGCCTGCCCTGCAGTGGTGGTCGGCATACCGCTGAAGATATGGAACGCTATCCGCATCGAGCAGAAGCTGGAGGAGCAGAAGCGGCTGCTGCTGGAGGCGAGGCTAGATGCGCTGCAGCGGCAGATCAATCCACACTTCCTCTTCAACACGCTTAACTCCATCGGGTCGCTGGTACGCTTCCGGCCTGACCAGGCACGGGAGATGATCGTCCGTCTGGCAAATATCCTGCGCGCGCTCCTGCGGGAGCATGACAGCTTCGTTCCTCTACGTGACGAACTGGCGTTTACCGACGACTACCTGGGCATCGAAGTGGTGCGCTTCGGCGCGGACAAGCTGCGAGTGGAGCGGGAGATCGAGCCGGAGACACTGGAGGTGATGGTGCCCAGCATGGTGCTGCAGCCACTGATTGAAAACAGCATCAAGCACGGACTGGAGCCAAGGCTGGAGGGTGGAACAGTGACGCTGCGCAGCCGGATGCGGGATGGGCGGTTGATTGTCGACATTGAAGACAATGGGGTGGGCATCATGCCGGGCCGAGCTTTGGCGGTCGGCTCTGTCACGGCGCAAAGCCACTCCGGCAACGGCATCGGTATGAAGAATGTGCGCGAGCGGCTGGAAGTGCTCTACGGTGGCGAGGCTCGATTTGAGGTGGAGAGCCGTCCGGGGCGTGGAACGCGAGTCACGCTTGAAATCCCGTCGGTGTTCTACGCTGCGGAAGCTCTCTCCGCCGGCCTTGCGGGAGTCGCTTCAGCGTCCGCAACAGGACCCGCTTCAGGGTCGCCCTCCGGGACCGTGTTCGGAGATTAGATCAGCGAGCGCCCTGCTCGACGACCTGTCGGTAGTAGTTTTCGTAAAGGGGAATGATGCGGCTGGCGCAGAACCGGTCTTGGGCAGTCTGCCGCGCCGCGTCGCCCAGCCCCTCCAACCGCTCTGGATCCCTTAGC
>CAXUMX010000043.1:0-27955 GCA_964252395.1 uncultured Acidobacteriaceae bacterium | reverse complement strand
CTCCGCCATCGCCGCTACGCTCGCCGACGCTGAACCAGCAGCTATGCGCAGGCGATCGCGCAGATGCTCTGCCGCAACCTTCTGCCGCTGCCAGTGCATGCCGGTGGTCTGGCCGTCATAGACCTGCATGCGGTACATACCCATGTTGCGCTTGCCTTGGCGCGGATCTCGCGTCACCACCAGTGGCAGTGTGATGTAGCGGCCGCCGTCCATGGGCCAGCACTGCAACACCGGAAAGTCGAGTACGCTGAAGTTGTCGCGCAGGATGACCTGCTTGCACAATGCGTTCTTTGCCGCAATCTCCTTCGGGAAGAACTTCCCGACCTCGGCCAGCATCGGCAGCATCTTCAGCTTGCCCATCATGCCTTCGCCCGGCTTCACGTGCAGCAGCAGGTCGATCCGGGCCGCAATGTCGTCCAGATTCTCCGTGTCGAGCGCCAGCTGCATACGGCGCTCACTGCCGAACTGGTTCATCAGCACGCGGCTGCCCGGGTAGCCTTTTACGTTTTCAAACAGCAGCGCAGGACCGCCGGCCGCCTGCTTGCTGCCGCGGCGGCCCAGCTTTGAGGCGCGATCCGTGATTTCGGCAATCTCGAGTATCGGGTCGACGGCTTCGCGGACGCGCTTCAACTCACCGGCGCGCTCCAGACGCGTCAGCCATTCGCGCAGATCGTGGTAGGGCAAGGCTATCTCCTGAACTCCATAGTAGAGCGAGCGGGAGCGAGCCTGCGTTACTGGTTTTGGTGCGGCACAGGGGCGGATGAACTCAACCGTACTGCGGTTGCAATCAATGCTCTTCCCGGCTCATCCATCGATCCATGAGGGTGCCGGCGCAGCGCGCGCCACAGAGGTGTTTCACATCCGCGCTGTGCGAGAGCGGATGACTCCAGCGCGTGATGCGAAGAGACTCCTGCGCTGGTCCTCCCGGCGGCACGGTCTGGTCGGTCCAGGCCAGCCACCAGTCTTCCGCATCGTGCCGCGGACGGCTGCAAACGTCACAGTGATAGGATTCAGTCCACGCCATCAGCTGCCTGCACTCTCTATCGGCACGTTAGCACAGGCGAACGATGGATGCGACTCGGCCAGCACACGCGTTGCTCGAAATAAGCGTGCGCTGTTTAGGCGACGGTCCTCTGCTCCATCGGCTCCAGCGGGTACCCCAGTCGCTTCCATGCTTCGTAGCCGCCCTTCAGCGGGCGCACCCTATAAACGCCGAGGCTACGCAGCCGCAGCGCAGTGCGTGCGCTGGTCGCATCGCTGGGACAGGTGCAGTAGAGCACCACATCGCGGTCGCGCGGAATCGATGCGCCATCTGCGACCAGCGTGTCCGGCTTGTACAGGACAGCTCCGGGCAGACGACGCGGATCCGGCAGATAGTCCAGCGGGTGCCGCAGGTCGACGATGTAGACATCCTGGCCCGCATCCAGCAAGGCTTTCAACTCCTCCGGCTCGATCTTCGCGCCCCGAATCTGCCGCAGAAAGGCACGCTGTCGATAAAGGCGATAGCAGAAGAAACTTACCAGCAGCAGCACAAAAAGAATGCCGGCAAAGTGGCCCACAGTCGAGAGCGCTTCGGGATGCCGCTTCAGCACGTCGCCGAAGAATCGGCCGACCAGCGCGATACTGCCGCTCCACAACACGGCACCGGCTGCGTCCCAGATCAGAAATGTGGGATACGGCATCTTGCTTTGACCGGCTATGGGCGCGGCGACTGCGCCCAGCCCGGGAATGAACTTCGCCACCAGCATGGCACGCGCACCGTAACGCTGGAAAAAGTCGCCAGTACGGCGCACACACGTGGCCGACTCGAAGGAGAGTTTGCAGACCAGCCGCACCATGCCCCCGCCGAAGCGAGCGCCCATGAAGTACCAGACAGAGTCGCTGACCAGGCATGCGGCGACAGCAGAGAGCAGGATCAGAGGAAGGCTGAGCGTGTGGGTGGCCGTCAGAGTGCCGGCAGTCAGCAGCAGCGGAGCACTGGGAATGGGCAGGCCAATCTGCTCGGCTATTATCCAGCCGAAAAGCACAAGGTACGCATGATGGATAAAGAATTCCAGCCCGACCGACATCTCGTCTCACCAGGTGGGTTCTCTACTCTGGCGATGCCGCAAGCGGAGAGAGTGTCCTCTTGCCTGCCCGGCCCGTAGAGATGCCCCAGCAACTCAGCATCATAGATGTTGCAGCAGGAGCCCCGGCGACAAAAGTTTCAACACAGGTGGTACGCGGACAAGGCAGGAGCAAGGCATTGCCGCGCCTGGAAACGACACGGGCCAGGTCGCGAGCGACCCAGCCCGGCGCAAAGTCAGTTGACCACGAATTATCGGGCGAATACCAGTGGCATCTCGACCAAATGCTCGCTGACAAACCATACCTGCAGCTCATTGGTGCGGACCACGGAACTGGCCAGCAGGTCATTTGTACCCACATCGCCGAGGTCACCGGCCTTTTCCGCCAGATCGCGCGCGTCCTTCAAGATGACGTTGTGCGCCTCCAGCAGGCGGGAGATCTGCACCGGAACCTCCTCGCGATCAATGGGGGGACGCTCAATCCGCGTATTGGCTGCCACATCGTGAGCCATCGCGATTGAAACTCCGCCGAGGATCTGGATGCGCTCCGCGATCTCGTCCACCAGCTCTGATTGCTCGCCGGCATGCTTGTCGAATAGCAGGTGCAGCTGGTAGAAGGTCGGTCCGCCTACCTGCCAGTGTGACTTTTTGTAGAGATCCCGCAGGGTGATCGTATCGGCCAGCAGCAGGTTCAGGCGGCCGGCGATCTCCTGCCGAGCTGATTCTTCAAGCCCGATAGGCAGGTCCTTGATGACTGTGCCGTACTTTTGAATGCTCTTCGCTTGCTGGCGCCAATTCGGCGTGACCAGGTCACCCGTCTTGGTGGATTGCTTTGCCGGCGATTCCTTCAGGGCAGTGCTGCTCATGTATGTCTCCTTCACAACCGGTTGGATGCAGGCCAGCCGCTGCCGGTCGGCCTGCAGCAGGATGGGGTCAGTGCCATGAAAACCTGGTTGGCAATGCCCATTGATTCGTACGCTAAGTCGCAACCTGGCTCGGCGTTACTGCTTGACCGTAACCGTGGGTTCAACTGAGAGCCCTGGGCGCAGTCCGTGATCGCGGTTCTGGTCTGGATTAGTGAAGTCAATGCGCACCGGAATGCGTTGCACCACCTTCACATAGTTGCCCGTCGCGTTCTCCGGTGGGAACAGGCTAAGCACGGAGCCCGTGGCGCCGCCGATCTGCGTCACCTTACCATCGTAGTTGCGCCCGTTTAGATCCACATGGACTTTCACGTACTGCCCCGGACGCATCAGCTTCAACTGGGTTTCCTTGAAGTTCGCAGTGACCCACAAATCGTCCAGCGAGATCAGCGTAACCAGATTCTGGCCGACGCTGACGTTTTGCCCTACTTCGACGTTTTTTGAGGTGATGATGCCGTCCACCGGGGCGACAATCTTGCTGTAGCTCAGGTTCAGCCGCGCCTGGTTCAACTCCGCACGAGCCTGCTCTACCTGGGCCGCCGCCTGATCGGCCTTGGCCTTCTGCGCAATCACCTGCTTGGGTGCGGCAGAGGCATTGCGTGCCTGCGCCTGCGAAACCACAAGTTGACTGCGCGCCACTGTCACCTGGTCTTCCGCGGCAATCGCAGCCGCTTTCGCGGAGACGACCGCTGCCTCGTTCGCCCGTGCTGCCGCGACCGCCTGATCATACTGCTGCTTCGAGATGACATCCTTCTCAACCAGCGTCGTGTAGCGCTTCAGGTCTTCCTGCGCCTTTACGTTGTTCGCCTCAGCCTGCGCTACGTCTGCCTGCGCCTGCTCCAGTTGGCGAATGGCCCGCTTGATCTGCGCGCCGGACACGTTCACTCCCGCATTTGCTTGAGACAGCTGGCTGTACGATTGGATGTCGGTGACCGGGATGTTGACCTTGGCGGACTCGTAATTGGCCTCCGCTGCTTCCAGGTTCGCCTCATCCTGCTGCACCACCACCTCGTAATCGTGCGGATCGATCTCCGAGATCAGCGTGCCGGCAGAGACATACTGATTCTCCTTTACCGGTACGTTGACGACGTGCCCTTGCACACGCGCACTGATCTGCACGATGTGGCCATCGATCTGCGCATCGTCCGTATCCTCGTAGAAAGTGGAGTGCCAGTAATACAGCAGCGCGCCTACTACCAGTACAGCGACCACGAAGAAGATGAAGATGCTGCGGCGCCGTTTCTTCTCCGGACGCTGTTCCTGCTCGTGCTGGCTCTCCTCTTCCCTCTCCAGGGTTTGCGTGCCAGCTCTTCCGGACTCCGGATCTTGTTCCGCCACGGTTACTTTCCTCCGAGAAATTCCTGATAGCGTGTATCCACCACGCCCATGGCCCGCGCCAGGGACAGTTTGGCGACGTTGTGCTGATACAGACTAAGGACATATTGATTGTTTGCCTGGGCCAGACTGGCCTGGGCTTGCACTACCGCCAGATTGTCATCGACACCGGCCGTATAGCGCTCGCGCGCGTCGTTGAGGGTCTGCGCGGCCAGTTGCACATTGCTGCGCGCTACCTCGACCAGGCGCGCGGCAGATTCCAGATCCAAATATGCATCATGAATGTCGGCGCTGATCTGGCCCTTCAGATCGGTCAGATGCGCGTTGGCCGAGTTCAGCGCAGCCTGCGTCTGCTGCGCATCGCCCCGCAACCGAGCCTCTTCAAAGATGGGCACGCTGGCAGATCCACTGACGTCGTAGGTTCCATGCGAGTGACTCAGCGTAGGACCAATGTCTCCGTAGTCTCCGGTGAAGCTCGCCCGGGGATAGCGCTCTGCTGTGGCTGCCTTCCGGCTCTGTTGCGCTGCTGTGACCTCAAGCTGCATGGCCTGCAGGTCCTTGCGGGTTGCGTATGCGACGCGTAAAGCCTCGTCCAGCGGGATACCCTCCAGCGGAGCAAACGGAAGCCGATCCACTAGCTCGAACTTTTGCTCCAGCGGTAGTCCGACCGCCCGAGCCAGCGCAATCTTGTCCTTCTCATACGCATTCTGATCGCGGATCAGCGCCTGCTGTTGCGTCTGATAGTCCACACGCGCACGCAACACATCCAGCTGTGGCGCGGTTCCCGCCTGATGATTCGCCTCGGCCTGATCAAGCGACAGCTTGGTGGAGGCGACCTGCGCCTGATCGTTCGCGATATTCGCCTCGTCGGAGATGCAGGCCAGATAGGCATAGCCGATGCTGAGTGCCACCAGGTTGCGCGCATCATCCAGCGTCAACTTGCTAGCCTTGAAGTCGTTGCGGGAGGCCAGATAGTTATTCAGCGAAGGCACGCTGAACAGGGTCCAGTCCACATTGCCGCGTACATCGGTGTAGGAATACGGGCCGATGATGGTGGGGAAGCCGGGCACGCTCAAGCCCTGGGCCCGCAGGTTGGTTTCCTGCGCTGCCTCCCGCAAGGTTCCGTTCACCGTAGGCAGCAGCGACTGCAACCATTGCAGCCGCTGTCCGCCGGCCTGGGTCACATTCTGGCCGGACAGGATTAGGCCCAAATTGTTCTTGAGGCCAATCAGCACCGCGTCCTTTATGGTCAAGGGACGGACGCCTGGGACGATCGGCTCCCGGGCGACGCTGCCCTGGTACGTGGTCTGGTCAGGAGGTGGGGGTATCGTGGGCGGCTGAAAGGCCGGCGATGACACGCTGGAGCTGCTGCTGTTGCTGCTACCGCCCAGACCCTGACCACGTGCCGCGACCGCCAGCAGAAGGCAGACGGAAAGGCCCGCGGTCCTTCGCCAGGCGGTCGGCCTCGTCATTCGCTGCAGAGTTTTCGAGAGACGCATCATGCTAGTCGCCATTTGGATGCAAGCGACCCGGGAAAGACTTAAAAAACAACGCTTCGCCTGTAACCCAGGTCGACTCCGGGAGGACGACTGCCTGACGATAGCAGCAGTTTGCCTTCGCTGTTGACCATCGCCGGTCACGATCCCGGATACAGCCTCAGGGGAATGCGGGAGCAGGCTGAGCCGACTGCTACTGCGGTGGTCCGACGTGCGCCAGCGCAGAGGCGAGCGAGCACAGCGCGGAGCGGTAAACGCCGCCCACATGCGCCTCGTCCCAGGCCGCTCCCGTCGAGTTGGAGAGGAGGGACGCGGAGTCCGCGCCGCTACGTCCCAGCACCGCCCGCATCACGAAGACGACGCGCTCAACCGGTCCCAGGCCTTCCAGCCATTGCCGCATCCGCTGACGGCCGCTTCCGGAGAGAAGCACCTCGAGCTGCTGGCGACTGATGCCCGCCGCACCCAGGTCATCGGTGTCGACGCAGCCACCCAGATCGGCGGGCGTGGCAGGCTGCATACGGGCAGGATAGAGCGCAGTCAGCCGGGCAACGGAGCGCTGCACCAGCTCACGCAGGTATCCGGCGCGCGCCGCGGCGCCGTTTGCGCAGGGGTCCATCTCCACCGCTGCCACAGACTGCTCGACCAGATCGAGCGCCGCCGCCTCGTCACCCACCATGAGCGCCGCAGTTTGAAACAGCTCGCGCACCTCTGCTTCAACGGCTCCGCTACAGTCGGTGGCTGGCTGACTCTGAGATTCGGGCACCGACGATAGCAAACTGCGATCGGTAAGCAACTCGCTCATCTGTCCTCCACTCGGTGTTGCGGGGGCAAACCGTTCTTCCAATCCTCTGCCAGAGACTGTGCGGCGTCAACCACCGGGTGCCTGGCTTGCATTGGGCCAAAACAGATATTCGTGCAGCTTTCATCTGGTGGGGCGCGCGTATCCTGTATGACGGGATCGACTTTCATCCCGCAACACTGAAACTGGTGCATAAGACCATGGCCGCACGCCAGTCTGACCGTGAACAACTCTTCTTCAGCCGCGACGAGTCATGGCTGCGTTTCAATGGGCGGGTACTGCAGGAGGCTGAGGACGCCTTCAACCCGCTGCTGGAGCGAGTGAAGTTCCTGGCTATCACGGCCTCTAACCTGGATGAGTTCGTCGAGATTCGGGTGGCCGGTGTCATGCAGCGCATTGAAGACGGCTACAACGAGCCGGGCCCGGACGGTCTGACTCCGGAGCAGACCTTCGACCGCGACACCGCCGAGCTGCATAACTTCGTCGAAAGCCAGTACCGCTGCTGGAATGAGTCGCTTCGCCCCGCCCTGCACGACGCCGGGATTCGAGTGCTGGACTATGCGCAAATGACGGCGGCCCAGCGCGAGCACGCCTCCGACTTCTACCAGAGGGAGGTCGATCCCCTGCTGACCCCGATCACCATCGATCCCGCCCATCCCTTTCCCCGGGTGCTGAACAAGGCGCTCTGTCTGGCTCTGTTGCTGCGCAGCAAGCGGAAGTCGGCCGCGGGCACAGTGCTGGGTGTCGTGACCGTTCCGCGCGCATTGCCGCGTCTGATCCCTGTTCCCTCCGCAGACAGCACCATCGATTACATCTTTCTGCACGAACTGATCGAAACCCAGGCGGCACGCATGTACCGCGGGTATGAAGTGCTGTCGGCGGCGGCCTTCCGGGTCACCCGGAACAGCAACCTGTACCTGCAGGAGGAGGAGACGCGGTCGCTGCTGGAGAGTGTGCGCGCTGAGCTCCACAACCGCCGCAAGGGCGACGCCGTCCGCCTGGAGGTGGAGCAGGGTGCAGACCCGGACGTGGTTGACCGGCTGCGTCAGAATTTTGAAGTGGATGAATCACAGGTGGTCCGCACGGATGGTCCGGTCAACCTCTCCCGCCTGATGACTCTCTACTCCGACACGCCGCGGCCCGATCTGAAGTACCCGCCCTTCGTTCCCCGGGAGCTGCGGCTGAATCGCAACTCGGCAAGCATCTTCGAGGAACTGCGTCGTCGCGACGTCCTGCTGCACCATCCCTATGATTCCTACGATGGCGTGGTCCACTTCATCGAAGCCGCCGCTGCGGACCCCGCCGTGGTGTCGATGAAGCAGACGCTCTATCGAACCTCTGCCGACTCGCCCATGTTCAGCGCGCTGATAGAAGCGGCCCAGACAAAGGAAGTCACAGTGGTGGTCGAGCTGATGGCGCGCTTCGACGAGGCTTCCAACATCCGCTGGGCGCGCAACCTCGAAGACGCGGGAGTTCAGGTATTTCACGGTATCGTGGGCCTGAAGACGCACTGCAAACTGGCGCTGATGGTCCGTCGTGATGAGGATGGGGTGACCCGCCGCTACGCGCACCTGGGCACCGGCAACTACAATCCGAATACGGCGCGCTTCTACACCGACATCAGTTTGTTGACCAGCGACCCCGCGATCACGGCCAGCATTCAGGCGGTATTTAACTACCTGACCGCACACTCTGAGTCCGACGACTACTCGCCCCTTTTGGTCGCTCCGCTGACGCTGGCCGAGGGAACCATCCAGATGATTCGTCGCGAAGCTGAGCATGCCCGTGCAGGCAAGCCGGCACGCATCATCGCCAAGATGAATTCGCTGCTCGAGAAGAGCGTGGTCGAGTCACTCTATGAAGCGTCGCAGGCGGGCGTGGAGATTGACCTGATCGTGCGCGGGATCTGCTCCTTGCGACCGGGAGTTCCGGGCTTGAGCGAGCGTATTCGTGTGCGCTCGCTGGTCGGCCGCTTCCTCGAGCACAGCCGCATCTTCTGCTTCGCGAACGGCGGACAAGAAGAGGTCTACTGCGGGAGCGCAGACTGGATGCCGCGCAATCTCTTTGAACGTTGCGAAGTGATGTTCCCCATCAAAGACCCAATCCTGCGCGGCCGCCTGCGTAATGAGATTTTGGCGGCATACCTCGCCGACACGGTGAAGACGCGCATCCTTCAGCCGGACGGCGACTATCGTCGCGCCGGGGGCGCAGTCGGCGACAAGGCAGGCTTCTCCGCCCAGGACTTCTTCATGCAACTGGCAGAGGGGCGCACCACGGCAGAGCGCATACCGCAGCCGGTCGAGCCGGCCGCCGCAACGAAGCCTCGGCCAAAACGTCCCGCCGTCCGACGGCGCAAAGCGGTGCCGGTCGGCGGCTAGACTCACTCGTCCGAGAAGCGAGTCCTCCTCCTCGTCTCACTGGCATGTGTGCCTGTCGAAGCAGATTTCTGTGTTAGCGTAAGGCCGGGCAGGCAGCGCGTCGTGGCCCGGGTATACTTCGCGTGATTGTAGGATCTTCGGAGGATTGTCGATGAATATCCCACAGCCCGTGCAGACCGCGATGCAGCAGACGAACGAGTTGTTCTCGACCGCCATGCGCGAGCAGCGATTTGAACTACTCGGCGAGGTGTACACCAAAGATGCACGTGTTCTCCCGCCCAGCGCACCGATGGTAGAAGGTCGCGCGGCCATTTAAGAGTTCTGGCGGCATGGGAATCGTCGCAGCTCAGCTTGAGAGCACGCACGTTGAGATGATGGGAGATGGCGTAATGGAGATCGGCACCGCCGTCCTGACACTCAGCAATGGCCCGCACGCGACAGCGAAATACGTAGTGCAGTGGAAACAGGAAGATGGCCGCTGGAAGTGGAACACCGACATCTGGAATACCAGCGAGTAGCTGACGCTTCACGAAGCCAGTGAGCGGGAGCGTCCACCTCGGAAGCTCCCGCTCAATGCTAGTGGAGCTTCTCTGCTACCGACTTCGCCTGCGTGAACAGCAGCAGATAATCCGGGCCGCCGGCCTTCGAATCCGTGCCTGACATATTGAACCCCCCGAAAGGATGCGCACCCACCATCGCGCCTGTGCTCTTGCGGTTGAAGTAGAGATTGCCGACCTGGAAGGCCTGACGCGCGAGCGCCAGCTTGCCCCGATCCTCGGAGTAGACCGAACCGGTCAGCCCATATTCCGTGTTGTTGGCGACAGCCAACGCTTCGTCATAGTCCTTGACACGGATGACCGCCAGAACCGGGCCGAAGATCTCCTCCTGTGCGATACGCGCGTTGGGCGCGACATCCGCAAACACCGTTGGCGCGATGTAGTAGCCGCCATCCGGATGTGTCACGCGCTCCCCGCCAGCGATCAGTCGGCCTTCGCGCTTGCCCAGCTCGATATAGCTCAGAATGCGGTCGACCGCCACCGGGTTGATGACGGGTCCCATGTAGACGTTCTCTGCC
The DNA here is from genome assembly GCA_964252395.1 of uncultured Acidobacteriaceae bacterium. GTDB lineage: Bacteria > Acidobacteriota > Terriglobia > Terriglobales > Acidobacteriaceae > KBS-83. The sequence goes on along the minus strand of CAXUMX010000043.1, from coordinate 17,883 downwards.
GGGTCTCCGACCTTGATCGAGCGCAGCCGCTCTTCCAGCCGCTCAATGAACGAATCATAGATAACATCTTCGACGATGGCGCGGGAGCAGGCCGAGCACTTCTGTCCGTTGAAGCCAAATGCGGAGAGCGCCACGCCTTCGACAGCTGCATCGATATCCGCATCGGCGCTGACCACAATCGCGTCCTTGCCGCCCATTTCGAGGATGGTGCGCTTGATCCACTGCTGACCAGGCTGCGTCTTCGCAGCGCGTTCGTGGATCTCAAGCCCGACCTTCTTCGATCCGGTGAAGGCGATGAAACGCGTCTTTGAGTGCTCCACCACGGCGCGGCCCACCTCCGGACCACCCTGCAGCAGGTTCACGACACCCGGCGGCATGCCCGCCTCCTCCAACACATCGAGAAAACGCGCCGCGATGGTGGGCGCGTCCGTCGATGGCTTCAACACGACCGTGTTGCCGCACACAATGGCAGCGCAGGTCATGCCGGCCATGATGGCGAAGGGGAAATTCCACGGCGGGATGACGGCGCCGACGCCGAGTGGGACGTACATCAGTTCGTTGCGCTCGCCCGGATACTGGATAGGCGGCGTCGCCTTGGCCAGGCGTAGCGCTTCGCGCGCATAGAACTCGAGAAAGTCGATGGTCTCCGCCACATCGGCGTCCGCCTCCGCCCAGTTCTTCCCTACCTCAAATACCAGCCAGGCGCAGAACTCGAATTTGCGCTCGCGGATGATCTCCGCCGCGCGCAACAGCAGGGACGCGCGCTGCTCCGGCGAGACGAGCTGCCAGCTTTCAAATGCCTTCAGCGCCGCTTGCATGGCCCGCTCGGCTAGCTGCGCATCCGCCTCGGAGTGGACTCCCACAACTTGCGCCGGCCGCGCCGGGTTCAACGAGCGCAGCTTCGCTGCGGTCCGCACGCGCTCACCGCCGATCACCAGCTCGTACTCGTGCCCCAGCATGGCTTCGACACGGGCCAGCGCGCCCTTCATGGCGTGCTCGTTGGCGCTGTTGCGAAAATCGACGAAGGGCTCGTTGCGGAACTCGCCTTTCGGGGCGAGCGGCAGGATGACGGTGGAGAGATTCGCGGTAGCCATATCTCTCTAGTCTAGCCCACCCCAAAGCCGCGGTATAACACCCTCATGGGCTTTGCGGCGGGTACGCGGGTAGGTGACTACGAAGTCGTCGGAACGCTGGGCTACGGCGGCATGGGCGAGGTGTACCGCGTACGCCACACCATTTCCCAGCGCATGGAGGCCATGAAGCTGCTCCGCGCCGGGCTGCCCGCATCCCGGAATGCAAACGAAACCCTGGATCGCTTCACCCGTGAGATCCGCCTGCTGGCGACGCTGAACCACCCTCATATCGCCGCTCTGCACACCGCCTTCCGCTATACAGCACCCGGGCTGAGCGGGCAGGACCAGGAGCCGCAGCTGGTCATGATCATGGAGTGCGTGGAGGGCGAAGACCTGAGCCGCCGCATGCATTCCGGGGTCACGCTGGAGGAGTCCTTGCGCTATACCCGGCAGGTACTGAGCGCACTCAGCTATGCGCACCGGCGGGGCGTCGTGCACCGAGACATCAAGCCATCGAACATCATGGTCACGCCGGAGGGCGATGCAAAACTGCTGGACTTTGGTCTGGCTCTGGGTGGCCTCTCCTTGGGCGGCGATGGGGATAGCGACTCCACCTTTAGCGAGCAGCGACTCACCACGACCGGCGCTCTGGTCGGTTCCATGCACTACATCGCACCAGAGCACATCGCAGGTGAGCCGCACGACGCTCGCTCGGATATTTACGCGACTGGCGTCACACTCTACGAGATGATCACCGGCCGGCTTCCCATCGAAGGCGCAAGCCACCTGCAGGTGATCGCCGGCCATCTGCAGCATGCGCCCAAAGCGCCCAACTCAGTGAACCCCAAGATCCCGCCTGGCCTGTCCGCAGCCGTACTGCGCGCGCTCGCTAAGGATCCGCGAGAGCGCTGGCATACCGCGGACGAATTCCTGGCCGCACTGGGCGCGGATGGCCTGCACACTTTGGCGGGCGAGGACGTGTCCCAGGTAAGGGTGCATACCGCGACCGCGCGCGGATCCGGTTCGCACCCGTATGGTTCACCCCTGCCGGGTTCGCCGCAACCTGGATTGTCGCAACTTGGTTCGCAGCAGCCCGGGTCTCCGTTGCCGACCCGGCCCAAGGCCCACGGGTCGTCCGGTGCGCATCGGCCGGAGTCGCTCAGCGAGATCACACGCCAACTCGCAACCCACGTCGGCCCCATCGCAAGCGTGCTGGTGCGGAGGGCGTCCTCCTGTAGCGGGACCTTGCGCGAGCTGGTTGACTCCGTAGCGCAGGAGATTGAATCGCCCGCCGCACGGCAGGCGTTCCTCGCTGCCGTGCAGAAGCAGTTGCGCGGATAGCCCCGGCTACTCCAGCAGCCGCAGCGCCTTGGCCAGGCTGGTCACCAGCCGATTAAAGCTGGCCGTCAGCTCAGAGATCTCATCCTTGCCGCGCACCGGCAGCTCCGTCTGTACCAGCTGTCCCGTGCTGATCTGGTTCGCCATCGAAGCCAGCCGGCGCACCGGGCGGATGATGAGCACCAGCAGGACGACATTGGTTGCGAGAATCAGTGCGGCGAAGGTGAGCGCGGTCGACAGCATAAGCGTGCGGAAAGCACGGTTTGCGATTGATACCGGCAGCGCCGTGGGCACTGAGACCACCTGGGCTGCCACAATCTCATTGGGTTGCCAACCGAAGCCGTTGTTTCGTCCGTACTTGGCGAGCATGGTGGCGGGCGCGGCAGAAGGAACGCTGTGGCACTCCAGGCACTTGGGCGGCGCGCTGATAGGGTGCGCCAGATACAGGGCCGCGCCCATCGGCGTCTGCCGCTCCGCCACCAGCTCGGTCTGCCCGGGGTGATTGCGGAACTCTTGGATGATGTCGCTCTCCCAGTCGGCCGCGCGGTCCTGCAGGTTCGTCGGGTTCAGCGCAGGTTCGCGATAGGTGTACTGGGGAAAGCTGGTCCGCAGTTTGGCAAACGTAGTGGTCGCAGCGTAGGCGGGCACGATCTGCGGCAGAAACTCTCCATCATCAGCTTGGCCTGCTCCAGTACCTGCCCGCGCGCGTTCTGGATCAGGAAGTTGTGCGCCACGTAGGCAATGACTCCAAGGCTAACGAGGGCGATGGCGATCAGCAGGACATTGAATTTGAACAACAGCTTCATGGGGTTAGACCTACGTTCCCTCTCTGGCGTTTTTGGCCGCCCGACCTGCCGTCACTTTGGGGCCCATTTGAATGCTCTAGCGCCGCTTATCAGTTTTGAGTTCTGTCCGTTCCCAAGTCCGTTGCTCAGGCCAGCCGGTCGATGGTGAGCATGGTGCAATCGTCGGCCTGGGGCCGGCCGGCACAGAAGCTTTCCAGCGCGGCGAAGGTGGTATCGATTGGGTTCTCTCCCATCAGGTATTGCTCGAAGCTCGAGCTCATAAACTGATCTGCCGCATCATTTTCTGACTCGGTGATGCCGTCGCTCAGCAGGACAACTCGACCCCCAGCAGGCAGCATGCGACGCACTGCGTGAAAGCTGGTGCGGGGCAGCATGCCGACCGGCATGTCGCCGTCTTCGATCCGCTCGACGGTGCCGTCCGGCATCACCAGCAACGGACTCACATGCCCTCCGTTCACCAACTCCAGCGAGCCGTCCTGACGTGCGAGCAGGACAACCATGGTGACGTACTTGGCCCCGGAGACCCGTGCACAAAGGAAGGAGTTAACCGCACTGACGGCGTCCACCAGTGCGGCGCCGCTCTCCACCTGGGCGTACATCATGCCCTGCACGATAGAGGCAAGCAGAGCGGCGGACATCCCCTTGCCCGAGACGTCGGCGATGATAGCAACGCACCCCTCCGGCGTGCGCAGAACGTCGTAGAAGTCCCCACCCACCTCCGTGCAGGGCACAGTGCGGGCACGCAGATGGAAGCCGGGCACAAAGGGCAGATCGCTTGAGATGATGCGCTGCTGGATGGACGCGGCGATCTCCATCTCTTTGCGCATCAGCGCCGCCGCCTGCTCGGCCTCGAGCATGCGCGCGTTCTCTACCAGTGTCGCGGCCTCCGTAGCGATGGCGCGCAGGATCTCCCGGCTGACGCTGGACAGGTTGCAGGAGTTCAGCCGGCTGTCCAGATAGAGCAGCCCCAGCAGGGTGCCGGTGGAGCGCCGGCGCAATGGGATGGCAATGACCGAGCGCAGATCGTGCGCAATGATGCTGTCCCTGCCGATCGCGGCACCTTCACCGGTGGCATCGCCCAGGATGTAGTCCAGCCCGGAGAACGCGGCATCGCGCAAGATGGAGCGGGAGATCTTCGAGTCGTCCGTCAGGCTGGAGCCGTCACTACCCCGCCCGCAGCGAAGCTGCAGGGACCCGTAGTCATCGCCCAGGAAGACGAAGCCGCGCTCGGCACAGGTCAGCCGTAGCGCGTACTCGATCATGGTGTTCAGCACCTCGGACAGCAACTGGGTGCCGTTGAAACGCTGGGCAGCTTCGAGAAACAGTGACAGCTTCTCGAGGTCCGAACCATGCGACTGGCTGGATACCCGCTCCAGCAGTGCGCGGGTGCCGGGCGTGCTGGCCCTCAGGATGGCCGAGGGCGACTCAGCCCCGTTGAGGAAACGCAGCGTCGTGCTGGGGCTGCCGAGCTCGATTCTGTCGCCTGGGCGCAGCAGGCTGCGGGTTACAGGCTCTCCGTTGAGCCGCGTGCCATGACGGCTGCCCGCATCGCGGATGTATAGCCCGTCGCCGTCCCGCTCGATAACAGCATGTTCACGCGACACCTGGGAATGGGTCAGGCAGAGGTCGCGCGACGGGCTACGTCCCAGCGTGAAAGGAAAATGATCGAGTACGTGAGTACGGGTCCCTTCCGTATCCGTGTGCAACAGGCGCGGCAGATTCGTTTCCATGAGCCATTCTCCGCACCCGCCATTCTGCTGGGTGGGACGACAGAGGTAAAGAGGAATTCGCGATCTCGGCCGCTCTGGTGCTTACGCGATGGCTGCTGCCCCGTGAGCGTGCTGCCGCTGACGCTCGATGCCATCCAGCGTGCGCCATAGAGCGGCAGCGGTGGCTTCAGCACTGGTGAGCGCCGCCTCGGCCTGCTCTGGATGCGCGGCAAGCTCCTGCTCCATGGCGGTGCGCCACACCTGCGCGTGGTGCACGTCAGCGGTCTGGTGCAGTGTGAAGTACCGTGCAGTGGCGACATCCACGCCGTAGTACTGCTTCAAGCCTGCGGCCTTGGTGCGGGCGACGGCCGGCACGCGCGATTCGTAGCTGTAGAGGGCAGCCAATGCCGCAGCGGAGCCGGTCTGCATGGTTGCCCGAAAGTGCGCGAGCAGTGCCGCTGTCTCCGGTTGCAGGTTGCGGCCGTGCACCTCCTCAGGGTCAGCGCCCATGCCGGTCGCAAAGTCCATCCACAGATCGCTGTGTGGGCGTCCGGAGGGTAGTCCTTCCTCATCCGCCAGGTTCTCAAGCACGACCCTGCGCAGCGGCGCGTCCTGCAACCGGGCATGCAGCGCGCTCAGGTAGGTCGGAAAGGCGGAGACATGGTGCCAGTACTCCGCGGCATACTCACGCAGATCGTCGCGGGTAAGCTCGCCCTTCGACCAGGCTTGATAAAAGGGGTGCTGCAGCAGGTCGTAGCGGGCCACGCGGGCATCGAGTGCGGCAAAGAATTCTGACATGAAGGACTCCTGGTGCAGTGAAGGATTGATGGATTGTAGCAAGAGCCGCCCAGCGCAGGCCGCCTTGGAGTCCTGAGGGAAGTGGCCCGAACCAGATCGATTCCGGCGCGCTCAAATAGCTATCGTGGTCCACTTGCGGTTGGATGACCGCCGCTGGAAGCAGGCGGTAAAGTCGTAGCTGACGAGTTCCACGTCGAGGAGATATCCATGAGTACGAGCTTCGCAGCGATGCCGCAGACCCTTGAACCCAGTGCCCTCCATACTGCCCGGCTGGACCGCCTTGCAGCCGTGGCAGTACATACCGGGCTGGGACTGGCTCCGGGACAGGAGCTCGTGATCACCGCCTCCGTGGATGCATTGCCGCTAGTGCGTCGTATCACCGAGCATGCCTACCGCGGCGGTGCCACGCTGGTGACTACCTTCCTCAGCGACGATGAAGCAACGCTGGCGCGCTACCGCTACGCGCCGGACGCGAGCTTCGACCTGGCACCGTCCTGGCTGCAGGATGGCATTGCCGAAGCGTTCCGCCGCGGCGCCGCGCGCATGGCCATCGCCGGAGCGAACCCCTCCCTGCTGGCGAAGGAAGATCCGGAGAAGGTCGGCCGTGCGAATCGAGCCGCCTCCAAGGCAGGCCGGCCGGCGATGGAGTTGATCACCCGGCATACGATCAACTGGACTATCGTGGCCGCGGCCACTCCCGCTTGGGCAGCCGCCGTCTTTCCCGGTGAGTCGGAAGAGCTGGCGATGGCTCGACTGTGGGACGCCATCTTCGCTGCCTCCCGCGTGGACGCACCGGACCCCGTCGCCGCCTGGAAGGAGCACGACGCAGGACTGCGCCGGCGTGCCGCCTTCCTCAATGAGCGGCGCTACGCCGCGCTGCAGTATCGTGCGCCCGGAACAGAGCTGCGCATCGGCTTGGCCGAAGACCATATCTGGCTGGGCGGTGGCACCACTGCCGGCAACGGCGTGGACTGCATTCCCAACATCCCGACAGAAGAGGTCTTCACCACGCCTCACTATCAGCAGGCCGACGGCATAGTGACCAGTACCAAGCCACTCTCCTATCAGGGCACCCTGATCGAAGATATCCAGGTCCGCTTCGAAGGCGGCCGGATTGTCGAGTCGCACGCCAGCAAGGGCGAGGCGGTGCTCCGCAAGATGCTGGAGACCGATGAAGGCGCCAGCCGTTTGGGTGAGGTCGCCCTGGTACCGCACTCCTCGCCCATTGCGAAGAGCGGCCTGCTGTTCCAGAACACGCTCTTCGACGAAAACGCAGCCAGCCACATCGCGCTGGGACAGGCGTACAGCACCTGTATCCGTGGCGGGGACGTGATGGACGCAGCCGCACTTGCCGGCAAGGGCGCGAACGACAGCCTCATCCACGTCGACTGGATGATCGGCTCCGGCAGAATGGACGTGGACGGCGTAGCTGCCGACGGGAAGGTCGAACCCCTGATGCGACAGGGCGAGTGGGTGTAGCGTCTCTGCCGCGCATCCGCTATCAGCAAAATAGCCGCGATAGCGGAGGTTCAGCTTCTAAGGCCGGGGTGGTTCCGCGACGCACGGCTGCGTTCCGCCGGCGAGAGTGGCGGCAAGCTTGCGCGCACGCTGATCGTCTGGAGAGAACGTCAGCAGCCGCTTCAGCGTGGTGCGTGCCTCCTCCGGTTGACCCAGCCGGCACTGGCCAAGGGCAAGGTTGTAGCCGGCTGCGGACTGCGCCGGGTCTGCAGTGAAGACGCGCTGCCATAGCTTCACCGCGGTCGCATAGTCGCCGGTCCGGGCGAAGAGAATGGCGAGATCGCCGCGGGCTGCGCCGTCATTGGGATCGGCCTCGAGCGCCGCTCGATACTCGCGGTCGGCCGCGCGAATGTCACCGGCAAGCTGCTCCAGAAATCCGAGCTCGGTGTGAAGCGCGGGGTCTGGTACTGCAGCATCCATCGCCTCCGCCTTCCGCAGCAGTGTGCGTGCCATCTCCGCACTCGCCCGGTCCCCGGTTTGCGCGAGCTGCGCGTACGCCAACCCCTGCTCGCGAATCCCCGGAGTCTCCTGACCGATGGGCACCAGCTCGTGAATCCGAACGCCTCCGGCTGTCGCGGATTCCAGTACAGGCCGCACGATCTGAATGCGATGATCCGTCACCTGTTCGTGCGCGATGTCGCCGCTGTCGCCGCGGGGCATGTGGCAATTGGCACAGTCCGGCTGCTCAGGATGGTGCTCGGTGGCGAATGCGGCTCCGTTGTGACACTCCAGGCACTTCCCGCGGTAGAACGCGACGCGCTCTGCGGGGCTTTCCGCAGACTGACTACGGTGCGGATCGTGACAGGTGGTGCAGGTAAGCCGGTCGCCGCTGACGCGCTTGCACTTGCTCTCCAGCAGAGCCTCATACTGCGAGGTGGCACGCTGTCCGCCGCCCGTCTTCCCGCTCGGCGGGTTGCGATGGATGAAGTAGCTCACGCTCTCGAACAGATCGTCTCCCGGCCGATAGGCCGCGAGTGAGTGGCCCTGTCGATACACCGCCGTCTCGCCCTCCAGGTGGCACTGGAGGCAGACCGAATCGCGCTTCACCGGATCCAGCTTTGCCGGATTCAGCACAGCAGCCTGGCCTTCGGTTCGCAGGTGCTCCGTCGCATCGCCATGGCAGGCCGCACATGTGACGCCACCCCGCGAAAAGGGCGCACCCGCAAAGTGATTCCTGGCGCCGGGCAACGCCGTTGCGACTCCAGTGGCGTGGCAGTGCAGGCAGTTCGCATCCACCGGCAGAGTCAGCGGAGTCTCATGCGCGCTCAGGTAGTTGGGAGCCATATCCCAGACCCGCTTCTTGGCGTACCAGTTCACCGGCGTCTCAAACCAGTAGCCATCGCGCTGGTACAGATAGGTGCGTCCGCGCGTATTGGATCCGACAAAGTACTGTAGCTCCAGCTCACCATTCAGATATCCCCCCGGTTGGGCTGCAGAGCGGGCATAGCTGAGCCAGCCGGCCCCATTGCGACGAAAGATCCGGTAAGTAACGCCCGACGGGCCGTGGGTGAAGCCACCTTCCATCATGCCCTGACTGGCAGGGCCGCTGGCGCGCGCCATCGGTGTGCCCTCGTACTGCTCGTAGATCGCACGGTGGCAGCCGGCGCAGGCAGCGTCAGTCTGCGCCCCGGCATTCGCGTTGGCAACGACAGGCGGGCCGGCGCTGATGCGCTGGTTCGCGGGCTCGGCGCTGCGGGCAGCGACTTTCCCGGAGCTGCAGACGGCAAACAGGATGGCAACGCCACAGGCCACCACTGCCGCAGTTCCGGTGCGAATCTGCCATCCGTTGCGGAAGCGACGATTCGTCAGGGGTCTACCGCTCATCTGCACGCTGACTTCTTCTTCATGCGACTGTAATGCTGCCTCAAGCACCTTCACATCACTGTGGGAGCACAATAGGGAGGGAGACACCTCTATGCCGCAGGATGTTGCCGTGCCGCTTGCCCAGAACAAAGTATCAGCCGCACCCACCGCAGAGGAACTGGAGCTGATGGATGCGTATTGGCGTGCCGCCAATTACCTCTCCGTAGGTCAGATCTATCTGCGCGACAATCCCCTGCTGCGCCGGCCGCTGACCCGCGACGACATCAAGCCGCGGCTGCTGGGACACTTCGGCACGACGCCCGGGCTGAACTTCATCTACCTCCATCTGAACCGGATCATCCGTCGCCACCATGCACAGATGATGTACGTGGTCGGACCGGGACACGGCGCGCCGGGCATCATCGCAAACACGTACCTTGAAGGCTCCTACACCGAGTTCTACCCGGACATCGAGCGCGACGAGGATGGATTGAAGCGACTCTTCCGTCAGTTTTCCTGGCCTTATGGGATCCCTTCGCACAATGCGGCCAATGTTCCCGGCTCGATCCATGAGGGCGGAGAGCTGGGCTACTCCCTCCTGCATGCCTATGGAGCCGCGTTCGACAACCCGGACTTGGTAGTCGCCTGTGTCGTTGGCGATGGCGAGGCAGAGACGGGCTCGCTGGCAGCGTCATGGCACTCGAACAAGTTCCTCAATCCCATCACAGACGGCGCGGTACTGCCGATCCTGCACCTGAACGGCTACAAGATCGCGAACCCGACCGTGCTGGCGCGCATCGAGCCGGAGGAGTTGCAGGCGCTGTTTGAGGGTTACGGGTACAAGCCGTATTTCCTCGAGGGCGATGATCCCGCAGACATGCATCGCCGTATGGCCGAGGTCATGGAGACCATCTACGCGGAGATCCGCGCGATCCAGCAAAATGCCCGGGCCAACAATGACACCACGCGTCCGCGTTGGCCGGTGCTGATCCTGCGCACCCCCAAGGGTTGGACCGGACCCAAGGTCGTGGATGGCAAGCAGATCGAGGGCACCTGGCGTGCCCACCAGGTACCGCTCGAAGAGGTGCGCACCAATCCGGAGCACCTGAAGCTGCTGGAGGAGTGGCTGCGCTCCTACCGTCCGGAGGAGTTGTTCGACGCCGAAGGATGCCTGCGCGACTCCATTGCGGACGTGGCCCCCAAAGGCCTGGAGCGCATGAGCGTGAACCCGCACGCCAACGGCGGACTACTGCTGAAGCCGCTGGACATGCCGAATTTCCGCGATTTCGCCGTGGAGGTGCTGCCGGAACGTGGACGTGACAATGCAGCCACCACCGTCCTCGGCAACTTTCTGGAAGAGGTGATGCGGCGCAATCTGCCCACCCGTAACTTTCGCATGTTTGCGCCCGACGAAAACGCCTCGAACCGTCTGCAGGCTGTGTACAAGGCGAGCGGCAAGCGCTGGGATGCGCGGTATGAGGCAGTCGACGAGAACCTATCCGTCGATGGGCGCGTGATGGAAGTGCTGTCAGAGAATCTGTGCGAGGGCTGGCTGGAAGGCTATCTGCTGACCGGGCGACACGGCTACTTCTCCTGCTATGAAGCGTTCATCCACATCATCGACTCGATGTTCAATCAGCACGCGAAGTGGCTGAAGGCGTGCCAGAACCTGCCTTGGCGCAAGCCCATCGCCTCGCTCAATTACCTGCTCTCCTCGCACGTGTGGCGACAGGATCACAACGGCTTCTCTCACCAGGACCCCGGCTTCATCGACCATGTGGCCAACAAGAAGGCCAACACGGTGCGCATCTATCTACCACCGGACGCGAACACGCTGCTCTCCGTGGCCGACCACTGCCTGCGCTCGCGCAACTACGTCAATCTGACCATCGCCGGCAAACAGCCCTCACCCCAGTGGCTCTCAATTGAGGAGGCCGCGCAGCACTGCAACGCCGGGCTGGGCACGTGGGAGTGGGCCTCGAACGATAAGGGTGATCCGGAGGTCGTGCTGGCCTGCGCCGGCGACGTACCAACCCAGGAGACGATGGCCGCCATCACCGTCCTGCGCGACTGGGTTCCCGATCTGCGGGTGCGATTGGTCAACATCGTCGATCTGTTCACGCTCGAGACCTTCGACGAGCATCCGCACGGCATCGATCAGGAAGCCTTTGACCGCCTGTTTACCCGCGACAAGCCCGTCATCTTCGCCTTCCACGGCTATCCCAATGTGGTGCACAAGCTGATCTACAAGCGCCACAACCACGGGAACTTCCACATCCACGGATATCGCGAAGAGGGCACGACCACTACGCCGTTCGATATGACAGTGCTGAATCAGTTGGACCGCTACACACTGGCGCTCGATGCCGTGAAGTATGTGCCACGCCTGAAGGACCGTTTTCCGGAGTTCCATCAGCGCCACTCTGAACTGATGCAGAAGCACAAGCTGTACGTCTCCGAACACGGCGAGGACATGCCCGAGGTGCGGAACTGGAAGTGGACCCCGGCAACCTAGCGGCCCACTCGCGGACGGATCCCGCAAAAGGTGTAACGGTCGGGGCGCTTCACTGTCCTACAATAGGGTCGGGCAAATCGCGTGAGCCTTTGCGCATTCGCATGAGTCATTGGACTCGCCATCTACTGGAGGACAGCCTTGCTTCACCGCACACTTTTGGCGATCGCAGTGGTTGTCCTCTCTGCAGTCACTGCCGGGGCCCAGACCGCCTCGCCGGCCCCATCGCCCGCAGCCGAGCCAGCGGTGATCTCGACCACGACGACGCAGCCGGACGCTGCACTCTCCGCCTCACCGGAGGAGACGCCGTCGGCCACATTGGCCAAAGATCCGGATTTCCGCACGGCCCTTGCTGCGGCGACTCCCGTGCTACCCGCTGCTTACTCGACGGAACCCTTCCGGCTGCGGCTGCACCACACGCATACGCTCGAAGACATCGATATCGTCTACCGCATTGGAGACGTCTACCAGCCCGAGGCGATTGCGCAGCTCGACTACTTCCTGCGCGACCATCGCACCTTCGATTTGAAGCCGTTCGATCCACGAGAGTTCGATCTGCTGCACGACATCCTGATACGGCTGAACCGCCCGGATGCCTCTATCGATATTGTTTGTGGCTATCGCAGCCAGTGGTCGAACGACCTGCTGCGCGCATCCAGCCGCGGCGTTGCAGAGCATTCGCAGCACATGCTGGGGCATGCCATCGACATTCAGGTACCGGGCGCCTCAACCGAGCGGCTCCGCGATGCTGCTCTCTCACTGAATGAGGGCGGTGTCGGATACTACCCGGTCTCGCACTTCGTGCATGTGGACGTGGGCGCCATCCGCACCTGGACCTACTCGCCCAGGCGAGCGCGCCGCCGCGGCCACCTACGTCCCGCCGGGCATAGGCCAGCTCCGCGGCATCGCCACATCACGCACGCTACCGGCGCCTGATTGAGCGGCTTCAGCTAAGGCGCGACGACCTCGAGCAGTAGCGCGGTGTGCGAGTCGAGCTTCCACTTCGGGCTGCTCAGACCGAGCTCGATGGGCTGACCCTGGCCTCCGGCGGAAAGAATCTCAAGCGCAGGCAGATTGTAGAGGCCCTTCGCCGTTGTTGAGAACGGCCCCATGGCGCGGGGCAGCCCGCCCGGAGCCCGGGGCGCGGCGTACACGCCCTGCAGGTCTGCGTGCCCTACTGGCTGGCTGTACTGGTCGTACACGGTTCCCGCACCGGCAGAGCGATAGACCTCATCCCTACCAATCTGCATCGTGGTCCAGTCGGCCGGACTGCTGGTACCCCGATCGCCTCCGTCCAGCGGATCGCGTGTGCGATCGACATCCAGCCAATACGCAGCCGCAACCAGCCGCGTACTGATCGGTGCGGACTGGCCATACACCACGAGCGTATCGAAGCGCAGCTTGAGTGAGTGCGCGTCCACGCTGACAACGGTTCCCTCCACGCGGGACTTGGCCGGAAGATAACGACCGTCGGCCATTGGGACCCGCTGGGTTAACCGTGCATCGATCCGCTGGCCGGCCTGCGCATGCTTCGCACTCAGCCCGGTGTCGAGTGAGATCGGCAGTGTGATGCCCGGCGGCAGTTTGGAAGGCGTCTGGGCAGGACTCGCGAGGGTGGCCAACGCCAGTGCCGTAACGACGCTCCATCGAGAAGCCCTTGAACTCATGACCGCTCCCAACCAGCTTCTACATGCACCCACGCCAGAGCATGGCGCCAATTAGGTAGACGCAGCACTCCGCGCAGAGAGATCAAAGCTCAGCGCTCATCATGGACATCGACGACCGGCACCAGCGGCTTGGTGGGAGAGGGTCGGCCTTCGGCGAGCGTCTCCTCGAGCAGTCTGTCGTACCCGTAGACGTCATTCGTGAAGTCGATGGTCCCGTCCGGCTCGACGTAGGCCGTGTCGTAAAAGATCACCACCGGGATAGGCTTCTTAAGCGGAACCGTCTTGTTGTCGTCGCCGCTCTGCATGGCCTCTTCAATCTTGTCCGGAGTCCACTCCGGGTGGTCGCGCAGCACCCACGCAGCCAGCAGTGCGGGCTGCTGCACACGGACACAACCGTGGCTGAAGTCACGCCGGGTCCGCGTGAACAGACCCACTGCCGGCGTGCTGTGCAGGTAGATGGAGTACGGGTTCGGAAACATGAACTTCACCAGCCCCAGCGAGTTCGCGTCGCCTGCAGCCTGGCGCACCATGAGCTGTCCGTGCAGCAGCTTCGGTTCGTCTGCCTTGGTGTACACCACCGGCTTCTGCCGATGGTCGACCACCTCATACCCGTGCGCCGTCAGGTAGCCGGGATCCGCGGCCATGTGGGGCAGCAGCTCCCGCTGCGTGATGTCGATGGGGACTGACCAGTACGGGCGAAAGATAAGGTATCGCATGAGGTTCGCGAGCATCGGCGTTTGGTGGTCTTCCGGAGCCTCGTCCGGCTTCTTGGGTGGAAGTATGCCTGCCTTCCCCGTGACCACATTCATCTCAAGCGCGATCTTCGTATGGTCGTGCGCATCCTCAGCGATCGGCTGCGTTAAGGCGGGGGGAACATCCGTGTCCGCGGGCTGCGGCGGCGGGAAGGGCAGATTAGAGAAAATGCGCAGCTTGTACTCCGGCAGATTCACGAATACCGGCGCGTTCTGGTAGGCGTCCGGCAGCCAGCGCCAGCGCTCCAACGCGATGGCTAGCTGACGCACGCGCTGTGCCGTGGGCACATTCAGCGCGGCGATCGTCGGCGGACCCACCTTGCCATCCGCGCTAAGGCCATGGTGCAGTTGAAAGCGCTTTACGGCTCGGGTCAGCGCCGGGTCATAGCGGTCTTCCGCAGTCTCCGGCGTATCCGGAGGCACGTAGCCATAGAGCTGCAGCAGCTCGCGCATGCGGCGGCCGCCTGCATATGGATCGCCTGGCTTCAGTTGTCGATCGGGCAGGGGCAGACCGCCGCCCGGATCCTGAGCGCTCAATGCAACGTAGTGGCGGTAGGCAGCAAGGGTCCGGCGATACTCTTCGCTCTGGGGCGGCACGGTGTTGAGCACCGCACCCACATCTTTGGCGTCGATGATCTTCTCTGTCAGGAACCGGGCCAGATCGTAGCGTTTCTGCGTGATGTCGATGCCGAAGTTGAAGCGTTTGGGACTGACGCGCCCGTTGTGCTCGTCGTTCACATAGCGCATCGCGTCGACCGTCATGGCCATGTCGAACGCAGCGCGATCCTGATCGGTGTGAACCCCTGTGGCGAACTGCGGCCAGCGCGAGCTGTCGTAGTCCTCCGGGTCGAGCCCGTCACTGCCGCACGCGGCAAAGGCGGCCATCATCTGTCGTGCCTGCTCGGTGGGTTTGGTTCCCTTCAACCACACCGGCTCAAATTGGTGCGCGGTATAGAAGCTGTCGACCGGCTGCTTCAGGTCGGCGAAGTTCGGCCAGCGCAGGTAGTGGAGTTTGGCCGATGCCCCCATCACGCGCAGGGCAATGCTCTCCGGCGACGGCGGCTTGGGTTGTGCAGGCTGCTCTGCTTGCTTGCGGCAGCCGACCACCGCCAGGAGCGCGGCCGCTCCGAAGATGGCCAGCCATCGACTCCTCCCACGACGCATCACCAGGCCGCTCGGCCCTCCCGGTTCCAATCCGAGTGTAACCGGAGTCCGCGTGCTTGCCGCCACGTCCACAACACCTTAGAACGAAGTAAGTCTGCGCGACATCCAAGCAGCGAGTACGCTAGGAGAACTATGCCGAAAGTCGTTCGATTTCATGAGCTTGGTGGTCCAGAGGTTTTGCACATCGAAGACCAGCCGGCACGGGCGCCGCAGCCGGGAGAGGTCCGCCTTAGAGTGCAGGCCGTGGGACTGAACCGCGCCGAGGCTCTGTATATGCGCGGCCTCTACTTCGAGCTGCCGCGTCTCCCTTCCGGGCTGGGATACGAGGCCGCTGGCGTCGTCGACGCGGTGGGGCCGGACGTCGATACTGCATGGATCGGTAAATCCGTGGGCACTGTACCCGGCTTCTCCATGAATCACTACCCGGTACTGGGCGAACAGGCCGTGGTCCCGGTGCAGACGATTGCGCCATCGCCGGAGAAGTTTTCGCCAGCCGAGTCTGCCGCGATCTGGATGCAGTACATGACGGCCTGGGGTGGTCTTGTGCACCTGGCCAAGGTGGGCGGCGGCGACTTCGTCATCATTCCGGCTGCCTCCAGCTCGGTCGGGCTGGCCGCGATCCAGATTGTCCGCGCGCAAGGCGCAATCAGCATCGCTGCCACACGCACCAGCAAGAAGAAGCTGGAGCTGCTGGCGCTGGGAGCGGACCATGTGATCGCAACTATGGAAGAAGACCTGCCGGCGCGGGTGCGTGAAATCACAAACACTGCTGGCTCACGCGTCATATTTGATCCCGTCGGTGGTCCGTACGTAGAGAAGCTGGCGCAGGCAGCTGCACCGGGCGGCATCATCATCGTTTACGGAGGACTCGCGCTCGAGCCGACTCCGTTCCCGGTGATGCCGGCCATGGCCAAGCAACTAACCATGCGCGGCTACACCTTGCGCGAGGTCACCGGAGACCCGGATCTGTCCCGGGCAGGACGTGAATACGTCTTCGACCGGCTGACCGATGGCAGGTTCGTCGTGAAGATTGCGAAGACCTTCCCGTTCGCCGAGTCCGCCGACGCATACCGGTATCTTGAATCGAACGAGCAGGTCGGTAAGGTTGTCATCACGGTCTAGCCGAATGGCATAGCGGGCCGGGCGATGACTCGTCCCGCCATACCATTCGGTGTCCGATTGAAATGTTTACGCCTTGTTATAGAAGAAGCGCTCGTGCACGATTTTGCCGTTCTTCCACTTGCGCACGGCCACCTGGTTCATCTTTACCCGATGTCCGCCCTTGAATGTGACCTCAAGCTCCCATTCGGAGAACGCTACATCGCCGTTTACAGCCGAAGCCAGCACCCGTGCGCCATGCCATTGTTCCACTGAAGCCAGAAACTGCTCCTCAGCCTTGCGGTTCACGTCTTTGCCGACGCGGGGCTCTTCGGAGTTCTCCTGCATCACGATGTCGTCGGCGTAGAACTTTTCGAAGGCCTCCGGAATCTTGCCCGCGAGTACCATCTGGTTCAGTTCCTGATCGATTGCTTCTACATTCTCACTGGTTGCGGTCGTCATTTCTCACCTCTTGGGACGGGCGATCCCGCCCTGATCCGCTTGGTAGATGAGATCCCGGGCTTCACGGATCATCAATTTTTCCTCAGCATGGCTCTTGGGTAGCCCGGGCTTCGACCCCGGCTCACAATTTTCACCATCGATCGAAGCTCTGCCGCCTCTAAGCACTCATGCCCGCACTCCTGCTTACCCTGAACAGTGGCTCCTCTTCGCTGAAGCTGGGCCTTTACAGCGCAGCCGGCGGTCCTGGCGGCCCTCCAAGCTTACTGTTCAAGGGCGCGGCAGACCGCATCGGAAAGTCCGGCGGGAGGCTCACCCTGGCCGACGCAAGCGGCGCGACGGTGCACCGTGAAGATGTAGAGCACGCATCGCAGCCCCAGGCATTGACCGACGCGGCACAGAAACTGCAGCAACTCGCCGGCGAGGCGCCGGCGGCTGTCGGTCATCGGATCGTGCACGGCGGTCCGAACCTGCGCGAGCACTGTCCACTGACAGCAGAGGTCCTGGCCACCCTGCGCGCCTCCGTGCACTACGCGCCCTTGCATATTCCGCCCGCTCTGTCGCTGATCGAGACTGTCACCCAACTCTACCCGACGACACCGCAGTTCGCCTGCTTCGACACCGCGTTCCACCGCACCATGCCGCCGGAGGCGTACACCTATGCCATACCTCCACAGTTCCGCGCGCAGGGTGTGCAGCGGTACGGGTTCCACGGCCTCTCGTATGAGTCGATTGTGGCTGCGCTCCAACCTGCGGTGCCGCAGCGGTTGGTAGTCGCGCACCTAGGGAACGGCGCCAGCCTGTGCGCTATCGCGCAGGGTAAGTCGGTGGACACTTCCATGGGCCTGACACCTACGGGAGGCATCCCGATGGGCACCCGCACGGGCGATCTGGACCCGGGCGTTGTTCTCTTCATGGCACGCGGCGGCCAGCTGAACACGGACGGGCTGGAGAAGCTGCTCAACCATGAGGCAGGCTTGCTCGCACTCTCGAGCACAGCCGACTCGCCAGGCACAGCGGATTGGCGGGATCTTTCACATGCTGCCGACAACGGGGATGGCAACGCCGCACTTGCGACCGCCATCTTCTGCCGTGCCATCGCTAAAACAGTTGCGAGTTACGCCGCAGTGCTGGGTGGCCTGGATGCGATCGTGTTCACTGGCGGCATTGGGGAGCACTCGGCCGC